>JBMOLS010000015.1:0-119084 GCA_049324055.1 Bacteroidota bacterium | reverse complement strand
CCAACCGAATACAGCGTGCGCGGCAAGGAGGTGATAGACCTGGACTGGGGCGGCAAGCTGGTGTTTTACAATTGCATTGTGGGAGGCGTTATCGATACGCGTTTCATTCCTTCCATATTGAAAGGCGTGATGGAAAAGATGGAAGAGGGCCCCATTACTGGATCGTATGTGCGCGATGTGCGCGTGATGGTGTTTGATGGCAAAATGCACCCGGTAGATTCCAACGATATATCATTTAAGATTGCCGGCATGATGGCATTTAAAGATGCTTTTCTGAAAGCAGAACCTCAACTGCTGGAGCCTATCTGCGATCTGGAAGTAATGGTACCCGAAGAAATGATGGGCGATGTGATGGGCGATCTGCAAACGCGCAGATCCTTGATTATGGGTATGGACACGCGTGGCAACTACCAGGTAATCAAGGCGCGCACTCCGCTGGCAGAACTCGACCGGTATTCCACCACGCTTCGTTCGCTATCGCAGGGGCGTGGCAGGTTCAGCCAGCAACTGGCAGACTTTGCACCCGTGCCTTACGATCTGCAACAAAAACTTTCCAAAGAGCTGGCGGTGCTGGAAACGGCCAATGCCTGAACGAGAGAAATGGGGAGGCTGCTTGCCGGCAGCCTCTCTTTTTATTGCATCACCCAACGCTGGCGTTTGCTTTTTTCTTCAGCCGCTTTGGTCAAAATCAACGAGGCGGCCTGCCAGAGGTTGTCTACTTTAAATTCAGCGCGGTTTTCGGGTTCCACCTCATCGCCCACTTGTATGGTGCGTATGCCCATAGCCCTTGCGGGGATCAGGTCGCGGCCACGGTCGCCCACCATCCACGAGTGGCGTGCATCAATGTTGTATTTGGCAATGGCTTTTTCGAACATCAGCGTGCCCGGCTTGCGCGCCAGCGAGGCAGTAACAGAAGGATGATAGGGCGAGAAATAGAAGTGATCGATTACGTGCTCGCACGCATCTTGCAGGTAGAGGTGGCACAGCTCCATCTGGCGCTGCGAGTAAATGCCTTGCGCAATACCCGATTGATTGGTTACTACCACCAGATAGTAGCCTGCCTGCTTCAGCGAGTACAACGCCTCCGGCACACCGGGAATAATGTGAAAGCGTGTGGTAAGGTAGGTGTACTGCGGGTTGTCTACATTCAAAACCCCATCGCGGTCCAGAAAAATACAACGATTCATTTTGGCAATTTCTTCATTTAAAGTGAGATACCCGCCTGCAGGCAGGCCGATGAAATCCAGGCGCTGCAAACTTGCTGGCACGCAAGCAGTGCACCTGTTTCAGTCAGTAAATATCAACAATTGCCCATCTACCGGGAAGCTATTTCACGAAGAATCATTTTTCTTTAGATTTGTTGTTCACCAAAAGCGGAAAAGTGAGCAACGCCCTCGTTATTATCCCTACATATAACGAAAGAGAAAACATTACCTTGATAGTTGAGGCCGTATTGGCCCTGCCCAAAGATTTTCACGTTCTGATAGTAGACGATGGTTCGCCCGATGGAACTGCGGAACTGGTGAAAGAACTGCAACAGACATTCAACACCACCGAAACCAAGATTCATTTATTGCAGAGATCGGGTAAGCAGGGTCTTGGCACCGCCTACATTGCCGGCTTTAAGTACGGCTTGCAGCACGGCTATGAATATCTGCTGGAAATGGACGCAGATTTTTCTCACGACCCGAAGGACCTGGTGCCACTGTATTTATCGTGTGCTGAAAAGGGCTTCGATCTGTCTATTGGATCGCGCTATGCCACGGGCGTAAATGTAGTGAACTGGCCCATGGGCCGTGTGCTGATGTCTTATTTTGCAAGCACTTATGTGCGATTGGTAACCGGCATGCCGATACGCGACACAACGGCCGGGTTTGTGTGTTACCGCAGAAAGGTGCTGGAAACGATACCATTGGATGAGATAAAATTCATTGGCTACGCGTTTCAGATCGAAATGAAATTCACCACCTGGAAGTATGGCTTCAAACTGACGGAAGTACCGATCATTTTCACCGAGCGCACCCGCGGGCAAAGTAAAATGTCGCCCGGTATTTTTAAAGAAGCTTTCTTTGGCGTGATACAGATGACGGTGCAAAGCTGGTTCAGGAAATACATTCCGGCCACACAATAAGTCTGGCTCTGAACTCATGGTTCCTTTGGCTCCGGAACGGCAAGCCAACACAGAAGTAAAGTTTTTAGAAGCCATTATTCTCTTCGAATGGCCTCTACCGGGTCCAGGCGCGAGGCTCGCAGCGCAGGGTAAGTTCCAAACAACACACCAATCAATACGGCAGTGACTGAAACTACCACAAATGTATTCCAGGTGTAGGCCGCCTCGAAGGGTACGTTTACAAGCATTTTCACAATAGGCACCAGGGCCACCGTTACCACTAAACCCAGCAACAGGCCCAGCCCGCTTCCGAAAATAGCAACGGTGATGGATTCAGCGAGGAATTGCATCACAATATCCTTGCGATTGGCGCCTACGGCTTTTCGAACTCCTATCTCCACGGTGCGCTCCGTCACGCTGATCAACAGCACGTTCATCACTCCGATGCCGCCCACCAGAACCGAAACACCCACAATCAGGCCCATTATAATGCGGAACAACAAAAACCCCTTGGTCACTTCTTCAACCCAGAACTCGTTGGTCTCCACCACAAAGTCGGTAGGATCAATGGCGTAGCCAACAAGTATACGCACCACATTTTCTTTCAGCGAGGCAACGTATTCTACCTCGTGCGCCTCAATAACAGCCTGTGGCGGGTACATCTGCAACTCTTTTTCCGTAAGAAAAGTGATGGGTACAAAAACTTCGGGCGCGGTTGCCTTCGAGCCCACCACACCGATTACTCGCACGTGGTGTTGTGCGAATGTCAGCGTATCGCCAAGTAGCTGAGACCACTTCAACGAATCGGGCTGTAGGCTTAAGGCCAGGTGATGATTGATCAGTGCATCTGCCTGTCTGTGTTCGAAAGCAGATGGCTGTAAAAAATCGCCTGCTTTGATGGTGAGTTTTTCTTGAGAGGAGGCCGAGATGGCAAAAATATTTGCGCCACGCACCGAGTCGCTTCCCTTCATCCGCACTTCTCTGGAAAAGACGGTGTATAAATACGGTTTTCCTTGATGGCTTGTCAGGCTGTCGAGGTGTTTGAAAACCCGTGGCGTTAGTAGGGCGAACGTATCTTTTCTGATTCGCACCTGGTTCACTGATTTGGTGGGCTCGGTGCGAATGCTCACTGCTTTTACGGAGGTTTTGGCACTAAGTTGTTTACGCGCCAACACTTCCATGCCATCGATCAGCGATAGAATGATGACCAGCGCGGCCACACCAATCACAATGCCGAGAATGGACAGCAGGGTGTGGAAGAAATGAGAACGAATGTTTTGCAGCGCGAGCAGGAATGAGCCTGTAAACTTCTTCAACATGAAGCAGAGGCGTTTACCGCAGCAGAGATGTTACAACGGCTGTTGGATTTTTAGTCGAAGCGGATGGCTTTGATGGGGTTGATGCGCACCACCATGGCCGTGGGCAACAGCAGCACAACCGTTACCACCGCCAGCACCAGCAGGTTGAGCCACGCCACCACTTCCCAGTTCCAGTGAATGGGTACGTAGCTCATGTAATAGTCGTGCGGGTTGAGTTTAATCCACTGAAAGCGATACTGCAGGTAACATACACCCAGGCCCAACAAGTTACCAAAGAGGAGACCGCGCGCCACCAGGTGCAGCCCGTTGTAAACAAAAATAGCCCGAATGGTGCGGTTGGCTGCGCCCAAGGCTTTCAGCATACCCACCATTTGGGTACGTTCCATCACCAAAATCAACACCACCGAAATCATGTTCACACACACCACCGTTAAGATCACGGCCAGCAGAATGAGCACCTGCCGGTTCACCAGTCCCAGCCACTCAAACACCTGCAGGTAGGTGTCGCTGGTTTTTTCAATGTACAAGTCGTAGTCCATGCTTTCGCCAATTTCAACTAAAGCTTCTTCCGCTTTCTCCGGGTCTTTGATGTAAACCTGAATGCCACCGGCCACACTATCGGCCCAGTCGTTCAGGCGCTGCACCAGGCGCAGGTCGCCAATGATCATGCGGTTGTCGAAATAGTCCGACAGGTTGGTTTCGTAGATGCCGGTTATTTTCAGCCTGCGAAAGCGCGGGGGGTTCTGAAAAAAGTGAATCACAATGTCATCGCCTACGCGGGCATTGATTTTATCGCTGATGATTTTGCTGAGTACCACTTCGCGCGCATAGCCTGAATCAGGAAAGTGAATGAACGAGCCCTCCAGCATATTTTCCTGAAAGCGTGCCTGATCGAAACTTTTGCCCACGCCTTTGAAGATCACACCCAGTACTTCATCGTCTGTTTTTAACAAACCCGGCTTCTGCGAATACTCTTGCACGTGGTCTACCCACCGGAACTGCTGCGGATTTTTGAAAAGGTCTATGTTGTAAAAGAAGGGCTGCTCTTCAATGGAGTTGTTCATGGTGAACTTGGTGATGAGCAGGTGCGAGCTGAAGCTGTAGATTTTATTTTTTACCGTTTGCTGAAAGCCCAGCATCACCAAAAAAGAAACAATCATGGCACCCAGCCCTACGGCAATGGTTACCACCGCAATTTTGTTGATGGTAGCCGAGAAGGTGCCGGGTTGCTCGCGCGCAATTCTTTTAGCAATGAAATAAGAAAGGTTCAATCAGTTTGGCTTAATTTTGGATTTATGCCGAAGCAAAATACTGCAAAAATGTTTAGAATATGCACCTTTATGCTAACCGCTTGTGTAGCCTTTTTGCAAGCACAGCCCCGTGTGTTGGTGGGCACCGAGCAGTTAGATGAGATTGTAGCCAAAACACAAGGTAAGCGTGTGGGGTTATTGGCAAACCACACCGCGGCCCTGGGCCACGCCCACCTGGCCGACTTGTTGAAAAGCCTGAAAGTAAACCTGGTAAAAATCTATGCCCCCGAACACGGCTTTCGTGGCAACGTGCCCGATGGCGAGCAGATAAAAGATGGCGTAGACCCACGCACAGGCCTGCCGGTAATTTCTTTGTATGGCGACAATAAAAAACCCACCGCCAAACAGTTGGCAGATGTAGACATCGTGTTGTTTGATATACAGGATGTAGGTACCCGTTTTTATACCTACATCAGCTCGTTGCATTACCTGATGGAAGCCTGTGCCGAGAACAAAAAGAAAGTGATCATTCTGGATCGCCCCAACCCCAACGGCAGTTTTATTGATGGCCCGGTGTTGAAGCCGGAGTTCAAATCGTTTATTGGTATGCACCCCATACCCATTGCGCATGGCATGACCGTGGGCGAACTGGCGCAGATGATCAATGGCGAAGGATGGCTGGCAGGTGGAAAGAAATGCGAACTGGAAGTGATCACGGTAAAATACTGGAAGCATGAGGACCCATTCAAGTTGCCCATTGCGCCCTCGCCCAACCTGCCCAACAACCATGCAGTGAATTTGTACCCCTACATCTGCTTGTTCGAAGGCACCGTAATGAGTCTGGGTCGTGGCACAGCCATGCCGTTCGAGGTGTTGGGTCATCCCGATCTGAAAGACCAGCCTTTTGAATTTACTCCGGTTTCTATTCCCGACAAATCGAAGTACCCGCCCCTTGAAAACCAGAAGTGCTTTGGTATCGATCTGCGCAACGAAGAGCCGGAAAGGAAAATATCGTTGAAGCACCTGATCTATTTTTACAATCTCTTCCCCGACAAGGAGAAATTTTTTACACCTTATTTTGATAAGCTGGCGGGCAATGCCGAACTGAAAGAGCAGATTAAACAAGGACTCACCGAAGAACAAATACGCGAAACCTGGCAAAAAGACCTGGAGGCATTCAAGGAAAAACGCAAGAAGTACTTATTGTATCCATGAGTTTAATGAAGGTGCGAGATGGTGTTGGGGTACGGGGCGAGGTGATTGCCTTCTGGCGATGCCTTTTTTGAATCATAGCGTAAATTCCTGATGACCAAAGCAGAAAAGGTAGCAGACATTTTAAACATTCTGGAAAAACATTTCCTGGAAGTAGAAGTGCCGCTTCACCACAAAGATGCCTATACGTTACTAATTGCCGTGCTGCTGTCAGCGCAATGCACAGACGAAAGGGTGAACAAAATCACACCCCTGCTTTTTAAACAAGCAGACAATCCCTTCGACATGATCAAGATGACCGTGGAGGAAATCCGCGAGATCATCAAACCCTGCGGGTTGTCGCCCATGAAATCAAAAGGTATTTACGGGCTTTCAAAGATTCTTGTAGAAAAATACGAAGGAGCGGTGCCCTCTACTTTTCATGAGTTGGAGGCGCTGCCTGCTGTGGGCCATAAAACTGCTTCGGTGGTAATGACGCAGTGGTTTGGCCATCCGGCTTTTCCGGTAGATACACACATTCACCGTTTGGCCTACCGCTGGGGGTTAAGTAATGGAAAAAGTGTGGAGCAAACCGAGCGCGACCTGAAGCGCCTAATACCGCAGGATAAATGGAACAAGGCACACCTGCAAATCATTTACTTTGGGCGCAAGTACTGCCCCGCCCGTGGCCACGATTGGCAGCAGTGCCCCATCTGCAAAAAGTATATGAGGAAGGGATTGAGGGATTAGGAACGGCAGTTTAGAGGCAATTGTTACTGGAAATTCTCCACTGCAATGTCCATAACATATGTTGATTGATATTGAATACAAATGATGAACCCGATGACATCTGCCAATAACCTCCGTATCATTTTCATGGGCACACCCGAGTTTGCTGTGCCGAGCCTGGAAATACTGGTGGAGAGCAAGTATAATGTGGTGGCTGTTATTACCGCACCCGATAAACCACAGGGGCGTGGGCAAAAGCTGGTGCCATCACCGGTAAAGGAATGTGCGCTCAGGCATCATATTCCGGTGCTGCAGCCCACTAACCTGAAGTCGCCAGTATTTTTGGAAACACTTAAAAACTACCATGCCAATCTGCAGATCGTGGTGGCTTTTCGCATGTTGCCCGAGGCGGTTTGGGCCATGCCACAATTGGGCACGTTCAACCTGCACGCATCGCTATTGCCGCAATACCGCGGTGCTGCGCCCATCAATTGGGCTATTATTAATGGCGAGAAGGAAACCGGTGTTACCACGTTCTTCCTGAAACATGAAATTGATACCGGTTCCATTATTTTTCAGGAGAAAGAGCCCATACACGATAGCGATACCGTTGGAACACTGTACGAACGTCTGATGCACAAAGGTGCAGAGTTGGTTTTAAAAACCGTGCAGGCTATTGAAAGGGGCGAACATCGGTCCAATCCACAGCCAGAAGGCGTTGCCATCAAACATGCTCCCAAAATTTTCAAAGAGACTTGTCAGATCAACTGGAACCAACCGGCAGAGGCCGTGCGTAATTTCGTTCGCGGGCTCAGTCCTTACCCCACTGCTTGGACAAACCTGAATGGTAAGACTTATAAAATTTTCGCAGTATCTCTGGCGGATAGCAAAATGCCGGGCCACCCGGGCGACATAGACACCGATCAAAAATCGTACGTGAGGGTGAAGGCAACAGACGGCTGGTTGCAAATAGACCAAATGCAGCCCGAAGGCAAGAGAAAAATGCGGCCGCAGGAGTTCCTGGCGGGTAATAAAATCTGATCTTTGGCCCATGATCATTTCTCTGATAGCAGCGGTGGCACAAAACGGAGTAATAGGCAAGAACAACGATTTGCCGTGGCGACTGCCGGATGACATGAAGTACTTCATGCAGACCACCAAAGGTCATCACGTTATTATGGGTCGAAAAAACTACGATTCTTTGCCTGCGAAGTTCAAACCGCTACCCGATCGCACCAACTGGGTTGTTACGCGGCAGCAAAACCTCCTGGCACCCGGCTGCAGGGTAGTGGCTACCATTGAAGAAGCGCTGCGCGGAGCCCAGACTGCCAACGAGCACGAAGTATTTGTGATTGGTGGTGCAGAAATCTATAAACTTGCCTTGCCCGTGGCCCATCGCCTTTACCTCACCGAAATCAAGTCGAACATTCCGGGCGATGTGTTTTTTCCGGAGGTAGATAAATCCTTGTGGAAGGAAACATCGCGTAAGGCCCACCCGGCAGACGAACGCCATGCCCATGCCTTCGATTTTGTGGTGTACGAGCGCAAGAGTTAAAACTCTTTGTTAACTTGCTGCAAACTACCCCTATGGACGCACAACGTTTAGACGGACATAAGAAAGTGCTGGGCATTTTATATGTCATTTCCTCGCTGCTCACCATCATTGGCATGCTGATGCTCAATGCATTGCTTTCGCTGATTTTTTCTTTCGCCCTTGACGAGATGAACCCCGAAGACCAGCGTATTATGGAATTTGTGATGGCTATTGTGCGCTATGTGCCCGGGTTTGTGATTTTTTTATTCTCGCTTCCTACACTCATTGCGGGTATCGGGTTGTTGTCGCGGCAAAGCTGGGCTACCATTCTGGCGCTCATCATCGGCTGCCTCAAGTTGTTTTCTTTTCCCATCGGCACGGCCATTGGCATTTATGCCATCTGGATCTATTCTGAAGATCAGAAGCTGGCCCGTGCGGCCGCAAACTAAATGGAATGAGTTATTTCAATAATAAGGTAGTCTGGATTACCGGGGCGTCTTCCGGAATAGGCGAGGCATTGGTGTATGAGTTTGCCAACCGGGGTGCGCGGCTCATCTTGTCTTCGCGAAGGAAAGATGAACTGGAGCGCGTAAAAGGAAATTGCCCGGAAGGCGCACAGGCCAACGTGCGCATTTTACCGCTTGACCTGGCGCAGGCAGAAACGTTGCAACTGTGCACCGAAGCAGCCATTCAGATGTTTGGCCACATAGATGTGTTGATTAACAATGGGGGAATCAGCCAGCGCAGTTTAGCCAAAGATACCCTGCTGGAGGTAGACAGGAGAATCATGGAGGTAGACTACTTTGGCACCATTGCCCTTACCAAGTACCTGCTTCCACATTTCATTCAACGCAAAGCGGGCCACTATGCCACCATTACCAGCGTAACGGGCATTGTGGGCACGCCTTACCGCACGGGTTATGCGGCTGCCAAACACGCCCTGCACGGTTTCTTCGATTCGCTACGTGCAGAGGTGTGGAAAGATAACATTCATGTCACTCTTTTTCTGCCTGGCTGGGTGCAAACAAAAATATCGGTCAATGCCCTTTCGGGTGATGGGTCCAAGCACGAAAAGATGGATGCCACTACCTCGCAGGGTTTGTCGCCCGCGTACGTAGCGCGCAGAATGGCAACCGCTATTCAAAAGAAAAAGCAAGAGGTGTACATTGCCGGCCCCAGGGAAACGCTGGCCATTTACCTGAAGCGTTGGGTTCCCGGTATTTTTTCGCGAATATTGCGCAATGCCACTGTAAAATAGCGACCTGACATACCACATTCGGGGTATTTCAGCTCGCTTGTGTAAACCCAGCTTGGTTTTTAAAGAAGCCGGGTTTACCTTATTTATGGAACTCCCCCCGTTATGTATAGATCTTTAGGTTGTTGGTTAATTGGTATTGCTTTTTTGGCTTTTAGCAACTCCGCTGTTGGCCAGGACTGGAAAACCGAATACGATCAAGCAGTCACAAGTTATCAGGCGCAAAATTACCAGGAGGCACTAGCCGCTGCGCTGAAGGCCTACAATGCCTCCAAACAATTAGATGTAAAGAACCAGGTTTATTCCCTTCAACTCATTACGGTTATTTGCCTGGATGGCAACGACCCCGATGAAGGTTTGAAATGGATTGCCGAGGAAGCCAACCTGTTCCTGAAAACGGAAGGACCCAAAAGCAAAACCTATCCGGAGGCACTTCGCAAACACAGCCTGTTATTACAGCAAAAAGGACAGGCGAAAGAGGCAACCGCTAAATGTGCAGAGGCATTGGCCGCTTTGGAGGCAAGCGAAGGAAATGAGACCGCGGGCTATGCATCGCTGCAGGCCTTCTACGGCCAGTTGCTTACCCTTACGGGCGACTTCCCCAACGCCAAGGCCATGCTCGATCAGAGCCTGGAAAGGCTGGTGAAATTTCCCGATGAAGGCGAGACTTATCTCTCTACGCTTAGCTTATCGGCACAGTTGGATCATAAGATGAACCAGGATGCTTCTGCAGAGAACAAATTCAAAAAGTTAATCGCACTACTGGAACAAAACCAACTGACAAACCTGCCCGAATATAATGAGGCCAAAGCGCGTCTGGCAGAGATGGCCCTGGCCAAAGGGCAAACGGCCGAATCAGAAAAAATGCTGGCAGGTGCCGCTGTGGGGGCAGAGCAGAAGGCCCAACAATTGCTGCGCATTGCCATTGAGTACCAAAACAACCAGCAGTTAGAGAAAGCCAACGAAACCTACGTGCAGGCGGCCGCAGCTGCGGCAGAAGCGTCCCTGAGCAACAACACCGCCTTCTCCATTTACCTGAACTATGCCCGCACTCTGGTTGAACTGAACCAACCCGATCGTGCATTGGCCGAACTAACCAAAGCCGATCAGTTAGCGAAGAAACTTTTTCCGCCTAATAGCACCGAACATGCTTTTGTGCAATTCACCCAAGGCGATCTGGCTGTGCGCCAGGGGCGTACGCGCGAAGCGATTGGTTATTTTCAAAAGGCAGCTCAGAACTCTGCCGCCATGGCCCCGGCATTGCGCCTCCGTATGCTAACAACTGCCGCGCGGCACTTGCTGAACCAAAACCAGGCAGAACCGGCCGTGATGCTTTTGCAGCCTGTAGTAGCCGAAGGCAACGTGTCCAATCACGATGTGATGGAGGCCACACTCACCTATTGTGAGGCACTCATTGCATCTAACCAAAACGATCAGGCCATATCCGTATTAAGCAAGTCGGTGGTGGCGGCTTCATCCATTGAAACCAAAAACCGTTATGAGATGGTGCTGGCAGATGCGCTGCAAAGCAAAGGGGAGTGGAAGCGCTCGTTACAGATTCTGCAAGCCATTGATCTTACGCCCACCCTTCCTAATGATTTGAGGGCGAGTAATTCTTTCCGCATGGCACGCCTTCATCAACAGTTAGGCAATTATGCGGAGGCAGAAAAAAGTTACCGTGGCGCCATTCAAACCTACAAGCAACTGCAACCTGGCAAGCCCGATGAGCTGTTGTTGGTTTACAATTCGTTGGCCATACTTTTTATGCAGTTGGGTAACTATGCCGAAGCAGAGCGATTGTATGTGGAGTTACTCAGACAGACCGATACATTCTCTGGTTATTACACCACACTTCAGCAAAACCTGGCTGGCGTCTACCAGGAAACATTGCGTTACGATGAGGCACAGAAACTTTTGGAAAGTGTGGTAGAACAGGATAAAACCCGTTTGGGCGAACGCCACCCCGACTACGCAGTTTCTTTACAGAACCTGGCCGCAGTTTATCAAAAAACCAATCAATTGGAAAAGGCCAACCGTTTGTACAACCAGGCTTTGCAGATAGACAAAGAAAATGGAGGTGATAACACACTGGCTTACGCGACCAAAGCAGCCAACCTGGGCGTAGTTTACCAGGAAATGGGAAACCTGAATGAGGCGCAACGTCTGCTGGAGCAGGCCCTAAAAATCCGGGAGGTGAAGTTGGGGAAAGATCACCCCGACTACGTTTTTAATGAATACAATCTGGCCGTGCTGCACCAGCAAAAGGGCGAGTGGCAGCAAGCCGCTCCGTTGTTCAAGCATGTGTCGGGCTTTTACCTGGGGCAAATACGCGAACTTTTCCCGGCTATGAGCGAAAAAGAAAAGACCGCATTCTTCAATAAGATCAATGAGGTGATTCTGGCCTATCAGGATTTTGCGGTGGAAAACGCATCAAAACAAAATGATCTGCTGGGCGATTTGCTCAACTTTCGCCTGGCTACCAAGGCGCTGCTGCTCAATGCATCTACCAAAGTCCGGAACCGCATACTCTCCAGCGGAGATGTTGTGTTGTTGCAGCGTTTTGCCGAGTGGTTGCAAACCAAAGAAGAGTTAGGGGAACTTTACACACTGAATGCCGAAGAGAAAAACCTGAACAAGGCCCGGATACAAAGCCTGCAACAAAAAGCCAACGACCTGGAAAAACAACTCTCAGCCCAATCAGAGTTGTTTGCCCGCGATAACCAAAGCGAAGCAATAGACTGGCAAAAACTGAAAGCGAGGCTGGCGCCCGATGAAGCTGCAATAGAAATGATTCGCCTGCGCCTCAACCTGAAGAACGACTCCATTATCTACGCAGCGCTGGTATTGAAGGCAACTTCTACCCAACCCGAACTGGTTATTTTTCCTGATGGAAAAAGAATGGAAGGCCGCGAATTCAGTTTTTATCGCAACAGCATCCAGTTTCAAACCGATAACCCACGCTCGTACCAGGTGTATTGGAAGCCGGTGGAAAAATCGCTGCAAGGCGTAAAGACCATTTATTTTTCGGCCGATGGCGTGTACAATAAAGTAAACGTAATGACGCTCCTTAACACTGCCAACAACCAATACCTGATTGAACAATTCACGGTGAAGCTGCTCAGTAACTTACGCGAGTTGGCCCAAACCGGCCGGTCTGCCACCACCATTCAGACTGCTTCCTTGTTCGGTTGCCCCGACTACCGACTGGGGTCTGCAGTGTCGCCAGCCAACCTTTCGAGCGAAGCCACGCGAAACATTAACCCCACGGCACGTGCCATTGTGAGCGATGGAATACCTGAATTGCCCGGCACCAAAGAAGAGGTGAGCAAAATCAGCGACTTGCTGAAAGCCAACAAGTGGGCCGCCAGTCTATACACGGGTGCAGCAGCTTCCGAAGCCGCCATTAAATCGCAGCAAAACACGGGTGTATTGCATATCGCTACCCATGGTTTTTTTATCGAAGGCACAGAAACAGATCAGCCCGTAGTACTAAGCCAGGAGTTAACGCAGGCTGAAAACAACCCACTGCTTCGCTCGGGCCTGATATTAAGTGGAGCGGAGAAATATTTACTCGAGCCGGATAACAAAAGAACAGAAGATGGCATACTTACAGCCTATGAAGCCATCAACCTGAACCTCGACCGCACCGACCTCGTCATTTTATCAGCTTGCGAAACCGGGGCCGGTGAAATTAAGAATGGTGAAGGTGTGTACGGTTTGCAACGGGCCTTCTTGTTAGCGGGCACCAACAACCTGATGATGAGTTTGTGGAAGGTAGACGATGAAGCCACCCAAGAACTGATGGTGGAATTCTATTCGCAATGGAATAAGTTGAAAGACAAAACGCTGGCATTTCGCAACACCCAGCTGGAACTAAGGAAGAAGTACAACGCACCCTACTATTGGGGTAGCTTTATTATGATTGGCGCTAATCCCTAACGCATGAATAAATTCACTATAGCTGGCATTTTTTTTCTTGGCTCACTTGCATCGCTCGCGCAAGATGGCAGCGACCGTAAAGTGGTGCCGGGTATCAGCACCACCCAAAATACGGAGTTTGCACCCACCATCAGTGCCGATGGCAAAGTGATGATCTTTGAATCGGACGCAAACAAAAAGAACGAATGGGGTTTGTTTGAGTCTAAGCTCGATGAAAATGGCAACTGGACACCGCCCGTGCCGCTGAAAGCCATCAACGACAAATGCAATTTCCTGGCGGGCCCCAGTTTGAGCTACGATGGCAATATTTTATACTTCACCGCCTTTATTGAAGACGTAACCGAGAGCGAAGACATTTACTACTCCGAACGGTTGGATGGAACCAACTGGAGCGAACCAAAGAGCATCGGTGCACCGATTAATACAGGCGAAGGCTACGAAGGGTTCCCCTCTATTTCAGCCGATGGAAACGACTTGTATTTCATTCGGGTGAACGAGGAAAATCCATACGACCGCAAGAACAAAGAAAACTGTTTTGCCATTTATGTTTCTCACCGCAATGAGGATGGAACCTGGGGCGAGCCTGTGGCGCTTCCGGCACCCATTAACCTGGGCTGCGAGCGAGACCCCAAAATAATGGCCGACAATCACACACTGATTTTTTCGTCCATCCGCGAAGGAGGGAAGGGTAAATACGATTTATACCAAACGCGCCTTCAGCCTGACGGTTCGTGGACGGAGCCGATGGCGCTGGACTTTATCAATGCCGAAGACAACGACCAGTCGCCTTGCATTGCAGCAGCCGGTAACGTGATGTTTTTCTACAGCCAGAACGACATTTACTCGGTAACCATTCCGCAGCAATATCGCCAGATGATCAACGTAACGGTTCAGGGTTTTGTGAAGTCTGAAAAGACACAATCGCCACTAAAGGCTGAGATTGAAGTGCTTGAAGTGGGGACAGAAAATAAATTTATGCACGAGAGCAATGGTACAGACGGGCTTTACAGCCTGGTATTGGCAGCAGGGAAAAAGTATGAAATATTGTTCTGGCATAACCAACACTTACCCGAGCGGGTTACCCTCGACTTTGTGGGGCAAGAGCAATACCTGGAGGTGAAGCGCGATATCGCTTTGAAATCTGAATACACACTTTCCTTAACCGTTGCAGACCGCGATTTAAAGAAGCCCCAAACGGCCCACTTGAAAATATCCGGATCGGATGCTGTTTACAACGACACACTGAAGGCAGCGCAAAATCCATTGGTATTACAACTTCAGGCAGGCAAAGACTATGAGTTCACCTCATCAGCCGCTTCCTTTCCGCAGGTAATAGAACCGTGGAAGTTCAACGCCAAAACGTTCTCACCCGCCATGGAGCATACCCTGGCGTTGGTTGATGAGAAGGTAAAATACACGGCCGATGTTACCAACGTGGTTTCTAATCAGAAAGCCAAAGTAAAAGTATACTTCAATAACGAATCGGTAGATGAGGTAATTGTGGCCGATGCAGGTGATGTGGTGTACCTTCGCAAAGGCGACCGCTACCAGGTAATGACCAGCAGCGACAAGGGTTACTTCTTCTCTTCTGCAACAGTAATTGCAGGCGAAGGCCAGCCAGACGGACAAGGGGGATACTCCATTGGCCTTACAGTGGTGCCTATTGCCGAGGGTGCACAGCTCACGCTCAATCACATCACGTTCCCTTCCAACTCAGCCGATCTCAACCAGTCCTCCTTCCTGGAGCTCGACCGCATTATCGAGTTGATGCAAGTCAATCCGCAGGTAACCATAGAAATATCCGCACATACAGATGATGTGGGCAACGATGATTACAACCTGCGCCTTTCGGAAAAGCGTGCGCTCAGCGTGGTGAACTACCTGGCCAAGAAAGGATCTGCCATGGCGCGCATGAAGCCGGTTGGCTTTGGAAAAAGTCAACCAATGGTGCCGAACGACAGTGAAGAGAACCGCGCAAAAAATAGACGCGTGGAGTTGCGCATTCTCAAGGTGAATTGATACATCTTTGGCTGCGCTTTTTTTACTATGCAGCATTGGTCTGAGTACATACTGGTAATTGTAGTTGGTTTTGTTGCGGCCTTTCTGAATACGGTGGGTGGCGGAGGGTCGCTCTTCACGGTGCCTATACTTACTTTTCTGGGGGTGCCTATTACGTTTGCCAACGCCACTTCGCGTGTCGCCATCCTGGCGCAGAATGTGTTTGCCGTGGGCGGCTTTGCAAGTAAGAAAGTGGAACTGCCTCTGCGCTACAGTTTGTGGTTGGGCATTTCTTCCTTGGTGGGTGGGCTAATTGGTGCCACGCTGGCCGCCCACATGGACGATGCACTTTTCCAGCGTTTGTTTGTAGTGGTTATGATTTTCTCCCTGGTGCTGGTGCTGTACGATCCCTTTAAAGCCAAACAGGCAGCAGAACGAATGGAAACCAAACACCAATGGCTGGGAACTTTTCTTTTTTTCTTCATTGGCATCTACGGAGGTTTTGTTCAGGCCGGCATCGGTTTTTTGGTGATTGGCGTACTGAGCCTGGTGAACAATTTTAACCTGGTAAAAATAAACTACATCAAGGTGTTTGTGGCCATAGTGTACACCGGTGTTTCGGTGTTGGTTTTTGCGTGGGAAGGTAAGGTACTTTGGTATACGGGCTTCATTCTGGCCATTGGTCATGCGCTTGGGGGCTGGTTCGCCAGCCGCTGGTCGGTTACGGCAGGCGAGGTGTGGATCAAACGCATCATGGTAGTTTCTGTATTGGGCATGGCAATTAAATTGTGGTTCTTCTAAACCACCCGTTGCGCCTTTGTGTTTTACTTTAAAAAATATTTATGCTGAAATGGAATGACGTATTGCAGTTTGCCGGTAAGGGCAATCCGGTACCGCCCAGCCGAGTAGTGAAAACAGATGCCGAGTGGAAAAACCTGCTTACCGATGAGGAATTTTACATTACCCGCAAAAAAGGTACCGAGCGAGCCTTTACTGGCAAATATTGTGAAGCACATGACCCAGGCCTTTATGCGTGCCGGTGCTGCGGCACGCTGTTGTTCGATAGTTCACTCAAGTTTGAATCGGGAACCGGTTGGCCCAGCTTTACCCAGCCGCACACCATCGATGCGGTGGCCTACCACAAAGATGTAAGTTTTGGCATGGTGCGCGTAGAGGTTACCTGCAATGTGTGCGATGCCCACCTGGGCCACGTTTTTCCCGATGGCCCCGCGCCAAGCGGACTTCGTTACTGTATCAATTCCGCTTCTATTAAATTAGTAGAAAAGAAATAGTATGCCGAAGCCAACCTGGGTCGCACTTTTTGCGCTGTTTTTGATGCGATGTACCATTCCATCTGAAAAATCAAATACCCTCTACTCCGAAAAGTTCCGGCCCCAGTACCATTTCTCGCCAGCAAAGAACTGGATAAACGACCCGAACGGTCTGGTGTTTTACGAGGGCGAATATCACCTGTTCTATCAACACAACCCTTACGGGGATAAATGGGGCCATATGAGTTGGGGCCATGCCGTAAGTAAGGACTTGCTTCATTGGGAACATCTGCCGGTGGCCGTTGCAGAGTACAGCGACCGGCTTACCGGTGACAGCACCATGATATTCTCCGGAACAGCCGTGGTAGACAAAAACAACACCAGCGGCCTGTGCGAAGGAAATGACTGCCTGGTAGCCCTTTTTACGAGCCATTTGCATAAAAACAACGAGGGGTTACGCCAGCACCAGAGCCTGGCCTACAGTAACGACAAAGGGCGTACGTGGAAGTTGTACCATCAGAACCCGGTATTGGATATTCAGCGGAAAGACTTTCGCGATCCCAAAGTGTTTTGGTACGAGCCACAGCAAAAATGGGTAATGGCCTTGGTGGTTCCCGATTTGTATGTGGTGCAGTTCTATCAATCGAGAAATTTGCTGCAATGGCAATTCATGAGCGAGTTCGGCAAGGTGGGCGACACCACCCGTATTTGGGAATGCCCCGACTTGTACGAACTGCCTGTTGAGAACGAGCCAGGCGAAAGCAAATGGGTGTTGTCATTGTCGGGAGGGCACCCGGCAGGCCCCACCTTTGTAGGTATGCAGTACTTTGTTGGCTCGTTCGATGGCACCTCTTTTACTACGGCACAAACAGAGCCGCAGTATGTTGATTTCGGCAAAGACTATTATGCCGGCATTATTTATAACAACGTGCCACGCAGAACGCTGATGGTAGGTTGGTTGAATAACTGGACGTATGCCAACGACATACCCACATCACCCTGGCGGGGAGCCATGGCGCTGCCGCGAGCGCTAACCTTGCACAAAAAGGATAACCGCTACCACTTGCATCAACAGCCCATCGAAGAAGTTGCGCAACTGCGTGGTGCCGAAATAAAATCCTTGTCGGATTTTAAAGGCGGATCGTTAGAAGTCCAACTGACCTGGGCTGGGGGCGAAGGCGATATTCTCGAACTTTTCTCAAACGGAAATGAAAAAACAGTTATTGGTAAAAAGGGGAATCAAATATTTGTAGACCGTACGCGGTCCGGGCGGGTTGACTTCCAAAAAGATTTTGCCAGTATCGACCGTGCCGCAGTTGTGGGCGATACCGTTCATTTGAGGTTGTTGATCGATCAATCTGTTCTGGAATTGTTTGTGAATAAAGGCGCGGCCACCATCACCAGCCAGATATTCCCAACGGGCGAAAACATTATGGTGCTGCCAAATCCGGATGGCGTTTTGAGCTGGCGCGCGTGGGAGATGAGATCGGTGTGGCAGACCAAGGACCCGTAGCCCTCCCTGAATTACACGCTCTTCTTCAATGCTTCAGGTCGGGAGTAGAATTCTTTTATGGTGCTTTGTGATGAGTTTTAATAAAATGATTGTTTCACCCAGAAGACAAACAGCGCAGCCGAATTTGGACAAAGTTCTGAATATTCTTTTTCCTAAGTCTTCCAATAACCGACTTTGCCGCCTGAAATGAAGGGTTTTGACGGGTGCCGTAGGATTAGCCAATAATTCCACGTATCTTTGAGCTATCAATTGAGGATATTAATTATCCTGCCGGTATTCTTCCGTTTACGCAGCAGCTTTTTACATTTCTTCAATTAACTTCAGTGTGCAGCGAAAAGCCGCTGATTTTATATTGATGCCTTCAAAAGATTCAAAAAATCATCTTGCAGGAATCGCGATGTTCGCAGGCCATAAGGTATGGCGCTGGTATTTTTTTATAACCATTTTAAAATGTCATTTCAACATTTGAATTTGAGTGCGCCCATTTTGAAGGCGCTCGAAGAAAAGGGGTACACCGTACCCACACCCATTCAGACGCAGGCCATTCCTGAAATTTTGAAGGGAAGAGATTTATTGGGCAGTGCACAAACGGGTACAGGTAAAACAGCCGCCTTTTGTCTTCCTATTATTGAGCAGTTAAGCAAGCAAAAAACCAAAGGGCTGAAGGCGTTGGTGTTAACACCCACCCGCGAGCTGGCGCTGCAGATTGCAGAGAATTTTCACTACTACAGCAAACACCTGCAGTTAAAACATGCCGTGATATTCGGAGGCGTGCCTCAGGGCGCGCAGGTTCAAAAGTTAAAGCAGGGCGTGGAAGTGGTAATAGCTACTCCCGGCCGATTGCTCGATTTAATGAACCAGGGATTTGTAGACTTACGTGGACTGCAAACACTGGTACTTGATGAAGCCGACCGCATGCTTGACATGGGCTTTGTACAAGACATTAAGCGCATCATTGCCCGCCTGCCGGTGCAAAGACAAACCATTTTCTTTTCGGCCACCATGCCGGTAGAGATCAAAGACCTGGTTGCTTCCATTCTTCGCAATCCTGTAAAGGTTGAGGTGGCCCCCGTATCGTCTGCATCAGAGTCTGTGTATCAGTCGGTGTACTTTGTGGAGCGCACCAACAAGCGTGCGCTGTTGCAGCATGTAATCCGCGAGAAAGACATGGAGAACGTGTTGGTGTTTACGCGTACCAAACACGGTGCAGACAAAGTGGCGAAAGAGTTGAATCGCTCCGGAATTATGGCGGAAGCCATTCACGGAAATAAATCGCAAGGTGCCCGCCAACGGGCGCTCGCTAACTTCAAAAATAAAATCACTCGCGTGTTGGTTGCCACCGACCTTGCCGCTCGTGGTATTGATGTAACCGACCTTCCATACGTTATCAATTTCGAGTTGCCGGAAGTTCCAGAAACGTACGTGCACCGCATTGGCCGCACGGGCAGGGCAGGCGCATCGGGCATAGCGCTATCGTTTTGCGATGTGGAAGAGAAAGACTACCTGAAGGGCATTTATAAAATATCGAAGAGCTCGATCGAGGTAGTGCAAGACCATCCCTTTGTATCGGTACAAACGGTGAATACAGTTGCACCGGTGGCCGCTTTCGACAACAAGAGACGCAGATTCAACAACTTCAGAAGACGTTCAGCTTAACCAAATCCATTAATGACAACAACTAATTCTCCCTCCTTTTCATCGGCTCGAAGAGATTTTTCGGCCGCACTGAACAAGCGCGTGCACGAATATTTCAGAACGAAGGGTGTAAGCAAATACGCCAACCGCGAAATGGTAATCAAAACCATCGTCATGTTCAGCCTCTATTTTATTCCCTATGGATTGATACTGGGCAATGTGGTTACCGGCACATGGGCATTGCTGGCAGCAGTATTGGTAATGAGCCTGGGCCTGGCCGGGATAGGTCTTTCTATTATGCACGATGCCAACCACGGGGCTTACTCCAGCAAAAACTGGATTAACACATTGTTGGGTTACTCCATCAATATGGTGGGGGCCAATGCCTTCAACTGGAAGTTGCAGCACAATGTACTCCATCACACATACACCAATGTGCACGAAGAAGATGAAGACATCAGCCCGCGGGGTGCCTTGCGCCTTACGCCACACACACCTTGGAAAAAGGTACATCGTTTCCAGTTTATCTATGCATGGTTTTTATACGGCCTGTTAACGATTGTATGGCTTACATTCAAAGACTTTGTGCGTTTGGTGCGTTACCAAAAAAATGGATTGATCAAAAAACAGAAGGCGAATGTGGTGCGTGAGTGGATCATTCTGCTAACGACCAAGGTGATTTATGTGGGATACATTGCCCTTTTACCAATTGCTCTTACCGATTTGCTGTGGTGGCAGGTGGTGCTGGGTGTATTGATGATGCACTACATTGCCGGATTTATTTTGGCCATCATCTTCCAGCCAGCGCACGTAATCGAGGGCACCGAGTTTCCGCTGCCAGACGATAACAACCAATTGGAGAACAACTGGGCTATTCACCAATTGCTTACTACCACCAATTTCGGCAACAAAAGCCGGTGGTTTTCTTGGTACGTGGGTGGCCTGAATTTTCAGATCGAGCATCACCTTTTTCCCAACGTGTGCCACGTACACTACCGCAAGATTGCCGATATAGTGAAGACTACCGCACATGAGTTTGGCCTGCCTTACAAAACGTCCAGAACGTTTGTTGGTGCCTTGGCCGGGCATGCCCGCTTGCTGAAACAGCTTGGGCAACGACCGATGGCAGCTTAAACGCCTTAACAACAATTGTAAAAAGAGCAGATCTACCCGTCTGCTCTTTTTTTGATAATTTAGGTACCTACAGAAACAGCTATGGAAATAACCCTTAACCAAGCGCAGCAGAAAGTGGACCAATGGATCAACACCACCGGTGTGCGCTACTTCAACGAACTTACCAACATGGCCATACTTACTGAAGAAGTGGGCGAAGTGGCCCGCATCATGGCGCGCAGGTACGGAGAGCAATCAGAGAAAGAGTCGGATAAGAGTAAAGACCTGGCCGATGAAATGGCCGATGTATTGTGGGTGTTGATCTGCCTGGCCAACCAGACGGGAGTAAACCTGACCGAGGCGTTTCATCGCAACATGGAGAAGAAAAATCAACGCGATATCAATCGCCACCAGCAAAACCCCAAGTTAAAATGAGATACACCCTTCTTTTAACGACACTGGTATTTCTTGTGGCATGTACCCCCGAAACCCCGGCCGATATGGTGGTGTATGGAAAGATATGGACCGGCAATCCATTGCATGGTTATGCCGAAGCCATGGCCATACAAGGCGACACCATCATTGCGGTTGGGAGTAGAAATGAGATGGTGAATTACGAGGGTGAGCATACCGAAATAATTTCGGCCCCCGATGGGGGACTGGTTGTACCCGGATTTATCGATACACACATTCATTTTGTAGATGGTGGCTTCCGGCTTTCTTCCGTTCAGTTACGCGATGCAAAGACTCCACAAGAGTTTATCAATCGTATTAGAGCGTACGCAGCTACCCAACCTGATGGCACCTGGATTACCGGTGGCGACTGGGATCATGAAAATTGGGGTGGTGAGTTGCCAACACGCGATTGGATAGATAGCGTTACCCAAAATCACCCGGTGTGGATCAATCGACTGGATGGCCACATGGCCCTGGCCAATTCGGCCGCGTTACGCGCTGCAGGCATTAACGAAAAAGTAAAGGATGTGCCTGGGGGAACTATTGTACGCAAGCGAGGTACACTAACGGGGGTATTTAAAGACAATGCCCAGGCCTACATCGATCAGGCGGTGCCCGCTCCCTCGGCCGCGCAGGAAGATGCAGCGCTGGATGCTGCCATGAACTACGTGGCCTCGCTGGGAGTAACTTCCGTACATAACATGAGTGGCTACTGGGATGCGCTGAAGCGCGCCCGCCAGCAAAACCGGTTGATCACCCGCATCTATGCGGGCCAGTCCATTGAACGGTGGAAAGAGGTGGCTGACGAAATTAGAACGAACGGTAAAGGTGACGACTGGCTTCGTTTTGGTGCCGTGAAGGTATTTATGGATGGGTCGCTCGGTTCGCACACGGCCGCTTTCATGGAACCCTTTTCCGATGCGCCAAATGACTCCGGATTCTTGGTTACCGAAAAAGACAAACTGTATCAGTTGATCAAATCGGCCGATAGCGCGGGGCTGCACCCGATGGTGCACGCCATTGGCGACCGGGCTATCCGCACATTGCTGAACATCTTTGCACAAGTAGAGGAAGAAAATGGTAGCTCCCATCGCAGGTTCCGCATAGAACATGCCCAGCACATCCACCCTGCCGATATCAGCCGATTCGCCAGTCAGAAGATCATTGCCAGTATGCAACCTTACCACGCCATTGACGATGGCCGGTGGGCAGAAAAATTGATTGGTAAAGAAAGAATAAAGACAACCTACGCTTTTAAATCTTTGATGGATGCGGGCGCGATGGTAGCCTTTGGAAGCGATTGGTTTGTGGCGCCACCCACACCATTGGAAGGAATTTATGCGGCAGTAACCCGAAGAACTTTGGACGGCAAGAACCCGGAGGGCTGGGTGCCCCACCAAAAAATAACTGTTGAACAGGCTCTTGTTGCTTACACATTAAATGGCGCCTATGCCTCTTACGAGGAAAACAGGAAAGGTTCGTTAATGCAAGGCAAATTGGCCGATTTTGTAGTGCTTGAAGAGGACATCACCTCCGTTGACCCCGCACGAATCAACGAAGTTAGTGTGCTGCGCACGGTGGTAGGTGGCCGCACGGTATTCGAAAAGAAATAATGTCGGCCTTGAACGTAACTGCATGAACATTATAAATCGATTATTTTATTACGGATTTATCCTTCCTATATCGCGGCTGCCTTTCTCTGCTTTGTATTTCTTTTCCGATGTTTTGTACATACTTTTTTATTATGTGGCGCGCTATCGCAAAAAGGTAATTCGCGGCAACATCAGAAGGAGTTTTCCGGATAAAACCGAACAAGAGTGGATACCCATAGAAAAGGAATTTTACCGGCATTTCTGCGACTTGATTTTGGAGAGCCTGAAGGTATTCACCATATCGGCCAAACAAGTACACCAGCGTATGAAAATACGAAACCCGGAACTGGCTAATCAATTTTTTAACGAAGGGAGAAGTATCATTATAGCCGGAGGCCACTACAATAACTGGGAATTGTTTGCCGTAGCTATCGATGAAGCAATCAAACACCAGGCTAAAGGAATTTACAAACCACTTTCCAATAAATATTTCGATCGAAAGATGCAGGCAACGCGGAGTAAATATGGATTGGAGTTGGTGCACCATAGAAAAGTAAAAGAGTCTTTCGAGGCAGACAAAGACAAACCAACCGCCACTATTTTTGCCATCGACCAATCGCCTACACAACACGCACCACCACTCTGGATGAATTTCCTCAACCAGGAAACGGCAGTGTTAACGGGCACCGAAAAGTACGCCAGGCGATACAACTACCCTGTGGTTTTTGGTCGCATCCACAAGATAAAAAGAGGCCACTATGAATTTGAAATGGAACTGGTGTGTGAAAATCCGGCAGGCACGGAGGAGGGCGAAGTCACCATCATGACAACGCGTATGCTGGAACGCGACATTCAACAAGTGCCCGCGTATTGGCTGTGGAGTCACCGCAGGTGGAAACACAAGCGGTCTGTTGAAGTAGTTAGTTGATAACGAGCCTGTCGCCCTTCATTCTGGGCAATACCTGAAACTGGTCAGGCGTAAGGCAAAATTGAATGTCTTCTACCACGCGTAATTTCCCCAAGCGCTTTACGTGCGAAGAATTGCTGAGGAACTTCACCATGTCGTCTTTGGCCAGGTTATAGAGGTGTTGCGCGGCCAGGGGAGCATCGCAGTCGGGCCCCAGGTAGTCTTTCAATTTTTCAACCAATGCACCGGCAAAAAGTGTGTCTTCCAGGTTTACCCTTCCCTTCCACGCGGCACACACAATCAAAATATTGTTCTCGTTCAGCAAAAGATGTTTGGCCACCGTATTCAGATTCAGAAAAGAGCCAATCACAATCTCACGCGCACCCTTTGATTTCTCGATGGCCTGTGTGCCATTGGTGGTAGTGAAGGCGATTTTTTGGCCCCGCACCTGGTTGCCCATGTATTCGAAGGGGGAGTTTCCCTTATCAAAGCCGCTTACTTTTTCACCGTTGCGTTCGCCTGAGGTAAGGTAGCCGTGGCTCTTCATGGCGCGGCATTGCTCCAAATCGGCAAAGGGTATGATGTGATCCACACCATGAGCAAAAGCAGTTACCATGCACGAGGTGGCCCGCAGAATATCAACCACCACTACCGTTCGGTTAGAAACATCATACAGATGCATCAGGTCCGGACTGAGGCAAACATCGATCGTCTTCATCCTATTTTTCGATCAATGGCAATTTGCTTACCTGTGCTTTCAGGCTACGGTTGCGCACTTCAATAAATATTTCTGTGCCAGGGGTGGCAAATTCGGCAGTAACATACCCCAGGCCGATGCCCATGTTGAGCATGGGTGATTGTGTGCCGGAAGTTACCTTGCCGATGGAATTGCCTTGCGCATCTTTTATCGGGTAGTCGTGTCTTGGAATGCCCTTGTCTACCATCTTAAAGCCCACCAGTTTTCTTTTCACGCCCTCTTCTTTTTGCTGCTTCAGGTTGGCAGCGTTGGTAAAGGTTTTGGTGAATTTAGTGATCCAGCCCAGGCCTGCTTCAAGTGGAGAGGTTGTATCATCTATGTCGTTGCCGTACAGGCAAAAGCCCATTTCCAAACGTAACGTGTCGCGTGCGCCCAAGCCAATGGGTTTAATGTCTTCGGTTTTTCCGGCTTCAAAAATGGCATTCCACACTTTTTCTGCGGCATTTTTGTTTACATAAATCTCAAATCCGCCCGCACCCGTATAACCAGTGTTGCTGATCACCACGTCTTTTTCGCCCGCAAACGTATTGATGGCGAAATGGTAATATTTGATTGCTGAAAGATCTACGGATGTAAGGCGCTGCAATACCGCGGCAGCTTTAGGCCCCTGAACGGCAAAGAGGCAGATGTCGTCAGAAATATTTTTCATAACGGCACCCTGCGTGTTGAACTTGCTGATCCAATTCCAGTCCTTTTCAATGTTGGATGCATTCACAACTACCAGGTAGTCGTTGTCTTTTACCTTGTAAATAATAAGGTCGTCTACGATGCCGCCTGTTTCATTGGGCAGGCAAGAATACTGTGCTTGTCCGTTCACCAGTTTACTTACATCATTGGTGGTAACGCGCTGCAGCAGATCGAGCGCATGCGGGCCTTCCACTTTAAACTCACCCATGTGCGAAACATCGAAAACGCCCACGCTGTTGCGTACGGCCATGTGCTCTTCTATATCGGAAGAGTAGCGCACGGGCATGTTATAACCCGCAAAAGGCACCATCTTGGCGCCCAGCTTTTCGTGTATGTCGTTCAGGGGTACTTTCTTCAGTTCCATGGTGTTAAAAAATGATCGCAAAACTAACGATTATTTTGAAAGCAGGGCCGCCTGCGGGCAGTAACTTCTTGCCTTTGAAGCATGTGGACGGAACGCTATTCCGGATCTTCCGCCTGCGCAATGGATGCACGCAGTTGTTCCGCAAAGGCATTCCATTCTGCGGTGGTTACCCACGGCTTCAAATCTTCTAACGCAGTTTCGGCAAAGCTGGTAAAGCCAGTACGAACGGCCTCCAGGCAATAGGCTTTTCTCACCTTCACTCCCGAAGGATGATACTGCAGCGCCTCGGCCAGCGCATGGTAGGCTTCCATGCCATCGGCATTTTGCCTGGCAAGGAAGGTGGCCGCGGCCACTATACCTTCTTCAAAAAACGGATTAGAACGAAGTAACCACCGATAGTGTTGGCTGGCACTTATTGTGTCTCCCTTGTTTTCAGCCAGCAGCCCCCCGAAGTAGGCTTTGTGGCCGGGCGGGATGGGCAGGTCTGCCAGCTTACTGATGCGTTCTTCCAGGAGCGTAAAGTTTTTCTCTTCGGCCAAGAGCATGAGCTCATGTAGCCGCAGCCGGTCGTAAACGCGTTTGTCGCCCAATGCCAGGCCTGCCATTTTTTTAAAGTAATGGATGGCTTCTTTGGTTCGGCCTTTGGCAAACAAGGCTTCACTGCGTTCAAGCCATGCGCGCGCGCGCAGGTCTGTGTTCTCAATAGCCTGTGTCAGTTCGTCAAAGGCCAAAGAATCCGTTAAAGGAATGCGGTAGCGGCCAAAAATGTACTTATCCTCGTCTGGCAATGTCAGCCGCCAGTTGGCGGGCCACGTAAGTACGTTTTTCATCCGCGATGCCAGCGATACGTTAAGGGTATCCGTTGTATGAAGCACACTGTCCCAGGCGGCAATAGCTTCGTTGAGGTTACCTGCCTCTGTAAGAACCACTGCACGGGTAAGGCGGGCAGGGGTATAGTCTTGCTGAATGGCAAAATCGGCATAACCCAGTGCCCGGGTTGCTTCGTTTTGTTGCAGCGTCCAAAGTGTAAGCACGTTGTTGTACTTACCTGGCGTGCTACTGTTGATGGTTACCTCTTCCAGAAGGCGGTAAGCTCTTTGTATTTCGCCTTTTTCGTAAAGAGCCAGGGCTACAGCAAATAGCAACGCTTCGCGTTGTCCCGAATTGGCAGGTCGTCTGGCCAATTGTTCAATTGCGTTGAGCGTAGTTGTGTCGAGGCGGGCAGGCTGACCCACAATGTAGTTATTAATATACGCTGCCTCCGAGCGGGTTAACACCGTATCTGCCGGAAGTGTAAAAGCAAGCGTATTTTGTTTTTGATAAAGGTTTATATGAGCCTGCAGATTGCTGCGAAAGGTGGTGTAGTTTTTTAGTTCCCTATGCGAGAGAGTATCCACTGGCATCGGAATATTTTTGAAGACACTCAGCCCCATCAGGTTCGATTGGGCT
Source organism: Bacteroidota bacterium (assembly GCA_049324055.1). Lineage (GTDB taxonomy): Bacteria > Bacteroidota > Bacteroidia > Cytophagales > Cyclobacteriaceae > ELB16-189. The sequence goes on along the minus strand of JBMOLS010000015.1, from coordinate 92,015 downwards.
ATCGGAATATTTTTGCTTTTCGATCCATGTTGAAAGTAGACCAGCGCTGAATCGGGAGCGCCACCTTTCATGAACAAATAGCCAATGGTATTTTGAATCATCGGCTCATCGGGTTGCAGGGCCAGGGCATCCTTCAGGGTAAACAGGGCTTGCAGGTTGTTCTGTTCGGTTTGGTAGGTTTGCGCCCAGTTTAGAACCGACATGGGTGTGGGCCTGCGCAGCGAAGCTCTCTCATAGTAGGTTCGCTCCATGGCCGTGTTCATCAGCGCGCCTTCTATGTTTGCCAGGGCATAATGGCCATGGTGGTTACCATAACCAAAGCGGCCACTTCGTTGGTAAAATGCTTTCGCGAGTTCGGTTTGGCCCGAAGTCAGGTGTAAGTCGCCCACGGCATTGTAGTAGCCGGCCATTACATTCTGCACGGGCACTTCCCATTCGTTATAAAAAACAAAGGCAAGCGTTGCTATTAATCCCCCCAGCCTGAAAGTGAAATACGGCATGTTGGTGGGATTGTACAATACTTTGTATACCGCCATGTTTTTGGCCAGCATGCCAATGAAGTTGGAGATGACATACAAAATAAAGATCAGTCCATAGCCCAGGTGGCTGAAAATAACCACATCGGCCAAGGCATCGGTTGCAGCATCGTTGGCACTGTGGAAAAGCCACGACAATGCGGAAAAAGACAACGCGCTGAGCGTAACATAGGCAAGGATGCCGTACGGTTCTATTTCAAGAATGGACTCGAACTGTTTTTGCCGCTGCCGAAGACCCCATAGCCCCAGTATAACGGAGGTGGAAAAAAGCAGAAAAAGATCTACGGATAGAATGGATGTTTCGATGAAACGGAACTTGATGGCGTAGGCCAGTCCGAGGTTAACCAGGTAGATTACACTGATAATGAGAAAATGATTGAGGCTTTTGCTAGTGCGCGCACCTTGCGTCACAATGTAAATGAATGAAGCCGGAATTTCGTGCGCAACCATAAGCGCTAATAGCACCGTTAGCACCATACCGGCAGGCAATCCATTCACTGCCAACTGCAGTGCGGGCAAATCTGCTTTAGAGAATAAGAAAACAACAGCACCGAACAGCAACGAAATAATTCCAAAAATTACCAGCCTGGTTGCGAACGTAAGCCACCTGGCGAAGTAATGAATGTAAAAGCCGGTGAGCACATATACCGTAAGCGTTACGATGGTGAACAACTTGGTGGTATTGCCGAACAGCAAAAGTGTTTCCAGCCTCAGGCCCACAATAAACAGAATCAGTAAACCTGTGCAGATGAGATAGTAGAAGCGACCCAACGTGGTAAATACTGCGGGGAATACCACGAGTGTGGCAAGCAGGAAGAGAAAGTAGACGTACCCACTCCATACCGGAACCTGCAAAGGGCTACCCAACCATCGTTCGAAAAGCACATAGTTGTTGCCGGGTATGGCTAATTCAATAATTCCTTTCTGAAACCGGTGTGCGGGTATTTCCATCAACTCCACCTCTTGGATGAGTTGGGGGGTGATGGCCGGGGCTGGCGAAGGAATGTAGAAAAACCAAAAGCTTGCAAAAGCACATGAGAACATGAATCCCAAGGCCAGCAGTAAATAACGGTTGGCTGGGGACCAGTCACTCCAGAAATAAAAACCTTTATTCAGCATGAGGTGTAAATTTCCGACTTGTTATTCCAGCACTTTTGGCACCAGAAAGAAGTCTTCATTTTTCTTAGGGGCGTTGCGCAGCGCCTCTTCGTGCGGCAGATGTTGTTTCACTTCATCTTCACGCAAAGAATTGATTTCGTGACTCATGGTAGTAAGCGGCTCTACTCCGTCTGTATTTACCTCATTGAGTTTTTCTACAAACGAAACTACGGCTGTCATCTCTTTCAGTAATTTGCTTTCGTCTTCAGGCTTTACTTCCAACCTGGCCAGGTGGGCTATCTTGTGCAGCGTTTGTTGGTCTATGTTCATGGTGCTTGTTCAATTCAGTTTGTATCACTTCAAAAACCTGGTGCTTGAGTAAGTCCATATGTTCCATGCCCAGGCCCTTCGTTTCAATGGGTTCGTGAAAAATTACACTCACCGTTCCAAAAACCAATCTCAACTTTTTCTTGTCTGGCAAAATTATCCAATTATCAGGAATGGTAACGGGCACAATGGCTATTTGTTTTTCAATGGCAGCACGAAAAGCACCGTCTTTAAAGCGCGCCATCTGTGGCGGGTGGTGGGTTACGATGCCGCCCTCCGGGTAAATAACCAGGCTCTTACCTTCATCTAATGCTTTCAACGACTGTAACAGGGTATTGAACTTGCTTTTTAGGCGCGAGCGGTCTACCGTGATGTGCAGCTTACGGTACATAAACCCGAAAAGGGGCACACGTTCCATGTCGTTTTTGCCTACAAAGATGGTGTTGTGTGGATTGAGTCCCATGGTGGGTATATCGAGGTAGGAAAAATGATTGGGACAAAAGATGTATTGCGCTTTAGGATCGAGGTTGGCGCGCAGCTCTACCCGAAACGGCAGAAAGGAAAGGGTAAAAAACAAACGTGCCCACCACCGATTAATGATACCCACTAAATGGAACTGGGAAGGGAAAATGATGGGGATGAGCAGCGGCCAGAAAAAGAAAAAGAATAGAATGCAAAATACAATGGCGCTGTAGGTGGTATGGAGCGCGCGAAATGGTGCCATTTACAATGAAAAACTGCGAAGGTAATCTATTCTTTTGAAACCTTTTCTGCCTTGGGTTGCCAGGGTAAGATCAATTTAAAGGCTATCGCCTAACGAAGATGACGGGAAGCCTGATCCCTTTTTCTGGTACAATGTTGACCATTAAAATTCAGGACAATCCTGCTAACTTCTCTGGTCAAAGATAATTCAACAATTCAACTATAGCCATGGTGCCCCGGATTTTCATTGCCTGTTTATCCCGCTATTCTTCGGAATCAGGATGATTTCTTTTTGCCTGCCGTCAATGTAGCGAAAGCCGGTTTCATCAAAGTAACCATCTTCTTCCAACTGTATGCGTATGTCTTTCTTCCACTCGGGTATGTTCACCGTGCAATTCAACTCAATGGAATAGGCTGTGTTGTAATGCAACGGATAGTCGCCAGTGTGGGGCACACCGCCCTGCATATCCCACATGCCAATGGTGGTGCCTGCCGCGTGACCATGAAAACCAATTGGGTGCGTGTAAATGGAAGGAGTAATGCCTTCTGCAAGGGCCTGCTCTCGGCTGGCTTTCAGTATATCGTTGCCGGTGCGGCCTTCTTTGAAGTTGTTGGTGAGTATATCTTGTAACCGGTTTCCTTTCTTAAAAGCTTCACGAAGAAATACAGGTGCTTCGGTTTCGCCCGCCTTCAATACGTAGGCGTGCTGCTGGGTGTCGGTATTTAAGCGCAGGTAGGTAATACCAAAATCCACATGCAGAAAATCGCCCGGAAGAATGACCAACGGCTGTGGCCGCTTAAGTGTTATGGCATCGGGTTCGTTGCGCTGTACAGAAACAGAAGGATGGAACCATGTATCTAACTTCAGCTCTTTGATGCGCTCGCGGTACCACCACACCACATCCTCGGTGGTGGTAACTCCCGGTTGAATCACATGGTCAGAAAAGCCTTCCTGTATGATTTCGTGTGCAATGCGGCAAATATGTGGGTAGATGGCCATCTCTTTTTCCGTTCGGGTTTCCAGCCAGCTAACGGCCAGCTTTTCTGCCGAAGTAACTTTTGTCTGCAGGTTTTTTGGAAGCACGCGCATCAGGTTATCAAAATCGTTGGACGTAAGCCCATCGGCATGGCCGTAATGGGGTGCTTTGTTGATGCCGATTTTTTTGGGATTGCGTTCGCTGATGATTTTCCCCAACTGGGCCCACTGGTCGGGGTTGGCGTCCGGGTCCCACGCGCGTTTAAAAACTTTGCCCACATCGTAGCGGGCCACGGCCAGGTATTCCATTTCTTTATCGGTGCCACGGTCGAAAGCAACGAGCATGGTGGTTCTTCTGGCTGCATGCCAGGTGGCTGGCAACAACGTGCGTATTACCGGGTCTTCGTTGTACTCGCGCGAAATGATGATCCACATATCGAATCCTTCTCTGCGCATAAGCTGCGGCAGCAAATTCCGAAGCCGGTCTTCCAATAGTTCGTCAACCACTTTGGCCTGGTCGCGTTGCGAAAGAATCAACTGGCCATGGCTTTGCAACACAGCAAACAGAAGGAGGCACGATACGAGTAAGTTTTTCATAAAGAGTGTAGGAATAAATGGAAATCTATGGGAAGTCTATTCACAAAGGGAGATAATTTTGATGACCGGTAGAAACACTAAACAGATGTGGTGGCAAGCACACAGCGTTCATTTTTTAGCAGTTCGGCTGCTTGTTCAAGATGTATGCTGCTGCGGGCATCGTCCATTTCTTCGCGCACCTTACCGCGTATCTCTTTCATGCGCATGGCTTCGATGAAACGTTTGATGTCTTCGTTATTCTCCAAAATCAATCTGGGTACCATTGTAGGTTTGTTATCATCGCCTTTGGCCACCATGGTAAAAAACGAAGAGTTGGTGTGTTTTGCTTCTCCGGTTTTAACGTTCAGCGCTTCAACCCGTATGCCAACAATGAGCGAGGTGCGGCCCACATAATTCACAGAAGCATGCAGCGATACCAACTCGCCCACTTCCACGGGTTGCAGAAATTCAACCCTGTCTACCGTTACCGTTACGCAATAACTTCCGGCATGTTTGCTGGCGCATGCATAGGCTACCTTGTCCATCAGCGAAAGCAAAATACCTCCGTGAATTTTTCCGCCAAAGTTGGCGTAGGAGGGAATCATCAATTCTGTGATGGTGGTTTGCGACTGGCGCACGGGCTTGGCAGATTCGGGCATGGGCTAACAAGTGTTATTTTAAAATTAACCTAAAAAGTTACGCCAGCCAATTGTTTTGGTAAGCCCTCCAAAAATAGATTTGGCGATTTCTAACGGTTTGGGCACTTCTTCGGCTTTTGCCTAAACCCCACGTGCAGAATTTTGTAATGCATTGAACTTACCCAACCATCTATGACGCACTGGATCAAACTCGCGCTGGCGGGTGTGTTGCTTACGTTTCATCCACTTTGTGCCCAGCAAAAGGCAGACAGCCTGCGCCAGGTACTGGCAACGCTTCAGAAAAAAGATACCAACCGGGTGGCTGTGCTGAACAAGCTGGCCTACGAGTTGGTGTTCACCCAGCCTGCCGAATCAGAGTTGTTGGCAAACGAATCAATTGAACTGGCCGATCGGCTCGACTTTCATCGGGGTGTGGCGCACGGTTACCAGGTGCTGGGCATCGCACACGACATACGCGGCAATTACCAGCAAGGTATTGAAGCCAACCAGGCGGGGCTGGAGCGGATGCAGCGGTTGGATATGAACAATCGAACCATCAAAGAATTATATGGGGCCTTGTCGAATGGCCTGGCGCTTGGGTATTACCATCAAAGCAGCTACCAACAGGCGTTGGAGATTTTTCTCGATGCCCTGCGCGTGGCCGAGGAGTTGAACAACAAAGTGCGCTTGGCCAATGTGTACAACAACATAGGCCTGGTCTACCACGATTTAAAAGACTTCGACAAGGCGTTGGATTATTACAAAGATGCGATGCGCGTAGCCGATGAGGCAGGGGCCCAAAATATTTCAGGCAGGGCCGCCAACAATGCAGGCTTGATACTGCGCGAGAAAGGCGACCTGAAAGAAGCGCTACGGTACTATGAACTGTCGTTAGAATCCAAAAAGAAACTGGGCGATGACAATGGCATAAGTGCTACCTACCAGAACATGAGTGTGATTTACAAATGGCTGAATGATTTACCCAAAGCCCTTGACTATGTAGACCGTGCCATTGAAATAAAAACCAAACTGTCCGACAAGCTGGGGCTGGTGCAGGCACAGGATACAAAAGCCGATTTGCTGATGATGCAAAAGAAGTTTGGTGAAGCCCAAAACCTGATTGCCAACAACCAAACGCTGGTAGGGCAGATGGGAACACGCGAGCCCATGTTATTGGTGTACGATGCCTACGCCACATTGTATCGCGAACTGGGCCAGTTCGACAAAGCCTTGGAGTGGCATGTAAAGAAGACGGAATTGAACGACAGCCTCTTCAACGAAGCCAAAAGCAAACAAATTGCAGAACTGGAAACCAAATACCAGGTAGAGAAGAAGGAGCAGGAGATAGAAAGGCTGGAGAGCGAGCGCGAATACCAGAACCTGCGACAAGTCATTTCCATTGCCCTGATTGCGGTGTTGGTTGCTTTCATTGCCATGGGATGGTTATGGTTTTCGCAAAAGCAGAGGCAAGACAAAATGTATTTTGAAGCACAGCAGGCGCTGGCCCGGGCCGAGATTGTAAATGCCCAGTTGCGCGAAGAAGAATTGAAGAAGGAACTGGACTACAAGAACCGCGAGCTTACTTCGTATACGGTGAACTTCATACAAAAGAGCAAGCTGATGGAGGAGATGAAGGAAACCCTGAGTACTCTTAAAGAAACACCCGCCCATGAAGTATCGAAAAAGATCGTTGAAATCAACAAGATCATCGACTCGAACTACCAGGTAGACAAGGAGTGGGAGGACTTTAGGAGACACTTCGAGAAGGTACATCCCGATTTCTTCGACCAGCTGAAGCTGCGCTTCCCCGACCTTACCGGCAACGATCTGAAGCTGTGTGCCCTGCTGAAGCTGAACATGAACATGAAGGAGTCGGCTAAAATTCTTGGCATTTCGCCCGATAGCGTGAAAACAGCCCGCTACCGGTTGCGCAAAAAGCTCAACCTGGCTAAAGAAGAAGCCCTGTTCGATTTCATGTTCAACATCGAAAACGACCCCGTGGTGGCCGAGTAAACCGGGCGTGGAGCCAAAAACGCGACAGAAAGCGGGCTTTTGTCCAATTTTTTTAACGTGTTAACCTTTTGTACACGCCCTGGATTAGTCCCGGGCGTAACCACTTTCGTTTCTTTGCATCGTGAAAGCGGTACAACAACGGAAAAGGACAAGCAAATGGCGCTACTCGCTCATTGTGGTGGGTGTGGCCGTGGCTGTGCTCTGCCTCCTTTCGCTCAGAGCCCAATCGGGCTCAGAAAATCCTAAAAGCCGTTTTGGGATTGGCTTTGTGGCACGCTAATATTTTTAGGTTCAATCACACGGATGTCAATGGAATGCGCTGGCTCAGTGCACGGAAGCGCCACAGCATGGCGAGGGCCGTAAGGGTAAGCCCGATCAATAGACCCGTCCAGATGCCGGGTGCCCCCCAATGCAGTTGAAAGCCCAGCACATAGCCCAGCGGCAACCCGATGATCCAATAGGCGGCAAAGATGAGCAGCGAGGGCACTTTTACATCTTGTAAGCCTCGCAGGGCACCTATGCACACCACCTGCATGCCATCGCTCAGTTGAAATAACCCGGCAATGATGATGATCGGCCCTGCAATTTCCAGCACAGCCAGATCAGCGATGTACAACCGCGGCAAAAAAGAATGACCCGCAATAAAGACGATGCCCCACAGCAGCATCAGCGCGAGGGCCATGCCCAGCAATACATAGGCAGCCCGTTGCATCGATTGCCTGTTGCCGCGGCCCAGCTCTTGGCTCACGCGTATGGTGGCTGCTGCGGCCAGGCCAGAGGTGGTCATGTAGCTGATGGTGGCCAGGTTAATGGCAATCTGGTGGGCGGCCAATGCCTGCGTGCCGAGCCAGCCCATCATCACCAGCGAAAAATCGAAAGCGGCCACCTCGAAAATAAACTGCACCCCGGCTGGTATGCCCAAATGCAACATCTTGTTAAAAAGTTTGCGACTATAGTTGCCGGGCACAAAGGCTGCGCGGTATTTTCTGAATGAGCGATACCCGTAAACAAAGGCGGCTAGCCCCAGCGCCATCGCTACCCTGGATGTAAATGTTGCCCAGCCGGCACCGTTCAACCCCATGGTGGGAAACCCCGCGTGTCCATAGATCAGCAAATAGTTGAGGCCAATGTTCAATAGGTTGCAGCATAACACCACCACCATGGGTACCCACGTGTTCGACAAGCCCTCCGAAAACTGTCGGAAAGACTGAAAGACCATCACCGGTATAATTGAAAAGGTGATGATTTCAAGATAGGGAATGGCCAGCGCCACTACCTCGGGCGGCTGGTTGATATAGTATAGAATATTTTTGCCAAAGAACACCACCACACAAAGTACCAGGCTGGTGCTGATGTTGATAGCCAGTCCGTGGCGCAACGTTTCAACTACCTGCAGGTCGTTCTTTTCGGCATCTGCCGCTGCTACCAGCGGTGTAATGGCGTACGACACTCCAATGCCAAACAGCAGTAGCATGTTGAAGGCTACGTTCGCAAGACCGGCTGCCGCCAATTCAGTAGCGCCCACATGGCCTACCATCACATTGTCGGCCACGCCCATCATCACATGCCCCAGTTGGCTTAACATAACAGGGTAGGCAAGCAAGAAGCTTTGGCGAATATCTGCGCGGTAGGTGTGAAGTGATGTCACAATAAAGGGTTCAGCGTGTAGTTGAACTCAGAGCGGTAGCGGGTATCCTTTCATGAAGGCTACCTTCAGCAGCCCCATCACACTGAGGCTGTCGGTAATTTCGCCCCGTTGCACCAGGTGAAGGGCTTCGGTAAAAGAAATTTTTTTCACCTGCATATCGGCTTCCGTATCTTCCAATTGTTTGTCGCCTTCGGTTAAACCTTCAGCCAGAAAAATAAAACCTTCTTCATCGCTCACCGAATTCGACAAGTGTGTGCGCTGTATCAATGTTCACTTTGCTGCCTCCAGGCCTGTTTCTTCTTTGAGCTCGCGTTGTGCCGAAGTAAGGGGTTCGGTGTGCAATGGCCCACCACCTTCGGGAATCTCCCAGCTCCAACTGTTGAGTGTAAAGCGCCATTGGCCCACCAGCCAGGTGTTGCCGTGTGCATCCAGCGGCACAATACCTATGGCTTTGTTCTTGAAATGCACTTTGCCGTAGATGCCCGGTTTGCCAGCCGGGTTCAGCACCTGGTATTCGGTTACATTGATCCACGGATTATCATACTTTTCTTGTGCCGATAGCGTGTGCCACGGATTCTTCATAGAAAAAAATCTTTGGCGTCCAAGATTCAAAATTTAATCGACAATTGCGTGGAGCCTTCTTGAATTTTGACGGCTGAATCTTGATTTTTGGGTTAGATGTTGCTTTCGTCTTTCACAACAGATTTAGTAGAGGCCGGTTGCGATGAGGTAGGTCGCGGATGTTTGGCGGGCCCGGTGGTGGCAGCAGCCGTTATTTTGCCGAAGCAGTATCAACATGAGCTGCTGAACGACTCCAAGCAGTTATCGAAAGAGGAGCGCGACAGCCTGAAGGCCGACATTGAGCGCGATGCTTTGGCGTGGGCCATTGCAGAAGTGAGCAGCGAAGAGATCGATCAAATCAACATTCTGAATGCTTCCTTTAAGGCCATGCACCTGGCCTTGGATCAGTTGCGCATACGCCCGCAAATGGTGCTGGTGGATGGCAACCGGTTTAAGCCTTATGGCGATTTACCTTTCGAGTGCATCATTAAAGGCGATGGTGTTTACCTATCCATAGCGGCTGCCTCTGTGCTGGCCAAAACCTACCGCGATGAGCTGATGCAGAAACTGGCGGTGCAGTACCCGGGCTACGGATGGAACACCAACGTAGGTTACCCTACCGAAGAGCACCGCTATGGCATAAGAAGTCTGGGCTTAACACCCTACCATCGTAAATCTTTTCAGTTATTGCCAAGTCAACTTGAGTTATTTTAACACGATGCGCCTGAAATTATTTGCCTGATGGGGTACTTTTGTTCTCCTGGCTACCATTGGTGCAAGGGGCGGCCATCTCGATGGATATCATAAGGTTTGAGGAAGGTGAAATGGTCCGGTTGGCAGAAGGTCGGGCACGACTTTTTCTTTTTCAACAGAATTGCACCTCAAGAACTATTTTTACGGGCGATAGGGTTACACTATACACCCATGTGCCTCATCTTCTTCTCCATTAACAACCACCCTACCTACAAACTGGTGGTGGCGGCTAACCGCGATGAATTCTACCATCGCAAAACAGCACCGGCTTCCTTTTGGTCCGATAAGCCCCATATTTTGGCCGGTCGCGATCTGGAGGCGCAGGGCACCTGGTTGGGCATCACCACAGGTGGCAAGATCAGCCTGCTCACTAACTACCGCGATCCGAAACATATTAACCCGTCTGCGCCTTCGCGCGGCCAACTCGTGTCCGATTTTTTGGAGAACGGCCTTTCGGCTGAAGAATACATGCGTGCCATTGCGCCCATATCTACCCGATACAATGGGTTCAACTTGCTGGCTGGCACACCCGATGCGCTGTGGTACCTGTCCAACTACGCATCGGGAGCGCAAAAACTTACCAGCGGCTTATATGGGCTGAGTAATCACCTGCTGGAAACACCATGGCCCAAGGTGCAACGCGGGAAAGAGAAAATGAAGGCCGCGCTGGCGCACGACCGCATTGAACCCCAGACCCTTTTCGATTTGCTTTATGACGAGCAGCGGGCCTCTGACGAGCAATTGCCAGACACGGGTATCGGGCTTGAGCGTGAGCGCGCCCTGTCCTCCATGTTCATCAAAACCCATAACTACGGTTCGCGTTGTTCTACTGTTATTCTGATCGATAGAAACAACCGGGTATTGTTTACGGAAAGGGTGTACAATCTGGAAACTTTTGCGTTTCAAGACCAGACCTTTGAATTCGTTATCGATCAGTGAATCACCAATCGCCTCGTTACACCACCTTCCGACTTAATGATGTACACACCGGTGGGCACATCGGCTAAATCTACATGATCGGTATTCGTTACCTGTCTAACCACCACGCCCTGCGAGTTGATCAAAGCAAAATTTCCTTTTTGACTCAGAAACACTGTTTCATTTTTTACCGCGGGGTTTGGCCAAACAGTTAGTTGATAGGTAGTTTCAAAAAGAATTGATACAACCGAAGAATAAGAACTTGACCCATCGAAATCCACTTGCTTTAACCGGTAGTAGGCTGTGCCGGTAATAGGTGCAGTATCATCGAATTTGTATTCCATCCGCTCGCTGGAGGTTCCTGCCCCCTTTTGTGTAGTAAGCGTTTCAAACTCAATTCCGTCTGCCGAACGCTGCACTTCGAAGTAATCGTTGTTAATTTCTGAAGCGGTTGTCCACTGTAACCTCACATTATTTGATATCCGCGAAGCTGTGAACGACAATAATTCAATGGGCAACGGATTCGCCAATGAAGTGGTGCCAAGCGCAATGGGGCTGAATGCTGAAATGGCATTAGAGGTGATGGTACCCGTGGCGACCGTTCCGGTGGTGCCTGCATTGCCATGATCTACCCACTGGCTGCCATCAAATCTTACTACCCGCAGTGTCGCCAGGTCGCCCACGTAGGCCCCGGTACAATCAGACGAATTCCAACCGATGGTAACTGCCACACTCGATGTGCCAGCGTTACGATCAAGCGTCCAGTATTCGCATCCGCTCACAATCAGCAGGGGGCTGGCCAGCGTGGAGCCAAAGGCCTGTGGTGCAAAGAAGTATTCTGCCGTAAACGCATTGGTAACAACCGAGGGAGCAGATATTGCAATGGCTCTATAGATGCCATTGTCGCCCGTGGGGAAAGTAAAGGCATCGTTGCCGGTTTTTCGTACGGGTCCGTCTACGTAGCTGGCGTTGCTACCCCCCGATACAGTGGCGTTGTCAGCAAAGTTGATAACGTTGGAGGCCGTGGTGTTGAGCACTCCCGCTGTAAAGGTGGCTGAAGTTGAGATGGTGACATCGGTGTTCAGGGTAACACTGCCGCCTGTCTTATTTATCAAAAGCCTTCTGAATGTGGGCGATGCGGCACCAAGCCGATTTACGGTTTGGTTGGCATTGTCGGCAAATGATAGCGTTCCGTTGTTTGCCCCAAATGTAATAGAAGTAGCACCATCTACCGAGATGTTGCCCCGGAATGTGCTGGTAAAATTGTAAGCAGGCTGAATGGTGCCGCTTGCCTGGTTGAAGACAACATGGCCTGTGAAGTCATCGGCTGCCCCATTGGCGAAGCGAAATATGCCAGTTCCGGTATTACTAAAGGTAGTATTACCTCCAAAAGTATTGCCGCCATTGCTGCTGTCGGTAGAGGCTCCTGTTTTGTTAATCTGGTTGTTAGCCCCATTAAGGGTAACGCCATCGAGGAAAATCCGCGGAGCAGCTACCGTTAAGTTTCCATTCCAGAGGGAAGAAACACCACTTCGGAAGATAGCAGCGCCCGTTAGTGTAAGGCTTTGCGCGGTAGTACCCAATTGGGTAAATCGCTGCAGCCGCAATTCTCCTCCTGAAAATCCGGTGCCGCCTACGGTAATGGTGCGCCCACTGGCTAATGTAGAGCTGGATCCACCGGCTTCACCAAAATAAATGCCACTTCCACCGGTGCTGTTTACCTCGATGTTATTATTGAAAGCGGTGTTGCCTTGGTAGGCCACACGCACATTCGAACTGCCTGAATTGGTGATCGACAGGGCCCCGTTGTAGGTGCTGCCGGTTGTCAATTCCAGCAACAGGTAGTTGGACCCAGCGCATGTCAGTTGTGTAGTGCCATTGAATGTATGCCCTCCATCGGTACGAAGGTACCCGGAACCGCTGTTGCTGATGATTGTGGTCGATTCGAACAGACAAGCCCCCGTGCCGCCATTGTTGCTAGCCCCTGTTTTGGTAAGGGATGCGGTATTGTTATACGTTCCCGCGTTGATGATGAGTTGTGGAGCCGAGAAATTCACCGGTCCATTAAAGGTTATGCCGGGACCGAGGGTGATGCCGGCAGTTCCGGTAAATACCAATGTCTGGGCAGCTGTACCGCTTTGCGTAAAGCGCCTCAGGCGTAGTTCACCCAAACTAAAGCCGAGGCCTCCTACCGAAATCGTCCTTCCGCTGGCAAGTGTAGCCGTGCCTCCTCCGCTTTCGCTGAAGAAAATTCCTCCTCCCGATGTAGAGTTCACAATAACGTTCCCATTGAACACGGTGCCCGCAACATTGTCGGCCATGCGGATGCTGGAAGAACCTGTGTTGTTGAGCGTGAGATCGCCATTGAAGGTGTCAAGCGCTGTGACAGCGAATCTGAACCAGCCAGCACCTGAGTTGGCGATAGTGGTGGGCCCGTTGAAAATGTTGCCGCCATTGCTGTCGTTGTTGGTGGCCCCGGTTTTCTCGAGGTAGGTAGTGCCATTAAAGGTGGTGCCATCCAATGCAAACTGTGGTGCCCGGAAATCGATGGTGCCATTGAAGGTAGTGGCAGGACCTACGCGCAACAAGGCAGTGCCGGTTAGCAGCAGTGTTTGCGGAGCCGAGCCTGTTTGCGTGAATCTACGGAAGCGAAGTTCACCGCTGCTATAGCCCAGACCGCCCACCAGTAGAGAGGCTCCCGTACCAAGGGTGGCGTTGCCTGTAGAATTGTTGGCAAAATAAACCCCACCGCTTCCCAACGTAGAGTTGAAAGTGATGTTTCCGTTGAACTCGTTGCCGGGCACGTTGTGCGCCAAGTAAATAATGCTCGACCCTGTATTGGTTACTGTAAGAGAGCCGTTGAACACATCGGCTGCTGAATTGGCAGTAAGCAGGTAACCGCTGCCAGCATTAACCAGGGTAGTGGCGCCCTGGAAGATGTTGCCACCGTTACCAGTATTATTATTTGCGCCATTTTTTTCAATGTAGGTTATGCCTTCGAACCGCGTGCCATTCAAGAGTATTTGGGGTGCCCTAAAGTCAACATCTCCGTTAAATACGGAGGATGGGCCCAGAGTGAGGATGGCAATTCCGGTGAGGTTGAGCGTTTGGGCCGCACTACCCACTTGTGTAAATCGGATCAGCCGGATGTCTCCGCTGATCACACCCGATGTGCCGACCCCGATCGTTCTGGTATCTGCTAAAGTGGAAGTACCACCCCCGTTTCCGAAATAGATACCGCCACCAAAGGTAGAGTTAAGCTCAATGTTGCCGTTAAATGCATTGCCAGGCGAGGTGTCGGCCATTCGGATGGTAGACGACCCGGAGTTGGTGATAATCAAGCGTCCATTAAAAATATCAGGCGATGTGAGACCTGTAAGCAGGTATGCGCTTCCGGAGTTGACAATGGTAGCTTCTTGATTGAAGACATTGCCACCGGTGCCATCGTTGGCTCCGCTGGGGCTTGCACCGCTTTTTTCAAGACGGGCCGTGCCGTTGTACGTTGCGCCATTAAGTAGCAATTGGGGTGAAACAAAGTTGACATCACCATCAAACTGCGAGTTAGGTCCTATCCAAAGACGGGCAGAACCCGTGAGTGTGAGTGATTGTGCGGTTGGACCAGACTGTGTGAACCTCCTTAGCCGCAAGTCACCCGTAGAAAATCCGCTGCCGCCAACCAACAGAGTGCCTCCAGTAAAAGTGGCCGCACCGGTAGTGTTATTTGCAAAAACAATCCCTAGTGCGCTTCCTGTATTGTTCAACGTGATGTCATTGTTGAATTGATTTCCCGCAACATTGTGTGCCAGGTAGATAAAGTTGCTCCCCGAGTTTGTCAGGGTGAGTGGACCGTTGAATACATCGGCCGTGGTATTGGCCGTTAGCAGGTAGCCGCTGCCGCTGGCCACCAGGGTTGTGGTGCCATTGAAGATATTCCCTCCTGCTCCGTTGTCATCTCCAGTACCGTTTTTTTCCAGGTAGGTGGTGTTGTTGTAGGTAGCACCATTGAGTAGCAGGCGTGGTGCCACAAAATTCACCGGCCCATCAAATGAGGAGTTGGGGCCCACCCGCAAGATGGCACCCCCCGACAAAGTCAGGTTATTGGCGAACGCACCGGTTTGTGTAAAACGGTATAGGTTGAGCGAACCGCTGGTAAAGGTGGTGGCGCTGATCGCCCCATTGGTTAGTATCGAACTGGCTGTGGTGCCGTTGTTGAAGGTAACCCCGGAGGAGCCACCTGAATTAGTGATGGAAATGTTGTTGTTGTAGGTAGTAGTACCGTTCTCACCCATGATCACAGCCGTACCTGCGCTTGTGTTGGTGATATTGATGTCCACCGTTCCCCCAAAGCTGGCAATCGATCCGGTACCACTCAGGAAACGGTGGTCACTTTCAATGGAGCCCAAACAGTTGATGACGAGATTTCCAGCCACGCTGATGGCCGAAGTTCCATTCTCCGCAACTAAGTACGACCAAGGATCCGTACCACTGGTTTTGTTTGTGTTCAGCGTTAAGTCGCTGGCAAATGTAGTGGTTTGCCCTGGGTGGTTGTGGGCGAAATAGATGCGGTAGCCGCCCGTGTTGTGGAAGGTTGTTGCGCTTAAAAACTCATCACGGCTACCATTGCCAAGTAACAGGTAACCGGTACCCGAATTGGTTATGTTGGTTACACCCGAAAAGACATTGCCGCCACTGCTGACGTCATCCCCCCCTCCGGTTTTTTGTAAAGTTACCGTGCCGCTGTAGTTACAGCCGTTTAATTGAAGCCGGGGTGCCGTAAAGGTTACGTTGCCCCCAAAAGCGGACGAAGGCCCCACTGTGAGCGCTGTTGTGCCCGAGAAAGCCGTGAGGACTTGTGGGGTGGCGCCAAGTTGCGTAAAGCGCTGAAGCGTTAATGTTCCGGCCGAAAAGCCGGAGCCTCCGATTGATACCGTAAATCCGTCTGCCAGGGTGGCAGTGGCACCACCTAATTCGCAAAAGATGATGCCGGTGCCGGCCGTGCTGTTTACAATAATATTGTTGTTGAAATGGGTGTTTCCTGCGTATGCCACGCGCAGGTTAGAGGAGTTGGTGTTGTTAAAGGTAACAGCCCCGTTATACGTACTGCCGGATGTCAATTCAAGCAGTACATCGGCTGTGGAGTTATTGGTAATGGTGGTTGTGCCACCGAAAGAATTGTTGCCGTTGGTGCGCAACTGGCCGGTTCCATTGTTCACAATAGTGGCAGTGGATAAAAATACGTTATTGCCTGCTCCTGTGTCGTTGTTGGCTCCTTTCTTTTCGATGTAAGCGGTGCCGCTAACGGTAACTCCGTCCAGAAATATTCGGGGTGCTCTAAGGTCTATGTTGCCGCTAAATGCCGTGGAGGGCCCAACCCTCAATAGGGTAGTGGTACCGCCCAGGTCGAGGTTAACGGAAGCACCGCCCAGTTGGGTGAATCGGTGTACATTCAGGTTTCCCGAATCAAAACCCGATACAATGGAGAGATTGCCCGTGCTTTGCACCGAAGAGGCTGTGATGCCGCTGTTGAAGGTTATCCCACTCGAGCCCCCCGTGTTGGTAAGCGTGATGTTACCGTTGTAAACCGAAGTACCATTTGCGCCCATTGTAATGGTGGTAGATGCATGGGTGTTGGTGTTGTTGATGATGAGATCCCCGTTGAGCGTTAACGTGCCGGTGCCGTTCATAAAGCGGTGGTCGCTCCGCAGCGTACCACCACAATTGATCACCAGGTTGCCATTGATGGTGATGTTGCTGTTATTAAAATCGCCTACAAGAAAAGACCACGTGTCTGCTCCTCCTGTTTTATTCGAATTCAGTGTAAGCCCATTGGCAAATGTGGTGGTTTGCCCATCGTGATTATAGGCCAGGCGAATTCGATAGCTGCCTGAGTTGTTGAATACGGCCGCGCCATTGAATGTGTCGGCCGCACCATTGCCCATGAATATCTCCGCTGTGCCGCTGTTGGTGATGGTGGCGGGGCCGTTAAATGTGTTGCCCGAACTTGAATTGTCAGTAGCACCTGTTTTTTCGAGCGTTACGCTGCTCTGAAAAGTGGTGGCCGACATGAAAAGCTGGCTTGCTGCGCCCGTAACGGCACCACCAATGTTGGCGTTTGCGAAGCGGAGAATAGCGGTGCCCGTTAGCGGGAGAGAGAGTGGAGCCGCACCGGCTTGTGTAAAATTTCTGAAGCGAAGCTCGCCTGCGCTGAAGCCGGCTCCTCCGATGATAACGGTGCTGCCTGCTGCCATATTCACAAGCCCGCTGTTGTTTCCGAAGATCACACCATCTGTTGAACTGGTTACCGTTACATCCGATCCAAAGGATACGTTTCCATCCTGACCAACCCAAAACTGCGCTCCGTTAGAGGCGTTAGAATGAAACAGTACAGGGCCGTTGAATGTGGTGCTGCTGCCGGCAGCATAGCTGATGTGTACATCGCTGCCGTTGCCTCCGTTATCAAAGGTTACAGTGCCGTTGAAGGTTACCTCGGCTGTTCCAAAGCGAGCAATTTGAATCCGGTTTTGGATGTCGGTTATGCTGGTGTTGTTAAAGGTTACGTTGCCATTAAATAGATTACCCGCATTATCCTCACCAATTCGAATGCGATAGCCCCCCGAATTGTTGAAGACCGCTCCGGTCATCCAGGTATCACCGGCATCGGCCGCGTTGCTGCCTGTTACAAAGTCGCCACCCTGGTTGTTCAGGGTGAACAGCCCGTTGAAAATATTTCCTCCGCGCGAATTGTCGGTGATTGTTCCGGTTTTGGTAACTGTAACCGCCTGAAAACTGCTGGCGTTGAAAATGATGGATGGAGTAGTGGCCGTTAGGGCGGCATTGAACGTGGACCCTGGTCCCAGTGTAAGTGTAGCAGTGTTATTGCCCGCCAGGGTAATGCTTTGAGCCGTGCCGCCCACTTGGGTAAGGCGTGCCAATGTAAGGTTTCCACATCCGGCACCGCCAAAACCTGCTACAGAAAGGGTGCGCCCATCGGCCAATGTGGCACTGCCTCCATTAGCCCCGACAGAAATGAGTGCGGTTGAATTATAAGTAACAGTAACGTTATGGTTCAATTGTGTGCCGGCAGCAGTGTAAGCAATCTCCAACGCGCCTGTTCCGCCCACGGTAAGCGCCAGGGTGCTTCCAAAAATATCGGGGTTTGTGCCCCCAAGCCTGAATGGGTTGGCGGAAGTATTGGTTAGGGTAACAGCGCCATTGAAGGTATTTCCCCCCGTGCTCAGATCAGTTGCGTTCGCGGTCTTGGTAATGTCTACCCCGCTGTTAAAAGTAGAACCGTTGAAGAATACCCTGCCGGTGCTGCCATTTACAACAGCACCAAAGGTAGTTCCGCTGAAGGTGGTGGAACCTGTAGTGTTTAGTGTCAACGAGCCTGTACCGGCCCCATCTGCCAGGGTGCCAGAGGCAAAAGTATTATTGCCGGTGGTGGTCAGTACAAAGCCATTTAGATCGATAGTAGCAGTATAGCCATTGAGGGTGATGGCCGCCACGGTGGGTGCAATATCCAGCACGCAGTTCACGTTGCCGGCAGCGTTGAAAGTGACTGCGTCTGTTGGCCCTGGAACGGATGCGCCTCCCGCGCCACCAGATGTGGTCGACCAGTTGTCTGTATTGTTCCAATTGTTGGTGGCCCCGGTTCCCACCCAAAAACGCTGGGCATAGGTTGGAAGGGCCAAGAGAAGGGAAATAGTTAGCATTCCCAGGCAAAGATTTCTCCTCATAAGGTATGTGATTAAAGCCACCTGCAAGCCAAAACGACCCTGCCACGCCAGAAAAATGGGTAGTTTAGGGGCAGATAACGGCAAAGTTAGTTAATTAATACCCATCCGTTTAGGTACGGTAATCGGAATCTGAATATTAAATTTTCACATGGCTGTGCCCTTTTCTCTGAGGCTTATTCGCTGGTTTTTTCCTAAACTGGAATCTATAGCACCCCGGCTGGCCACGCGTTTTTTTATCCGCATTTTTTTCTCGCCCTTTCGGTACCCGCGCCCCGAGAAGGAGAAGCCCTTTGTACAGTCCGCAGAAAAATGGGAGTGGCGCGTGAATAACAAACGTGTGCAAGGGTACAGTTGGGGCCATTCCCGGCAACCCTACGTGTTGGTGGTACACGGGTGGGCGGGCAGAGCTACCCAGTTCAGAAAATTTATTCCCGTTTTTAATGAAGCTGGCTATGGCGTAGTTGGCTTCGATGGACCTGCCCATGGTTTGTCGGAGGGCACGCGCACCAACATTCTGGAGTTCGAGCAACTGTTACGTCAGGTGTTTCAGCAGATGGGCCAGCCCGCAGCGGTGATTACCCACTCGTTTGGAGGGGTAGCAGCACTGTACGCCATGGCGCAAGGTCTTCCCGTTCATAAGCTCATCAATATCGCGAGCCCTACCATTGGCGATGAAGTGATTAATACCTACCTGCGCGCCATCAACGGATCGGCCCGCACCGGGCAGGCATTCAAAGCATGGATGGTGGCAACTTACCACAAAACCTTCGATGAGTTTTCGGGGCTGCACCTGGTCCGGCAGATCCAAACGCCATTTTCGCTGCTGCTGTGGTACGATGAAGACGACAAAGAAGTGACCAAAGAACACGGTCTTGCCCTGAAGAAGGTGTTTCCTGCGGCCGAGCTGATGGTGACCATGGGCCTGGGGCATAACCGGATTTTGAAAGACGATGCCGTTATTGCCCGTTGCCTTGCCTTTGTAAAGCAAGCCTGAGACGTAACATTCGAAGTAATTAAGCGTCTAATCATCAAAAAAATGACCGTTGAGCTTAATTTTTGCCCATATTCACTCAACTTTGAAACTTTCCGGTCGTTTTAAAGTAAACGGTAACAGAACTATTCAAAACCTGGCACCATCTAACCGATAAAATCAGTTTATGCCTAAAATTATTGAGACTCACCACATTTCACGCGAATACAAAATGGGCGACAACATTGTGCGCGCCCTTCAGGATATTTCCATTTCCATCGATAAAGGCGAATACGTGGCCTTCATGGGCCCCTCAGGATCGGGAAAATCTACGCTCATGAATATTGTGGGTTGCCTGGATACGCCTTCAGGGGGTACCTACATGCTCAATAATCAGATGGTGAGCGAAATGACGGAAAATGAACTGGCCGAGGTGCGTAATAAAGAAATCGGTTTCGTGTTCCAGACTTTCAACCTGTTGCCCCGCGCTTCGGCACTTGAAAATGTAGCGCTGCCGTTGATCTATGCCGGCTACAGCCGCGATGAACGCGAAGAGATGGCCATGGCAGCTTTGGAAAGCGTGAGCCTGGCAGACCGGTATCATCACCGGCCTAACGAACTTTCAGGTGGCCAGCGCCAGCGCGTAGCCATTGCGCGCGCTTTGGTAAACAACCCCTCCATCATTCTGGCCGATGAGCCCACGGGTAACCTCGATTCCAAAACATCTTACGACATCATGAACCTGTTTCAGGAGTTGCACGACAAAGGCAACACCATTATCATGGTTACGCACGAAGATGACATTGCACACTATGCGCACCGCATTATCCGTTTGAAAGACGGATTGATTGAGTGGGATCGTAAGAATGAAAATGTAAACCGCGGTGTGCCTGTAGCAGCGCACTAATGATAATTCTGTAGTGGCGACTGCATTGGGAATCCTTGGTTTCCAAAAAGATTCAGGTTAGGGCCCATCTGACCTTGATTTCCATGCTCAACGTATGCAACACCGTTTTGATTTTCAACTATTTTTATTGCCGAGGTTTGAGAGAAGGCGTGCATGAAGCAATGATGAACTCGAAGTACCGCATCTTGAAGGGTCTGATCATTTTCCATATCTTCAATTGTAAGCCCAATCTCTTTACACTTTTGCTTTGAGATGTGTCTTGAGTGTGACCTGTTTGCGTTATGGTCGCTAAACTCTCTTAATATTTTTTTGGATTTCACCGGATCGCCTCCACACATATTGTCAGCTAGCCAGCTTTCCGCCAAGGAGTCAGACCATTTTATTGCATGCTCGCAAGTTCCCAAAAATGTTGGGTGATATTTTGAAATTATTACTTGCCATAGGGGAGCAGAGGCGGGATTAGATCGAATATCACTTTTAGCGCGCTCAAATTCAGCGATAACTCCTTGGCAAGGTATACCGTTGATTTGTGGATCAATTGGACCGAGATTTGATTGTTTTCCCATCAAAATTGATTTGCAAGAAAGCGCGATCATTGTTCCGGCAGACATTGAAATCTGAGGTATTACGGCTCGAATATTTCTTCCAAAGATAGACTTCAGATAATCAACAATACTTTCTGTTGCCGCCAAATCGCCTCCAGGCGTATGAAGAATGAGATCCAGACCGAGATTCTTATCCATACGGTGAACATTAGCCATCAGCGCATTTTTGTCTTTGTCGTTTACGGCTACATCTGCATTACCCCTCTTTTGAAGCCAACCTGAGTAATATGCAATGGTATTCCTTCCGGTATAATCTGAAAGTTGCTTTAAGTACTTTCTTCTGACATTATCAATTGCTTGGCGATCCGTCTTAAGGCATTCAGTGATCTCTTTTAGAATTTCACTCCAATTTTTTGAATCCATCTGAAGTCGACAAGGTTAAAGCCTTGAGGTGATTAAATATTATTTATTTTTACAACAGGCTGTTTGAAGATGTTGTACTAGAGTATTCCGTATACATTGAAAATTGAGTGAAGGAATCTCCGGGCTTGTTCCATTGAGGACTTGGTAAAGGATTTGCCCCTTTCATTATTTCCGCATATTCAATTTGAAAATCCCTTTTTTGTGTGTCTTTCGGTTTCTTTTTGCTTACGATTTTCTTCATGTCATTAAGCCCTTTAACTAATGTCGAATGAAAGGTAGAAAAAAGGACAAAAATTTGTTCATTTTGGTCAAAAGAATGCGTCAAAAAGCCAGGAATGGAGGCTAAATGTTTTGAATCCTGTTTAATTTGACCTTTTTTGGACCCTGCTGCATATGAAGATATACACGAAAACGGGCGATGCCGGCACCACCTCTTTGTTCGGTGGGAAACGCGTGTCGAAATCGGATCTGCGGATTGACACCTATGGAACGGTAGACGAACTAAATGCTTTTGTAGGTCTGCTGCGCGATCAGGAAGTCAATAAAAAAAGAAAAGAAATCCTTACAGAGATACAAGATCGCCTCTTCACCATCGGCTCGATGTTGGCCACAGAGCCTGGAAATACCAAAGTAAAAATACCCACCCTCGTTGAAGCTGATATTGCTTTTTTGGAAAAGGAAATAGACGCCATGGATGCCACACTGGAGCCCATGCGTTTTTTTGTGCTGCCTGGCGGGCATGCTTCTGTTTCGTTTGGGCATGTGGCGCGCACGGTTTGCCGCAGGGCCGAACGGTTGGTGATTGCATTGAATCAAGTGGATCCGGTGGCCCCGCTGGTAATCCAATACCTCAATCGCCTTTCCGACTATCTGTTTGTGCTATGTCGTAAAATGGCTAAAGAACTCAACGTGGAGGAAACACCGTGGCACCCGCGCATGTAGCCCTGCCGTTAGTTTATCTTTACTTCCTTCTCCCAACCGGTTTCCTTCAAGGCCGGGTCGTTCTCTTTTTTCAGGAAGTCTGCTTTCGATAACGATTCTGCTTCCCAGTTCAGAATGGCTTCATCGGGCACAACCGACACGGGCACCTCCACGCGGTAGACGTTTCGTTGTAGGCCAGGTTGGATTGGGAACAATAACAACTGATAACCGACCAACGGGGCTGGTCGGACAAATTGGCTTCGCTGCGGTGCAATAGGTTAGCATGAAAGGCAAGGGCATCGCCCGGCTCCAGTTCGCAATAAATCAGCGGCATGGTTTTCAGCGCATTTTCTACCATCACCATATCGGCACCTACCTGCTCACCGGCAAAGCCATGATTTACGCGACCCAGTTTATGCGACCCTTTGATGACTTGCAAACAACCATTCTCGCGGTTGGCGGGCGTTAGTGCCACCATTACACTGATCAATTGGTCGGGAAACATGAATTGATTTTTGTACCAGTAGCCGTAGTCCTGGTGCCACTCCCGGTTCCTTCAGTTTAGGAACTTACCACTTTTTCGGGGCATCGGCAGCAAATAGTAAAACCAATTGTATCAAAACTAACAGATGTTAGCCTTATTCTCGAGAAATGAATATCTTGCCTGCAAAATTCACAGAATCATGGTAGACACGATGAAAATTGAGATCCAGAAGGTGGCGAAATCGCGGTTGAGCGAGGTTGATTTCAAAAACATCCCTTTCGGAAGAGTTTATACCGACCACATGTTCATGGCCGATTATCGGAACGGCTCCTGGCAAAACTTTCGCATTATGCCCTACGGCTACATGCCCATTAGCCCGGCTACTCCCGCCCTGCACTATGGCCAGTCTATTTTCGAAGGCTTGAAGGCCTATAAAAATGCGGAAGGCGAAGCGTTGGTTTTCCGGCCGCTCGATAATTGGAAACGCATGAATATTTCTGGCGAGCGCATGTGTATGCCCGCCCTGCCCGAAGAATTGTTTATGGAGGGCATGAGTACCCTGATTGAACTCGATCGCGACTGGATACCCACAGCCGAGGGCAGTTCGCTCTACATCCGGCCATTTTTATTTTCGGCCGATGAATACATTGGCATCCGCCCCTCAGAAAACTGGACATTCATGATCATCACCAGTCCGGTAGGGGCCTATTATTCTACGCCAGTAAAGGTGAAAATAGAAACACACTTTACCCGTGCCGTTGCCGGGGGTACCGGCTACGCCAAAGCAGGTGGCAATTACGGAGGCGCCATCTATCCGGCCAAGTTGGCGCAAGACCAGGGTTACCATCAATTGATTTGGACGGATGGTGTGGAACATCAATACATTGAAGAGTCGGGCACCATGAACGTGATGTTTGTGATGAACGACACACTGGTGACTCCTGCGTTGAGCGACTCCATTCTGGCGGGCATTACCCGCGACAGTGTGTTGCAACTGGCGCGCAAGTGGGGAATGAAAGTAGAAGAAAGACGCATTTCTGTTGATGAATTGATGGCGGGGCTGAAAAAAGGAACGGTAACGGAAGCGTTTGGCGCTGGCACGGCTGCCACCATTGCACACATTGAACTGATAGGCTACGAGGGCAACGATTACCGGTTACCAGCCGTGGAAACAAGACCTTTCTCTAATCGGGTATATAAAGAATTAGATGCCATTAAGCGCGGACAGGCGCCCGATCCCTACGGCTGGATTGTGAAGATGTAATGAAGGCATACTTTCTGGGCAAAGCCTGTCGTTATTTGGCGAACTCTGAATAGCTTTGTATCGCTTTGCGGTGGTCAACCTTCCATTCTCTTCTTCTCGCTGCGCTGCTGTTGGCAGGCTTCGTGCCTGCGTATTCGCAGAAGCAACTGATATTTCTGAAACGCGAGGCCGTGGCGACTCGCTATGAAATTGGCGACTATTTCCGATGCAAGCTGAAGAATGGCGAATACAAAGAAGGCAAGATCATCGATTTACGGGAGTTTCAGGTTATTACCACCAACGATACCCTTGACTTTATTCGGATTGGCAAGGTGCGATTAAAGCACCAGCCGGTAAACGTTACCAGTGGCATTGGCGGAGCGCTGTTTGTGGGTGGCATACTCTATTTCACCATCGACCAGTTCAATACCCTTTTTGTTGATGGTCAAAAAGGAGTAGATGGCGATGTGGTCAAATCATCGTTGGCTTTAACAGCTGTAGGCGCAGGTATGCTGTTCATCAAACCGAAATACAGAAAAACCTGGAAGTACCGGCCACGAACCATCGATTACACCTCGCCATTCTATCGGTTTCCCGGCACTTAATGCCGAGCGATCAATCCGGTTATTCATTTATCCGTATATTTGCCACTCTTAAAAAAATATTCACATGAACAGCGACCAATTGAAAGACTTGAAGGCCCGTGTCGCGGCTTTGAGGAGGTATCTTTGACTACGATCGTAAGAAAGTAGAGATAGAAGACGAAGAACGTATTACCCAACAGAACGATTTCTGGAACAACCCCAAGCAGGCGGAGTCCATCCTGAAAAACATCCGCATCAAGAAGGTTTGGACAGATGCTTACGAAAAAGTCAATAAGCAACTGGAAGACCTGGAGGTGCTTTTTGAGTTTCATGAAGCAGGCGATGTAGGCGAGGAGGAACTGGAGCTGGAATACAAAAAAACCTTCCAGTCCATAGAAGAACTGGAATTCAAAAAGATGCTGAGCCAGGAGGAAGACCAACTCAGCGCCATGGTAGAAATTAATCCGGGCGCGGGTGGCACCGAAAGCCAGGACTGGGCCGATATGTTGAACCGCATGTACATTATGTGGGGCGAAAAGAATGGCTACCAGGTGAAGCAGGTAGACTACCTGCCGGGCGATGTGGCCGGCATTAAATCGGCTACGTTGGAAATTGAAGGCCCTTTTGCCTATGGAAAGCTGAAATCCGAAACAGGCGTGCACCGGTTGGTGCGCATCTCACCCTTCGACTCCAACGGCAGAAGGCACACCTCATTTGCCTCTGTTTTTGTTTATCCCGAAGTAGACGATTCCATCAACATCGAAATCAACCCGGCAGACGTAGAATTACAGACTTCGCGCTCGGGCGGTGCAGGCGGCCAGAACGTGAACAAAGTGGAAACGAAAGTGCAGCTTACGCACAAGCCCACCGGTATTGTAATTGTATGCCAGGTGGAGCGTTCGCAACATGCCAACCGCGAGAAGGCCATGCAGATGCTGAAGTCGAAGTTGTACCAGTTGGAGATGGAAAAACGCAACGCTGCGCGCGATAAAATTGAAGCGGGCAAGATGAAGATAGACTTTGGGTCGCAGATTCGTAACTACGTGCTGCACCCCTACAAGTTGGTGAAAGATGCGCGTACCGGGGTAGAACGCACCGATGCCCAAAATGTATTGGATGGCGACCTGGACGATTTCATCAAAGCCTTTCTGTTGGGTGCGCAGGAAGCCCAGGTGAGTAAGTAAACATAAGCGGCCGCCAAAAGGTGGCCGTTTTTTTTATGAGATTCTTATTGGTGTTGATTTTTTTGCTAGCCACATTAACGCTTTGGACCTGAGGCAGACCTTCTCACTTTTTTTGAGGTAACATCTATACCACGATATGTGCTTACAAACAAAAATGGAGATTTTTTTGCCCTGGATGCCAAACGCCCCAGCGACCCGTTACTGGTACAGTATTTTGAAACGCTTCTGAAAGAAAGTGAACAAGACTGAGAAGGTATACTCTCTTCAATTTTGGTTAACGTGCCTTAGCTCGCTGCTTTTCTTTGCGAGCTTCAACATGATTATTCCTGAGCTGCCCGCTTACCTGACTGCATTGGGTGGAGCTGAATACAAAGGACTGATCATTTCATTATTTACGCTTACGGCCATGCTGTCGCGGCCTTTCAGTGGCAAGCTGGCCGATAAGTGGGGGCGAAAGCCTGTGATGATGGTGGGGGCGGTGGTGTGTTTTGTTTGTGGCTTTCTCTACCCGGTGCTTTCTTCGGTAGGGGCTTTCCTTTTTCTTCGTTTGGTACACGGATTTTCAACCGGCTTTACACCTACGGGGCAAACCGCTTTTCTGGCCGACATTGTTCCCGCACAGCGCAGGGGTGAAGCCATGGGATTGTTGGGAACGGTAAGCACCATGGGAATGGCAGGTGGCCCGGCCATTGGCGGAGTAATTGCCAATCATTTCTCACTCGAAGTACTCTTTTACTTTTCATCGGTCTTTGCCATTACTTCTGTGTTGATCTTGATAGGAGTAAAGGAAACACTGGCTGTGCGCCAACCGCTTTCAATCACCATGTTTAAAATACACAAGCGCGATTTGATTGAGCCGAGGGTGATGCGCGCCTGTATTGTCATGGGTCTCTCTGCTTACCTTTATGGTACGTTGTATACCCTCATTCCCGATTTTGGCGAGTGGGTGGGCATTAGAAACAAAGGACTGCTGTTTACCTACTTAACAGTTGCTTCGTTGATGATGCGCCTGCTGGCCGGCAAAGCTTCCGACCGTTTTGGGAGGGTGGCCGTATTAAAAGTTTCTATGAGCCTGATGGTGATAGCTGCATTAGTGATGGGCTGGGCATCGGCTAAGTGGCAACTGCAACTGGGTGTTGTGTTGTATGGCATGGCCAACGGCATGACCTCGCCCACACTTTTTGCGTGGGCTACTGATTTGAGCGATGAAAAGCACAAAGGCCGTGGGTTAGCGAGTTTGTATATTTTTATGGAGTTGGGCATTGGGGTAGGGGCCTTGGGCAGCGGACTTTTGTTTGCCAACGAAACGGCTAACTTCCCGCTTACATTTGGCGTATGCGCGGTGCTTTGCTTCTGCTCGCTATTGTTTTTGTTTTCCTCGTTTGCACGTAAACCGGTTGTATGAAAACCTTCTTTCGTTATGCTTTCTTTGCAGTTGCGTTTTTGGTGCTGCTGGCAGAGTTGATCTCCTCCACTTTGCTCTACCAGGTATCTAAGCCTCTGATCATGGTTACCCTGTTAGCTTATTATCTAAGTGCTCAGCCTGCGCTACAGAGGTCGTTGGTGCTGATCATTGCGTTGTTGTTCTCCTGGGCAGGCGATGTGCTGCTAATGTTCTCTGGCGATTTGTTCTTTATGCTCGGCCTCTCGGGATTTCTCTTGTCGCATGTGTTTTACGTGGTGGCCTACCGGCAGCACAAAAAGACCGATGGTGTAGGCTTTCTGGGCGTACAGAAGGCGCGGTACAGCTTTCCGTTTATTCTGGTGGGCACGGGCCTACTTACCATTTTATACCCCGTGTTGGGCCCTATGAAAGTGCCGGTTACGGCCTATGCCGCGGTGCTGGTAGCCATGGCATTGGCCGCGTTATTTCGCTTCGGGTTTACGTCCACGCGTTCGTTTGGCTGGGTATTAACAGGCGCTATCCTTTTTCTTGTTTCCGACTCTACATTGGCCATCAATAAATTTTTGCAGCCCGTGCCTTACAGCGGGTTGCTGATTATGAGCACCTATATGGCAGCGCAATACATGATTGTGGAGGGGCTGCTCGCCCACAAGGAATAAAAAAACCACCCACAAAATAGGCGGCCCTTGTTACAAATAAACATTCCTTACAGCTTTCTTACTTTGCCGCTGCCCGAAGCGTTAGTGTTTACATGCGAGGGGTTGCCTTTGTAGCTTACGCTCCCGCTTCCGCTGATGGTGGCATCCAACTCCGATTTCACATTGATCTCAACATCGCCCGAACCCGAGATGCGTACTTCGCAACGGTCGGCCTCCAGATTGGCAGCGTATACTTTTCCTGAACCGCTGATGGAGGTTTTTACTTCATCGGCCGTTCCACTGGCTTCTATTTTTCCCGATCCCGATACACCGAAGGAGGCCCTGCCTGCAATCGTCTCCGTCATGCGCACACGCCCGGAGCCGCTCACATCGCTCTTAAAATTTTTGCACTTGCCCGTCAATTCAATACTGCCCGATCCGCTTACATCGGCCTCTATGTTGCCGCTGGCATCGGCCTCAATCTTTAAAGACCCCGAACCACTCACATTCAAGTCCAGGTTGTCTGCATTAATGCGGGTTTCTCCAATCAGATCGCCCGAACCCGAAACACTCAGTCCTTCAATATTGGCAACGGTGATGTAGACGTTCACGCGATCGTCCGTTCCCCAGTTCCAACCCATCCAGCCACCGTCTTTACCAATGGTCAAATTATCTCCCGATACTTCTGTTTCTATTTCCGCTAAAAAGTCGCGGCTCCCTTCCAACTCAACTTTTTGTGGCGAACCCTGGCGCAGGTACAGTTTACCCGGCACGCGGAACGAAATCTTCGTAAAGGTAGGTACTTTGCGTTCTTCGCGGGTTTGGCCTACGGCCGCGGTAAAAATCAGCAGGGTGAGCGAGATCAACGAGAGTACCTTTTTCATATGTTGGCAATTTTTTTTAGTGTTTAATGTGGCCTGTTGGCAGAAAAGGGAGGCGCAAGTCTCACCACTCTCCTTTGGGTCTGCGTTGCTAACGGGCATTCCATCTGTTTTTTTGATTTATTGCGTGTGGAATAGACTTCTGCGGCCAGAGAAAGGTTGCACCCTGCAGTAGCCTTTTTTCCCAAAATCATGTCTCCAAACGATAAAAATACCTTTTCTTATCGAACCATTGCCCAAAAAGGAAGCGGGCTTTATAAAGAAAAAGGGTCGCGGTTTTTGGGTTTCGCCATGCACGTGGCGGACGAAATGCAGGCTAAAAGTGAAATTGAGAACCTGCGCAAAGCCTATTTCGATGCGCGGCATCATTGCTATGCGTGGATGCTGGGCGCGGACAAAAGGCGCACGCGCGCTTTCGATGATGGGGAGCCCAACCACTCCGCAGGCGACCCTATTTTGGGCCAGATACGCGCCAGTGGGTTGACTTATGTGCTGGTGGTAGTGGTGCGCTATTTTGGCGGTACTAAATTGGGTGTTGGTGGACTGATGACGGCCTACAAAGCCGCTGCCGAAGAGGCATTGAAGAACGCAACAACAAAGGAATGCGAGATGACGGAGCGTGTGATCTTACGCTACCCCTACCCATCTACACCAGAAGTAATGAAGTTGGTGAAGGACTTTGATCTTAAAATTACCGGGCAACGGTTTGAAGAAGATTGCCTGCTGCAGGCGGAATTACCTTTGAGAAATAAAGAGGCATTTTTAATGAAAATAGATTTATTACTTGCATTAGGGTCATCTCTCAAGCGGGAATAGAGGCATTAAGTATGGCCCGTTAATTACCGTCAGATTTATTTTTACTTTTAGGATTCTTTTCTGCTTCCTCACTTATGTCAACGAAAAGACCGCCCGCCCTGGGCTTCATCTTCGTCACTCTGCTTATCGATGTGGCCGGTTTAGGAATCATCATTCCGGTTATTCCCCGCCTCATTCAGGAATTAACGGGCGGGTCGGTGAGCGATGCGGCCCAGTATGGTGGCTGGCTGATTTCTTCTTATGCGGTAATGCAATTTGTATGTGCTCCCATTATGGGTGGCCTGAGCGATCGCTTTGGCCGCAGACCTGTTTTGCTGGCCTCGCTTTTGGGTTTCGGCTTTGATTACCTGCTGGTAGCATTTGCCCCCTCTATCGGTTGGCTGTTTGTTGGTCGCTTAGTGGCAGGTGTTTTGGGCGCCAGTTTTACAACGGCCGGGGCTTATATTGCCGATATAAGCACGCCAGAAAATAGGGCACAGAATTTTGGAATTATTGGAGCGGCCTTCGGCCTGGGATTTATTGTGGGCCCCGTAATTGGTGGCTTACTGGGCGGGCTGGGCACACGCATTCCTTTTTTGGTGGCGGCAGGGTTAAGCTTGCTGAACTGCATCTACGGGTATTTCATTTTGCCCGAGTCTTTAAAACCCGAAAACAGACGCAGGTTCGAGTGGAAACGCGCCAACCCCATTGGCACACTCACCAAACTCTTTAATTACCCCGTCATCGCGGGCCTCTTTATATCGCTGGCCTTTGTATACATTTCGGCACATGCCGTGCAAAGCAACTGGGCCTACTATACCATAGAAAAATTTGCGTGGACGGAAACATTGATTGGTGTTTCGTTGGGCGTGGTAGGTATCGTTTCGGCCGTGGTGCAGGGCGGCCTCATCCGGGTAATCATTCCCCGCCTGGGTAATGAAAGGAGTGTTTACGTAGGCCTGGGCTTGTATGCGGTGGGGCTAACCCTCTATGCCTTTGCCACACAGGGTTGGATGATGTATGCCATTACCGTTGTGTATTGCCTGGGCGGTATTGCCGGGCCGGCTTTGCAGGGTATTATGTCGGGTATTGTGCCGCCCAATGCACAAGGCGAGTTGCAGGGCGGCTTTACCAGTTTAATGAGTGTGACTTCCATCTTCGGCCCGCTGATTATGAATAATCTGTTTGCCTTCTTTACCGATGCCTCGGCCCCGGTTTATTTTCCCGGTGCGGCCATGCTGCTGGGAGCCGTGTTAATGATCATCAGTTCGTTGCTGGCCCGCAGAACGTTAAAGGCCGGCAAAGTCTAGGCATAATTACGGAACAAGGTAAGTTACCGGTAGTCGGCCAGCTTCCGGTAAATTTCCAGGCACACCCAGGCATCGGTGGCGGCATAGCTCACCTGTTTGGGGTCAAGTCTCTCTGCTTCCCAGTTGCTGGTTTGGGCGCTTTTCGAAATACGAAAGCCGAGCAACAAGGCCGTTAGTTTCTTCACGCTTTCCACCTCGTAACCAGCTTGCCGGGCTATGTCCGACAGTTCTATAAAACCCTTCGGCTCGAAACGCTTCAGCCGCTGCAGTGCCTGTATGTCATCGCGGATGCCAACTCCCGCTTTTTCGATGTGGTGGCTTTCAAGAAAATCCACTACTTCATCGGTAAGGCCCAGGGATTTGATGCGCAGCAGAAATACTTTCTTTTCCAGGGCAATCTGCATTAAGGCTACCTGGTGGCGTTGGCCGCGAACAAAAACAGGTTTCGTTTCGGTATCGAAGCCGACAACTCTTTGGTCGGCCAGTTCCTGGAAGGCTTCATTCAGGGCATGGCGTTCCGTTATCAACGTAACCTTACCCGTGAAGGCGCCTAACGGCAGGGCATTGATTTCTTCTTTCGTGATATTTCTGCGATCAGGAGGGCTCGGATTTGTCATCGGTAAACCTTCTGATGTTATAGTTCATGTATGCTTGCAGCACCGTCATGAAAGGGCTGATGATGCAGAAGAAAGCAAATGGCGCATACGACCAGGTGGCAACGCCCAGTACTTTGGCTTGGGTAGCTCCACAGGTATTCCATGGAATCAGCACAGAGGTTACGGTGCCCGAATCTTCTAACGTTCGGCTAAGTACTTCGGGCTTCAACCCCCGCTTACGATAGGTGTCGGCATACATTCTGCCGGGAACGGCAATGGCCATGTATTGATCGGATGCGGTAAGGTTAAAGAAGATGCACGTAGCGGCTGTGGATGCCACCAGCGAACCGGTGGAGTGCGCAAACTGAATGATCTTTTCTGCAATTACTTTCAAAAGTCCGGATGACTCCATCACACCGCCAAACATCATAGCACAGATGATCAGCCAAATGGTATTCATCATGCCATACATGCCACCGGCCGACAGCAACTCGGTAATCATGGCGTTCTCGGTTTGAATGCTGGTATCTGCCGACATGGATTTCATGACAGCCAGAAATGATGACTTCAGGTAGTCTCTTTCGATACCCGAAATTTGGTTCACGATTTGTGGTTGAAAGATAACGGCAAAGACACCACCCAACAGCGAGCCGATAAGCAGGGCTGGGAGAGCCGGCATTTTTCTAATGATCATTAAAAGCACCAAGGCAGGAACGGCAAAGAGCAAAGGATTCAGGTTGAATGCATTGTCGATAGCGGCCAACACGGTTTCTGTTTCTGTGGCGGTTGCCGAGGTGTTGAGAGTAAAGCCCCACACCAAAAAAATAATAAGGGTTATGATAAGCGTGGGTGCAGTAGTATACACCATATAACGAACATGGGTGAACAAATCAGTGCCCGCCATGGCCGGGGCGAGGTTGGTGGTGTCAGAAAGTGGCGACATTTTATCGCCAAAATAAGAGCCTGAAATAATAGCCCCCGCAATCACCCCTTCGGATATACCCAGTGTTTTACCGATGCCAAGAAGTGCAATGCCAACCGTTGCAACGGTGCTCCATGAACTGCCGGTGGCCAGCGACACAATGGCGCAGACTACACAGGCCGCGAATAAGAAGATGGTTGGATTCAGGATTTTTAACCCGTAGTAGATCATGGCCGGCACAATACCACTCAGCAGCCAGGTTCCTGACAGGGCACCAATCACCATCAAAATCAACATGGCCCCCATGGCCGAGCTGATGCTTTTTACAATGCTCTTTTCTATTTCGTGCCACCCATAGCCCAACCGGAAAGAAATGACGGCAGCTACGCCCGCAGCCAAAATCATGGCTACCTGGTTAGGCCCACCGGTTGCATCGGCTCCAAAGAGGATGACGTTAAGCGTAAGCAGAAGAATGAGTGCAAGGATTGGAATGAAAGCCAACCAAAGGGTGGGTTCTTTTTTCAACGTCATCGGCAAAAAATCAATCGAATTAAAACGGTACTTCCGGGCAAGATAGGAAAAATACTTCAGGCTGGTCCGGCCTTACTTCTCTGTTACGTGATAGTTTACACCCCTTGCCTTCAGGTATTGCATAATAAAGGCAAAGTTATCGGGCGAATCGCCCAAAAACTCTGGTGGGCTGATGCCTTTGCGATCGTACCTGCCATCCAGCACCAGATGGGCTACAGCTGTGCAGGTATAACCTGTGGTGCGTGCCATAGACAAAGTACCGGTCGATTTTTCTGTGCGGTCGTTCAAAAAGTATTCATAAGAGCGGGGCTTGTTATTTTCTTCACCCTCTATCCGTATACGCATCACCGTAAATTCTTCCTCTCCGGGTTTTAGTTTCCATTTGGGGAACAACAGTTTAGCCGTTACATCAATAGGGCGAATCTTAACACCTTTTACATCCATTTCTTCGTAAGAAAAGAAGCCTGTTTCGCGCAACACACGCAGATATTCCACACAACCGGGGTAGCGCAAAGTTTTCTCAATCATGTTGGGAATATGGGGCATGGTTTGTATCAGCGACCGCAGGCCGTCCGAGTTCCACGATTCGAGGGTACCTACGCCTGGAAAATGAACGAGTTCTGTATCGGACAAAGCTTCGCGTACTACCACCGACCCGTTCTGTACGTACCGTGCCGGCCGAATATACTCTTCTATCACATCGATGGGAGAGAAGACGGCCTTGTATTCGTAGGGCCACTCGCGCACCACGGGCAGGCCTCCCACCAGGCACTCGTAGTTTTGGATTTTCATGCGTTGGTTGTGGTAGCCCAGTATGATGTTACCCATGCCGGGCGCCACGCCACAGTCGGTAACAATGGTTACGTTTTTCTGTTTGGCCAACTCATTCAGTTGAAACGGATCTTCCGGAAAGAAGGAAATATCGACCATGTTTTTCCCCGCCTCGATAACGGTGCGCGCCACAGCCAGACCCATAAATCCGGGCACGGCTCCAATCACCAAATCGAAGGGTGCTAACAGGGCCCGCAATGCATTCAGATCAGACAGGTCTGCTCGCTTTGTTTGGATGCCTTGCGCTGCCACTGCCTGCAAGGCTTCTTCGTTCAAATCCACAGAAGTAACGTCAAAACTTTTGGCCAGGTCTATAGCCATAGCCTTGCCCACTAACCCTGCTCCCAGTACAATTATTTTTTTCTTCATACGCGAGATGTGTTCGTACGCGCAAGAATACCATTTTTTTTAGAATAGCAGTCGTTTTGGGTGTTTTGCTGATGCTGATGCGAAAAATATTTAACTTCCCAGCTAATTGATATGGCGTTATGGATTTGGTATCGCTGGTGGCAAAAGCAAGAACATCTTCTTTTTATCTGTGGGTTCTCAACTTTTCTTTCAATCGGTTTGTGCCTTTTAACCGGCCGCACGGTTTCCAGATAGTAGAGATTGGCGATGACTCGGTGCGCACCCGCTTGCCGTATAAACGCAACAACCTGAATCACCTGAAGGGTCTTCATGCCTGTGCGCTGGCTACGCTTACAGAAATTACCGGTGGCTTTTTACTGGCGTTGAAATTAGACCCGAAAAAATACCGGCTAATACTTAAGCGTTTGGAAATGGATTACCTGTACCAGGGCAAGTCTGATGCTTTTGGCTACCTGCAAGTAACAGAGGCCTGGCTGGATGATCAGGTTTACCGGCCGCTGAAGCAAAGCGAATCCGTTGACGTAGTAACGGAAGTAGAAATTGTGGATAAAGCCGGTAATAAGCTGACGAGCGGAAAAGCACACTGGCAGATTAAAGACTGGCAGAAGGTAAAAACCAAAGTGCAATAGCATTTGTGAAGACGAGCAGCAAATTTCTTTTTCATGAGGGTGAATTGCCTGCGGGCTATAAACCTGTGCCGCATCAGTGGCTATTCAATACTGCTTCGCACCGCGAGGGGCAATCTGCCACCGGTTGGCATTCTTACTACCTTTTAAAAGAGCAATCGAACCATGCATGGGCCGAAGTGCATTTTTGCTTGTTGAACCAAGAGGCGCTAAGTCCATATAAGGCGCCCTTTGGTTCGTTTCAATTTCACGGCCCGCTAAACATGGACCAGCGGTTTTACTTCATACAGAAAGTAGAGCAAATGCTCGCAGCAAAGGGAGCTAAAAAAATAGTGGTCAAAAACCCTCCCCGATTTTATTCCCCAACCGATTTGAGTTCATTAGAGGTTATGTTATTTAATCGGGGGTATGCAGCGGTGCAGGCGGAAATAGGTGCTGGTATTTCAACTTCTTCCAGACGTTTCGAAGATGGGCTTCATGCCTGGGAGAAAAGAAAACTAAAGCAGGCCAGGCAAGCAGGCTTAAAAAGCAAACACCTGCCGTTATCCAAGCAAAACGAGATATATCAGTTTATAGCGGGCTGTCGCCAGGAGAAGAATCAACCGTTGAGTATGACGGGGGAAGAACTGGCGGGGGCTATCCGGAGAAATGCTTCGCACTTTCACCTGTTTGCAAATTATAAAGGTAAAGACATAGCCGCGGCCGCGGTGGCTATTCTCACCAGCCATCATGTATTATACACATTTTACTATGCCCACGCCCGCCCGTTCGATGCGGTAAGTCCGGTTGTGTTGTTGATGCAATTCATTTATCAATGGGCCAAGAAACACCGCGTTCAATGGATCGACCTGGGTACGTCTCATCTGGATGGAGAACCTAACTTTCCGTTGCTGGACTTCAAACTGCACCTGGGCGCCCAACCCGCCTCCAAGCTCACTTTCGAAAAAGTACTGAAGCCATGAGTCCGTTGGTAACGGTGGTTTGTTTGTGTTACAACCATGCGCGTTTTGTGCAAGAGGCACTCGAGTCGGTATGGGCGCAGACGTATCGTAATATTGAATTGATTGTTGTAGACGATGCCAGCACCGATGAGAGCAAGCGTGTGATTGAGCGTCTTTTGCAGAACAAACCGGGCATTACATTCATTGCGCTTACAAAGAATGAGGGTAACTGTCGTGCCTTCAACCGGGCGTGGCACATAGCAAAGGGTGAATTTATCATTGACCTTGCAGCTGATGACGTGCTGCTGCCAGAAAGGGTGGAGAAAGGAGTAGCTGCCTTTTCGGAGAGAAGCGAAATCTTCGGAGTTCAGTTTGGCGATGCCGAATGGATTGATGAAGAAGGGCGTTCGTTGGGGTTTCACAGCGACCGGTATCCATTTCAAACCATTCCACAGGGCGATGTCTACACGGAGGTCATTCAACGGTATTTTATCAATAGTCCAAGCATGATGGTGAGAAGGTCTGTATTTGAAAGACTGTGCGGGTATGATGAAAACCTGGCATACGAGGACTTTGATTTTTGGGTGCGGGCTTCGCGCAGCTTTTATTTCTTTTACCTGCCCGATGTACTGGTAAAGAATCGCAAACTGCCCGGATCCTTGTCTCAACTTCAGTTTAAGAGGGGCAGCCCCCAGCAACTAGCTACTTATAAAGTTTGCCAGAAAATTTTGGAAATGAACACAACCCCGGAAGAACAGCGGGCGCTTGACAAGCGAATAGGTTATGAGTTGGTCAAGTCGCTTCAGCGCGGTGACTGGTCGCTGGCAGGGAGATATATTCTTCTTTGGCGAAAAAATCGAAAAAAATCTTTTCGGTAATATTATTGATACGATGAATGGCGGGCCCGGGGTTCCCGCTCTTCTGCCGAACCTACCTCCGGTTGTCTTCACCTCTCACCATACTCACATAACTTTCGTAACGGCTCGGTGCAATCTGGCCGGCCTCCAGCGCTTTCAGTACGGCACATTTAGGCTCATTCAGGTGCAGGCAGCGGGCGCTAAACTTACACTCGTTCCTTAACTCCCGCATTTCAGGAAAATAGTCAGATACTTCTTCTGGCGACATATCTACTAACCCAAGCTCTTTGATGCCGGGCGTGTCGATAATGAAGGTGTCTTCGTTTAAACGAAACATCTCTGCAAACGTGGTGGTGTGTGTGCCCTTTTCTGTGAAGGCAGATACATCGCCTACGGCCTGCATAATGCCGGGTGAAAGTCTGTTGAGCAACGTGGATTTGCCAACCCCTGAATGCCCGGCCACCAGTGTTTTTTTACCTTTCAATATGCTTCGAAGCTCCTCTTGTTCCGCGTGCAGCCCCGAGGTAAGGAAACAGGTTACGTTAATGCTCCGGTATAGCCCGATCAATGCATTTACCGCAGCCAGCGATTCACCATCCAACAAATCGGATTTGTTAAAGACCAACACCTGGGGAATGCGAAAGCTTTCTGCCGCTACCAGAAACCGATCAATGAAACCCAGCGAGGTGCGTGGAAATGCCAGCGTTACCACCAGCAGGGCCTGGTCTATGTTGGCAGCAATAACGTGGGTATGCCCTGTTTTTTTTACCGACTGCCGCACCACGTAATTCTCGCGCGGAAGAATTTTTTCTATAGAAGCTTCGTTACCGTTTACAGTCAATTCCACATAATCGCCCACGGCAACGGGGTTGGTTTCTTTAATACCATCGAGGCGTATTTTGCCGCGAACGCGGCTGGCGTAGGTCTGGTTGTCGTCACCCAAAACGGTATACCACGAGCCGGTCGATTTCATAACCAGTCCTCTCATGCCTGCAATATTTTCCGGCAGTAGGTCATAATTTTTTCGGTAGCGCCTAGGTTCTCTTCCACATACGATTTGGTTACCTCGCAAGCCAGCATAAATGTTTCCGGCACATTTACCTGTTCATACTTTTGTTTCAAATCTGCAAAATCTCCAATCTCAAACGCGCCACCGCGCATAATCAGGTCATTGGCTTCGTTAAATTTCTGGTAGTTCTTATTGCCAAAGAAAATTGGAACACCGTAGCACGCTGCTTCCAGAATGTTGTGCAAGCCTTTGCCGAAGGCCCCGCCCACATAGGCAAATTCTCCATACCGATACAGACGCGACAACATGCCTACATTATCGATAAGCAAAACCTGGTATTGGTCCAGTTGGGGTAGGGCCACGGCCTGCGAATAACGGATGTACTTTACCTCCAGTTGCCTTTCAATATGCGACAGGAATGTGGGGGTAACCTCGTGTGGAGCCAGAATAAATTTCAATTGACCTTCGTTGATCATCGGAGCCAGCACATCAATGTCTTCCTGCCAGCAACTGCCCACCACCATCAGCTTCTCATCGTTCTTAAACCGATGGGCTACCGCTATTTCTTCCGCTTGCCGGGTAATCTGGTAAACCCGGTCGAAACGCGTATCGCCCGTAAGGGTATAGTTGGTAAAGCCAATGGATTTTAGAAGGGTGGCCGATTGATGGTTTTGAACAAAGAAATGATCGAATTGACTGAGTATTTTCCGAAACAAGTTGCCATACCACTGGAAAAACGGCTGCGAGGGGCGAAAGATAGTTGAAACGGAAAGGAGCGGTATATTCTTCTTTTTTAGCTCTATGGCGTAGTTCATCCAGAATTCGTATTTGATAAAAATGGCCAGTGTGGGCTTCACCAGTTCTACCCACCGCCTGGCATTACGGGGTAAATCCAGTGGCAGGTAAAAAACGTAGTCGGCCCGGCTGTAATTCTGACGCACCTCGTAGCCAGAAGGCGAAAAAAAACTAACCAGCAGTTGATAGCCGGGGAATTCCTGGCGGATGGCTTCTATCACCGGGCGGCCTTGTTCAAACTCTCCGAGCGAGGCACAATGCACCCATACTACTGGCCTGGTTTGGGCCTTCATTTTTTCAGAAATGTTCTTCCAGATATTTTTTCTGCCGCTTACAAAAGTGCGCGCTTTCGGATGTATCCAAGAGGCCAGCCAGATACCTGCCCGCAGCAGGTGCATGGCTATGTTGTAGATAGTCAAGGTAACATTTATTAAAGCGCAAAATTAGTTTTTTCCCTTATACTGGTTTTGCATTATTGCGGCTACTTCGAGGTTGTATGATAAAATTTCTCTTATTTTGATTGTTGAAAAAACACGAACAATGAAAAAACGCGCAATCTTTTTATTCATGGCCGTAATGGCGATTCCTTACTTTACTAAGGCCCAGGACGATTTGGGAGAAATAATCAAAGGTTCGGCCAATGATGCCAAAATCATTTCCGAAGGCTACATAGCTCCTTTTATGAAAGCTTTTGGTGCAGGCCTCAATCAGGGCTGGTACAATACCGCCAAGCCTCACAAATTTCCGGGCGCTGATCTAACGATTACCGTCTCGCCCGTTTATGTGCCCGATGCCGACAAACTGTTTGAGGTAGACAACTCCAGACTATCAAACATAGAACTTATTAATACAGGCCCCGGTGGCGGCCCTATCACTAATGGAAAAGGCCAGGTACCTACTTTTTTCGGCCCCGATCGTACGCCTACCTATGAGTTGAACTCAGCCGGCAACCCAACTTTCGATGGCCCTCCCGGAGTAGGCTTGAAATCTTTGCCGGTGCCCATGGCCGGTTTGGGGATAGGCCTGCCCAAAGGTTTCGATTTGAAATTCCGCTTCATACCGACCATCGATCTGGGTAATGTAACCGATGGCGAAGTAGATGGTGAGTTCAGCCTGTTTGGCGTGGGGGTAATGCATGATGTGAAGCAATATATACCTGGCATCAAGAATCTACCGTTCGATTTGTCAGGCTTTGTCGGTTTTACCAAAATGAAGTTGGACGTAGGTTTCGATGAACAATATCCCGATCAAAGAGGTGTTTTCGAATCCACCGCAACTACCATTCAGGGCGTTATTTCTAAAAAGATTTCTGTGCTTACTGTATATGGTGGTTTGGGTTACAACCTTGCCAAAACAAAGCTGGCTGTAAAGGGCGCCTACGATTTCGATCAGGATGTGGCCGGAACACCTGAAACACGCGATCCGTTTTCGCTGGATGTAGCCAACAATGGCCCACGCGCAACGGCAGGTCTTAGATTAAAGTTGGCCGTATTTGCCTTCCATGCCGACTACACTTTGCAGAAGTACAATGCCTTGTCGGTAGGTTTTGGTATCAACGTGCGTTAAACCAAACCACCTTTCAAAATAAACAAAGCCCTGACGGAACGCGTCAGGGCTTTTGTTTAATGCCCCCGGCCCTTCTTTATTTGCCCTTATATTCTGGCTTTCGCTTTTCTACAAAAGCCTTCATGCCTTCCTTCTGATCTTCGGAGGCAAACGTGAGGTAGAAGTTCCTGCGCTCGTACGCCAACCCCTCGTCCAAATGTGTTTCATAAGAGCGGTTGATGGCTTCCTTGCCTAACTGCACGGCCACCGGACTCATCTGAGCTATCTCTTTGGCCAGTTGCATGGCTTCGTGCAGGTACATTTCCACCGGCACCACCTTGTTTACCAGTCCATACCGCATTGCCTCTTCGCCAGAAATAAAACGGCCAGTCAATATCAACTCCATGGCTTTGGCTTTCCCCACAGCCTTGGTTAAGCGCTGTGTGCCGCCAGCTCCGGGTATGGTTCCTATTTTGATTTCCGGCTGGCCGAATTTGGCACTTTCCGAAGCAATGATCATGTCGCACATCATGGCCAGTTCGCAGCCACCACCCAGCGCAAACCCTGACACGGCCGCAATAATGGGTTTCTTTATTTTTCTGATTTGATCCCACGTGCTGAACTGGTCTATCACCAGCATGTCGATGGCACTTTTGTCGGCCATTTGTTTGATATCGGCACCGGCAGCGAAGGCCTGCTCATTGCCCGTAAGTACGATGGCGCGCACCTGAGCATCTTTGTCCAAACGCTGCAGGGTGTCGCGCAGCTCGTGCATCAGTTGAATGTTAAGCGCATTGAGTTCTTTCGGGCGGTTGAGTTCTATCAGCGCAACAAAAGGTTCTTTCTGATCTGTTACTTTTATGAAATCCATTGGGTTCGTTTTTTTGAATAGGCAAATCTAAACCGAATCCCCGGAAGGGAAAAAAAGAAGGGCCTTCAACGTTATGAAGGCCCAACTCTAACCAAAAGGCGGATAAAAAATGTGCTATGCGGGTGTGAATACCGGTGCGGCATGAAATAGTAACCGGCAGGTGGTTATTTTTAGGGCATGAAGAAAAAAGTGCTGTTTGTTTGCCTGGGCAACATTTGCCGCTCGCCTTTGGCCGAGGCGATTTTTAACCACCAGGTGACCGCGAAAGGTTTACAAGATTTTTTTGAGGCCGATTCTTGCGGCACGGCCAACTACCACATTGGCGATCCGCCCGATCCGCGCACCCTGCGCAATGCGTCTAAAAACGGGGTGTCGATCAACCACCTGGGGCGGCAACTTTCGCGCGATGATTTCAGCCGCTTCGATCATATTCTGGTGATGGACCAGAGCAACCTGCACAACGCGCTTCGGCTGGCCCCACCAGAACACCACGCCAAGGTGCAATTGATACGCACCTACGACCCGCTGGGGCCGGGGCGTGACGTGCCCGATCCTTATTATGGAAACGAGCAGGATTTCCAGGAGGTGTTCGATATTCTGGATCGATCGGTTGAAAAGCTGATTGAAAAATTGCGCTAGGATTTTACCAGCACTTGCAGCGTTGAACGCGAGGACTGCTCCAACAAAACACCGGGCCGGGCGCGGTACTCCTGAAAGGTGGCGGCATCGTAGTTCTTAACCGTAATCAGGGTTAGCCCTGTGTTGTAATACACTTCGAAAC
This sequence comes from Bacteroidota bacterium, assembly GCA_049324055.1. Classification (GTDB taxonomy): domain Bacteria; phylum Bacteroidota; class Bacteroidia; order Cytophagales; family Cyclobacteriaceae; genus ELB16-189. The sequence continues at coordinate 50,569 of JBMOLS010000015.1, read as the reverse complement.
TCTTGCCCAGATCCGCAATCAATTTCATTATTTTTTCTTCGCGGTAGTCGGCACAGAAAGAAAACGTAATGGCCGAATTCTGCAGCAGGTTAATGTGTACATCGTGCTCGGCCAGCGCTTGTAATATTGTACTCATTTGCGCCTCGTTCACAAAAGTATAGTCGGTAACCTTGCAGGTAACCAGGCACTGGTTGTCTTTAAACACAATGAGGGGCGGCAAGTGGTCTACCTTGCACTCGGTAATGCGTGTGCCCGGCAAGGCAGGGTTGTCGAAATTTTTTACCCACAGGGGTATGCCTTTGTTGGCTAAGGGTTTAATGGTTTTGGGGTGAATGACCGAAGCACCGTAGTAGGTCATTTCTGCAGCTTCCTTAAAGGGCAGTTCTTCAAACACAATAGCGGCCGGTAAGCGTTTGGGGTCTGCGTTCATCACACCCGGCACATCTTTCCAAATAGTAACTGATTCGGCATTTAAACCGTGTGCAAAAATCGCTGCGCTAAAGTCGGAGCCATCGCGGCCCAATGTGGTGGTAAGGCCATTGCCTGCTTTGCCTACAAAGCCTTGCGTTATCAGTACTGGTGCGCTCCAATGCAGCTTTTGTATGTGTGCTGTGGTGGCGGCCCAGTCTACATTGGCTTCGCGGTAGTTAGCATCGGTAACAATACACGTGCGGGCATCGAGCCACAGGTTGCTGATGCCCTGCGCACGCAGGTAACAACTTACCAATTGCGTAGACACCCATTCGCCCCACGACACCAGTTGGTCGTAGGTCTCATCCCAACCGCCTTGCCTGGCAGCTTCGCGGTGCAGGGCGTCTTCAAATTCCTTTATTGTTTTTTTCGCTTCCGCGGATGCGGGCATCAGTTCTTCTGCAATGGTTCGGTGGTAATCCACCACCTGTGCTATCTCTGCTTCAGCGGGCTTACCATTCTGAAAGGCCGCGTGCACGCGTTCCAATGCGTTGGTGGTTTTGCCCATGGCGGAGATGACCACCAGCAAGGGGCCTTCGGTATTTTGTGAAAGAATACGGGCCACCTGACGAATGGCGCTGGCATTCCGCACGGAGGCGCCCCCAAATTTGAAAACTTTCATCGGTTTTTCGGTCATTTCAAACGATTGCGCTATATTTGCAGCGGTTGGAACTAAAAGGGCCGAATTTATAAGACCCAGTCCAGTTTACCTTTCGTTATGCAGAATATTCGTGTGGAAGAGTCGAGAATTGCGCAGCCCATTGGGGCCACGCTGGATCGTTTCATTAAGAACAACCAGGATCATTTTCAGTATGCCAGTGGCGAGCTTTCGCAGTTGCTGCGCGATATTGCCTTGGCCTCGAAGGTGGTGAACCGCGAGGTGAACAAAGCCGGTTTGATTGACATTATGGGGTCGCTCGGTTCGCAAAACATGGCGGGCGACAGCCAGCAAAAACTCGATGTGCTGGCCAACATCCGATTTACCCGCGCCTTGATGAAAGGAGGAGAGGCCTGCGCCCTGATCAGCGAAGAGGCAGAATCGTATGTAGATTTGAACAACGAGGGGCGCTATGTAATCGCCATCGACCCGCTGGATGGTTCTTCTAATATCGATGTGAATGTGTCTATCGGTACGATCTTTTCCATCTACCGCAGAAAAAGCCCGGTTGGAAAGCCCATTCAGGACATAGATATTTTGCAGAAAGGAAGTGAGCAAGTGGCGGCTGGTTATATTTTGTATGGATCTTCCACCATGCTGGTATATACCACTGGTTTTGGTGTGAACGGTTTCACCTACGAGCCCAGCCTGGGCGAATATTTTTTATCGCACCCCAACATGCGCATGCCCGAAGACGGAAAGATTTACTCTATCAACGAGGGGTTGGCCAACTCCTTCAGCGAGTCGGTGAAGCAATATGTTCAGTACTGCAAAGACCAAAAGTATACTGCGCGCTATATTGGTTCGCTGGTGGCTGATTTTCACCGCAACTTACTAAAGGGAGGCATCTACATCTATCCGGCTACCGCCAAAGACCCCAACGGTAAGCTCCGCCTGATGTACGAATGCAACGCGTTGGCTTTTATTGCTGAGCAGGCAGGTGGCAAGGCATCTACCGGCCATGAACGCGTGTTGGATATCGAGCCCCGCAATTTGCACGAACGGGTGCCCTTCTATGTGGGTTCAAAAAAAATGGTAGAGAAGGCGGAGCAGCTTTAGGCTTTAGGCTCTTCGTCCGCTTTCAAAACATCCGGGGCATACTTGGCAATGATGCCATACCACTTCACCAGCTTCTTGATGTCCGACACATAAACGCGGTCCTCGTCAAACTCAGGTAGTACCGATTTCAGAAAAGCCTTCAGTTCGGTACCATCCGACTCGCCATCAACGCCCAGGTCGTTTCCAAACTCTTTGTTGATTTTGTGCAGCACACTTTCCAGCGAAACGGTACCTTCTTTGGTGGTAGTATAAATAGATATTTCGTGAAGCAAAGAAATGCGCTGGTTGGCAGAGGCAACCAGTTTTGTTTTTTGTTCATCGAGCGACTCGAGAATAACGCCTGTTTTAGTAGGTGCCACAACCTTAAACAACCCGCCCTTGCCCGATACCGATGCCAGATCACTCAACCTCATCTGTTTCAGATTTTTTAAGGCTGCAAAAGTAATGAATTAAGCCTCGGTGCGAGAAACCTTCTCAATAAATTCCAGCAATTCACCGCGCCCCAGTTTTTTCTCGGCCGAGGTAATGAATTGCGTGGGTATTTCGGCCCATGTTTCGCCCAACTTTTTTTGCCAGGCCGCCAAAGATTTGTTCAACTCATTGCGCGTCAGCTTGTCGGCTTTGGTAAACACCAGGCAGAAGGGCAACTGTTTTTTGCCCATCCAATTAATAAAATCCAAGTCGATAGCTTGGGGAGTCAGGCGGCTGTCTATCAAAATAAAGGTGCAATGCAGGTTTTCACGCTTCAATAGATACTGTTCAATCATAACGCCCCATTTGGCCCGGGCCGACTGGCTTACGCTGGCGTAGCCATAGCCCGGCAAATCGACCAGATACCACTCGTTGTTGATGTGGAAGTGGTTGATTGTTTGTGTTTTGCCAGGCTTACCCGATGTTTTGGCGAGGTTCTTCTGCCCCACCAACATATTGATAAGCGAAGATTTACCCACGTTGGAACGGCCGATAAAGGCGAATTCGGGCTGAGTGGTAGCAGGGCACTTGCTCACTTCGGTGTTGCTCACTACAAAAACGGCCGACTGAATTTTCATTCTACTTAAAGTATTGATTGAAGCAATCCTCCTAATGATGTAATTTTAGTGTAACTTATGACCGCAAGATACTGGTTGTAAATCGCTGATTTTTGTTAAATTGCCCAAACTTACAATTTCAGTTTTTATCGTTAATTGACCTGTAAAACCATTTTTTGAGATGCACAGTATCCGAAGAATACTGATTTTTTTAGCTGTTTTCGCCCTTTTCTTCAGCCCCGCCTGCCTCTATGCGCAGGAACAAGATAAGGAGCAGTCCCGGCAATACTTAGAAGCGGCCCAGTTAATGATGGAGGCCTCGCAGGCGTATGATGACATACGCGATGTAATGGTTTTCGCTGCCGATTTCGACACCACTAACATGAAGGCGAACTTCGAAGCGGGCCACCTGTACATACGCACCATCAACAAACAGCAGGCAACCAAATTTTTCCTGCGCATCTATCGCCAGATGCCAGACTATCGCTTCGACCTCGAATATTGGATTGGCCAAAGCTACCAGTACGGCATGGAGTTCGACAAGGCCATTGATTTCTATACACGCTACAAAGAAAAAGTGCAGAAGCGCGCCAACTACCAGGGCAAAGACAAAATGCCGCTGAAGGAAGTAGAACGCAGAATATTGGAGTGCCAGAATGGAAAACAATTTGTGTCTTCGCCCAAGCCTTACTCCATTATAAACATAGGCCGCGAAATCAACTCGGAATACGAGGACTACGCACCCGTTTTTAATGGCGACAATGAGGTGGTATTTACCACACGCAGAAAAGACGGCAACCTGAACGAAAACGTATTTGAAGACAACAAGCCGTGGGAAGATATCTTCTATTCCAAAAAAAACGGAACAACATGGGCCCGCGCCCAGAACATTGGCGCCCCGGTGGGCACCCCTTTTCATGAATCAAGTGTGGCCTTTTCCAAAGATGGTAATACGCTCTTTATCTACCGCGATGAGGGCAAAGGAGATATCTTCTTCTCCGAACGAAAGGGCGACCGTTGGACAGACCCTGAACCCCTGCCCGGCTTGATTAATTCTTCTTACCCGGAAAATTCCGTGTCGATGACGGCAGATGAAAACATGCTCTACTTTGCCAGCGACCGCCCCGGGGGCCTGGGCGGCCTTGATATTTATGTTGCTACCAAAGATGCCAAAGGCGAGTGGACAAAAATTAAGAACCTGGGGCCGTCTATCAATACCGAGTTCGATGAGGAGGGCCCCTTTATTGATGCCGATGGCAAAACGCTGTACTTCAGCTCGCGCGGGCACAACGGCATGGGTGGTCACGATATCTTCAAATCTACTCTGGTGAATGCCGAGCGAAACGAGTGGACTACCCCCGAAAATTTGGGCTACCCCATCAACACACCAGACGATGATGTGTATTTTGTGATGATGAGCGATGGCAAAACCGGGTATTATGCATCGGTGCGCGAAGATGGCCTCGGTTACACCGATATCTATCGCATTAACTTTCAGGAAGAAAAGAAAACAGAAACAAACCCTGTTGAACCTGTAGCAGAAGAGCCGGTAGAAGAAGAACCCCAAGATGAACCCGTGAAAGAAGAACCGGTGAAAGAGGAGCCAAAGAAAGAAGAACCCAAAAAGGAGTTGGTGCCGCTAAAGTATACCGTTACCGTTGTAGATGCGGCCAGCAAATCGCCAGTCGATGCCAAGGTGCGCCTGCAGGGCGCCCGCGATAATGTAGTGGTAGGTGTAACGAATGCCGGACAGGGTAAATACGAGTTTTCGATAACAGCCGAGGCAGCCAAAGAATACCGCTTATCGGTGGAGCGCGAAGGATATATTTTTCAGAATATTACGGTAAGCTTGGCAGGTGCCGGTGTGCAACCCCAGGCTGTTGCCAGAACGGTTGAGTTGAAGAAAATTTCGGTGGGCGTGTCGTCCATCTTGCGCAACATCTATTTCGATTTTGGCAAGGCTACCTTCAAAGAAGAATCATATGCTGAACTGAGCAAGTTGGAGAACATGATGAAACAAAATGCCGGTGTGCAGGTGGAAATATCAGGCCATACCGACAGTGTAGGCCCCGATGCATACAACAAAAAGCTATCTCAACTGCGGGCCAATGCCGTGAAGAACTTCCTTACTTCCAAGGGTATTGATGCCCGAAGAATTAAAGCAGTGGGCTATGGCGAGGAAAAGCCGCTGGCCTCGAACGATGACGAAGAGGAGGGCCGCGAGATAAACCGCAGGGTGGAATTTAGAATAACAGGTAAGTAATATTCGTTACCTTTGAACTTCCTTAACCAACGGTCGTTAAAATCGTTGGTTAATTTTTTATGATGGTAGTACCTTACAAAGAAGAGCAAACAGGGAAAAAACAGCAGGTGGCCACGATGTTCGATCGCATCAGTGGCCGTTACGATTTTTTAAACCATTTTCTAAGCCTGGGTATCGACATTGGTTGGCGCAAGAAAGCCATTAAAGAACTGGTTTCGCTTCAACCCAAATTGCTGCTAGATGTAGCTACGGGTACAGGCGATTTTGCTTTGCAGGCGCTGTCGCTGAAGCCCGAGAAAATCATTGGCGTGGATATTTCCGAAGGTATGTTGACGGTGGGCCGAAAAAAGGTATGCAAAAGGAAAGAAGACCACCGGGTGGAACTGATCGGTGGTGACTCTGAAAATCTACCCTTCGAGGGAAATAAGTTCGATGCCGTAATCGTTGGGTTTGGTGTGCGTAACTTCGAAAACCTGGAAAAGGGGCTGGCCGAAATGCTGCGGGTGGTGAGGCCGGGTGGCAAAGTGGTGATTCTGGAATTTTCTAAACCCACGCGCTTTCCTTTTAAGCAATTGTATAACTTTTACTTTAAATTCATCCTGCCCCGTATTGGCCGGTGGGTTTCCAGCGAAAAAGCAGCGTACACCTATCTGCCCGAATCGGTGGAGGCATTCCCTGACGGGCAGCAATTTGTAGACATACTGATTCGCTTAGGTTATAAAAACACTTCATGCAAGCCACTTACATTCGGCATCAGTTCGCTTTATATCGGCACCAAATAATTTTTGGGCTGGTATGTCTGCTGCTGGTGGCTACGCTTCCGGCACAAGCCCAGCGCTATAAGTGGGCGCGCGAAAACAACCCCGACTACGATGAACGCCAGATCAGCTATGGTTTCGTTATTGGCTTGCACACCTCCGGCTATCAGGTAAAATATTCCGATCAATTTATTACGCAGAGCTTCGACACTGTGCATTCGGTCATGGCACCCTTCTCTCCGGGTTTTTCGCTGGGTTTCCTGGTAAACCTGCGCATTTTTGAAGACCTGGATTTGCGCTTGTTGCCCAAAGCGGGCTTCTACGATCATAAATTAATTTATCAATACACCAATGATGACCTGCAGGAGCAACTGATTGAAACCACCTTCATGGAGTTTCCGCTGATGTTGAAATACAAATCCGCCCGCAGGGGCAATGTAAGAATGTATATGGTGGGAGGCATCACTCCGGCCTTTGAATTGTCGGGTAAAAATGATGTGGAAAGCAGCACCAGCAACCTTTCGGTAAAGAAGAGCAACTTCAGCCTGGACGGTGGGGTAGGCTTCGATTTTTATTTCCCTTTATTTAAGTTCTCGCAAGAGATTCGGTTTTCGCGCGGGGTGAGTGATATGTTAGGCACAGACCCCAGCGTGTTCAGAGAGCCACTGAGCCGCCTGAACACCAACACCATTTCTGTCTATTTCATTTTCCAATGACAACCAAAAGAACAGTTTTAGTTACCGGAGCTACCTCCGGTATTGGCGAAGCCACCGCCCGTTTGCTGGCCCACAATGATTTTCGCCTGATTCTCTGTGGCAGACGCCAAGACCGGTTAGAGAAGTTGAAAGCGGAACTGGCGGTATTCACAGAAGTACTCACACTGTCGTTCGATGTCAGGAACCAGCAAACGGTGCAGGCGCAGTTACAGTCGCGGCCGGCAAACTGGCAACGAATAGATGTGTTGGTAAACAACGCGGGCAATGCCCACGGGCTCGACCCCATCCACACCGGCAAGGTAGAAGACTGGGATGCCATGATCGACATCAACGTGAAGGGTTTGTTGTACGTATCGCGCGAGATCATCCCCGGTATGGTGGAGCGCAAATCCGGCCACATCATCAATATCGGTTCTATTGCGGGTAAGGAAACCTATGCCAATGGAAATGTGTATTGTGCCAGCAAGCATGCGGTGGATGCACTGACCAAAAGCATGCGCATCGATCTAAATCCGTTTGGTATAAAAGTAACGGGCATACATCCCGGGCTGGTAGAAACAGAGTTTTCGTTGGTGCGGTTTAAGGGCGATCAACAACGCGCTAATAGCATTTACAAAGGTTTCGATCCGCTGGTGGCCGCAGATATTGCCGATTTGATTTTGTTTGTGGTAACACGCCCAGCCCATGTGGTGATTGCAGACCTGGTGGTGTTGCCCACTGCACAGGCCAGCGCTACGGTGGTGCATAAAGAACATTGATTTGCGTTGGTAGGTGGAGGTTGGTTTCTTAAATTGGCATTACCAAACCAAAACCTCTCTCTATGCAGAAGGCAAAGTTTTTCTTGCTTCTTCTACTGCTGCCATGTTATGGCCAGGTTTGGGCCCAGGCGGGTAAATCTAAGTTAGATCAGGCCGACAAGCTATTTTCTAAAGGCGAGGTAGACAAGGCCCTGAGTATGTACTTGCAACTGGAAAAAGAACAACCAGAAGATGCCCGTATTCAATTTCGCCTGGGCGTGGCCCATTTATCAACGTATACTAAATTTAGCGCACTGCCTCATCTGGAAAAAGCCTTCACAGCCAACCCCGAGGTAGATGCTGATATTCACTATTACCTGGGCACGGCCCACCAATTGCATTCGCACTTCAACCGGGCCAAACGCCACTTCGAAGAATACAAAAAGAAGAACAAACGCTTCACAGCCATAGCGAACCATAAAATCCAAGAGTGCGAACTGGGCGACTCGCTGATGCGTAACCCCGTGCTTTGCGTGATCAAGGTTCTGGAATGGCCGGTCAATTCTCCGTTTCAGGATTATGGTTCGGTGCTGAACCACGATGAAACCAAACTTTTCTTTACCTCCGCGCGCGACACAACTAAAACCGATTTTCGATACAAGAACACTTTTTTTGAAGATATACTCTTTTCTCAAAAGCGAAATGGCACCTGGAGTGTGCCCGAGAAGGTGAGTGCCGTTAATGACGAATATCACGATGCCGTTACCTACCTATCGCCCGATGGCCGATCGATGTTGCTCTACTATGAAAGGGAACGGTGATATTTATCAGACGGTTTTCGATGGCATTGGGTGGTCTGCACCGGTTCCGCTGGAAGGAGAGATCAACAGCCTGTCGTGGGAAACGTCTGGACGTGTATCGCCCGATGGACGAAGGCTTTTCTTTGCCAGCGACCGCCCCGGGGGTTTTGGCGATCTCGACATTTATGTTTGCAGGAAACTGGACAAGGGCACTTGGAGCAAGCCCGAAAACCTCGGGCCGGGAGTAAACACCAAGGGCAGTGAAGATGCTCCATTTATACATGCCGATGGTACGCTCTATTTTGCATCTGACGGACACCCAGGCCTTGGCAATACCGACATTTTTAAAAGCGAATTCAAAGACGGAAATGGCAAAAGGCCGTGAATCTGGGATACCCCATCAATACACCCGAGTCGGATGGTTTTTTCTTTTTGTCGGCCGATAAAAAGCGGGGTTACTTTAGCTCGGTGCGCCATGAAGGAATTGGCTACTCGGATATTTGTGAGGTAACTTTTCTGGATCCCCCTCCACCTATTATATTAACCGAGCCGGAACCGGAGGTTGTTCCCACGGAGGAAGCCACCGCGATTGATGACGAGTTCATGGACTCGATGATCAGCTTGCAGCGCGATTTGGGCATTGCTACCGAGTTAGTAGGCAAGGTAATTGACGAAGAAACCACCCAGCCGCTGCGTGCGGAAATTGTGTTGGTAGACAACAGGGTTAATAAAGTACTGGAACGCGTTTACTCCAATGCAGAGACAGGCGATTTCAAAATCATCATCCCACATGGAGGCAATTATGGTATCAATACATCGGCTGAGGGTTACTTATTCAACTCACTGAACTTCGAGGTGCCCACTTTTTCAGAGCCGCAGGAAATAGAGACCCACATCCTCATGGTAAAGGCGAAGGTAGTATCGAAGGTGGTGATGAAGAACATCTTTTTTGCAACGGGCCAATCCGAAATTCAAAATGAATCGGTGGCGGAGTTGGAACGAATTTTCAACCTGATGCAAAAGCATCCGGATATTAAGTTGCAGGTAAACGGGCATACCGATAATGTGGGCGATGAAAATTTCAACAAGGCCCTGTCGTTAAAGCGTGCGCAGTCGGTGGTAAATTTTTTGTTGGCCCGTGGCATTGAGGGCGCTCGTTTGCGTGCCGTAGGTTTTGGCGAAGAAAGGCCCCTTGTTTCGAACGATGATGAGGAGGGTGGCCGCGAAATCAACCGCAGAACAGAAATTGAAGTTTTTGAAGGCGAACTTTCAGGCGGCTAACTCAGCTGCAGCAATAGGTCTTCATTCAGTTCGTGGGCTCCTTCGAAGTACTGCAATTCCGGCTCTATGCCCAGTTTCTTCGATAGCTCCGTCATCTCTTTCAATTTCTCATCGGTAGCAAACGGATCGCGCAAGCCCACTACGCTTACCACTTGCATGGCCTTCAGTTTTTCTGAGGCGTGTCTGAAGTCCATATCGGGAGGCAGGATGCCGGCCCATAGAATAAGTTTAGACACCGTGTGCGCATGGTGAAGCACCCAACGGCTGGCCGTGGCGGCACCTTGCGAAAATCCCAGCACGGTAACCTGGCGGGCGTGGGTTGCAGGGCACTCCGTTTCATAAACCGCATCGAGGTAGCGCAGGTAGTTGGCAATGTCCGCTTCGCGGTTTTCGCGCGTCATCCAGGTGGCGCCCACCCGCTGGCTACCTCCGCGCGAACGAGCGACCACATCCTCGAGGTAAAACTTTGAAAGGCCCTCTGGCGCCACTACGGCAATTCCCTGTTCGTGCAGCACACTGAACTTGCGAATAAAGTACTGGGCAAGCTGCCCATAGCCGTGCATCACAAACCAAACTTTTTGCGCAGTGGCCGGTGTGCCCAGCCGGTAATACCGCGCGTGGTAGGTAAATGAAAGACTGCGTTCTTCGAAGGGTGTACTCATCTCAAAAAAAGAAACCCCGGTGTTGGGCCGGGGCTTTTAACAAATCGTTTTTTACTACTATCGTTTAAAACCGAGGGCGCTGCCACCGCATTTGGCACCTGCACCATCGAACGTATATTGAATGTAGTAGATGCCGGTAGCATTGCAGGGATAGGCAATCGCAGAAATAAACTGACCGTTTATTTTGCTGGTGGCCACTTTGTTTCGGTTAGAGTCGAAGAGGCTCACCACAATGCCATCGGTGGCTGCACCTGCCGCGCAGATATTAATCATGTATTGGGTTCCTTTGGTGAAAACATAGCTGTATTCCACTTTGTCTTTGGCACCACCTTCGCCATCAATTTTGTAACTCTTCAGAAAGTTGAAGCCGGCCGCCAGCTTAGGTATGCAGGCGTTGCTGAAATTTTCCGAATCGCACTGTCCAATTAAGTTCGATGATCCGAAGGTAGCAAGCGCAATGATTAATACTGCAGTAAAAACTTTTTTCATGGTTGCGGTGCTATTTATTAGCTGATAATTTTATTTCTGATGTTATTGGTAAGGCCCTGAATGTTCTTCACATCCTCGGGCGTAATGTCGATGGTGGTGGTGCTGTTGTCTTTGATAACGGCCACGCCATCCACAATTTCCATGGTAGATTCCTTATAGGTGTACGTGATATTTATTTTGTCGAAAGCTTCCTTCAATTGTTGCATGTCTGTCAATAACGATGCCATGTTTTCATCGGAGCTATAGAACGAAAGCAGCAGCACAATTTGCTCCAGAATAATTTTCTGGCTACCAATGGTTTCCTGCAGACCCTGGTTGCCGGGGTCTTTGGCGGCCACCTGGCAGGTAATCTGCATGGCCTCTACCCAACCGCCAATTAAAAACAATACGCTGAGGTTAGAGCGGCCCTGTGTTTGCAGGTAGTGATTGATGTTGTTAAAGTTTTGAGTGGTGATCAGCAGGAGCGAATCGAGGTTCTTGCTGTTGGTTGCCAGCCTGCCAATGGTCTCTATATCGAAGAACTGACCAATATTCAGATCGTCTGCCAATGATTTAATGGAAGAGAGGTACTTGATGCCGTCCTGGTTTTGCTCGTAAATGTTGGTGTAGCCTAAATCTGTGCCATAAACACCCAGGTTCATGGCCTTCTTGTAGTTGCTGTTGTACTTGGCCAGGTTATCGGGCGAGTTGAGCAGCGCAAAATCGTATTTGGTGCCCGATTGCTTCAGCAACATGGAGATTTCCAGCGGGCTGGGAATTTGCTGCAGGATGCTTCCAATTACTTCTTCATCAATGGTTGGCCCCTGATTTTGGGTAGAATCCAAGCTGTTTAAAAAGGCCTGTTCATCGGGCTTTTTCCCTGAGCTACAGGCTAATACGCAAGCGGCAAATGCCAGAACAATCAAATATCTCATGGCCTAAAATTAGGGTCTACAAAATTAAAAATTCGCGGTACGTTACCAAAAAACCTTACATCTGTTACTTCCTTTTCGGGATATTGACCTTGCCGAAGGCTTCAATGCCCTTGCGCAGCACCTCGAAGTAGAGCAACAGGTATAATAACAGGGTCATCACCCAAATAACCAGCAGGTTAAAGAAGTAAGTGCTTACCGTGGCTCCCAGAAGGTTCTTTTCGGGGAAGAAAAACTGGGTTCGGTAGTCGAAAATATGGGTGGGAGAAGGGCTTTGGTAAATGGGGTTGATCTGTTGGATCAGTTTGCCATCGTACTCTAGCAGGCGCTCCTTTGTGGTTATGTTTTTCACCAGGTCAGAGAGGCTTTCATTGAAGTATCGGTCTTTGTAACCGGTTACAGTATAGCCTGGTGTGTTTTTCTCATAATAGGCCATGGCTTTCTCCATAATCAACACATTGTCGTTATACACTTTCTGGTAGTGCTTCCGGTACTGCTCAATGGCATTGTCAAGGGCCATACCGCGCAGTTTGCTGTAGGTTTGCGGAGTCAGCTCAGCGTCCAGGTCTACTTTTTCGAAGCCGGGCTTTACGGGCTCGTTGCGCAACACATCTCTGATAATGGCCAGGTTGGCGGCCACCAGCCTCTGCACGGAATCGGATTTGTTTTCGAAGTTTTGCAACACAAAAGCGTTGCGTCTTTTCAGGTCGTCTGCCAGGTAGGCCGCCTTGAAGTCGGCTTTGGCTTGCTCGCGTTCATACTGGTAAAAGGGGGCCGTAAAGTTGTTGTTGATAAACTGGTGTACGGCCATAGCTTCATAAGCCCAGCGCGAGGCCATCATGTCGGCAACAATGGGTACCTTACCCTTAGTACTAATGAGGTTGTTGAGCTTATCAAAACTGAAGAGCAGGCCGCTCAAAATCATTTGAGGGATCAGCAACAGTGGAATCAACACGTAAACAGTAACGGCATTTTTAAAGGCTGATGAAATATTCAGACCCAGCACGTTGGCAAAACACGAGGTGGTAAACAACACCAGCCAGAAGGCCATGTTCATGCCCTTGATTTCCAGAATCAGGTTGCCGATCACCACAAACGTAAGGGTTTGTATAGCCGACAGTGCAAAGAGAATCACCAGTTTGGAAAGCAGGTAGCTGTTCCAACTCAGGTTCAGGAACGATTCGCGCTTCAGAATTTTCCGGTCGCGAATAATTTCTTCGGCACTAACGGTAAGCCCCATGAACAGGGCTACGATGATGGACATGAGCATGAAGGCCGGCAGGTTTTCGTTGAAGCGAAAAACATATTCTTGTCCGCCCGGAGCACTTTTGTACTTGATGATGAACGCCAGAATGATGGCCAGCAGTGGGGCTTCCAGTAGGTTGATCAGCATGTATTGTGTGTTGCTAATCTTGGCAAAGAAGTCGCGCGTGGTGAAAATAAATGTTTGTTTGAGCCAGTTGGGGATATTGAGGGTTTTAGGTGGCTCCTCCTTAATGTCTTCTACGCGGTTGATCTTAAACCGCTCTTTGTACATGTCGTGCCACTGCGGGGGAGTGATTTTTCGCTTGCTGGTTGGCTGTCCATATTCGTCTACCACTTTGGCCTCGATGATGTTGAAAATCTGTTCGGGGTTTACGTTACCACATGTTTCGCATTGGCCGCGGTTGCTGTCTACCTGGTGGGTGGCTTTTTTGAAATAGGTTATGGCCTCTACCGGGGTTCCGTAGTAAGAAGGGTAGCCGCCTGTGTCCATGATGATCATTTTGGTGAACATCTTGTAGATGTCGGACGAGGGCTGGTGAATCACCACAAAAATGAGTTTGCCCTTCAGCGAAAGTTCTTTCAGTAGGTCAATTACGTTTTCTGAATCGCGCGAGGAAAGGCCCGAGGTGGGCTCATCGAGAAACAGTACTGCCGGCTCGCGTATCAACTCCAGGGCTATGTTGAGGCGTTTGCGCTGGCCACCGCTGATGGTTTTTTCCAGCGGGTTGCCTACTTTCAAATCTTTGCGCTGATCCAGGCCCAGGTTTTCCAGCACAGACATTACACGCTGGTGCAATTCTTCTTCACTGAAGTGCGCAAAGCAAAGCTTGGCGTTATAATACAAATTCTGGTAAACAGTCAACTCTTCAATCAGCAGATCGTCTTGCGATACGTAGCCGATTACGCCTTGTATCTTGTCTTTCTCTTTGTGGATATCGAACCCGTTGATGAGGATTTCACCCTTACTGGGTTTTTCCAAACCTGCCAGCACGTTGAGTAATGTGGTTTTTCCCGCACCACTGGCGCCCATAATGCCAATGAGTTTTCCGGGGCCTTCGGCAATCAGTACATTGCGCAAACCAATGGCCCCGTTGGGAAACTTAAATTCTTCCACGTTCGCATTGAACGAGAGCTTGGTGGTTTTGATCTCCTCGTTGAAGTCGGCTACCAGGTCGCTGTAGTAAAGCGCATCGCCCGCCTGTGTTTTGATGGTGCTGCCATGCGAGAACAGGTACACCCGGTTGGGTTGCATGATGAAGCCGTTCAGCACGTTCGCCTCGTGCCCCAGGTATTTGGTAAAGAACATCTCCACGCTGCTTACCCGCATAAACACCAGTTGCCCTTCTATGTGCGCGTGCGCGTGTTTTTGCAGTTCGGCCATCTTACCCTCGGCCTTGTCTACCAGCAGAATGTCGGTAAAGTTCAGATCGGCCAGGTTTTCTGAAACCACAAAGGTTTCAATCAGCTTGTATTCGTCTTTAACAATATTAAAAACCGTGGAAACCGTGTTGATGATTTCCATGCGCTGCGGTGTAAAGTTCTTGTCGGAACCTACCAGTTCCAGCAGCTTGATCAACACTACCACTTTTTGCTTCTGCGTAAGTGTTTTATTGATCTTTTTGCAGATACCCAGTGTTTTTACCGAGTCCTTTACAGAGGTAAGCTTGTTCTTTTCATCGTCATCGCCCTGCTTGTTGTAGCCGGAGTAGCTGTCGTATAGTTCCAAGTACTCCTTAATTGAATCGTGGTCGAGTTCGGTTTGAAAGAAGTTGATAACGAACTGTCTTTCGTTTTCTGTAACGCCTCCATCTTGCTTGGTAATGATGGCGAACAGTTGGGTCAGGGCTTTGAGAATTTCCTCACTCATTCAGGCGGCTTTAAAATTCAAAATTCAAGATTCAAAATCCGGGCGGTATTTTGAATCTTGAATTTTAAAGTATGACGGATAATAACGGCTAGTACGTTTTGAACTCAAACGGAATTTCTACCAATTCAGAAAATTCTTCACCGGCTTCTTCCATGTCTTCATCGTCTTCGTGAAAGTACCAAAGTATTTTCATGCCTTTGATGTCTTCCAGAGCAGACAGCACATCTAATATTAGTTTGGAGGAAGCTGTGTTAAAGTATTCCAGCTTAAAGGCAAATTCGGTGGTGGGGTTGGGGTCCTTTCCGTAGTTAGCAATCCATTCCAGCACCGGGCGGTAAAACTCGGCCGAGTCTTCGGGCAGCGAGCGACCGGATATTTCAAAAATTCCGTTTTGTTTGTTCAGGATGATCTTCGGGGTATCCTCGGTTCCTTCCAGATTTAATATTTCCATGATCGATCAGTTTATACGTTAGTCAATTATTCTTTTTCGCGTGGTATGTTCACTTTCAGGCAGAAGAAGTCATAGTCGGCATCCATATTGGCAAACATAAATTCCAGTTTTTCGCCCGACTTGCGCGCCATGTCTACAAAGCCGAGACCTGCACCTCCTTTTTCAGAAATCTGGGTGTTCTTTATTATTTCTTTGTAGAGCTCTTTCAGGCCGTCTTTATCGAGGCTGTTAAGTTGTTCGAGGCTTTTGGTGAGGCTGGCCACGTTTTCTTTAAGAATGGGGTTGCCCGTTAAGATGCAGTAGCGGTTGTCGTCTTTAGAAATCATAAAGATGGCACTCTTGCTAATGAGTGAACCGGCTTTGGTTCCTTGCTCGCTGCTGTGCTTCACTATATTCTGTAGCGCCTCCACCATCACATTAAATACCTTCCGCTTTATGCTCGATTCCTCTCCTGATGAGTCGAGATTTCGTTCGGCCATGGCGAGAATAGACTTAGTAGTCTCCTGGGTGAAGTCTCCTTCATACACCAGTATCAGTTTCTGCGCCATCATGGTCCGATGCAGGTCGTAAATAAAGTTCATTGCTTTTGAGTTTGAAATTCGAATTTAGAGTTTTGTCTGTAATTATTGGTTTTTCTACCGTTTTCTTGGGTTAATTTTTCCGCAGCCAATCAGAATTTAATTCCTATCAGCAGCACATCGTCTGTTTGTTTGTGGTTGCCTTTCCAGGCTTCCCACTCCTGGTCGAAAATGGTGGCCGCATCCTGCATGCGCATTTGGTGCACGCGTTCCACAATTTCGCGGGTTTTCTTGGGGCCAAACTTGCGCACCTCGGGGCCGCCAAACTGGTCGGGGAATCCATCGGAACTGAAGTAGATCGAATCGCCTTCGGCCAATTGCAGCTTGTGGGTGGTGAAGTTGGTTTGGTTCTTAAAGATACCGCCTCCGATGGGAAACTTATTACCTTTTATTTCGTCCATCTGTCCACCTTTCATTATCCAGAGCGGGCGATGCGCACCGGCATACTCCACTTCGCGTGTTTCGGTGTTGATGCGGCACAGCGCTATATCCATACCATCTTTGGTGGCCGAGTCGTCCTGGTCCTGACGCAAGGTCTGTGTAACACCTTCGTCCAGCAGGTCCAGAATTTTGCCGGCATCGGTTACTTTGCGACTACGTACGATATCGTTCAGCAGGAAATAACCAATTAACGATAACAGCGCACCGGGCACACCGTGGCCGGTACAGTCTACCGCAGCAATGAAGATGTCGTTCTTGATTTGTACAAACCAGGGGAAATCTCCACTTACCACATCGCGTGGTTTGTAGAGTATGAATGAATCGGGCAGCGCCCTGTTGATGAGGCGCGTGTTCGGCAGAATGGCATTCTGAATGCGCTTGGCGTAATTGATCGAGTCGTTGATCTTTTTATTCTTGTTCTGAATCTCCAACTCAATGAGCTTGCGTTCGGTAATATCGTGCGACACTACCAGTACCGATTCAATGTTCTGCTGCTCATCGTATTCGGGAATGGCGTTTACCTGCATAATCCGGTTGCCATCTTCCGTGGGGAAGTCCATTTCGGTGGATACCAACCCGTTGGAAGCGTTTACCTGCTCTACAATAGACAGCCACTTATCGAGAATGGCTGTGTCCAAATCGGCCTCACGCACTTTCTTATTCAGGTAGGCAGCGGGCTTCTTGCCAGTAAACTGTTCGATAACCGGGTTGATGTAAGAGAATTCTTCGTGCTCGATACGTGTAATGAGGTCGAGTGAGTTTTCGGAGAGCGCCTGCATCTTGGAGCGCATGCGTTGTTCCTGCTCGGCCCTTCTGCGTTCGGTAATATCGCGCGAGTTAATGATGTAGCCGTGGATGGCAGGGTTCGACATGTTGTTGGTGCCCGTAGACTCAATCCAGATGTAGTTGCCCTCTTTGGTTTTGTATTCGTACTGAAGTGTAACCCGCTCATCAGGTTTGGCATGCAATTGTTCAAAGAGTTTCTGGTAGGCTTCGCGGTAATCGGGGTGCACCATGTCCAGGTCTTTGCTGCCCTGGAGCTCGCGCTGGCCATAGCCCAGAATGGTTTCTACCGATGGCGATATGTAGCGAATCGTTCCATCTTCTTCGTAGATGGTTATTACCTCCGAAGCGTTCTCCAACAGCAACTGCATTCTGCGCTGGGTGCGGTTTACTTCTTCAATCTGGTCTTCCAGGCGTTGGTTGGTTCGCTTCAGTTCCTCCTGTGTGGCTTGCATCTCTTCGGCATTCTGGCGCAACACTTCCTGCTTTTCGCTCAGCTCGTTACTCATGGCTTGCGATTCGGCCAGCAGCCTGCGGGTGCGTTCGTTTACTTTGATGTTGAAGATGGTACGGGCCAGGATCAAACTCAGTTCCTGCACAAACTTCACCTGCGATGGGTCGAATCTTCTGAAGCCTGCAAACTCCAGCACACCGTACACTTCTTCGTTGGTAATGAGGGGTACAATCAAAATACAACTCGGCTTCTGGTCGCCCAGAATGCCGGAGGTAAGGCTCATGTAGTCATCGGGAATTTCGGTGCGCAGAATGGTATCCTGTTCGATGGCCGCCTGGCCCACCAGTCCTTCGGCAAAGCGGAATGTTTTCTGCAGGTATTTTTTGCGGTTGTAGGCAAAGCTGGCACGCATCTCTATCAACTTCTCATCGCCTTCATCGTTCACCACATAGAACGCACCTTGTATGGCGCCAATCTTCTCAAGAATGAATTTAATCACATCATCGCCTAAGGCATCCAGCGAATCGTGAGCGCGCAGAATTTCGCCTACCTCTGCCACACCGCGCACAATCCAGTTCCTTTCTTTGTCTTTGCGTTCGTTCTCTATCAGGTTGTCGCGCATGTTCAACAACGAAAGGCCCAGCGTATCGTTTTCGCTGGCGGGCGCGAATTGGGTATCGAATTTTCCTTCGCCCACTTTCTGGGCAAAGCTGGCGTTGGTTTTCAGCATGTTTACCAGTGCATCTACCTTTTCGCCCATCAAGCCAAACTCATCGCGCGAGTAGTTTTCCGTTTTTTCAGGCAGCACACCTTTCGACACCATGTCGAGGGTGCTACGCATGGTGTTGAGCGGTTTGGTGAGCGAACGCGAAAACATCATGGACAGTGCCACAGCCATTGCCACAATTGTAATTCCGGCCAACGCATAGCTTTGTACCAGGGCGGTGCCCTGCCCGGTAAATTCGTCCTGGTCTACCTTCACCACCAGCGCCCAGTCTGTTTTGTCAATTTTTCTCCACGCTGCCAGCACTTCATTGTTGCGGTAGTCAACGGCTTCGCCCGTACTGTTTTTGCCTTCCAGCGCCAATAGCACCGGTTTGGCTGCGGGGTCTTCGGGGTTCAAAACTTTTTGTGCCGCTCCTGGTTCGCTGCGCAGGGGGCTCAACACAATGATTTTTTTGGTGCCCGCATCCTGCTTGGCCACAAAACATTCGCCTGTTTTACCCAAGCCTTGCGCCATGCTAAGTGGCTTGAAGACAGGGCCCATGTCTACCTTGGCGATGAGCAGGTGGCCACCGACCGGTGCGCCCACGTATACCATATAGTTACTGCCTTCTTTCTTTACATGGCTGAAGTTGATGTCGTTGGCAGACTTATCAAAAAAGAGTCCGTCAGGCGCGGGGAAGTTGTTGCCCGTTTTGTATTCCGGGTTGGTAGAGGCTTTAACGGCACCGTTGCGGTCTGTTACCAATAAGTCTTTGTAGCCATAGGCATCGCGTAAGGCAATTAGGTAGGTGGTAAAAGAGTCTGTTTCAACAGCAGCAGAGTCTGTTTCTTGAGGGCCACCCATTAACGCCATCAGGTCCATGCCCCCGCCATCGGCTTCTTCCACAGGCACTCCGTTTAGGTGGTTTTGCAGTGTTTCTGCCGACTGCAACACCTTTAAACCATTGGTTATTTTTTCTAATTCTGTGGCCACCAACGCGGCCCGGTGATCGGCAATAACGGTAAGGTTGGTGTTAATTTTATCTTGCTGCGCCTGCAGATTAATCTTGTAGGTAAAAAAGCTGATGGCAGCCACTGCCACCAATGCAAGCAATAGTACAAGTAGCGTAATCTTGGCGCTGATTCTGATATTTCTGAACATAATGCTAACTGATCTTATCTGCTAAAATTTGCCCCATCTCTTCTAACTGTTTGCGGGTACCTTCTTTCAGCATATGGAAGGTAGCCAGTTCCACTACACCCTTCACTTCATCGGCCATGCGCAGTGGAAAGATAAAGAGGTACCGTGGGCTCGACTGCCCCAGGCCGCTTACTATTTTGATATAACCTTCCGGCACTTCGTCTATGTAAATGCTTTTGCCCGAGGCGGCCACCTGGCCTACCAATCCTTCGCCAAATTCAAACCGCATGGTCTGGCTTTCGCCAATACTTAAGGCAAAGCCATATTTTAACTCGAGTAACCTGCGGTGGTCATTACGCGAGGCAAGGTAAACGGCACCCTGGCCTGCCTCTACCTGTTGGCAGATGCTGTTGAGCCCGGTTTGCAATACCTCGTTGGGTTTGCTTTGCTGCAGCATCTGCCGGAAGGAGGATACATCGTTCGATTCGCCCGTTTCGGCATCGGTGGCGCCAGACTGGTTTTGGTCGTTTTCTTTCTTCTTTTCAAGGTAAACTACTACCTCGCGTTTTACCTGCGCGGCCACTGCAAAGGCGCCCAGGCCACAGATGAATGTAAAACCGATCACCAGAAAAGCCTGGGTAAAGTAAGGCCACGCCAGGCTTACATCTTGCCCGGCCAAGCTCAGTTGGTTGGGCAGTTGATAAAGTGAATAGGCCGAAAAAAGAATGCCACCAAAGAAAAACACAGCCAGTAGTTGGCTGAGGCGGGCGGGGTCTTTCAACGTAATCAAAATGTTCATTACTTAAACTGTTTATCTAGTTCTTTCAGAAATTCTACAATCTGGTCTATGCGCAACACGTGGTCTATTTGTGTTAGCTGCATAGCTGCGCGCGGCATGGTATCAATCATGCATTCGCTGGGCTCTTGCACAATAGTAAGCCCGCCTTTGTCTTTAATATACTTCATACCCAGGCCGCCATCGCGGTTGGCACCCGACAACAAAATGCCAATCAGTTTATCGCGGTATACATAGGCAGAGGTTCCCAGCGTGATGTCTATAGCCGGTCGCGAATTGTTAACCATGTCTTCGGTAGAAAGGGCAAAATGGTTACCCAGCTCTACCGACATGTGGTAATTGGAGGGCGCCAGGTACACGCCTCCCTTTTTAATCGGTTCCTTGTCGTATGGTTCGGTTACCTGCACTACACTTTTGATTGAGAGCGCCTCCACAAAGCCGTTGCGCACGTGCTTGAGCCGGTGCAGACACATGATGATGGGAAGGGGAAAGTTTTTTGGCAATTGCGCAAGAATTTTTACGATGCCTTGAAAACTTCCGGCCGACCCTCCAATGACAACGGCTTTATAGCTGTTATTTACATTGAACTTATTCATGGGCGGCTTCCCTAATCCTTTATTTTCTTATAAACCTTTTCTTCGTTGTTCACCACAATGAACTTGTTGGCGATGTCGCACCAGATCAGCGACTCTTTCGAACCGATGGCCAGGTAGCCGTATTTGAACAAGCTTTCGTGAAACTTCTTCAACACCTCGTTTTGCAGTGTCTGGTTGAAGTAGATCATCACATTGCGGCACAGTATAAGATCGAACTTGTTGAAGATTTCGCCCATTACCAGGTCGTGTTTCCTGAACGAAACGTTCCGCACCAGCTCTTTGTCGAAAATCGCCCGGCCATTCTCTTCGCGGTAATAGTCCTTCAGCGATTTTTTGCCCTCGAAGCGTATGTAGTTCTTCTCGTTCAACTCCATGTTCTTGATGGGGTAGGCCCCCGACTTGGCCCGCTCCAGAATATTTACATCCAGGTCGGTGGCAATCAGTTGCACATCGCCCAGAATGCCCATTTCCTTCAGCATAATGGCCATGGAGAACACCTCTTCGCCCGAAGAGCAGCCCGCATGCCAAATCTTAAACTGTTTGTGGTTCAGCAAAATACCGGGAATGATTTCATCGCGCAGGATGCGCCAGAAGCTTGGGTCGCGGAACATCTCCGTCACATTCACGGTCAGTTCATCCAGAAATTCTTCTATGAACTGCGGGTTTTCATTCAACTTCTTAAGGAGGCTCTCAACTGAAAGGCCCTTCAGGTCGAGAATGCGCAACATGCGCCTCTTGAAGGACGACATGGCATAGTTTCGAAAATCATATCCATACCGTGTGTATATGAGTTCTGTGATGCGCTTGAGATCTGCAATGTCTATATCTTGCGTCACGGGGTTTGATTTAGGCCAACGAGAAAAAAATTTCCCAAAAATAGGCTGCCTTGCTTACGCGAAACGGCATAATGCCCGGGAAATATTACACACGTGAAATCTCACCGGAAGCAGCTAAATAGGGCTTTGAAATTAAGAATTTCGGCCTGCTTTCTACCTTTTGAGGGTTTATATTTTGGCAATTAGTCGCTCTTAGCACTGTTCTTTGCAACTACTTCCAAGGCTTCAAGGTGTATGCGCAGGGTTTTCTCCAGCTCTACGGCAGCCTGCCAGTCATCGCCCTTTACCACCTCGGCCTTGCGCGACTCTAACTCCTTGATTTTCAGTATATAGTTTTGCTCTTTGCGCATCATCTCTTCCTGGGTGGCGGTAAGTTCTTCCATGTTTTGGCGCATCTCTTCTTCTTGGGCCCGCATCTGCTCGGTCTGTTGTTGGAAGTCTTCCAGCAACTTGCGTGTTTTCTGATTGGTTTTTACCGAAGACAAGGTGGAGGCAATGGTTTCGCCCAACTTCTCTACAAAGGCGATTTCGTGGGGCTGATACACCTGGAAGGAGGCCAACTCTACAATGCCATAAATTTCTTTGTCGATTTTAAGCGGCACGATCAAGATCGAGCGCGGGTTGGCATCGCCCAAGCCAGAGGTGATGCGAATATAGTCTTGCGGAATCTCCGTAAGGAAAATGGTTTCTGCCTCGAGGTAACACTGCCCCACCAATCCTTCGCCCGGCTTCAGCTTTTGTTGCTCAAACTTTTTGGTGTTGAAAGCGAAGAGCGATATCAGCTCGAGAAACTTAGTGCCATGTTCTTCTTCCACCAGGTACAGGCCGCCCTGGTTCGATTGGGTGTATTGCACCAATGTGGCCACAATCTTATCGCCCAGCAGGTGCAGGTTATCGTTGCCCGAACGGAGTATGTCTACAAATTTGGTGAGGCCTTCGTTGGCCCATCTTCTTTTCTGCTCTTCTTCGTTGATGCTTTTCAATTTCGCCTGCATGCCCACCAGTGCTTCGGCCAGTTTGCTTTTGTCTGCACCACCCAGGCTAAACTGTTCGGCCAGGTTGCCCTCGCCAATTTTCAACACAAAGTCCGAAGCCTGATGGAATTGGGCTGTCATCGCGTTCATTCCTTCCCCCAGCTCGTCAATTTCATCGTGGTAGCGGGGTTGCCACACCGAGCGGTCGTCCACCACTTTTTTTAACCCGCGCAGGCGGTGGAGAATTCGCTGGCGAAACCGAACGTAAAACAAGACAATGAGGGCCAGGTTTACTACTGCTACCGCAACTATGGTGATGCTAAATGTCTGTTGCCGCTGGGTCAAGCTATCGGTCACATCGTTTTCAAACTCTGCCAGCAAGTGTGACACGCGCAGCCAGCCACCGTCTACCAGCGCCCGTGCCTGTGCTACTTTCGGATCCATCACCTGAATCACCAGTGGTTCGCGGTACGTAGAGTCGTCCCATATTTCCTGATTGCCTGTTAATGTGCTGTCGCGCCACACCTGGTTGGCGGTAAGCAGCCGCACATGGTTTTCGTATTCGTTCCAGGCCTGGGCGCCCTTATCGAGACTCAATAATAATATAGCGGAAGCGGGCACGATGTCTAATTTCTTCCAGCGCCCACCGGCTTTCAGGGTGGTAAGGAGTTCGCGGGTGTTTTGTGCACCGGCTGTAAGAACAGGCAACGTGCTCTTATCGCCCTGCAGGAAGTACTGCAGGTGCATGGCGGTTTGTTGCGCCTGCAGCCGTGTTTCTTTGGCCACCTGCAACTGGTTGAATCGCTGGGCCACCAGACCCCACATATAGATCACCAGAATTGCTTCAGCTACCAATACCAGGCCGAAGGCGGCCAGCGCCTGTTTCAGCAAGCCACTCAGTTTTCCTTTGGTTAAGCCAGCACTCATCCCTCAAAAATAGTTTTTTTTACATCCTGCACTGAGGGCATGTAGTTTTAACGGTCGATTTAAATTATTCCAGATTGTCTTTGGTAAAGCCGTAAGGCAGGAAGGTGGCAGACGATGGACACTTCATCCACCGATGGCCGGGCGCCAGCACAATGATCTCGATCGGCTTCTTTTGCCGATGTTCAAACTCCAGGATAACTTGTGCGCATGCTCCGCACGAAGAGGCCGGTACCAGTTCTTTGTGGTTTTTCTTGTGGGCCACCACGGCCATCTTATTAATTACTTTGTCGGGATGTTGCGATGCCGCAGCGTAAAGGGCCACGCGCTCTGCACACATGCACAAAGGGTAAGCGGCATTTTCCTGGTTGGCACCCGTTACCAATGTTCCGTCTTCCAGAATGAGGGCTGCGCCTACGTGAAATTTGGAGTAGGGCGCATAGGCATGGTGGGTAGCTTCTTTGGCTTTGTGCACCAGGTATTTCGATTCGGAGTCTAACTCCTCAATGTCGTGAAAGTATTGGGGTTCCGGCATGGTTGTGAAATTGAGCGGAGTGAAAATTACAAAAAGGACGATGGTTTATAAAATGGTTCATATACTTTATAAATCACTCCGCCCTCATTCTGTTACGCAGATAAAATGTATTTTGCCAGCATGAAGCGTGTTTTAGTATTGGGCGCGGGTCGCTCTTCGTCTGCGTTGATTGGTTACCTGCTGAACAAGGCGGCAGCACATGAATTAGATATTACCGTGGGTGATTTTTCGCTGGCGGCCGCTCGCGAAAGGGTGGGCAACCATCCCAGTGGCCAGGCCATTGCATTCGATATTAACCAGGAACAGGCCAGCGAAGCAGAAATTGCCGCTGCTGATGTGGTAATTTCGCTGCTGCCCGCCAACCTGCACCCCCGCGTAGCAGCCCTTTGCCTGAAACAAAAAAAACACCTGCTCACGGCCAGTTACGTGTCTGATGAAATGAGAGGGCTTCATGATGCCGCCCTGCGCAACAATCTGTTGTTTTTGAACGAATGCGGCCTCGACCCCGGCATTGACCATATGAGTGCCATGCACGTGATTGACCGCGTAAGAAAGGTGGGTGGGCGCATCACTTCCTTCGAATCATTTACCGGTGGATTGATAGCTCCCGAAACCGACCCGGAGAATCCATGGCGTTATAAGTTTACGTGGAATGCGCGCAACGTGGTAATGGCCGGGCAGGGTACGGCCAAATTTCTGCTGAATGGCGAATACAAGTACATACCCTATCAGCAATTGTTTAGTCGTACCACTTCCGTTACGGTTCCCGGTTATGGCAACTACGAAGGATATGCCAACCGCGATTCGCTGAAATACATAGAAGCCTATGGGTTGCAGGGCATACAGACCATGCTGCGCGGCACGCTGCGCCATGAAGGTTTCTGTGCCGCCTGGAATGCCTTGGTACAATTGGGCTGCTGCGATGATACCTACCAGATGGAGCGCGTGGCCACGTTAACGCACAGGTCGTTCCTCAATGCCTTTTTGGATGACGCGGCCGGCCACCCAGTGGAGGAAAAACTGCGGTTGGTGATGGGCTGGTTGCCCGATGCACCCGAAATGAAAAAATTAAGGTGGTCGGGTTTGTTGAGCGAAGAGCCCGTGGGCTTAACGCAAGGCACCCCCGCGCAAATTCTTGAACACATTCTCAACAAGAAGTGGAAACTGGCGCCAGCAGACAAAGATATGATCGTGATGTGGCACCGGTTTGGTTATGAGCAGAACGGCAGGCAGAAAGAAATGCAGGCTTGGTTGGTGGTAAAAGGCGATGACTCCATCCATACGGCCATGGCCAAAACGGTAGGCCTTCCGTTAGGCATTGCGTCTTTGTGCCTCCTTCAGGGCAAAATCAAAACAAGGGGTGTAGCCCTTCCGATAGTTCCGGAAATTTATGAGCCTGTTCTTACTGAACTTTCCAAAATTGGCATCGAACTGGAGGAGCGCGAAACGAAATAGCTATTTGGCTTCGTATTCTTCGTCACGCTTTAAGTGGCCTCCATTGGCTGCGGCTACCGCCAGTTGATCGCATCGTTCGTTTTCAGGGTGGCCCGCGTGGCCTTTTATCCAGACAAACTTAGGCTTAAACTTTTTGTGCAGGGGAATGTACCGCTTCCACAAGTCTTCGTTGGCTTTGTCCTTAAAGTTCTTTTTCTCCCAATTCCACAGCCAGCCTTTCTCTATGGCATCTACCACATATTTGGAGTCGGAGTAAATAGTAACCCCGATGCCCTCTTTTTTGATGGCTTCCAGGCCTGCTATTACAGCCAGGAGTTCCATGCGGTTATTGGTGGTAAGCCGGAATCCCTCGCTTAGTTCTTTTTCTTGCGCACCGTATTTCAAAATGGTGCCGTAGCCGCCCGGCCCGGGGTTGCCTTGTGCGGCACCATCAGTGTAGATCTTAATCATTCCCCCGCTTGTTTTAGTAGATCGGTTAGCACGTCTTCAGAAACCCTTATTCCAAATTTCTTCATCTGGTCCGAAATTTCTTTTGCAGAGTTTATCAATCCGCTTCTTTTTGCTTTTACTATTTAGTCCAGATGTGCCGGTAAAGTCTAGTTTTAAATGCTCTGCTTCTTTCCTTGCTTTCTGGTCATCCAAAACTAAGGTACAATCTTTGATTTCTAAGGCTAATGCAATGGCAGACGCTTCACCCACATCTAAGCGCAACTGAAGTTGTTGGACAACGTGCTGATCACGGGCACTTTTAATACTTACCCAGGGGGGTAATTCAAGCTTGTACTCTTCTGCTATTTCTGGCGTGGTAATTACCGCATTGTATAGAAGCCTTAAGAGATCAAGTTGGTTAACCTTTTGTAGTACGATGAAACAACTTGTGTCAGCAATAACGATATCAGGCATGGTCAATGTCTCTGCGCAAATCTTCTACAGATTCACTAAAGATAGAAATGCCGTAAGCCCCCGATGGATTCAAGAAATTCGCGTTTGGATATTCCGGCCAATCCGGCTGCTTGCCAGGATGAAAGCTTACCTTGCTGGTATAGTTGACCCGCAAGAATCATCTTAACATCAAATTCTGACAATTCGAAATCTTCAGGCAAGTGAACAGTTATCGTTTTCATAACCAGATGCTAAGTTACAAACAATCGGCCGATGCTACCCAGCAAAATTTACGTTGTCTTTAAAAATCTTCACGGCAATGGCCAGCAGAATCACCCCAAAAACCCTTCGCAGCACCGCAAAAGCCGACTTGCCTAATACACGCTCCAACCATACCGATGAGCGCAACACCCAATAAACAAACACCAGGTTCACCAAGATACCGATCAGTACATTTACCTCCTGGTAAACAGCGCGCAGCGATAGAATAGTGGTAAGTGTACCCGCACCGGCAATCAGTGGAAAGGCAAGGGGCACCACCGACCCTGAACCTTTTGCCTCCGGGTCGTCCCGAATCAATGTAATGCCGAGAATCATTTCCATGGCAACGATGAAAATGACGATAGCACCTGCTACGGCAAACGAAGCTACATCGAGACCAAACAGCTTTAAGATAGACTGCCCCAGAAAGAGGAACCCTACCATGAGCACGGCCGAGATAATGGTGGCTTTTTCCGCCTGTATGCGTCCTTCACGCTTTCGGATAATGATGATGAAGGGAATAGACCCCAAAATATCAATCACGGAAAACAAAATCAGTGTAACGGAGAAAATTTCCTTCAAGTTTAACATGGCGTTGACAATCGGGCTACAAGTTATGAAAATAGCGTGTTTGGGCAGCAACTTTCTTCAGATGGCTACGGCTGTTTTTTTTTTGCTGATGACAGAAAGGAAATCCTCAGTCAACATCAAGAGGTTTCTAATCTCTTCGGTTGTTAACAGATCGCGTTTTAGGTA
The DNA here is from genome assembly GCA_049324055.1 of Bacteroidota bacterium. Taxonomy (GTDB): domain Bacteria; phylum Bacteroidota; class Bacteroidia; order Cytophagales; family Cyclobacteriaceae; genus ELB16-189. The sequence goes on along the minus strand of JBMOLS010000015.1, from coordinate 23,035 downwards.
GAGGATGAGTTTATTTCTATGCGCTTCAATATGAAGGTCATCATGGCTGGCTAAAAAACCGAGCAGTTCGTCATTAAAAAATGCTCTGACAGCCGCTTCGTCTGCACCACGGAGGTAATATTTTTTGGAGAATTGCGGCTGATCAGAAAAATCAATGTCTTTACCGGTAGCGAACTCACTCATGCGTGTCCACAGATGTTCTGGCTCCAGCGCAAAGTCTGGAATGGGCACTTCTATGTCTGCCGCATAAACAATGGTAACGCTGGTTTCGTTTTGCACCTGTCTGGCCCCGTCTGTAAGGGTAACATCCGATACTTCAATACGGCTGCTTTCTATGTATTTGATGAGTAAGTTTTCTTCGAATTGAATGCGGTGCCCTGCCTCTATAGGAAATGCCTTAAACTTGAGCAGGTTACGAACACGTTGTGGGTAAAAAGCAAAATGGTCAACCTCAGCCATTTTTCTCAATGCAGCCTGGCGGGGCGATAGCCTGATTTCTAACCGACTGTCAGCATCTTTGGCTGCCTTGCGTGCAGCCAACGGATGGTTTGAAAATGGCCTGAAGCGATCGAAGCCAACGGATACCATAGATCCTCCGCGGTGTGTGCATTGCTCTTCAAAATGGTGGAGGAACTCCATGAATGTATGATCTAACAGATATGCATTGGTAAAGTCAACCACAATTCGCCCAGACAGATCGAGTTTGGCAAATGCTTTTTTAAATCCGGGGAGGTTGGAGAACACCGCAGACTCGTAAATGGTAACCACGTATTCCTCGCCCTGCTTAGTTACATCACAATGAGCCCTGAACAGGCTTTTGAATGATACCCCGTTGAGGGCATTGAAGAGAAGCTTTGTGAGCACCCCTACCGCTACACCTAAAAGCAGATCGGTGGCAATGGTAACCACAATCGTTACCACAAAGATCATCAGTTGCTCAGAACCTATTTTATAGGTTTTAAAAAATTCGTTAGGCGATGCCAGCCTGTACCCTACTGCAATAAGCAATGCGGCCAGCGCTGTGTTCGGAATCATTTCGATAACAGGTATTAAGAGCAACATGGCTAGTAACAGAAAGAGGCCATGGAAAAAGTTAGCCCACACGGTGCGCCCACCAAAAGAAATGTTGGCAGAGCTGCGTGCCACCTCCGAAATCATTGGCACGCCCCCCAGCACGGCAGACAACGCATTGCCTACACCTACGGCCGACAAATCTTTGTTGGCGTTAGAAATACGCTTCCAGGGGTCGAGACCATCGATGGCTTTAACGGTAAGTACTGTCTCCAGGCTATTTACAAAAAGAAACATCAGCACATACTTCCAGAAAATGAATGTGCCAATCATTCCAAAATCTATGTTTACCCCTACGTGCTGCCAAAAGTCGCCAATCTTAACCATATCGAAGGCCGGTTCGGTATGCTTGAAGTCCATTACCAACGCCATGGGTATGGTTACCAGCAGCACAACCATGGGTGCTGGCATTTTTTTCACCCACTTGTTTTTCAGCAGGGGCATGCCGAAAATAATGATGAGGCTCACTACGCCTACAAATGTTACCCTCACATCTTCGTGTAAAATAGATTCGGGTATCATCGAAAACAGCTCAAGAGGTTCCTTGCCTTTTAGCAGTTCGGGGTCTATGCCCAGCAGTATGTGAATTTGCTTGGAGAAAATGATCAGCCCGATGGCGGCCAGCATGCCATGGACGGCAGAGGGAGGGAAGAAGTCGCTTAACGAGCCGAATCCGAGCCAGCCAAGTAGAATTTGAATGAGAGCCGCCACAAACACAGCGCCCAAGGCATAGTGCCAACCCTGGGTGCCACCCCCCATCTCCATAACGGCTCCGGCACAGATGGTAATAAGGCCAGCAGCGGGGCCTTTAATGGTAAGCCGCGACCCGGCAAAAAAACTTACAATCAGGCCGCCAATCATGGCAGTGAGTACGCCCATAGAGGCGGGGAACTCGCTGGCTTTTGCTACGCCCAAGCTGAGCGGCAGTGCCAATAAAAAAACAAGAAAGCCTGCCAATGCATCAGTCTTCCAGTTTTGTATCAAACCTTTTAGCCCATCGTGTGGAACTTCTGTTGTATTCATAATAACAGATTGTATAAATCCGGTTAAGTCTTGAAAAAAATGGTTACAAAGCGAAAGCGTATTTCCGCAGCAGAAAAGCTTTGGCCCCGGGCGGGGCCTCTTGGCTTAGCGTAATTAAATTAACAAAGCCCGGTGAAGGGTAAATAGAGAGGGTTGCGTATCAACGCATCGTTTGCTGACTACGCGCGCTATTTTTTTGGATTCAAATTTTTGCTGGGTATGAAAAAGCCCCACAAACCAGAGAACATCAAAGCCATACTCTTTGTCCTCCCGACTTTCTTCGTTGCTCACTTCTTCAAATACCAGGTGCGAAAGCAGATCAACCGTTTGCGAAGAGGCAGCAACCGAAACACCATCGACCTGGAGGCCCTTCGGAGGGGTTAGAAAAGCGGGCGTAAGCAACTCGAAGGCGAAAAGCAGGATGATAAAATGCCTCAAAATTGTGCTGTGCCTTAGTGCCATGTATGAAAAACGGCTTAAAGGTGGCATTTTTTTTTGTAAAAAAACAGATCGGGCGTTTACGGGTGCGGCATAAGTAAATGACTGCTCACAGAAATCCATTTGAAAATCCCTGGTCGCTACCAGCGAAAATGAGAGAAATATAGTTTGTAGTGCCCAAAAAAAACAGACCGCATGGGCGTTTGCCAAATGGCAATAGGGCTTCTGTTTTTGTTTTTGAAAAGAGTGTGAAGCCACCGGGCACGATTGTGCGAAAAGCAACCTTACCATCGGTTTAGGTGTACTGCACGGATGGTGCCCTGTAGTTGTAGTGATAGAATTTCGTACCTTTGCCTTATGCGAGCCCGAAAACACCTGCAGCAGATAACCACTCAACTGGTATTTTTTTTGGTACTGTTTACAGTTGTGGGCAGGCTGGTTTTTTTACAGGCCAGTATCGGTAGTTCGACAGAAACGACCTATTCTAAAAGCTCGATACCTTTAAAGACAGATTGCCAATTGCCTTTCGAGGAAAAAGAGAAAGAACAAGAGCAATCTGCCGAGAAGCAGTTTACCCATCTTTTATTTGCCTGCCTGCCTAATGCATCGAAGCGAGTTACGGCAACGGTTTGTTTGTGCTACGGGTATTCGCCAAGTGTTGAATTTTTTCATGGACGGCCCATCTACCTTTCAAAGAGATACCTGCTCATTTAATTCAAAGTCTTGCCCTCTTGCGCCACTTTCTGTGGCGGTGTTTTTTTTGTTTGACGATAAAAATTGAGTGGCCAGCCCACTCGAACACGCATGAAATCAGAAAATTGTAGTTTTGATGAACACGCGGTGCTTCATGAACTGAAACACCATCTGCCCGCTCAGGCCCCACTTAAAGATTTCATCCATCACAATACACTCCATGCCTTCCAGCACCTCAAGTTTTTCGATGCCATCAGAGAGGCATCTGTGAAGTTAGGTTATCGGGTAAGCCTTTCGCTGAATGAATACCGGAAACTGTTGAAGGAAGGGCGTATACGCGAAGATGTACTCGAAAGAATTTTGGTAGAACAAAAGGGGAGTACCCACGCCCAGGCCTGGCGGCACAAGCTGGTAGATGCCATCTATGGGGACCTGCCTTCGCCCCGCATAGGTGCACTGAGTGCACACTGGAAGAAGGAATTTCAGGTTGATCTCGACTCTATGGTGCATCCTCTCCTCTTCCGAATTTTGTGCAGCTATCTCGATCAAGGCATTGCAATATGGAATTTTCCTGTTTGGCACAAAAGCTTCCTTGCCGCATTGCGCAGCATGGAAAGGAGCAGCTATGCAAGTTTTTTCAGAGGCAAGCGCGCACGCAACCTTCTACTGCATGGAAACCTTACCATAAAAGGCCTGTTAAAGATTGTAGTGGGCGATGAAACGTTGTTTAGGCAATATCTGTTCGATCAGCAGTTTGCTCATCAGGGGTGGTCGGGCATGGTAAGCACCATAGAGGACCAGCCACACACCCTGCTCGATCACAGAAAGATTACGCTTCATGATCTGATTGTTTTTGAATTACTTTTAGAAATTGATGCCCTGGATCAGCATTTCAGGAGTGCATGGTCTCCGCTCTCAAATAAACTGAAGCAGAAGCCGGTAGATTTGTTTCAGCCGGTTGATAATACAGAATTATTTGAAGTGCTTAGACTGTGGCAACTGGCGTTTGAGTGGACTTATTACGATGAGGTGCTGGCCGGGCTGAGAACGGTACACGGCAATAGTGCAGAGCCAGCGGCCAAAACTTTTCAGGCTTTGTTCTGTATAGATGACCGTGAGTGTTCGTTGCGAAGACATTTGGAGCGCGAAAATCGGGCGTGCGAAACATTTGGCACTCCCGGATTTTTTGGGGCCGAGTTTTACTTTCAGCCAGATCATGGCAAGTTCTACACTAAACTCTGCCCGGCCCCGGTGGCGCCCGGCTTTCTCATAAAAGAGGTGGGCGTAAGGAGAAAGAATGAAAAAGACGCCCATTTCACCAAGCACACCCATGGCCTGTTTCGCGGCTGGCTGATATCGCAAACGTTGGGATTTTGGTCTGCCTTCAAGTTGTTTGTAAACATCTTCAGGCCTTCCATGGGGCCGGCCACCGCAACTTCTTTAAAGCACATGGAGAAAGAAGCGCACCTTACGATTGAAAACCGCAATCCGAAACGAAGAGAGAATAACCTGCAGATTGGTTTTAACATCGAAGAGATGGCCGTTCGCGTAGAGCATCTTCTAAAGAGCATTGGCCTGATAAAAGATTTTGCCCCCCTGGTTTACGTTATTGGTCACGGATCCAGCAGTGTAAACAATCCCCATTATGCCGCTTACGACTGTGGTGCGTGTTCGGGGCGCGCGGGCTCTGTGAATGCCCGCGTGATATGCCACATGGCAAACCATGCGCAAGTGCGCGAGCTATTAGTGCAAAAAGGAATAACGATACCTCACGAAACCCAGTTTGTGAGTGGGCTGCACGACACCACCCGCGATGAGGTAATTTTTTTTGATGAGGCTGAATTAACTGCCGCCAACCGCGAAAGACACCTCAGACATAAAGAGGCTTTTGCAACTGCGCTAGATCATAACGCTAAGGAACGTTCTCGCAGGTTTATGTCTGTTGATACACATCTGCCCCCAGAAGAAGTTCATGAGTTAGTAAAGTTGCGGTCGGTTTCTTTGTTTGAACCGCGGCCAGAACTTAACCACGCCACCAACGCATTGTGTGTGGTGGGCCGCAGAAACCTTACGCGGCATTTGTTTCTCGACAGGCGGGCCTTCCTGAATTCTTACAACTATGAGTTGGATTTGGATGGTACGCGTTTATTTGATGTAATGAAACCGCTTGGCCCGGTATGCGGAGGCATTAACTTGGAATATTATTTCTCTCGGGTTGATAACCAGAAATTGGGAGCGGGCACAAAACTGCCCCATAATGTAATGGGTTTGATTGGCGTAGCAAATGGTATAGATGGAGACTTGCGCCCTGGGCTGCCAAGCCAGATGATAGAAGTTCACGATCCAGTGCGATTGCTTATGATCGTAGAGCATTTTCCCGCGGTGGTATTACACACTATTCAGCGAACCCCGGAAGTGTATGAGTGGTATCACAACGAGTGGATACATCTTGTGGCAATACATCCGGTTACAGGCGATTTTTTTGTATTTAGGGAGGGCGCTTTCCACCCCTATCAACCGTTGTTACCGGGTGTAGCCCTCGCTGATCCAGCACCCATCATCGAAAAAGAAAAAGAAAATATTCAGGTTCTTGCTATTCCCCACTAACCAGTCATGGCACAAGTCATTCCCTTTTTTATTCTGCTTCCGTTAGCCGGTTTTCTGCTAACAATGGTGCTGCCCGCGCGGCAGGAAGAAATGATTTCTAAAACGTCATTTCTTACAGTCGGCATTCATATGCTGGGGTTACAGGTATTTTTAGTCTACTGGTTTTGGATAGGCTATCCTGCTGTGAACGTGAAGGAGGTCGTGCTTTACCGATCTAACACCTACGAATTTTTTATAGACTTCTTCTTCGATAAAGTTACCGCAACCTATTTGTTTGTTGGCTCTGTACTTACGTTTTTAGTAACGGTTTATAGCCGTTACTATTTGCACCGCGAGGCGGGCTATAAACGTTTCTTCAACACTATTTTGTTTTTTTACGTTGGCTACAACGTAACGGTATTGGCAGGCAACCTTGAAACATTGTTTGTCGGTTGGGAGATTTTGGGAATATCTTCCTTCTTGCTGATTGCGTTTTACCGCGATCGATACCTGCCGGTGAAAAATGCAGTAAAAGTATTTTCTGTCTATAGAATTGGCGATGTGGGCATCATCCTTGCGATGTGGATGGCACACCACCTGTTTCATGAGAACATTACCTTCTTGAAGCTAAGTAATTATGATTTGGTGCACGAGCACCTGGTCTCGCATAGCTGGATTGGCATTTTTATTTCGTTGATGGTGTTGATTTCCGCTGCAGGTAAATCTGCCCAGCTTCCCTTTTCTACCTGGCTGCCCCGTGCCATGGAGGGCCCAACGCCATCCAGTGCCATATTTTACGGGTCGCTCTCTGTGCATATGGGTGTGTTCCTATTGTTGCGCACTTATCCGTTCTGGGAGCATCAGACTTCTGTGCGTATATTGATAGGTTTGGTGGGTCTGCTTACCAGCCTGGTTACAACCACCATTGCCCGTGTGCAATCATCGGTAAAAAGCCAAATTGCTTATTCTTCCATTGCACAAATCGGCCTCATATTTATTGAGGTAGCAGCGGGATGGCACTACCTGGCATTGATTCACTTCGCTGGGAATGCCTTTTTGCGCACCTACCAACTGCTGGTGTCTCCTTCCGTAGTGAGCTACCAGATACGTGAGCAGTTTTATAATTTCACTCCCCGGCAACATTCTATTGAAGACTCTTTTCCCAGAAAGATTGAATACACACTTTATATGTTGAGTCTGAAGGAATGGAACCTCGATTCGTGGCTGTACAGGTATTTATGGAACCCCATGAAGTGGGCAGGAAAAAAATTGAATTTTTTGGTTATGAACAGGGTGCTATTCTTTCTGGTGCCTGCGTATTTGGTCGGGCTTTACTGTGTGTATCATAAGAATATACTGCCGCCTGATGTGGTTGCTGCCCTCCCAATTTTATTCAGTTTCGTTGGTCTGGTGTTGGTGCTCAAAGCGTTTACCGAGCGCATCCATGCCCGTATGAGTTGGCTGTTGGCAATTATGAACCATTTTTGGGTGGCACTGGCCGTGGCTTTTAATGAAAATTTCAGCTTTGATGAAGTGCACATTTATCTGATAGGCGTGGCCGTATCGGGTGTATTGGGTTATGTGGTTTTATACTACACTAAACAAAAAGAGGGCAATATCGACCTCGATCAGTTTCGGGGGCATGTGTGGAAGCATCCGCGCATGGCTTTTTTATTTTTATTGGCAAGCCTCGGGGCATCTGGCTTTCCAATTACGCCCACATTTGTGGGAGAAGATTTGATCTATAGCCACATTCATGCTGACCAGGTTTGGCTAGCTACGTTTGTTTCTTTGAGCCTGATCGTAGATGGACTGGCAATCATTCGTATCTATGCACGCGTGTTTCTGGGGCCTCACGTCAAATCAGTGTATGAAATGGCCTATCGGTCTTCCTGACAAGAAACTAGAGGGCATTAAGCACAAAGCCCTGGGCTAACCCAGGGCTTTGTGCTTAATGAACTAAAAACTATTCCCCTATGGTTATCTCTTGCGAGAACCCACCCACTGTAACGGTTGCTTTGTTATCGCAGGTGCCGGTGCCATAGTCTACCTGAATGGCCGTTGTGCCTACTGTTAATGCCAGCACACCCTGTGCGGGTGCCACAAAGCTGCTCAGTGTGCACTCCAGTTTAAAGATAATCGGACTTTGAACCGTGGCGGTATATGGTTGCCGTTCGCGTGTTTGCCCATTAGCCGAGCCCTCCAGCGTCCAGGTGGTGGTGGCGGCTGAGTTGCCGATGGTCCACTTGCTGGTGTGTAACGCTTCGCGCGTTACAAACGTGCCGTCCGTAAAAGTGGCTTTGCCACCCTCATCTTTCACTTCGAAAGTAATGGAGTTCTGCGCCAGCGCGGTAGTAGTTACGGTGCGCTTACCCTCCAGTTTCACACCATTTACCTCGTAGCCCTGGAACGTTAATTCAATTTTGGAGCCAGGCAGAAAGCGCCACCCGTTGTAGGCCACGAGTATTTTTCCTTTGCGCACAGTTCCGTTCGGGTCTGTTTGTCCCGCGCCAAAGTCGATGGTTATGGTGCCTTGCGGATTCAAGGCGTTGTTGTTGGGGCCTACCGTCAGCGTAACGGTGGCTCCATTGAAGCGCGTATCGCCTTCTACCGTAATGGTGATGTTTTCTTTCGTTCGGCCTCCGCTTATTTGTTCGTCTTCCGGGCTCGATAACGCCTGGGTAGACAGGTCGCCCGCTTCGTTGAAGTAGGCTTCCGTAGCCGACTGGTCTTCTACGGCTTTACTTTGTTCACTGCTTAGTTTTTGATCATCGTCCTCATCGCAAGAAAGGAGGGTAACACACACGGCCACCAGGGCCATCGAGAGAAATTTTTTCATCATAGCTGTAAGAAATAATGTGGTAAATCTAACGAGTTTCCAATGGATGGCATTACCTGCCCTACGGTAACCGGCTTTAAAAGCGGCTGGGTTGCCTGTTTCCATCCATGGATGCGTTTTGAGGATAGATTCACAAATAGTGAGCCAAAAACTTTTTCAGCTTCTTGATCTCCCGTTCTTGCAAGGCGGGGAAGTTGGCAATGCGAAACGTGTTGCTTTTCAGCGCCCCGTAGCCCTCGCCCAACAGAAAACCCTCTTTCCGTGCGTGCTTCTTAACTTTCGCCAGGTAGGCGGGGTCTCCGGTTACGGTAACAACCGTGTGCGACCTGACGGCCTCGTTGGCTACCAACAGCCGCAGCTTTTTGGATGCATCAAAAAAATCGGCCCAGGCCTGGTGGCGCTCTTTTGTTTGTTTGCTTGTCTCTTCAATCGGAGGTTGTTGTTTCAAAACACATCGCAGCAGGTAAATACCCAGCACATTGGGCGTGCAGTTTGTTTGCCACTGGTCTGCCATCTGTTTCATAAACGCCAGGCTGTTATAATGGGCTAACTCTTTACGAACAGCAATGCGCTCTATGGCTTTGGGCGACAGAATCAGAATGGCCAACCCCGCTGGAAGCCCGAAACACTTTTGCACGGACGCAAACCACACATCGGCCAAGGTAAAAGGCAACATAATGCCCGCCATGGAAGAGGTGGCATCTACCGCCACCAGGGCGTGTGGGTTCTTCTTTTTAACCTGGGCGATCAACGCGGTGTCCACCTGGGTACCGTTCGAAGTTTCGTTTTGTGTAAGGCAGATAATGTCTGCGCTGGCAACCGTCTGCGCGGGCAGGCTGGTTTCCAGGTGAAACGAAACCGGCAGTGCAGCCGGTTTTAACTTTTGTGTGTATTGAAACCACTTTTCGCCAAACGCACCGTTGTAAAAGTGGGCACTTTGGTTTTCTACCAGCGACTGAGCGATGATTTCCCAGCACTCCGTAGCGGAGGAGGCAAACAAAACCGTGTATGATTTCGGAACCTGAAGTTGCATGCTCAGCAAAGCCACGACCTCGCGGTACAGCTCCATGAAATCTTCGCTGCGGTGGTTCATGCTAAGAATGCCTTTCGCATGGGCTTTTTTTACATAGCCCGGCACTTCGTCATACACGCGTGAGGGCCCGGGGTAAAACGAAATCATAAGCGGCAGTTATTTCTTCAGCAGGTAACCGATGGCCATGGCATAACCTTCCAGCCCGAAGCCGGTAATCATGCCTGCACATTTGGAGGTAATGAGACTTTTGTGCCTAAACTCCTCGCGGGCGTATACATTCGAGATGTGTACTTCCACCACGGGTGTTTGAATGGCGCCAATGGCATCGTGCAGCGCAACGGAGGTGTGGGTGTAGGCACCGGCATTCAACACCACGCCATCGAACGAAAAACCTACCTCGTGCAGTTTGTTCACCAGCTCGCCTTCCACGTTCGATTGATAGTACTGAAGGTCAGCCTCCGGAAACTTTTTTCTCAGCGTATTGAAGAACGCTTCAAAACTCTGATTGCCATAAATACCGGTTTCGCGTTGACCCAATAAGTTCAGGTTAGGGCCGTTGATGATTTGAATCTGCATGATTAGAAATTCGTACTTTAGGTAGTGACTGGGAATGACTTTGTCTTCAAAACCTCAACGTTCAGCGGCTTATATGATGTATAATATTTCCTCTTCTGAACGGTTTGCTTTCATCAACAAATCGGATACTCTGAAAGCAACATCTTCGTTTCGTCCCCAGTAAATCATACCGTCTTTCAGTTTAAATTTTCTGAAGCGATCAGGCTGCAGGTAGATCAGGTTATCTGCCTTTATATAGTTTTTGAACCAGGGTAGTAAATCAACTGATTTTGTTTTTCCTCCGTGCAAAACAAAGGCAATTTCGAAACCACCTACCCAATGTGCTTGTATGGGCAAAGTTATTTCTTTCTGCCGATCACTTCGCACTTTACGTTTTGATGGTAAATGAATACTTGCTCCCATTTCTCAATCACTTTTTTATGATTCTTTTTCAGAAACCTGGCTACTTCTGTTGCTTGTTATGCGGTCAAAGGCTTTTTGCCTTTAACTTTTTTGAAAATCAAAGTTACTGAATCTCCCGTAATCATGAATTATACCTTGATTTACTTGTCCTGATGTGCCACATGAACATGGATGGGCAGGTGATCGTTGGTATAGAAACGGATGATGTATCCCAGGTATTGAAAAATCTTTGGCACTTTTGTAACAAATGAACGAGTGGAATATAATGAATTTTATTGAGCGAACGTGACCTGGACTACCTACATCAAACAATTCGCCAACTACCTGAAACTGGAGCGTTCGCTGTCGGGCAACTCCATAGAAGCATACGTGCGCGATGTGGAAAAGCTGAACCAGTATGTGGAGATGCACCACCGGGGCCTTAGCCCCATGAAGGTTACCGGCAAACACCTGCAGGCATTCGTAGGCTATGTAAACGAGATGGGCCTTAGTGCGCACAGCCAGGCCCGCATTCTTTCGGGCATAAAAGCATTTTTTAGGTTTCTGATTACTGAAGACCTGCTGCAGCAAGACCCTACCGAGTTGCTGGAGGGACCCAAACTGGGCCGCAAGCTACCCGACACCCTCGACTACCCGGAAATTGTGAAACTGCTGGAGGCTATCGACCTCTCCACACCCGAGGGCGCCCGCAACCGTGCCATGCTGGAGGTGCTCTACAGTTCTGGCCTCCGCGTGTCGGAACTGGTGGAGTTGCGCATCAACAACTTGTATTTCGACATCGGCTTCCTACGCGTGATTGGCAAAGGCAACAAAGAACGGTTGGTGCCCTGCGGCCGCGATGCCATGAAGTATTTGAAAATCTACCTGGAGGAGATACGCGTACATGTGCCGGTGCAAAAAGGCTATGAGGGCCATGTTTTTTTAAACAGGCTAGGAAAGAAACTTACGCGCGTGATGGTGTTCACCATCATCAAAAACCTGGCTGCCAAAATCGGGCTCAAAAAATCCATCAGCCCCCACACGTTTCGCCATTCGTTTGCCACCCACCTCATCGAAGGCGGGGCCGACTTGCGGGCCGTGCAAGAAATGCTGGGCCACGAGTCTATTACCACCACGGAAATTTATACCCACCTCGACCGCGACTACCTGCGCCAGGTGATACAGGAGTTTCATCCCAGAAGTTAGCTTTTCGGGCAAAATTCTTTCGTACCTTTGGTGCATGAGGCTTTGGGTTGTTTTTTTCTTCCTCACCACTTCGCTGTGGGCGCAGGATATAGAAGTAGAATACGACAAGAACCGTGACCTGACAGGTTACAAAACGTTTCGCTTTGGCGAAGGTGAAATCATTACACCTAAAGACCAGCGCGTAATCAAAGATGCCACCATGCACCAGTGGGTGAAGAAGGCCATCCGCGAAGAGTTAACCGGCAAGGGACTGGTGTTTGTTGATTCTGCCAAAGCCGACCTCACCGCTTCCTACATCATCGGCTCGCTGCAACGGTCGGACATGCAAAACCTGGGGCCGATGGGCACCGCACCCGGCTCTACAGACCAAACATGGTCGCGCAACTTTCAACAGAGCAGCCTCATCATCGATCTGAACGACCGCAGCAACATTTTGATTTGGCGCATACAGGGAGTAACGACTACCACCACACCCGATGCCGAAAACATGATCCGCGAAGTAGTGTCTAAAGGCTTCAAGAAGTTTTCGCTCAAGCCCAAGAAAGAAAAGAAAAAGAAGAAATAGGTTAAATGTACCGCTCCCTCGTCCGCCCGCTGTTGTTTCTGTTCAACCCGGAGGCCATCCATCATTTTACCTTCCGCTTTCTTCAACTGATCGGTCGCATACCCGGGAAGAAGGCAGCGCTTCGTTTCTTTTTCTCCCTGAATGCCCCCAGATTACAGCGCACCCTTTTCGGCATTACCTTCCAAAATCCGGTGGGGTTGGCTGCAGGTTTCGACAAAGACGCGAAGCTGATTGACGAGTTGGCCACATTCGGCTTTGGATTTATTGAAATTGGAACGCTTACACCGCGCCCGCAACCGGGCAACGACAAACCCCGCCTGTTTCGCCTGCCGCAAGACCAGGCCCTCATCAACCGCATGGGCTTCAACAACGGGGGTGTACTGGCAGCGGTAGAAAGATTGAAAAAAAGAAAATCTTCTGTTGTGGTGGGTGGCAACATCGGCAAGAACAAAGCCACGCCCAACGAAAAAGCTTTTGAAGACTATAACTACTGCTTTGAGGCGCTCTTTCCTTACGTAGATTATTTTGTAGTGAACGTGAGTTCGCCCAACACGCCCGGCCTGCGCGAGTTGCAGGAGAAAGAGCCGTTGAAAAAGCTGATGAAACACGTGAAAGCCCTGAGCCTGGCGAAGCCTAACCCCAAGCCGGTGCTGTTGAAGATTGCCCCCGATCTGACCGAAACACAGTTAGATGATATTGTGGCGATTTTGAAAGAGACACAAACCGATGGCGTGATTGCCACCAACACCACCATTTCGCGCGAAGGCCTTTCTACTGCTGCCGAACACATCAGCGCCATCGGTATGGGTGGCCTCAGCGGCCGGCCGTTGCGCGAGAAATCTACCGCAGTGATTGCCTACCTGCGTAAACTATTGGGGAAAGATTTCCCCATTATTGGCGTGGGCGGCATTATGACACCGGAAGACGCAGTGGAGAAAATAAAAGCCGGTGCCGACCTGGTTCAAATCTACACCGGCTTCATTTACGAAGGGCCTGGTTTTGTCAAGCGCATCAACCGCAGGTTGTTGATGGGGTAGCAGCTGAGCTGAAAGAGGCGCAAGCATAGTGATGGGTCTTCGAACGAGGCGAGAGGCCTCCGGGAAAGTTCATACGCTAGAAGTTGACGGCTTCGCAAGCCATCAGCTATTGGGTTGTTTCTGCAACTTCGATTTCTTTCTGCTTTCAATACGGAGTGGGTTCGGAAGGACAAAGCCTAGGATTGTCATCACGCCTACCAACAGCGGGCGGAGCAAAAACGTTATTTATTTAATCATTTTTTGGTCACATGAGAGTACTGACGTTTGAAAATTATCTCTTACCCACCGACTTTTCTATTTCTGCTACTCTGGCGCGCACCAGTTTTTCAACCAGCCGATCCGGAAGGGGCGCTTCGGGCGAGAATTGGATAACGGTTGGCCCGTTTTTGTATTCGCTTACCTCGTTGCGCATGTCATGCAGCACGTTACCTTCCATAATGAAGAAGGAGAGGTGGGTTTTCGATGCCCGGAAACCAACGGCCCTCTTGCCCCGGTAATAAAAAAATGGAACGCCCCGGCTCAGGCGTTCTTCCATACCGGGCATTGCTTTTAGAATTTGTTGGCGCAGGGTGGTGAGGACTTTTCTTTCACCGGCAGAAAGATTCTGCAAATAGGTATTTACGTCTGGGGGTTTGTTCATCGCTGATAGTCTGAGTTTCAACCTTGGGAAGCCGAAACTCAAAATTACGCGACTAATTGTATTGGCAAGGCCTGTAAAGCTGACAAAACAGCGGGGCAAATGCGTCATCATGATTACAGACACAACTGGTAAAGGGTGCGACTGGGTTTTTCAGAGGGCTTCACTCAAAACTCCTCCGGAGATCGGCTGTGGAACTTCAACAGACTGGCAGACACCACCAGGCTAAACTCGTGGGTGGTGTATCGTTGCTGGCTGGCTGGCCCCGAAGGAAGCTCCAATGCATAGCCCAACCGGTATTCTGCCAATATCAGTTGCGCCAGCAACCCTACCGTTGAGAGATTACGGGTGAACAGGCCTACAGAATACAAACCGTCTAAATTGATCATGGCGTTGATGTCAACCGCAACAGGCGTTTCTGGCGTGTAGCGCATCAGCACGGCAGGCTTCAAACGCAAACGTTCCGTCAGCAAAAGGCGGTACTGGCCCATCAGGTACAGGTGCTGGTCGTACACCTGAACAGATGTGGGGCCTTGCGTAACAGTACCTTTGATCAAACGCGGCAACGACAACCCCACTACATAGTTTTCTTTCTTCAGCAGAAAGCCTGCACCGGTGGTAAACTGGCTGCTGTTGAAGGGCACAAAATACGGATCGTTGCTATCGCGCACCTGCAGCAGGTTGGTATGGGTGGCATAGCGCGTAAAGCCGAAATTCATACCAAAGGAAAGCGTGCCTTCGCTCACCTTTAGCTTATAGGCAAAAACAGAACTTACATCCGTCAGCGTTACGTCTGCAATCCGGTCTTGCACGGCCATCAGGCCTGCGCCTACCCGGTTATCGAACAAGCTGAGGTGTGTGTTGAAGTGCAGTGTAACCGGGTTGCCCTCCATACCAGCCCATTGCGAGCGATATTGGACACCAGCATGGAAGCGGTCGTTGCTGCCGGCATAAGCAGGGTTGATGGTGAGCGGGTTGTTGAGATACAAGGCATACAGGGGATCTTGCTGGCCCATCGCTGCGTGGGCGCCTGCGCAGATAAAAACAAACAAGGCAATGAACTTTTTCATTTAGCGTCTGAGGGTGATGAACCCTGTTTTAGGTTTTTTACTGCTGGTAAAATCCACTTTGTAGAAGTAGGCGCCCGCAGGCAAATCGCGGCCGTCTTTGTCGACCCCGGTAAATACGCGGGTGGTGTTGTTGTAGTTGATGATTTCGAAAACCACATGGCCCCAGCGATTGTAAATGCTCACCTGGTTGTTGGCCGTTTCTGGCAGTAAGTCGATGAACTCGAAAATCAGGGCTTCATTTTTGCCATCACCATTGGGCGACATGCCGTTGTACACCACAATATCCCCCGATACCTCTACTTCAATTTCCTGTTGGGTACAACTGCCGGCTAAGTCGCACACCTGAATGGTAATTTGATCGGTGCCGGCAAAAGCCGTGTTCGAATAGTCGATCACCAGGTTCAGGTCTGCATCGATGGACACCGAAGCACCACTGGTGGGCAGACCCAGGATGCGAAGCGTACTCAGATCAATGTTTTCGTCAGGGTCGCTCAGAATATCTGTTAGCGGAATCGTTACAACGGTTTGGATACCCCCTTTGGCGGAAACAAAGTCTACTTCAGGTGGCCGGTTGTTGGGGTCTGCCGTTCCGGCACAGGGTGTAGGCTGGGCCGTAACGGCAACGGCATCGGAGGCAGCGCTCAGACATCCTTCATCTAAACCCACAATCACTTCGTAGTTGCCCGCCTCGCTCACGGTAATATCCTGCGTGGTACCGCCATTCGACCATTGGTAGTAAGCGTATCCGAAAGGCGCCCGCAGAATCACCGACTGATTCGCGCCACACAACACCGGGTCGCCAATGATTTGCACAATCGGTTTTGCGGGGGCATTTACTTTTTGGATGATGGTTGCATCAGAAAGTGGACTTTCGCAGCCATTTGCATCGCGCACACGCACGGTCAATATCCCCGATTCACCGATTACTATGCTGGCAGTGGAGGCTCCATTCGACCAGCTATAGGAAGCAAAGCCTTCCGGTGCGGTGAGAGTGGCGGTAGCTGCGTTACAAAGGGTAGCGCTGCCTGTCAGGGTAATGGTTGGTGCGGCAGGGTTGGGTACAACTGTGAGTTGTACTATTTCAGATTCTGGGCTATTACATCCATTGCTGTCGGATACCACCAGGCTGAGCGTTGTGGCGGTGGTAACGGTTACCTGACGCGAGGTGCCACCATTTGACCACGCGTAGGCGCTAAAGCCCGCAGGCCCCGTTAGCGTGGCAGAGGCTCCTTCGCAGATTACGGTATTACCGGTAATCGCAGGCCTGCCGGGCAGTGGTGCCAGCGTAACGGCAAATGCGTCAGAGCTTTCGCTGAAGCAGCCTGCGGCTGTGCCCACCGATACGCTATAGCTTCCTTCGGATGCTACGGTAATACTTTGTGTAGTTTCGCCTGTGGACCACAGGTATTGCGAAAAGCCGACCGGTGCCGAGAGGGTGAGCGTGTTTCCCTCGCACAGAACAGATCCTCCGCTGGCCGAAACCACGGGCTTTGCGGGCGCCTGGGTTGTAACTACTACCGGTGAGGAAGGAGCACTCGTGCACCCCAAGGCATTGCGGGCGGTCACGTAGTAGGCACCCGCAATTGCATTAATGGTGGCCGTTGTTTCACCGCTAGACCAAAGCAGGGAGGTGGCACCCGGTGCCTCTGCCTCCAGCCGCAGGGAAGTGGCAGCGCACAGAGTCGTTCCATCGGGCGTCTGGATGGTGGGCGCAGCCGGTGTTTCTGAAATAGCGACTGTGGTAGGCAGCGCATCTGCTGTACAGCCGTTGGAGGTGCCACGCACGGTATAGCTGCCAGCCGCTGACACACTGATGGATGCGGTGGACTGATTGCCTGGCAGCCATTGCAGCGCATCAAAAGCACCGGCATTGAGCACAGTTAACTGCGTAGACGTGCCACTGCAGAGCGTAATGCTACTGATGTTGATCAACGGCACTTCGGGCACAATGATTTGTGCCTCTACCTCTGTTCGGTTGCTTTCGCACAACGTAACCGGATCGAAAATGGAAACGAAGTAGCTCCTGCTGGCCGTGAGCGATGGGGTCTCGAAAGTCTGACCTGTAAACAAAATAGTGGAGGTGCTGTTGTCGGCAAACCAACGGTACACCTGTGTGCCTGCCGCACCCGAGGCCGTAAGTTGAACGGTTCCTGTGTTGCAGCGGCTCACATCGGGCACAGTAGGTGGCGCCAGGGGGCTGCATGGCAAGATGGTGAAATCAATCGCTGTGGTTTTACTCCAGTATCCGTTGCTGTCTTTGGTGCGGATGTACAGAACGTGATCGCCACTGGGCACACCGCCCAGGTCGATGGCAAAGTTTTCGTTGAGCTGCGCAACCGCAGCAATGGTTAGGTTGGTTCCTTCCAGGTTGGGGTTTTCATCGGGATTTGCATCGATAAAGTACTCCACCCTCGTTAGCTGGGTACTCGGTCCCGCCAGTGTGGGCATTACGTAGAAAGTGCGCTGCGTAAATACGGACCAACGTCCCAGGTTGTCCCGGTAGCGAATGCCCAGTTGATGGAAGCCAGTGGTGAGCGCGCTAATGTCTAATGCAAACTGGTTGTTTTGCACACTGCCCGAGGTGATGGGCAAGGCCGTGGCATTGCCGTGGCCTGGGTCGCTGTCGAAAAAGTACTCTGCGCGCACCAGCGTGGAGGCCACAACACCGGTTACGGGTGGCACAATATAGAACGTGCGGTGCGCAAAAAGCGACCAGCGACCTTCATTGTCTTGCGCGCGGACGGCCAAGGTGTGAAACCCGGTACCGAGCGATGCGATGGGCACCTGCACCGCCAGGTTGATGTTCGCAGCCGGGGTAAACGCGATTGCTGTTCCGTTGCCCGGCCCCGGATCGTTGTCGAAAAAGTACTCTACTCTGGTAAGGGTGGTGGCCGGCAGGAAAAACGAAGGAGGTGGCACAATGTAAAACGTACGCGACACAAAGTGGCTCCACACTCCATTGACATCGCGCACGCGCGTGTTGATGGTGTGGAAACCCGGACTTAACGCAGCAATGCTGATGTTGAACGTCTGGTTAAGCGTGGCGCCCGAGGCAAAAGCCAACCCGTTGGCATTGCCCTGGCCGGGGTCGTTGTCGAAGAAATATTCGCCACGGATCAGTGTCTGTCCGTACACGGCACTACCGCACAACAGCAAAAGAGGTATCAGCCATTTCATACTTTGCGGGTACGGCTCTGCCCTAGTTGTTTACGGTGGCCTGTATGTTGATCTGCAACTGCGCGCCTGGCTGCAGCGATGAGTTTTGAATATTGGCGCTGGTGATTTGAGGTATGGGAGGCAACGGGCTGGTATCGTAGCCGCTGCCTGGAGCGCCACCACTGGGAAAAGGATAGGAGCCCCCATAAATGCCCAGGTCGGTGCCGTCCGTGCCGGCATTTCTTACGGTGGAGGTATTTTTCAGCCGGTAGTTGTTGTTGTAGTTAAAGGTGTTGAAGTCCGCCACACTTTCGAACAGCGGGTCTACCCCTACGAAGTTGCCGGCCCCCGTGTTGGGGCCACCCAGAAAACTGTTGGTGGGGGCGGTTGGGCCAATGGTGGTAAGAATAGAGAGATTGTTATTGAAGGTGTTGGAGGTTACGTTGGCATCGAGGATGTTGCCTGAATTGCGTACAAAGATATTATTGGTAATGGTGGCAAAGCGAATATTATTCAAACCGCTGTTTTGAAATATATTGTGATCGATGATAATGCTGCTTTGGTTGCCGCCTGATATGGAGTTCGTGAGGATATTGTTTTGAATGAGTATGTTGGTAGAAGCCGCATCAAGGCCTGCACCATACATGATATTATTATAGATAAGCCAATTGTTGGCATTTGAAATGGATGCCCCCGGTACACAGCCGCCAGCTCCCAATACGTTTCGGTGAAGTGTCAGGTTGGAAATGGGCATACTACCACCGGCAGTAGTTACCCGGCAATAAATATAAAATCCCATAATGATCGACCCGGATGCGTCATTCACGCCAGCGTCTCTGAAGAGGGATATTTGATTGACATAACTGATTAAGTTCAACTGGTTCGCCACCTTGTAGCCGGCCCCGATCATGACCAGTCGTTTGTTGATAGTAAAATCGGCATAAGGAAATTGGGTGCCGTTTACATACACGGTATCGCCATGTACCGATGCATTGATGGCTGCCTGCACGGTGTTGAATTGCGCGGGGTTGTTGGGGTCGTTACTCACGGTGCGCACGGTGCCCATGCAAAAAAGCGGTGCCAGGCCGCTAACCAAAAGAAGAAGGACGGTTTTCATAGATTTGATTTTGATCAGTCAAAGCTCCGTCTTTGGCAGTGCCACCGCCTCCCCGAAAAAGGGGATTTTATTAAGTAAGTATCGCAATCGGGAAACTTTTTGTTTAGCTTCTGTTAGGATTGTTGAACAATAGGGTAACAGGCATAACGCCAGTGGCCACAACTTCATGTATCTTTCTTACCGAATCCAATAATGTATGAAGAGGCGAACGTTTTTGCCGATATTGATATTGTTATTGCTAGGCCGGGTCGGCTCCGCCCAGACAGAATCAGACACCATTGTTGCTTTCCTGATAAAATCGATTAATCAGGCACCGGCTTCGATTGTTTTAAGTGAGTCCCTTATCCAAACCAAAGACAGCATTGAAACCATCATCAGGGAATCTGCGAACGATAGCCTGCGCGCGGCTGGCTGCCTCATGCTGGCAAATTTCTACCTGGAACCGGTGCGCGATTTTCGCAAAGCAGAACTATTTTTCGATTCAGTGTTGGTGCTCGCTTCACCTTACGGGACAGGCAGGCTTATTACCGATGCTTATTGGGGTAAGGGCAACATTCACTTCGACATGGGCAACTATGTGAAGTCCATCAATGCTTACCAGGCTGCCTACGAAAGTCTTGAGATTTCTAACGAGCCTCCTGAACAAAGAAACCTGGGGCAAGCCCGCCTGCTGGTAAACCTGGGCGCATTATTTACGCTCATCAACGAGTTAGAGGAGGGTCAGTCCTATTACCTGCGGTCGGTACCGAAGCAGGAAGAAAGCCACGACTCCACGTCTCTGGCCATTACTTACTTCAACATCAGCTATGTTTTTTCCGACATGAAGGAGTGGGAAAAAAGCCTGGAGTATGCGCGCAAGTCTTTGCCCTACGAAACAAAAGGCTACTATCACAATATTGTAAACTACTGCAGAGTGGCTTCGCTTTGTATGTTGCTGAATAAATGGCAGGAAGCTGAAGAAATGCTGCGCAAAGCCGAACGTGCGTTTCAAACATTCGATCCCAATTCTAAATACCAGCATCTGGTAAAGCTGGTGTACTTTGGAACTTGGGGGCAATACCATGCCTATCATAAGAATATGCCGTTGGCCGACCGCATGTTTACCGATGCGTATGTGCAGGCCACATTACAAAAAGATCCGTATTGGGTGGCGGTGCAGGCGCGCGACCTGGGGCTATTTTACCTTTCGCGCGGCCAGGATGCCAAAGGGAAGAGGTTTCTGACGACAGCACTCGAGGTGGCGCAAGCATTCAATTACATGCCTCAGGTACTTACTATTTTCTCCGACCTCAGTGCCGCGGAGAAAAAGCAAGGCAACCTTGGGGGCGCACTGCATTATAGAGACCGCCAGATCAGTTACTACGACAGCCTGATAAGGCGGCAAAACCAAAATCGTATCATGCTGAACGATGCTCGTTTCCAGGCGGAAAGGAAACAAAACGAAATTATCCAGCTTACCAAAGACAACGAAATTCAACGACTGAAAGCAAAGCAAAACACAACTATTACCTATGCGCTGGCCGGTATCATGGTAATGCTGGCATTTAGTGGGTCCGTTGTGTACCGAAACCTGAAACACAAACAACACTTGCTCGAACAGCAGGAACAATTACAGAAACAAAAAATCAATGAGCTCGAAAATGAAAAACAACTGCTGGCCAGTGAGGCGGTGATCAAGGGGCAGGAGGAAGAACGCGGCCGTCTGGCGAAAGACCTGCACGATGGCCTGGGCGGATTGTTATCGGGAGTAAAATATACGTTGGCAAATATGAAATCAAATGTTGTACTAGATGCAGACCATGCGCTGATCTTCGAGCGCTCGCTCGATATGCTCGATCATTCCATTGCCGAGCTTAGGCGGGTGGCCCATAACATGATGCCCGAAGTGCTGGTAAAGTTTGGACTGGCAGAGGCCGTGAAAAGTTACTGCGAGTCGCTGGATCAATCGGGTGTATTTAAAATCGATTTCCAGACGGTGGGAAGCATTGGCCGCTTCAATTCGCAACAGGAGATATTGCTGTACCGCATCATACAGGAGTTGCTGAACAACGTGGCGCGCCATGCCAGCGCCAGCCACGTGCTGGTGCAGCTGGCGCGCCACGGGCAACAGTTGGCCATTACCGTAGAGGACAACGGCAAGGGTTTTGACACGGACCAGGTAACACAGAGCGCGGGGGCGGGGTGGGCCAACATCCGGTCGCGCATCGACTACCTGAAGGGCAAGCTCGATGTGCAGTCCACACCGGGCAAGGGAACTTCCGTGCACATCACCATCGACCACGTATGATACGCGTGTTCATGGTAGACGACCACCCCATGGTGATTGAGGGTGTTACCAGCATGCTGCGCCAGATGAAGGAAGTGGAAGTATGTGGCTATGCTACCAATGCAGCTTCCTGCCTGGGTTACTTTGTGAAGAACACGGCCGATGTGGTGTTGCTCGATATCAACCTGCCTGACGGAAGTGGCATTGAGGTATGCCGGCAGATATTGAAACAACATCCGGCTACACGAATCATCGCCCTCTCCAATTTCGACCAGCTGACGTACCTGCAGAACATGCAGCAGGCCGGTGCCAAAGGTTACCTGCTAAAAAACGCTTCACTTGGCCAGATCGAAGCCGCCCTCGATGCGGTGATGCAGGGCGCGGAATACTGGCTGGGGCGCGACAATGTGCGCGAAACACTGAAAGGCCATAACGAAATGTTGCTCACCCGCAGGGAGGTGGAGGTGCTGAAGCTGATTGCCGAAGGGCTGACCAACCAGGAGATAGCCGACAAGTTGTTTGTCAGCGCCAGCACCATCGATTCGCACCGGAAAAACCTGCTCTCGAAGCTGCAGGTAAAAAATACGGCTGCGCTGGTGCGTGCCGCGTTCGAGCACAAGATCATCTAGAGGTGGCGTAAATTCCGCGTGGTGAATGGCCACCAATGCCGGTGATAGCGATTACCTGCGCGTTAGCCTGCTAGAATAGGCAGGCGGAAATCGAGCACCTGGGTGTAGAAATCAATGGCCTCTTTCATGTTCAGGCACCGGAGCAGGGGAATGGTTTTCATAGGCGTTGGTGTGTCGACAAGGCAGGTCCGTTTGTCAACGAACACTGTACCTCGTATTCTGTAAAGTAAAGTACGCTAATTTACCTCGACAAGTCACGCGGCCCAGCGGCCGAGAACAACACTATGATTAAGATGGTCATCCCAGTTCCTCAGTTTTTTGGGATTTGGTTACTTCGATTGATAAACAATTCCCTCCCCCCTCGGAAATCGGTGCGGCTAGTGGAAATCAAAGAATAAATTTTGGATCGAGCCTTCTCTTTCAGCAGTGGCAAGAGGGCCCTCGTACTTTCGCGGGGAAGGGTGGGCAACAGCGTGCGGGGGCGGAAGGCAGCGGGTGCGGAAGGACGCAGCCCGGCTTGGCACTGCGCGGCCCAGCGGCCGTGGAGCGAAAAGCAGAGTAGATATAAACGCGTTGCGCAGGTTCAGATGAGAGAAGGTGATTGCTTCGAACTGCCTCCAGCTACTGGTTCGTTTCTACGACTTCCATTTGTTCTGCTTTCTATACGGAGATTCCCCTGCCTGCGTCAAAACTTCGGCAGGCAGGTCGGTCG
>JBMOLS010000014.1:0-11650 GCA_049324055.1 Bacteroidota bacterium | reverse complement strand
GCCGCGGCGGCTTTCGCAGCCGCGGCCTACCCTAAGCCAACTAGCCGACCCGCTAAATCTTACTTTTCCTTCTTCACTTCATCGAACTCTACCTCCCCAGCTGTTACCTCTTTTCGGGGCACCGCGCAGGCACTGCCGCAACAGGAAATATTGGCCAGCGCCTGAAATAAAAGAAGGCCACCGATACCGCCTATCAGCACATCGCCTTTCGCCACACCGGCACCGATGGCCAGAACCCCCAAACCCAGCCGCAGCAGGCGTTCGAAGTGCCAACCGCGCATGATGTTGCCGATCATATCAATTTGTATTGAAGACTGCCCCAACCGCCTCCGTTGTGCACCTGCTCAAACCCATTCGACTTCAGGATATGCCTGGCCGAAGCACTGCGCATACCTGAAGCACAACAGGTGATGATTACCTTGTTTTTATTCAATTGGTTCAGTCTATGGGGTAATTGATCGAGTGGAATATTCACGGAACCTTTGATGTGTCCACCGGCATATTCACCCTTTGTGCGCACATCTACAATCACCGCTCCATCCTTTACCAAACGGGCTAAGTCCACCTTAGGGCCTAACCCAAATAATTTGCGAAGCAACTCCATTAGTTTTGGCGATAGGCATTTACCTCCAACCAAGAGCCCCCGTTTAATGCTTCAGAAATTCCATTGGCGAGCAGAAAGTCGCGCGCGCGACCGCTGCGGTTGCCACTGGCGCAACACAACACCAAGGGTGTTTTCAGTTGCCTGATCTCTTCCATATGGCTGGGAATTTCGTGCAGGGGCATATTTACCGCACCGGGCACGCTGCCACCCATAAACTCTTCCGGTGTGCGCACATCTACAATGGTGCCCTTTCCGGTTTTTACAATCTCTTGCACATTCATTTCTCTTTGTGAATTTGTTTCACTGCAAAGATTGCCCGCCACGCACCCCAAAATCCGTGACCTGAATCACATAGATAAGAAATTTATTAAAGCTGAAACTTCTTATAACGGGTTACACCTTCTGGTGTAAGGTAAGGATACAAAACCCGGTTTACATACAGCACATAGGCTTGTTTGGTGGCAGCATCTTTCTTCGCCCCGGGTTTGATTTTCGTGAAGAAAAATGTGCGGGCTATACCGCTCAGCTCCATCAGGAAAGCAAGTGTATCTTCATCGAGGTCGGCACGCAACAACTTCTGTTGCTGCAAGGCTTGCAACATGTTTTTGTAGCCAGCCATTCGCTGTGCATTGTCTGCATCCACCCGCTTGGCGAGGGCCGGAAAACTTCTTCGTATTTCGAGGTAGTCGAGATAAAAGAAAAGGTACTTCACGGTGATATCGTAAGTAAGCTGCGGGGCCGACAAAACTTTTTCCAATAACTGCTCACCGGCATCCAACTGGCCGCCCACCTCTTTCAATTCTGTCATCAGGTCTTCATACAAGGCGTGCACCAATTCCTCGCGGCCGGCAAAATGGTAGGTGATGTTACCATAACTTTTGTCAAGCTCAGCGGCCACATCGCGCAGGGTGCAGTTGAGCAGGCCACGGGTGTTGAAAAGTTTGAGGGCAACCGATTTGATGGAATCGCGGGTATTCATAGAAAAGGAAAAACAAATTTAGGTCATTTGGCCTATTTTCAAAAAATATTGTAATATTGCATAAAATTTACCGCATGTCCGCCAATTCCATCTACAAGACCCCTGAAGCCAAACGAATTTTACTGGATCTCTACGAAAAGAAACTGGCATCGCTCCACCTGCCCTGCGAAAGACACTATATAAACACGTTTGCAGGCAAAACACATGTGCTGGTGGCTGGCAAACCCGATGGACCACCGGTGGTGGTTTTGCACGGCATCAATGCGGGCGCACCCCTTACGCTGGAAGCCATCAAAGGTCTGGCAGACACATTCCGGCTGTACGCGCTCGACACGGTAGGCCAGGCCACGCCCAGCGATGAAACCAGGCT
Source organism: Bacteroidota bacterium (assembly GCA_049324055.1). Taxonomy (GTDB): domain Bacteria; phylum Bacteroidota; class Bacteroidia; order Cytophagales; family Cyclobacteriaceae; genus ELB16-189. Next base: position 9,697 of record JBMOLS010000014.1, on the reverse strand, counting down.
ACCGTTGCATGATGACAGCTTTGCCCGCTGGGTGGGCGAAGTGATGGATCACTTTAAGCTGGATAAGGCGCGTTTCATTGGCGTATCGTATGGTTCCTTCCTGTTGCAGAATGTGATGAAATATGCGCCCGCCCGCATTGAACGAGCGGTGATGGTAGTGCCAAGCGGACTGGTGAACGGTAACTTCTGGCCCTCCATGCAAAAGCTCTCCTTCCCTCTGATTCGTTTTCTGCTCACCCAAAAAGAAGACCACCTTGAAAAATTCCTGGACGCGTTTTACGACACAAAGGACACGCACGCACGGACCATGCAACGCCATACATTGCTGGGCATGAAGATGGACTACCGCAGACCTCCGCTGCTACAAGCAGCAGATGTTGCCGGGTTGAACGCGCCCGTCTACGCTATGGTAGCCGACTCGGATGTGTTTTTCCCCGGCCGGCAGGCGCTGGAGAAATGCAGAAAAATATTCAAAAACTTCAAAGGCGAACACGTGCTATCGAATACGAAACACATGCCCGAAAAGCACACCTATGCGGAAATTGAAGCTACCATTAAAAGGTGGCTGACGGAGTAACGTTAGCGCTTGCGCCACCCTGGGCCGCGCACGCAGCGGCCCGCCAGGGCACCGGTAAACGTGCCTTCCTTTAAAGTCCATTGGCCATTTACAAACACGTGCCGAACACCTTCCGCATATTGATGCGGATTTTCATACGTGGCCAGGTCGCGGATAGTCGCAGCATCAAATACCACCACATCGGCATAATGCCCAACTTGTAGCCGCCCGCGCCTGGCTATTTTTAAGTTATGGGCCGGTAGCGAGGTAAGTTTGCGAATGGCTTCTTCCAACGGCATCAATTGTTCCTCTCGCACGTATTTTCCGAGCACGCGCGCAAAACTTCCATATACGCGCGGGTGGGTTAATTCATCCGTAAATGGTTTTTCGGCTGCCACCGAAGCGGCATCCGAACAAAAGCTAACATAAGGCAAGCCCATCATCCGTTTCATGTTCTCTTCCGAAATCAAAAAATACATTGCGGGAACGGAAGAACGATCGGCCACCACCAGGTCAATCACTGTTTCATCGGCATCCTTACCGTGCGATCGGGCAACTTCATCCAAGCGTTTTCCCGCATACATCCGCGACAGCGAGTCTTTTTTGAACCCGAGCAACATCACATCTGCAGGGTCGGAATTTCGGATGGGTATTCCATTGCGCATTTCAAATAACACCTTGTTTCTCACCTCCGGACTTTTCAACCGTTGACACATGGCAGTGATGCCCCCCTCTTGCACCCAGGTAGGCAGCCGCGCTGTTAAACCCGTGCCGCTGGCCTTGTACGGATACATGTTCGCGGTTACGCGAAGGCCGGCCGCGCGGGCGCTGTCTATCTTCTGCAACACAGAGTCGATCTTGCCCCAATTGCGGGCGTGGTTAATTTTCAGGTGATAAATCTCAACGGGAATTTTTGCTTCATAACCGATGCGGAAGGCTTCCGACAAGGCGGGGAGAATATCATCGCTCTCACTGCGCAGGTGGGTGGCATAAATGCCTCCGTAACTACCGGCCACCTCGGCCAGCGCAATCAATTCGTTGGTAGACGCAAAAGCTGCGGGCGCGTAAATCAAAGACGACCCCAACCCCATGGCCCCCTCTTGCATGGCCACTTGCACCAACTTTTTCATTTGGGCCAACTCGGGTGCAGAAGGAGCACGGTTAACATTCCCTAACACGTAATCGCGCACGGTGGTAGCGCCTACCAAAGAGGCAAAATTCACAGCCACTCCTTTTTTCTCCAGCGTCTGAAAGTAGCCTCCTAAAGTGGTCCAACGTTTGTCGCCCGCCTTTCTCTTGCGCGGACCGGCACTGATGCCTTCGCCAAACACCTCCAACGTTACCCCTTACTTTAAATCACTAAGCGACCGGCTATCTTTCAGAAACGTGCCGTCTGCCCAACTCAGCATATTAATAAATCCCGGTGCCACCGCCAGGCCCGTTGCATCGATAGCATAAACCGCTGTGGCATCTTTTAAATTCCCTATTGCAGCAAGGGTGTCTTTGCGAATGCCTATATCTGCCTGGTACGGCTGGCCACCCGATCCATCGTACACCATTCCATTCCGGATAATCACATCGAAATGGGCTGGCTGGGCATGAGCCGAGAGTATTAGAAAAGCGAAATAAATTAACAGTAATCTTTTGTGCGTGCCCATTGTTCAGGTAATGCTACTTCAGGAAGATGCCTAACATCTCTTTAAAAAGTTTGGCTGCCACCATGGCCGTTACCCCATTTACATCGCGTGTCGGGTTTAATTCTACCAGATCTGCCCCCACCAACTGTGCCCTTAGGCCTTGCAGCAATTGTATTACCTGCCGGGTGGTGAAGCCGCCCGGCTCGTGGTGCGACACACCGGGTGCAAAGGCGGGGTCTATCACATCTAAATCCAAAGAAAGGTAAACCGGCCCCGGCAAATCGAAGCGGATGCTGTCATTCCAGTCTTTCATCTCTATTACTTCCACACCAAAACGTTTGGCCTGCTCACGCTGGTGTTGGTTCATGGTGCGAATGCCGACTTGCACCAGCCTATGCGCCAGTTTGTTTTCGAAAATGCGCGCAAAAGGACTTGCGTGTGAGTACGGATTCCCCTCGAAGTTGTGGTACAAATCGGGGTGGGCGTCCAGGTGTAAAATGGTAAGTCCGGGGTAGCTTTTAGCCAGGGCGCTTACCACCGGGAATGTGATGGAGTGATCGCCACCCAGTGCCAACAGTTGCTCGCCATGTTGTGTAGCTTGCACAACGCTGTTTCTTATGGCATCAAAGAAACTTACCTCCTTCACAAAAGACACATTGCCCACGTCTTTCCATCCGGAGTGATTTTTTAGATCGATACCTGTTTCTGTGAAGTAATTTGATGAATCGGAATGGAATGCCTGCCGGATGGCAGCAGGTGCCTGTGCCGGGCCGCGCAAAAAGGATGAATTTGCATCGTAGGGAATGCCTAATACGGAAACCATGAGCTTTGCTTCAACGCCACCAATTGTTGCAATGAGTAACTACTGCGCCAACACTTCAACCTCCACCCGAATGTTCTTTTTGGCATTGGCACCCTTTTTATCAAAAATGGGGCGTTTACCACCCCAGGCCTTTACCTCCATGCGCGCGGCATCGATGCCGTTGGCAACCAGGTAGTCTTTTATTACCTGCGCACGGCTTTCAGAAAGTTCTTTGGCCGACCCCATCACCGTTTTGGAATCTTGCGCTACCGAAAAGAAATTCCCACTGGGCCCCACTTTAATAATCTTACCATGGTAGTTGCCATTGGTGTGGCCATGCAGGCGTATGCGGTATGCGGGGTTTTCCTTCATCATCACCAACAGTTCATTCAACTCAAAGCGCGACTCTGGCAGAAACACGGCCGCATCATTGTAGAAAAAAACATTGTAAAGCACCTGTATGTCGCCTTTCTGGTATCGGTTCAGCCCAAACTTCACAATTAGCGAAGTGCCCATCTCATCTATGAACACGCGGGTTGAGTCATTTAGCGGCTGTTTAAAATTAAGTTCGTGCTGCACCTTTCGGTAGCCGAAGGCATTGCATATCAACGAAAGGCGGCCCGAATTACTTTTCGGGTCGGGAAGGTTGAGGTAGGAATTTCCCTCCACCTCGGTAATCAACTTGCCTCGTTCTGTATCCACCACCTGCACCTTGCCCTCTACCACGCGGTCGTTGGCCTCGTTGTAAAGACTCAGAAACACTTCTGTATTGCCCAACGTCATCTCCGATGCCGGAATAATCTTTACCTCCGGCTGAGGTTCTTCTTCCGGTTCTGGTTCGGGCCGCGCTTCTTCCTGGGGTTCTTTCACTTCCGCTAATGCAGGGGCGGCAGCGGGTGTGGCAGGTTGCACTTCTGCAGGCAATCGGTCAGCAGTTGCAGGCTGTTCGTCAATCAGTCGCACCCAGGCATCGGCCAACCTGGGGTTTTGCCGGGTAATCTTTACCTGGTCCAGGCAGGGGCCCAAGCGCTTGTCCATGTTCAGATACACATAGTGGATCGTGCGCGATGGTATGTAACCTCGTTGCACATCCAAACCTTCGTTGGCCAACTCTTGCTGAAATTTCTCCGCGTTTTCCTTCACCGCAAAAGCGCCTACAATTACATAAAACCCTTTGGGGGGTACGGGTTCGGCAGACTGCGACAGCGCCACGTAAGCCTGTCCGATCCACAACATGAAAACAAGGATGATTCGCATAGCAAGCCAACATTTTGATGCGTCAATTTACTAAGTTGAATTGGATTTAATGAGATAATTTTGAGCGTGGAGAAATCAGGTTGTGCAGGCCTTCGCCCGCTTTCCATTCCGGAAATTGCACTAACTTTCAATGCGTAAATTCACGCTATGCTTCGCATCTTCCTACTCATTTTTCTCGCACCCATTTGTGTGGTGGCACAGAAGTCAAAAAGCTTCGATGTGGTAACGGCTACCTTAACAGACAAAATCGTAGGCGCACCGCAAGCAAAAACACCGGTAAGCCTGGCGGTAGTTCCGTTTACGGCCACCACCTCGTCAGTACAACAATCAAAAGCCTTTGGCGAATACCTTACCGAAACCATTGTAGGCTCACTGTCAGGCCATGGCGACAAACTGAAACTCTTCGAGCGCACCCGGATGGACGCCATCCTGAAAGAGCATGAATTTATTCTTACCGATTTGATGAAACCCGCAGCCGCATTGAAGATCGGTCAGCTGGCACCCATTGATGCCCTGCTTTCCGGCACCTACACGAAACTGAAATCGTACATCGATGTAAGCGCACGGCTCATGGATGTTACTTCCGGAGAAATCATAGTGAGCTTCAGTGGAAGAATTAAGATGAACAAGAACCTGGCCACGCTGTTTCAGGCCTCTGGCACGCAACCCGATGCAACAACGCCTACCTCAACACAATCTTCACCAGCGGTGAATGTTACCGTGGTGAACACTCCGAATGCAAGTGCTTCTACTAAAACCAAAGAGGAAATTTGCCGCCAGCACGTGCTGGATTTCCGGCCACGCCTGAACGACCTTTCCTCCACTGAAAAAATTGATGCGGTAGTTCGCGAAGCCATCAAAACACCCTTCGATAACCTCTGCGGCCGATTACATTACGATTTGATGAGCTACTTCTCGCGCTTCAAAATTGAACACACTGGCTACAAAAATTTCTTGTTGGCTACGCTGGATACACTGGCCTACCCCACCGCAGACGACCGCGCTATCGAAATGGTGCGCTTCCTGTCGGCAGACGGAACGGTAGATGATACCGAGTGGCGATCGGGGCTAAAGTGTGTAACCCGCATTGGCAATGGCTGGCTTTCAAGCTACCTGCAACAATTGCTGGGCAAACCCGGCACCACCACCGAAAGCGAAGCGAAGAAACGAATTGACGCCTACTTTTCACTGGCGCAAACTTCATCTATTGGGTTGCCGCGGCCTATCAGTCGGGAAATGGCCTTCATCGAAATGATGGAAGGCTTGAAGAACAATCAGCCGCTGCGGCAATATACATTTCACCAATATGCGGGGGCTCTTGCACCCGATGATAAAACCAAACCGGTATTGTTCAGCGAACTGAGCTCCATGTACAAAGAAGAGCCCGAGCCCAAACGCAAGACCGAATTGGTGGGTTGGCTGGCCGATTTTGTAAATGCTCATGACTACCCTAAGGCGCACGAACAACTCTACGATTTTGCCTGGCACTTTAAGCTGAGCCCGCACGAGCAATACAATGCCGATAGAAGAAGGGAATATCCTGAAACCGATCTTCAATTGTTGACAGAAAAATGCCGTGCGCGCTTCGCAGCCTATGCCACCCTTACTCCCTACCAAAGTCAGTTGGAAGACAGAATCAACTTCTGCGCCAGGTACTCCATACCGCTGCCTGGCATTATACCTACGTTTGCCGAAGCAGATGCTATTTTGAAAGGAGCCAACTTAGACGAACAACTGCGGGTGCTGAAACTGCTGAAGGAAATGCCCGACCAACCCAAAACTTTGGAAACAACATTGGTTGACTTGTTCGACAAGCGAAGCCTTGAAGACCGCACCAAGATGGAAGCCATCCAAACGCTCTCCATCGAACTGCTTGGCAACCTGAAAACACAGAATCAGAAAGCAATACAGTATATGATTGGTGTGTTGCCCCACTATGGAAACGACACGGAGGCAGCCAAAGAAGCGTTGGTACAAATCGGGAAGCCGGCAGTGGCACCCTTGATCAACCGGCTAGACAAAACCACCGTGCAAGAGGGTGGACTGCAATACCAGTTGATAACGCTGCTGGGTAAAATCGGGAAAGATGCTGCTGTTGCAGAAAAATCGATTAAAAGGGTTTTGGAACAAACACGCAACAACGATGTGCGCTACGCAGCAGAAGCAGCGTTGCAAAACATCAAACCGTAAATACAATGATTAGTCTGGCTACGGCAAAAAAACTGGCACTTCGTTTTGAAGGAGCGGAAGAACAGCCTCACTTCGAAAAATCGTCTGTACGGGTGAAGAAGAAAATCTTCATCACCTTTGATGAACCGAAAGTACAAGCTTGTGTGAAACTTTCGGAATAAGATCAGTCGGTATTCTGTTCATACAACAAAGACGTTGTTTTTCCTGTGCCCAACAAGTGGGGCAAGCAAGGCTGGACGTTGGTAGCGCTGAAAAAAGTACCCAAAGAACTATTTCACGATATACTTACACGTGCATATTGTGCAATTGCACCCAAAAGCCTGGCTGAAAAATACCAACAAGGTTAGCGCCCATCAACCGAACAAATCGGAACTGAGATAGCGGTCGCCCCGATCGCATACGATAAAAACAATAACACCTTCCGTTAACGCTTCGGCCACCTGGAGTGCCGCCCACAGGGCACCACCACTGCTCATGCCGGCCAGAATGCCCTCTTCCTTCGCCAGCCGTTTGGTCATGGCGCGGGCATCGGCCTCGCTTACGTCTACGATGCGGTCTACTCTTTCGCGTTCAAATATTTTAGGCAAGAATTCAGGCGACCACCTGCGTATGCCCGGAATGCTGGATCCATCCGTAGGCTGGGTGCCCACAATTTGTACATGCGCATTCTGCTCCTTCAGAAACCGGGACACACCCATAATGGTGCCCGTGGTGCCCATGGCTGAAACAAAGTGCGTTACCTTACCTGCTGTGTCGCGCCATATTTCGGGGCCGGTGGTTTTGTAGTGCATGCCATAGTTGTCGGCATTGGCAAACTGGTTCAAAATGTAGTACCCCTCTTTGGCGGCCATCTCTTCTGCCAACTCGCGCGAGTACTCTATGGTGCGCGAAGCGGGCGTTAATATTACCCTCGCTCCGTAAGCTTCCATGGCCAGCACGCGTTCGCGTGTGGAGTTATCGGGCATAATCAATGTCATTTCCAAACCACGTAAGCGCGCCATCATGGCCAGGGCAATTCCCGTGTTGCCACTGGTGGCTTCCACCAGCCGATCGCCCGGCTTTATGTCACCCCGGTCGAGTGCCCCCTGAATCATGCCGAAGGCCGCACGGTCTTTCACGCTGCCACCGGGGTTGTTACCTTCCAACTTGCCGTAGATGGTTACGCGCTTGTTAACAGGAATGTGTTGAAGTTCTACCAGCGGGGTGTTGCCAATCAACTCAGCAAGTGTCATGTCCTGTTCTGTTTAGGCTTGTTTCCAGATCAATTTTTGTTCGCCACCCGCGTCATCGGCCTCTACCCGCGACTGGTAATAAACTTTGGAGTGAGGCGGAAGGCTGCGCGTAAGCCACACGTTGCCACCTATTACGCTGTGATGCCCAATGGTGGTTTCGCCACCCAATATGGTGGCCCCCGAATAAATCACTACGTGGTCTTCAATGGTAGGATGGCGTTTTTTCTCCGCATCTTCTTTATTCACGCTCAGTGCACCCAATGTAACGCCCTGGTATATCTTTACATGATCGCCAATCACCGTGGTTTCGCCAATAACAATGCCTGTGCCGTGGTCAATGCAAAAATGTTTACCAATGCGTGCGGCCGGGTGAATGTCGATGCCGGTTTTGCTGTGTGCATGTTCGGTGATGATTCTTGGAATGCCCGCTGCACCCAACCAGTGCAACTGATGGGCTACCCGGTAGGCCGCAATAGCATAGAAGCCCGGGTAAGTACGTATTACTTCGTTTTTACTTTTGGCGGCTGGGTCGCCCTCGAACATGGCCACCACATCTTGTTGCAGGCTATCGAAAATGGAGGGTAAAGCATCAAAGAACTGTATGGTTGCTTCGTGGGATCGGGCAACTTTACTCCGCGTCAGTATGTTTTCCAGGCGTTGCTGCAGTTCGTCAAAATAATGCGCAAGTTGTTCTTCCGACAAGTGGGTCAGTTTCATGCGGTCGGCAAACAGACCACCCAGCAGGTCATCAAAGAATTGTGTTATCTCCTGTGGCGATGGACACGCGGGGCAGGATTGATGGCTTTGGTAAAGGCGATGAATAAACGATTTCTCCATACATGGGAAAGGTAGAAAGGTACAATAAGGTTCAACCTTTCTCAACGTATTTTACAGACACGCTGTTCGGGCAAATACCTGCTATTATGAAAACATTAACAGAAACGGCTCTAATTGGGTGAGCTATCACCAACCATTCACTGCATTTTCTAACATGCGTACAAAAGGTGGTTGCGCCCAGGCCCGTGCATCGTGCCCCATGGACGTGTAGAAAACACGGCCATTACCCACTTGCTTGTACCAGGCTACCGGGTGTTCGCTGCCCATACCAAAGTCTCTGTCGGATATCCACAGAATATTTCCGTTGGGGTTGATTTGGTCTCCATCGATCTGGTACAGGATACGGAACCCATGGGTTTCGGGGTGCTCGGTAAACACATACCATTCATCGGTGTGGGTCCATTCTTTTGGAAGGCCACCCGCCCAGGTACTATCGGCTGCGGAATGCATGGTCACCACTGCTTCCTGAAATTGCGGATGCAGGGAGTGATGCGAAAAGTCAGCACCCGTCAGGTTCTGCACATACCAGCGCCATGGATGCGAGTTATCGCCCGCACCATGAATACCGATCCATGTTCCTCCATTTTCTACAAATCGCTGAAACGCATTCTGCTGCTCCTCGTTCAAAACGCGGCCGGTAGAATTGTTGAAGATAACCACATGGAACTGTGCCAATTGTTGATCATTGAACACGCCCCCTTGCTCTGTGTCATATAGAAACCAGTTGTTTTTCAACGCGAGCTCTTTGAATACTTTCTTGCCAGCCTCTATGGATTCGCCATGACGAAAGCCGGTTGACTTGGAGAAAAGCAATACATTTTTTTTGCCTGCGGGAAATTGAATTTCGGGCCCGTCTGTTTCGTACGATACCGGGAAGCCGTAACGTATTTTATACACAAAGCCAGCCAGCAGCGCTCCCAGCAACAGTACTATTACAAGCACTGTCCAGCCAGCTATCTTGAAAAAGCGCTTCATCGTTCGCTAATTTAAGTCGGAAAAAGGGTAAAGTTCGGGACAACCTGTTTTTTAGTGGCACAAGTCATCCGATACTTCACAATCACTGAAGACAGCACCGTAAGCAGACCGGTAGCAACAATGGGCGGTGCTACCATAAAATTTTGGGTAAAAGTGTTTTACGCTAAGGATTTGAATCCTACAAACACGGAATTCGAAAATGGGAAAGTAG
>JBMOLS010000013.1:0-11872 GCA_049324055.1 Bacteroidota bacterium | reverse complement strand
GAACCCGAACGCTTTTAGCTGTGGCGATGCCGGCACTGTGCCCGCACCCGATGGCAGCCCTCCGCTGCCCGCACTCTTCATCAACGACTTCATCAAAGCCGGAGGTTATGATGTGGTGGTAACCAAAACCACCGGTAGCAATGGCGTGTTCACGGGCGAGGGGCTGGCCGTGGTGCCATGGTTCCATAGCGCCAAGGTGCGGGTAACGTTCACCAACATCAGCGTGAACCAGAGCTACCAACTCACGCGTGGAGACATCCGGTCGGTGTGGGACCCAAATAGCCGGTTTATGAGCGAAAGCGAAAAGACGCTGGCAGAAGGTGGTGGCCAGGGAATTGAAAGTGTGATAAGCCGCTTCGAGGCCGACAGCTTGATACAGGTAACTGGGGTGATCTTGAGTGTGGCCTTGAACACCGATGGCGACATGGTGGTGCAAACGAACGAAGGCGAGTTAGTAGTTTCGCGCGAAGAAGGTAAAACCTTTGCGTTGACGGATGAGGGTGGGAATGGGTATGTAGTTCAGAAAGATACTACTACGGGCGAAACGAAAGTCACTAAAGTATCCGGAGGTGGTTTAAATCCAGCAAGCAATACAAACACAACCGTACAAGCCGATCCCATCAAAGACAGAATTATTGTTTTAGTCCTTGAGCAGTTTGAAGAAGAGATTGCAGCGTGGTTGCGCATTAATGGTAAAGGAGGTGAAGATGATCCCGATGTGTTGTTAGCGGAAGAATTACCGGAATGTTTTCCTCGCAATGCAAATATTTTAGAGCACATCAATGAAAGTACAATTCCGTATTTTAAACAACATCCCGCAGAGCTTCGCGGGAAAATTGAATCTAACCAAACCAACAAAGAATTATTTAACAGAATAGCAAAACCGTTTAGTAATGTTGATGCCGTTACATGGAATAAAGTGCCTGAAGAAGATCAGGAAGCGTTACGTAATTCAACATGCTCAGCAACGGTTGAAGGTGATATTGATGTGCTCGAAACCGAATTCACTAATGCGATTGGAGCAGCCAATGCAGGAAGCGATTGTTTGAGTAAGGCATGGGACCGGGGTAAACAATTATACGGTGAGTATGAATTACAAGTAGTCCTATATGCAGGATTTATTCAGTTTCTGATTTGTGAAACAGAAAAAGAAAACTGTGGACAAGGCGGTGGCTTAGCAGCCTACAGTTGTGGTCTTTCAAATGGTCTTTTACAGGAGCTGGATTGGGTTTTCTTACTGGAAGGTGATGGCATTACAAAGGAAGACATTGCAGCGTTGATCGTATGTGTTAAAGAATCAATCCCAATCGGAGGACGAAGAGAAGACAATCCGGAATTTAATGAGATACTTTTTAAATGTATTACCGGTGTCAGTATGGGCGACATGGGTAATGCCATCCAAGACTTTATCGTTGAAAATTGGGATGAAGTCTATTACCAGGGACAGGCCACGGCTTTTGTCGTAACGCTTATAAGCCCGTTCAAAGCAAAGATTGTTGATAAGCTCCGAACATTACCGAAATATGCGGGCAAGATCGCAAAGTTTGAATCGCTGGCAAAGGCTAAAAATGCCGATGAGCTTGTTGATATTGCGAAATCACTCGCTAAGGGAGTTGGTAAAACACTGACTGCAAAACCAAGCTGGCTTCCTAACCGCACTATCATTGGAAATCTTGACAATCCAAAAGGTCTCATTGGAGTTTACGACAAAACCTTACCCAACGGAACGGTCATCAGCGACACAAAGCGAATGATTCAAGAACTTGATTACCCACAAACATTTGCCTCTACGTTCGAGACGTCATCGAAGGATGGATTCAAGATTTTAAATACAAATAGGTGGTACTATCAGGATGGAGCGCAATACTGGGATGATTTCAATAAGCCTTGGCTGGATGAGATCGTAACTAAAAAAGCTGATGTAGTAGTTCTAAGCGATAAGAGCAATGAATTATTAAAGTACCAACTTTTAGATAACGGTCAATTCAAATACATTGACAATAAGCGTGTATTAACTGGATTTGGTAAGGAAATTGAATACATGGATAATCTGGTGCAACAAGGGAAGTATCAATGGGATGCAGTTAATGGCGTTTACAAATATTCAGGAAATTAATTGACCACATTATACTCATCCCAATTTTCATAAAGCTGCATTTCTTTATTTGTGCTTCTCAGAATAAGAGATTTTTCTAAGATGCAACCATCAAGGTGCAAATTTCCAATTGCAGCAGGGATGTCAGCGTCAATTCTATTACCATTGATTACGAAAGTGCCTTTGCTTCCTGCAAACTTCTCAAGAGTAAACCAATCATTTATTTTTTCAATATCTCCGTTGGAAGAGACGCTTATAACGACACCATTCTCATAGAATTTCAAATAGTTCCAAGTGTATCCCCATTCGACATGTCCTGCATGCCATTCAGCAGAAACTTTTTTAAGGGATTGGTAAAGCTTGTTGAACTGAATCATTTTACGTAGGCTAATCTATTCTTAGCATGCTGGATAAGTCCATCGAGTGAATACATGATGCAGTGGCGATCTTCTTCCGGAAGTTTTTGGATGGTAACAATTTTATCGAGCGTTGCTTTATCGAGTTCCGTATCTGTTTTGCCTACGAGGTAATCTAAAGAAACGCCAAGCTTATCGGCCAGGTTTGCCGCGATGTCAATTGATGGCTTTGCCTCTTCCCGCTCATACCGCCCCAGTACGTTAGTGTGAATTCCTACCGCTTTGGCAAGTTCCTCTTGTGAAAATCCTTTGCCTTTCCTCAAGTCATTAAGCCTTTTTCCAAACGTTGCAGCCATTTAAATACATTAAAAGGTAAGTGATTTTCAAAAATAGGGTACTTTAAGTGTTTAAAAAAATACTTAAAGTTTGATTTTATTACCTTAAAAGTTAGATTTGCACCTGAAAGTGTTGAAATCAAAAATATTTTCATGGCAGCATTGAAACTCAAAAAAGTAAAACTCCTGCCCAAGCACCGGGCGTTGATTTATGGTCAGAAGGTTGTTCCGTGGTTGAGCGTAAGCGGTGTTTGGTTGGAGCAGGCCGGGTTTAACATTGGAGACCAGGTGGAAATACTTGTCAGTGAAAATCAACTTGTCATTAACCAGGTCAGCGATGGAGATCAAAGAAATTAAATCGCGGTTGTCTATTCTGGAAGTTCTGAGCCACTACGGATTAAAGGCAGACAAAAACAAAATGCTGTGTTGTCCCTTCCATGATGATAAGACACCGAGCATGCAAGTCTATCCAGAAACCAATACGGTGTTTTGTTTTTCGAGTAACTGCAAGCTGAAAGGGAAAGCTATTGACCAGATTGATTTTATTCTTCATAAAGAAGGACGCACCAAACACGAAGCGATATTGAAAGCAGAAACTCTTTTAGGAAATGTAACAGCACCGAAGGAAAACTTAAACGACATCTTCAATAAGTTTCACACTGCTTTACACAACAGCAAGAAAGCGATCACTTACCTGGAGAGCAGGAACCTTTACAATGTTAAAATCGAAGCCGGATACAATGAAGGAAGAATTTAGAAGTCATTAAAGAACTGCATTATTTTTCCATTGAAAGACCGGAGGGGAAATATTACAAGCCTTTACGGAAGAAGCATTGTAAATAATGACAATGCAAAACACTACTACAGCAAAGACCGGAAAGGTTTATATCCTTCATATCCCAAAGCAGAAACAACACGATTCATTTTAACCGAAAGCGTGATCGATACTTTAGCGATTAATCACTATACTAATTTTTATTCCCTTGCGCTCTATGGTACGAATGGATTTACATCAGAACATGAGCAAGCGATAAGAGAGCTAACCAACTTGCAAGAAGTGATTTTATTTTTTGATGGAGACGAAGCAGGAAGGAAAGCAGTAGAGAAGTATACTGAGCAAATAAGGACATTAAAGCCAGGTATTACTATCAGCAAGGTAAACACACCGGAAGGAGAAGACCCAAACAGTTTGTTACAATCACACGAGCAAGAGATCCTCACACACTTGATCGGCAAAAGACAAATTCTTTTTTCTTCATCTACCTTCACTAAAGTTCCGGCAGACAAGAATGAAGAAAAAAATATTCCGATAGTATCCATTGTAAACACGGGCAAACTCAATACAAGAAATCCTGATTACATCACTTACACATACGAAGGTTTACAGCTTCATGTTATTGGCGGTATTGCCTTGTATCCACTCGACAAATTAAAGATCACATTAAAGATTGAGCGCAAGGATAGCAACAGCCCATTGCATAGCATAAGACAAAGCAATCTGGATTTATACAGCGATGAACAACTACAAAAGTTTATCAGAAGCGCCAGTGAACGATTAGAAGTTGGTAGTAAAGACATGCACCTGGCCATTGCATCACTGACCAGTGAACTTGAACGTTACAGACAAGTACGTATTGAAGAACAGAAACTGAAAACAGAGAAACCAAAAACACTCACTGAAGCAAGAAAACAAGAACTGTTAAAAATACTTCAAGGCAAAAACCTGTTTGCAAAACTCAATGAACTCATTGGCGACACCGGAGTAGTAGGCGAAGAAAAAAACAGACTTATCATGTGGACGGTGTTCACGTCAAGGTTAATGCAAACACCACTGCACATCATTTGCCTGGGCGCAAGCGGAACAGGAAAGACTTACTTGCAAGAAAAGATCAGCGAACTGATACCCAAGCAGCACAAAGTAACGATCACGGCCAGTACAGAAAACGCCTTGTACTACGTAGGTAAAACCGAATACAAACACAAACTATTATTGATTGAAGACCTTGACGGAGTAAGCAGCAACTTGCTTACGTTACGTGAGCTTCAAAGCAAAGCCTTTGTATCGAAGCTGGTGCCGGTGAAAGACAGCAAGGGCAATATGAAAACAATCAACCTTGAGGTAGAAGGGCCGATCTGCCTGAGCGGAACGACTACAAAAGAAAAGCTGTATGAAGACAACGCGAACCGGTGTTTACTGATTTACCTGGACAACAGTGATGAGCAGCAAAAGAACATCATGCAGTATCAACGGAAGCTCCATGCCGGTACCATCAACAAAGCGAAAGAAGAAGCTACCAAAGAACTTTTACAAGACATGCAGTTGATGTTTAAGAACATCACGGTAGTGAACCCTTATGCCGAGAAATTAACCATACCCGAAACCGTTTTTAAACCACTCAGAACGAACGCGCATTATTTACAGTTCATAGAAGCCATTACGTTCGTTCATCAGTTCCAAAGGGAGATAAAGAAGGATAGCGAAGGGAAAATTTACATCGAGACAACGCTTGAAGATATTGAACTTGCTAATGAATTATTGAAAGATGTATTGCTGGCCAAGAGTGATGAGCTAACAAAAGCTTGCAGAGATTTTTTGGAAATGATCAAAGAGAAATTGATCGATCAAAAGCGGCAATCATTTTTAAAAAGCAACATCCGTGAATGGACACGCATCAATCCGAGTAATGTAAAATACTATCTCAAGACACTTCACTTCTACGGCTACATAAAATCGATTGGTGGCAACAAATACAAAGGTGGCTATGAATATGAGATCACGAGCAGGGACGAATACAACCATCTTCAAAACAGTGTGAGCAATGCTTTGCACCAGGCATTGTCAATGATCCGCAATACACGTTAGTGGATAGTGTGGATAACAGTGGATAATTAGCCTTATTATCCACTCAACTATCTGAAAATAAAAATCTTAAGTCAGTGGATAATACTTTTTATCAAAACGAGTAAGCGCCACTTTCCCGACCTACGGGTACGGGATGAAACATTTTCTTCTTCAACTGAAATTTTATGGAACACTACCTTGAAGCGTTTGCCCAATGGCAAACCCGGCTGGGCTATAGCCCTGCGACTGTACGCAGCAATACACATCGTTTGCAACAGTTTTTTAACTGGCTCAAAGACGAGCAGATCAACAAGCTATCACACATCAGCAAAGAAACGATAGCGTGTTACCAGCAGCATTTACACACACGTAAGAACAATCGCGGTGGTGGATTAAGCTCCGGCACCATTGATAACCATGTCGTTAATCTGCAACTGTTCAATACGTATTTACAAAAACATGATTGTGAAATTTTACCATTGGAAGAAATCTCATATCCCTTGCGTGAATCAGTAACGCGAACAATCTTAACCCAACAGGAAATAAAGAAACTCTACCAGGCCACAGACGATAGTCCGTATGGCTACAGAGACAGGGCTATGCTTGGAATTTATTACGGTTGTGGGTTGCGGTTAAGCGAAGGACTGGCCTTGATGCTCGATGATATAGACATCAAACACAACTATGTGCATGTGAAGAAAGGCAAAGGCAACAAAGAAAGATACGTGCCCATGAACAAGCGGATCAGAAATGATCTTACCGACTACATCCATTACTCACGCAGTTGGTTTTTAGATAATGCCTATCCGTGCTTCAAGCATATCACCAATCACTTGTTTGTTACACAACAGAGCTCGCCTTGTAAGCCTATGATATTGAACAAGCGCTTGCGCAGGCTGGCCGAAGAAGCAAACATAAACAAAACAATCAGCCTGCATTGCCTTCGCCACAGCATCGCCACGCACTTGTTGCAAAACGGATTATCGCTTGAGCAGATCGCCCAGTTCCTGGGTCACAGCTCACTGGAAAGTACACAGATCTATACCCATATCGTAAATGAATTGTAACAATACAACCCCATGGAAGAATTTAAAAAGCACCTGATCAAACAAGGCTACACCAATGAACTTGCACAGGACAAAATAAATTACGTTCAGCATTATCTCCAATGGATTGAAACGCATCACCTGGTGATAGAACAAATACGCTATGCCGATGTGATGAATTATATAGGACAGCTACAACAAGAAGGAAATTCACCGCATCAGCAAAACAGAAGACTACTGGCTATTGAAACGTATTACAACTTCAAACAATTACCTGCAGCAGTTCAAGGCTTGAGAGTAAAAGTTCGTCAGTCAACACTCAAACCTATTTTAGAATTATCAGAACTTGAATCAGTGTATCAGCATTACCAGCCCTGGCATGATGTTGCCCAACTCATGCTCTCGCTGGTAGTGTGGCAAGCCCTTCAACTGGAAGATATTTTACGGATCGAATTACAAGATCTTAATTTATCCAAAGGCCAGCTTTACATTAAAAGTCATCATCAAAGGCAAGCGCGTTACATGAAGTTGGAAGCACATCAGGTGATGCAGCTTCATGATTACATCACCACTACAAAAGCAAAACGCGAATATGAAAAACACGAACGATTAATCCTGAGCCTGACCCCATCAAGAAACAGTTTACTCACTACCTGGAGAAGATTGAATAAAGAAGTAATCCATCAGGCACACTCGAAATTAAACATCAGCATAAGAAATTTAGAGCACTTACGGCAAAGCAGATTAGCACAATGGGTAAAACAATACGGATTAAGACAAGCGCAATACCTGGGCGGGTTTAAAAGTGTAAGAGGCATTGAATATTATCAAACGCAATCACTGAAAGATTTACAACAGCAGTTGGAACAGTGTCACCCACTGAAATAATTTTTTCTTCAACTGGAAAGTGACTGCCACCGAATACCACACGCTCCTGCAGACACACATGCCAGTGCTCCTTCCTGCCAGCGAAGCCTGGCTAAAGGAAAAAAAGGAGTGCTGCGCACAAGTTGTTCAGGCCTCGGGGACACAAGTCACGCCAAAAGCTTCATTCCAGCACCTAAAAAATTACGCGCATGGCAGTAAGCAAAAGCAGTTCAGATGAAAAATAAAAATGATGGAGAACTGCTTTTGCTCACAGCCATCTTTGCCACCGCACGATCCAAAATTTTTTAGCTGCTTCCATTACACTTTTGTCATGCCTTGTGCGCCTCGGACTCCCGATTGCGCACATGCCGACCCACATGCCATCGGGATCACTTCACAACTTGTGCTTGCACGGTCTTGTGGCCGCCTTTGTCCCTTGCGGGGGGAATAAGGAGGCGGCCACAGCCCCATTGTGGGTGCGCGCCTTTATCCGCGCCAGGCTCCCCCGCACCCCCACACGCCTGGCGCGGGCGCGCGTCTGACCCCACGGGTTGTTCTCTGTAGTGAAGTGTGTGCTGCTGGAAAGTGTGCTGAAAGACAGAATACAAGATCGCATTTACCCCGATGAGAATATCGGGGTGTACCACTTAGCGCGGCATGAAAGTTCAGTTCATTGAATGAAGTACAACACGTGCCTTGCATCATTTTTTTGAAGCTGGAATGCGCATGAAGATTGGTGTAACGGATGGAGATTATACAAGCGCACTCCACCTTCAAAAAAACGCCAACCTTGGTGCTTGGTAGCCAAGGTTTTTTCTTCATCTGAAAAAATAAAAAATGCCTATTTTAGCCCGTGCGTTTGAAATTTTTACATGTTTTTTGGGTGATCCTGGCGTTTTTGCTGATCACTGTAAAAGTTGAAAGCGCATCGTTCTTTGACATTGATTTTTGGTGTGCTAAGTATGTGGTACAGAAAGATCCGGCAACTGGTGAAACGAAAGTTAGTAAAGTAGCAGGCGGTGGACTGAATACGGGAAGTGCAACATCTCAAGACGCACAAGACCTGAACGCCATTAAAGAGAAAATACTCGCCATCATCTTAGAAGACTTTAAAGAAGAAATTACAGCATGGCTGCGCATCAATGGAAAAGGCGGTGAAGATGATCCCGATGTTTTATTAGCCTTAGCATTACCTGAATGCTTCCCGCAGGATGCTGACAAATTAAAGCACATCAATGAAAGTACTATTCCGTACTTTGAAAATCACAAATCAGAATTACAACAAAAAATAGAAACTGATCAAAGCAACAAGCAGTTATTTGACCGGATAGCAAAATCATTTTTAGGAAAGCAGGTTGTTTGGAGTAAAGTGAGTGAAGAAGATCAGGAAGCTACGCAAAGTGCAGTTTGCAAAGTGCTGGTAGAAGGCACCAGTGTCACTGCCTATGTAAGCCAGCTGATGCTCCAGCTCCAACATTTATTTAATGATAAGAACAGAATCATTATTGACAACTATGCAGCGACCGCCTGCCCTGAATTGTCTGCCAACCTAAAATCAGAACAGGATAAAATCACCCATGTTCCGGCCACGCTTGATACCAGAATTTACGTTACAGAAAACAGCGAGTTTAATTTTACCACTCTTCAGGCAGAATTATCCAGGCTCCCGGAAAATAACAGCGTAAGAGTTTTCATTGTCATCGTCAGTAACGACAAAGTAAGCGGATTACTAAATAAGCGGTTAACCGATCAGAATCTTTCGAGCCTGGATAAGTACTACTCCGTTCAGCGCACAGCATCAGCAGCCAATAAGTGTGCGGTGGCAGAACAATTAGTCAAAGACTTTTTAAAAGATTATGGAGCCGCCTTAAATACCTTCTATAACAATTTAAATAAGCAATTCCCCAACAAGATATGTAACAACGTAAACCTTACCTTATCTCCGAACACGGAAGTCTTAAAGGAAGGCGGGCTTGAAGATTACGGAGGGCTTCCATCGGCAGCAAGGGATGAAATCAAAAATTACCTTGCTGAATTTAGCCAGGCTTATGGCCATTCCATTAAAACGTATTTTACATCACACAGCAGTGTTGCAATAGCTACAACCGAAGGCTCTTCTGTTTTCGAAAATCTGAAAGGTAAATTTGACAAGGGAGAATTTGATAACGCGTCATACGGTATCTGGCTGCATTATGATGATAACTCCGGCTGCGTGTACATACGACATGGCCTGAATGAGAACAAAGTTTTTCAGGAGAGTAAAAAATCAAAGCTTACCAAATCATCCGACAAACAGCAGATCGTTGCTGAAGCAAAGAAATCCATTGATAATGTAATTGCCGAACTCGACAGCAAAGGCACGCAAGGCTGGAATGTTTTGGCCTCAAACTTCAGGTCATTCTGGAAAGCTACTGTTGGCGGTGTTGCTACGGTGTATGATATGGGCCGCGAGACTTACGAGACGGGCCAGACTCCGGTAAGGTTGTGGGACGATACTAAATCAGATCAGTACGGTGCTTCACCTTTTCACGATCCTACCAATGGCATTGGCTCCGGTGGTGGCGATGCGCTTGTTGCTAAAGCATTGGAGATACCGCAGCTTGTTACTTTCGGTTATGACATAGCCACTAAAGAACAGGTAAGAACGCAGTTAGTCAACACCGTTAAAGAAGTAAGCTGGCCGAAGATTCAAAAGGCTGCTACAGACTATTTTGTTCAGAAGAAGGACAAGTATGCTGGCGGTGGCAATGTGATGATGCATGAGGCTTCGCTGGATGTTTCATCGGCTTTGCTTGAATTATTAGGCGGTGCGAAGATCCTTGAAATGCTGGAAGACCTACTCAAGAAACTCGGTAAGGAAGCGCGTGAAGCGGTTGTAAAAGCGATCAAAGAAAAGCTTACCGATCCTGACCAGATCACCAGGTTTATCAAAGATATTGATGGCAGTGATAAGTTGCTGGATGCCGTTGCGAAAAAGACTGACCTTATTGACTCGTGGAAAAAGCTTGATGATGCCGGGCTAACCAAACTAACCAAAAATGTTGATGCGGTTAAGTATGTAGATGATTTGAAAACTCCGAAGTTTGGGTTCTGCTCCTAGGTTAGATTATAGGAAAACGTTTAAAGAAGAAGCATTCCCAGAAATTGCTGATGACATTTATCAAGTGCATCACGGAGTTCCTCAAAAAGTATTTAACAAATATCCTGGAAGAATCACAGAAGCAGAATTGAACTCGTTGGAAAATTTACGAGGCATATCGAAGGCTAATTCTAAGATACATCAACAAATTACAAATAGATGGGAAGCTTTTTATCAGACAAATCCCAACTTTACCAGACAAGATGCAATTGATTTTGCCAAGAAAATTGATGATGAGTTCGGGCATCTATTTTTACCACCTATAAGATAAGATAGACACTATGAAATATTATTACTTACACGTTTGGGCTGGTAGCGAGTTAGATAAAGAAACTGAAGTTATAGACAGGTCTGTTCATCCCTTTATTGTTGATAATGTTGGATTGGAAATTGACTACTGGCCAGCCGATGATTTGTTTGCAACTTTTCCAATATTCTTGGTCACAGAGAAATTACGCGCCAAACTGATTTATGAAAAATTTGAAGATTTAGAATTTAGGAAAATCTTGAGAATGAGTAAGGGATTAAATTTTCAAGATAACTATCCAGATGCAGAAATACCGAAATACTGGTGGTTAATAGTTAATGGCAAAGCTGGAGTAGATGATTTTGGTTTATGGAACAGGATGTACCTGGTGGTATCGGAAAAGGCTTTAGAATTTTTAAGAGACAATCAAGTAACCCATGCGGAATCCCAAGAGATTACCGGAAGTTTAGATGAATATTTTCAATCAGATAAGAAAAATTTTTGGATGTGACCCCGCTTTCTTAGAGCATATTAATTTTAGCAGCTTTGATGAAATGATCTATCGTAGTGATAAGACAATCTTTTTCTTTATCAGGTAGGGGTCTGTAAAGTAAACTGTGTCAGCTAATAATTATTGTAATCATATCTGATGTTGGAATGTGGTCAACTCCCACACTACTGCCTTGGTGCAATGTTATAAAATTTAGATGGGAGTTGTCCATCATTTCGACATCAAAAGTATTCATATGCCAAGGTTGAGCCGTCCCTCGAACCAAATGGAAAGTTGTGATACGGTCATTCCCCAGTTTTGAAGTGGGGCTGAAAGCTCCCCTTAGTTAGTCACATTCGAAAGTATAAATTTCCAGTTGTAATTGCTATCCTGTTGGAATGTGGGAAACTCCGCGGTGGCCTTTTGCGGGTGGTGGAGTTTTCCATATTTCAACA
>JBMOLS010000012.1:0-134420 GCA_049324055.1 Bacteroidota bacterium | reverse complement strand
GTTGTATCGCTTTTTAATTTTCTGTCTTTCTCATGATCATGTCCGCAGTTTGGACAAACTGCAGCACTTGGGCTGATCATGTGGTTGCATTTGGGGCAGTTTAAGAGCCATATTACTTCACATCAGCAATTTTTTTAGCAGCCTCAATAGAAGGCACGGCATCACCGCGTTCATACTTGCCGATCATCTCCCGTGATACACCGCTGTTTGTTGCCAAATCTGTTTGCGACCAATCCTTTTCCTTGCGCAGGTCGGCCATTGTTTGTGTAATATTCATTTCTTAAAAGCCTTTATTATGCTGCAAAATCCGGTGTAATTGACCACCTGTATCCGGAGCAAATTGACCACCCCTAGTTGATGTCAAAATTGTGCTGCCAGTTTCAGTGTTTTAAAATTAATTATTCTTCGTGTTCTTCTGCTGTTTTTTTACCCCATTTTTTTCGCAGCGAGTCACCTTTTAATTCTGCCCTGTGAGCACTATGTACAATGCGGTCAAGGACAGCATCAGCCACAGTTTGTTCCCCAATTACATCATGCCATTGTTTCACGGGTAACTGTGATGTTAATATTGTTGACCGTTTTCCGTGCCTGTCCTCGATAAGTTCTAATAAGGATAAGCGTGCCGGATGATCAAAGGGCTGGATTCCAAAGTCATCGATAATCAACAAGTCTTGTCTTTCAATCCGCGCCATTTCTTTCAGTATTGAACCATTAGCTTTAGCCATCTTTAGCTGAGCAAATAGACGATTGTAACGGAACCGGGCACGCTTCATACTCCGGTCAATGGAACGGTTATGCCTATCGTCCCATTCACTGTCGATAAGCTGTTCGATCATCTCATCCACCGTAAGACTTGTTGTTAATATCTCCGAATCTTATCGAAACAACAGGAAAAATGGCAAAGCAACTGCTGACGAAGAATCTGCCTATTTCTCTGACGAAGGAAAGTGTTTGAGGTACATAGGGTTAAAAACCGTAGAAGATGATTTCATCACAATCATAAATTCGTTAAAGAAGACTGAAAACATTTTAGATGACTGCATGTATTGCCCTTACAATAGTGAACTTGTGAAGAAATATTTACGGTTTATGGAATTTAAGTAAGTAAAGGAATACCCCCCACCTGGCGCAAGTCTTACGAAGGCGAAGCGGGCCAGCGCGAGACTTGTGCCTTTGATACTGTCTCGTAGTACGTGTTCTACTTGGTAGAAAATATCCGGCAGCTAATGCCTTTTACTCTTACGCAAGAGGAAAATTTGCATTCATTTTGGGGACAGAATTGTCTATGTAGACTTTCCTAAAGAGTTTCCGTTTGACGCGTTAAAAAAAGATAACCCTGATATTCCACGCGCAACTAATAAGAAAGTTTTACCAGCAGTTTATTCACCCGCCCTTTGATTGACAAGGACTACACACTAAACCATAACCCATTTGATAAAAGTAACTTGGTTTTTTTTCTTAACTTGGATTAAACCTTTCGGGAAGATAACCGTCTAAGAAAAAATGTTATGTTATGAAAAAATTGGCAACAATTACATTTGCAAGTTTTGCTTTTTTTTCTTGTGAAAGGGTCGATTTTCCAGAGGCTAATCAGATAATTGAACTTGATTGCATTGATGCAAACTGCCAAGAATTGACCGTGCCGGGTGATCCGTACCAGGTTAATCCAGATTTCTTTGGATACGCTGATCCTTCAATTCGTAAAGACGTAAATTCAACTACGTTATGGCTTGCTTATAGCTACCCACACTATAAATTAAGCGGTGCAGACTATGTGCCAAGTGTGTCAATACATTTGGCAAAATCAGTTGATAGTGGTAATAATTGGATTTTTGTAAAGGAACTGTTTCAGCCCACACCACTAACTAATCCTGCGGATGCAAATCAGGAAGGATTTTTGGACCATGAGGTTGTTAATCTGCTTCCCGTCAAACAAGACAACCAAAATTACTGGTTAGCTGCCCGTTTAAATTACTTTATACCCACGGAAGGTGGTTTTTCAGCCCGCCCTAATAACTCATTCTTTATTTCCATTTTAAAAGCAGATAGTCCAGAAAACCTAACAAATGGTGAGATGGGCACAATAGGAGGCCCCCTTACTCATAGCGGCTGGAATGTAAATCAAACGCTCATTCCACCCGATCTAAATTCCGATGCTTTCTTTTGGAATGAACCCGCACTCTATTTTGATGAAATTTCCAAGAAACTGTATTTACTAATGGTTGCCTTTGTTTATAACGGGCCAACACCCGTAATGAATAAGAACAATACCTATGTATATGCAACTACACCTTCCGGGAATCCCTCAATCTGGAATTGGGAGTATAAGGGCATTCTGGCTAATTCTTCTGTAGCCAACGAACTTGGTGCTGAGCGTATCTCCCAGGTTGATATCGCTAAGGGTAAAGACGGGGAATTATTACTAATTTTATCTCCAGATGACTGGAATTCAGACAAAAATGATTTCAATCATAAAGGTTGCAAAGTAGTGGAGATTGAATCATTGGAAAACCCCTCCCTTACAAGGGATGGCAGTGGAAAATTAAAGGTACATGTTTCCATTACGGCAAGCGATTCCAACGAGTTGGGCTCAGGGGCTAGCGCATACGACCCGGCATCTGAAACAGGCATACTGTTTACAAAAAGAATCAAGACACAATCGAGTCTTACGGCAAACATCAGGATTACCGGCATAAGACCATAAACTTATCATAAAATGGAGAGGTACAATTCACTGGCTCAGGGACTCAACCAACTAGCTTTTATCGGCTCAATAATTGGTGGGTTTACATTGACTTTGACAGCCGCAATTATTTCGAAGTCAGAAAAAAATAGAGCCGCATCTTGGACTCTTGGCTTTGCGGTTTCCGTCACTGCCTGCATGTTGATTTGTGTGATCGGATGGTCAATGGCCGCCTTTCGATTACACCTTCTTTTTTCGAGTAACTATTTCGATAAGTTAGAAAAAATGGGGTATCGGATAGATTCGATATCTCAGTACCTTGGGCTTCTTTTTTTAACAGGCATTTTTCTTTTCTTCATTACGTTAGGAATAAGTGGTTGGAACATATCCAGGAAACTTGGTCTCATCACCTCAACAATAGCTGCAATTGCCGCAATCGTTGGGTGGTTTGTAATTATTCCTTTTCTGGGGTCGGTCGGCTAATTGATGAATGGATACATCGCACAAGCATCAGCATTTTCAAATCCGCATTCGCCTGTTAGCTATTTAATGTTTACAAGTAAAGGAGAACAATCAGTTGCTAATTATTTATAAGATGGCAAATAAAATAACCTTGTTATTAGCAGTTTTGTCAACAATACTGCCAAGTTGTGTGCAGGAAGCCAAAGAAGTTGAGGAACAAGACAAAAAACCGGAATACTTTTTATTGAGGCCCGAACTTGAAAAATCCTTTGGTTATTCACATGCCGTTAAAATAGGTGATTATCTGAAAATTTCAGGAGCAGTCAGCATAGACGATAATGGTAACATTGTTGCACCGGGAGATATTGGTTTACAAATGAAAAATTGTTATCGAGACTTAGCAAGAATATTAAAACACTACGGCTATACTTTTGACGATGTAGTGGTTGAGAATGTATATACCACAAATATGAAAGAATTTGTTAATGTCTCAGGGTTTCGCACCAATATCTACAAAAAACAATTTCCAGCCGGAACTTGGCTGGAGGTAAAAGGACTTGCAATTGAAGGCCTGCTGATAGAAATAGATATTGAGGCCCATAAATCGGATTAACGGGCCCGTGAAAAAATCCAATTGTAATATAAAAAAGAATTGCGCGAAGACAAGGTAATAATAGTTTCAGTGATAGTGAATACAGACTAATGACCGCGTTACAAAATGCCTCTCGCCTTCTCCATCAAAGATTTACAATTCTTTGATCAAAAAATCAACCTAAATAAAGGTCAATAGAAGTCAAGAGCCAATTGTGCTTAGTGCACAAGTATTGGCGGTGCTTACCGGTAACGACTAAGTAACTGCGTAAAGGCCCTATTCGGCCTTGCTGAAAGGGGATGTGGAAGTCGTCACCTTTAGCCCGAGTGAAAGGTCCCCTTAACTGGTAGCATTCGAAAATTAAAGATTTCCAGCTTCCTGTTGGGATGTGTAAAATGGTCGTTACTGCGGTGGTAGCCTTTGGGCAGAATGACCTTGTTTTCGGGATGGTTGCGCTGCCAGCTCCGAATTTAGTTCCGGGTAGGGTGTAACATTCTGGATGGCACCGTATCCAAAGGTAAAAAAACTATGAAAGCAATGTGGATGGTAATTAACCTGTGGCTGCTTGCGTGGGGCGTGCCTCCGCAGGCCATGTATGTAAAAACGTTTGGCGACCCAGCCAGCAAGCCGCTGATTTTCTTGCATGGCGGCCCGGGCGGCAGCGCCATCGACTTTGAAGTGACAACGGCCGCGGTACTGGCCGACCGTGGCTTTTTTGTGGTGGTGTACGACAGGCGCGGTGAGGGGAGATCGGAAGACGACAGCGCCCGCTTCACGTTCCACCAAACGCTGGCCGACCTGAATGATATCTATTCGCAATTTGGGTTCAGCAAAGCCACACTCATTGGCCACAGCTTTGGCGGCATAGTGGCCACCTACTTTGCCGAGCAGCACCCCGAGAAGGTGGACCGGTTGATTCTGGCAGGCGCACCCTTATCTTTACAGCATACTTTCAGAACCATTTTGCAGAACGTAAAACAACGCGCAGCGAGCCGTCAGGATTCGGCCGCCCTGAAGCAGGTGCGTGCCGTACAGGGCTACGATACCACCTCCATCTATTACAGTTCCGGCTGCTTTATGCTGGCTATGCAAAACGGGCTGTACACCACCCGGCAACCCAACGAAAAGGCTACCGCCTTGTATGGATTGTTTCAGACGCACGAAATGATGAAGCGTTACACGTCCTTCCTGGCCAACACGCAATACAAAACCATGTTTCAGCCCACGATGGGTTTTCTGAACAACGAGCGTTATACGTCTATCAACATGGAAGACAAACTAAATAGGGTACGTGGGCAGGGCGTGCTGGTGTACGGCATTTACGGTAAAGAAGACGGTTTGTTTGATGCCGACCACATTGCCAAAGTGCGCACTGCCGTAGGCAACGAGGATCGTATGGCTTACCTCGACCAATGTTCGCACGGAGTTTTTATTGATCAGCACGACCGGTTTGTGTCGCTGGTGCACGATTGGAGCAACAGTGGACTTTGAAAACATCTACATCGCGTATTGGAATAAGGTATTCCGCCTGTGCAACGGTTACGTGAACGACTACGACCGAGCCAAGGACTTGTGCCAGGAAGTTTTCCTGAAAGTCTGGCAGCACCAGGATTCTTTCAGAGGCGAGGCGGGTGTGGGCACCTGGATTTTCAGGATAGCGACCAACACCTGCCTGCGCCAGTTGGAGAAAGACAACCGGTATAAACGCATGCCGTTGCCCCTGCCTGAACCGGAGACCGACAACCGGCAGGAGGAGGCTCATTTGCAGTTACTTCACCGGCTGATTGCAGAGATGCCGGAGATGGACCGCATCATTATACTATTGGAACTGGAAGACATGAAGCAGGCGCAGATTGCGCAGGTGGTGGGCCTCTCGGAAAGCAATGTGCGCGTACGCCTGCACCGTATCAAAGAGCGATTGACTAAAAAATTCAAAGAACATGGAGCCTGTTGACTTTAAAGCACTCTGGCAAAAGCAGGCCACTCCCACGGCCGACTTGCAGGCATTGCAGGAGAAGATTGATCGGATGAAACGGGGGAAAGTGAGACGCATATTGCTGACCAACCTCTGCCTGGCGGCCACATGTGTCTTCATCGGCTGGATTTGGTATTACTATCAGCCTGAACTGATTTCCACCAAAATTGGAATTGTGCTGGCGATAGTGGCCATGGTGATGTTTATCGTTGTGCAGGGTAGTGCCCTGCCGTTGTACCGCAAGGGCAATGAAAACCAGTCCAACGAAAACTACCTGGCCGACCTGCTGGCTATCAAGCAGCGCGAGCGGGTGATACACACTACCGTAACCAACGCCTACTTTGCCTTACTCACCACGGGGTTGTGTTTGTACTTGTATGAGTATACCTTGAAAATGGACTGGGTCGGTGCCTTAATAAGTTATGTGGTCACGCTGGTATGGGTGGGCATCAACTGGTTTTACTTCCGCCCCCGGCAAATACGCAAAGACCGCAGCAAGATAAATGTTATGGTGGGGCGACTGCAACAAGTGAAGGGACAGCTGGGTGAGGAGAGAGAAAGTAATTGACGGTACTCGCAAACGTTCAGTCATTGTTAGGAGTGAAACCGCGAGGCGTATTGGGAACTTTTTCGTCATTGCGAGGAATGAAACCGCGAAGCGTGCTTAGATTTTTGCCGTCATTGCGAGGAATGAAACTCACGCAAGTGAGTTGAAGACGAAGCAATCTTAATATATAGACTTCTTCGAATAGGCATTGGTTTTGTCGATCGACAGTCGAGATTGCTTCGTCAACCCGCTGCGCGTTTTTCCTCGCAATGACGGGGAACTTTTGCGTCATTGCGAGGAATGAAACCGCGAAGCGTGCTTAGATTTTTGCCGTCATTGCGAGGAATGAAACTCACGCAAGTGAGTTGAAGACGAAGCAATCTTAATATGTAGACTTCTTCGGATAGGCATTAGTTTTGGCGATCGACAGTCGAGATTGCTTCGTCAACCCGCTGTGCGTGTTTCCTCGCAATGACGGGAACGTGTGTGAAGTCTTTTCCCTAATAAAGTAGTAAGCCCATCTCATAATAGATAGCTTTATGCGTATTTTGTTATCATGGAATGCGGTGGCTGTGTGTACATTATGGCAAACAAGACCAGAACAACGCTATATACTGGCGTAACTTCGGACCTTGTAGCTCGCGTACAGGAACATCGTGAGCACACTTACCCAACGAGTTTTACCTCCCGTTATAAATGCTACTATCTTGTGTATTACGAATGCTTCCACTCTATAGATGACGCCATTGCCCGGGAGAAACAAATTAAGGGTGGCTCCAGAGCTGATAAAATTGCACTCATTGAAGGCGTTAATCCTTCCTGGGAGGATCTATATGAAAAGGAGATTAGCAGGTGGTAAGTCTTTATCTTGCCCGTCATTGCGAGGAGCGAAATCGCGAAGCGTGCTTAGATTTTTGCCGTCATTGCGAGGATTGAAACTCACGCAAGTGAGTTGAAGACGAAGCAATCTCAATATATAGACTTCTTCGAATAGGCATTGGTTTTGTCGATCACAGTCGAGATTGCTTCGTCAACCCGCTGCGCGTTTTTCCTCGCAATGACGGGGAACTTTTGCGTCATTGCGAGGAACGAAACCGCGAAGCGTGCTTAGGATTTTTGCCGTCATTGCGAGGATTGAAACTCACGCAAGTGAGTTGAAGACGAAGCAATCTTAATATATAGACTTCTTCGAATAGACATTGGTTTTGTCGATCGACAGTCGAGATTGCTTCGTCAACCCGCTACGCGTGTTTCCGCGCAATGACGGGGAACGGAGCGGAACTAGGTTTTGCTGCTCTCATTCACTCCTTACAAACTTGCTTCTTTAATTTTGCGGGCACCGCTAAACCATTTTGTTCGGCCATGGCCAGGTCTGCGCAGGCGTGTACCAACTGGCCCAGGCGTTGGCGTGCCAGCGCGCGGTTATACCAGGCCGAGGCATAGCTGGGGTGGTGGGTCAACGCCACGGTATAATCTTCTACGGCCTCTTGCCACCGCCCCAGTCGGGTAAGCAGGTTGCCACGGTGCAGCCAAGCCTTTTCATCGCGTTCGTCTAATTTAACCGCTTGGGTATAGTCGGTATAGGCATCCGTTGGCCGATGCAGCTTTTCGTACACCTGCCCGCGCTGCAGGTAGTAGCCCGCTTCAGCCGGGTTGATGCGGATGGCCTCGCTGAAGTCAGACAGTGCACCTTCGTAGTTGCCCTGCAGGAAGCGCGCATGGCCGCGCTCGGCCCACGCATAGGGCAACGCAGGGTTGTCGTTAATGGCTTCGTCCAGCAGTTGTACGTTGGTTTCTTCGGGCCGGGTGCGTGCACTTAGCAGGGCCAGGTTGTGTTTGGCCAGCGCGTGGTGGGGCTGTCGTTGCAAGGCAGCCTCGTAATCAAGGCGGGCAAGATCGATCTTGCCCATTTTCTCGTAGGCAATGCCGCGGTTTACAAGCACATCGGCATCGGGTGTTTTCAGTAGTGCAGAGTCGAAGGCCGCAACGGCTTCGTCCAGTCGCTGCAGTTGCGTAAGGGCAAGGCCGATGTAGTTGTGCAGGTAGCTGTTGTTGGCACCTTGGGCGGTGAACACCTGGTTCACCTCTCCGCCAAACGCATTTTGCCTGAAGAAGACGGTAGTCGTTTCGCCCGCAGGCAAGTACAACAGCATCTTGAAATCTTCGAGCGCCAGCGCGTATTGCTCCAGGCGGAAGCGCAACTGGGCGCGGTTGAAGCGTGCTTCCACGTGCTCGGGTCGCAGGCTTACATAAATATTGTAGTCGGTTAGCGCCTCGTTCAGCAAGCCGGTTTGTTCGCGCACCAGCCCGCGGGCGTAGTAGGCATCGGCAAAATAGGCATCGCGCTGCAGGGCGGCATTGAAGGCGGCCAGGGCGGCATCCCAGTCTTTGCTTTGGGCATGCGTTTCGCCCAATTCGTAACAGGCCATGGCCGACCGGGGCATTTCTGCTTGCGCACGGGCGGGCGGGCAGGCCGCTACCATCGCCAAAATCAACCCAAAAAATCTGCAAAACACACGCATGGTGCTGAACCGGAAGCCCTCAGATTTGTTAAAGATACATCATGGAACAAACAAAAAAATCGACCAAGAAAGCTGGCAGCGCCTCTGCCGACAAAATCAAAGCTGCCTATGTGGAACACCTGCTTACGCACGGTAAACAACCGGCCTCGGTATTTAAGTTCTGCCTCGACCTGGGTTTGAAGGAAGAAGAGTTCTACAAGCATTTTGGCTCCTTCGAGGGCATAGAACGCCATGTTTGGAAGGATTTCGCAGACCAGACCGTGGCCCGCCTGAAGGCAGACGAGGCTTATACGGGCTTCAGCACCCGCGAGCGCGTACTGGCATTTTATTATACGTTACTGGAAGAGCTGAAAAGCCAGCGCAGCTTTGTGTTGCTGCAACTAAAGGGCATACACAAACTGGAGCTGATGCCTGCATTTTTGAAAGACTTCCGCAAGTCGTTCGAGGCCTTCTTTCAGGAACTCATGGCCGATGGCAAAAATAGAGGCGAAGTGGCCGCACGCCCCCTGTTAGACAAAAGTTATCCGCAATTGTTCTGGTTGCACTTCGGCTTTTTGCTGTTGTTTTGGAAGGAAGACAACAGTGCCGGGTTCGAAAAGACGGATGCCGCGGTGGAAAAGTCCGTTAACCTTGCCTTCGACCTGATAGGCAAGGGGGCAGTAGACAGCGCCATCGACTTCGCCAAGTTTCTCTACCAAACGCGCCACTGATTGCATGAAGGAATTTGATCGTATACCCGTAAGCAAAGTGCAACGGGCCTCCAAGTTCATTGCCACGGGCGCACGCATTGGCACCAACTACCTGAAACACTACGGGCGCAAGCTTGTAGATCCGGAAACTTCGCGCGAAGCATTGCACGAAGACAACGCCAAAGACATTTACAACTCGCTGAGCGAATTGAAGGGCAGCGCGCTGAAGGTGGCCCAAATGCTGAGTATGGACAAAAGCATGTTGCCCACCGCCTACCAGCGAAAGTTTGCCATGGCGCAGTACAGCGCCCCGCCACTGTCGTACCCGTTGGTGGTGAAAACGTTTCAGAAATATTTTGGCAAGGGCCCCGATAAGCTGTTCGATACTTTCTCGCAGCAGGCACGCAATGCCGCCTCCATGGGGCAGGTGCACCAGGCCACGCAGGCTGGGCGCAAGCTGGCGGTGAAGGTACAATATCCGGGGGTGGCCGAAAGTGTGAAAAGCGACCTGGCCATGGTGAAGCCCATAGCGCTGTCGATGTTTAAGCTGAACCCGGCCGAGTACGATGAGTTTATTGGGGAGGTGGAAGGCCGCATGATGGAGGAAACAGACTATGCGTTGGAGTTGCAGCGCTCCATCGACTTGTCGGAAAAGTGCGGGCACATACCAAACCTGGTATTTCCGGCCTACTATCCGCACCTGTCGAGCGAAAAAATACTCACCATGGATTGGATTGAAGGCCAACCGTTGGGGGAGGTGCTGGGCAAAAGCCTGCCAGACGGTGTGGGCACCCGACTGGGCCAGGCCCTGTGGGATTTCTACCAGTTTCAGATGCACACACTGCGCGAGGTGCATGCCGATCCGCATCCCGGCAACTTTATTCTTACACCCGACTACCGCCTGGGAATTATTGACTTTGGTTGTGTGAAGGTGATACCCCCTGGTTTTTACAACACGTACTTTCAGCTGCTGGATCGCTCGCTGCTGGGCAACACCCCCCGCAAGGAAAAAGTGTTTGCCGACTTGCGCTTCATCTATCCTGACGACAGCGCCCGCGACAAGGCCTTCTTCATGGAATTGTTTACCCAGTTGGTGGAATTGCTGGGGCGCCCGTTTGGCAGCGCCACGTTCGATTTTGCCGACAAAAATTATTTCGAAACCCTTTATGCGTTTGGCGAAGAGCTGAAAGAGTTACGCAACTCCAAGAAGGCACGTGGTGTGCGCGATGCGTTGTACATCAACCGCACCTATTTCGGCTTGTACACCATTTTGCACGAGTTGAAGGCCGAAGTTACCATTGGTACCCTCGGCAGGTAAGGCATGGATTCTTACTGCGTGCTCCGTATTTTTGGTGCATGAAGGTGCTGATAGTAGAAGACGAGCCACAGGCTGCCGAGCGGTTAACCACGCTCTTGCAGGAATTGAAACCCGAAGCGCAGGTGCTGGCGAAACTCGATACCGTGAAGCGCGCAGTTGCCTGGCTGAAAGGCACCCCACCCGCAGATCTTGCCTTCTTCGATATTCAGCTGGCCGATGGGCTCAGCTTTGAGATTTTCGAACAGGTGGAGGTAAAGTGCCCGATCATCTTTACCACAGCTTACAACGAGTACGCCCTCAAAGCATTTAAGGTAAACAGCATCGACTACATACTGAAGCCGGTAGACAAAGACGAATTGAAGGCCGCTTTTTTAAAGTACGATCACCTGGTGCGCACCCCGGCCGACCCTGCCCGCATGATGGAGAGCATTACGTATGCCATGCAGATGCTCACCAAAAAATATAAAGAACGTTTTGTTATCAAGGTGGGCGAACACCTGAAGTCGGTAGAAGTGCAAGAGATACTTTTTTTCTTCAGCCTGGAGAAGACTACCTTTGCCCAGACGCGCGATGGGCGCAAGCACATTCTTGACTTCACGCTCGATCAGTTGGAAGAGTTGCTCAATCCCGAAAGGTACTTTCGCATCAACAGAAAATACATTGTGGCCGTAGATGCCATGCAAGACATGATTAGCCATGTGAACAGCCGGCTGAAGCTGGTGCTGAAGACCAGCGATGATGATGATGTGATTGTGGCCCGCGAGCGTGTGCAGGAGTTCAAAGACTGGCTCGACCGCTGATTTTTTGTTTTCTTTCGCCACCTTGCCGCCAAAACGTTTGTTATGATTATCCGAATTGTGCGCATGCACTTCACCGAAGCCGGTGTGGACGAGTTTTTGCAGATATTCGATGCCAACAAGCAAGCCATCCGGCAGTTTCCCGGCTGCACGCACCTGCAACTGCTCAAAGACCATACAGACCCCACCTCATTTACCACCCTTAGCTATTGGAACAGCCCCGAAGACCTGGAAAAATACCGGCAGTCGCCATTATTTGCCAGCGTTTGGGGGCGGGTAAAGACGCTGCTTGCCGCACGCACGGTGGCCTTTTCTTTAGAGAAATTTATTGAATTGTAACTTTGGCGAAAGGCAGGATTTACACATCTTTGCAACCCGTTTCAACAGGCACAAAGTTGAAACGGCCCTGTTTGCCTGAGTGGCGGAACTGGTAGACGCGCACGACTCAAAATCGTGTGCCGTAAGGCGTGCCGGTTCGATTCCGGCCTCAGGTACAAAAGACTGGTCTTCAACGGGCCGGTCTTTTTATTTTCTCACCTAAAAGTATCTTCTTTTCAGTTGGTTGGGGCCTTATAAGGCGTTTTGGCGGGTAAGTCGTACCTTTGTTGTCAAAATACTTATTGATCATGCAAATAACGAAAGAAACCGTTGCTTCTATTCACTACACGCTGAAAGACAACGAAGGAAATGTATTGGATAGCAGCGCGGGCCGCGAGCCGCTGCAATACCTGCACGGAGCGGGTAACCTCATTATCGGAATGGAAGAGGGCCTGGAGGGAAAGAAGGCCGGTGACAAGATGAAATTGAAAATTGCTCCGGCCAAAGGTTATGGCGAAAAAGACGATACCCTGGTGCAGCAAGTGCCCCGTTCGGCTTTCGGATCGCAGAAAGTGGAAAAGGGTATGCAGTTTCAAACCAACCAGGGCCAGGTGGTAACGGTAACTCACGTGGGCCTCGAAGCCATTACCGTTGATGCCAACCACCCGCTGGCGGGCGTAGAGCTGAATTTTGATGTTGAAGTGATGAGTGTGCGTGCCGCCACTGCCGATGAAATTTCGCATGGGCACGTGCATGGCCCGGGCGGCCATCACCATTGATACGATCAAGTAAAAATAAAAGAGCCGACTATCCGTAAAAGGTAGTCGGCTCTTTTTGTTGTAAGCCCTGCGCTTACTCTACAATTAATCTTTTGCCCGCACCAGACACGGCCGCTACATTGAAGAATCCCACTGCCTTGGTTCCATTGGGGTTCACGTTGTTGATGTTGGTGCTCACGTTGGCAATGGGCGAGGCGAATAACTCCGAGAATCCGCCCGGCCGGTCTATCTGCAAGATGGCCTCGTTCAAGAAGTTGAAAGCGGCCACACTGATGGAGTGTATTTCTACATACACGGAGTCTCCCGGTAGGTAGGGCGATAGAAAGTTACCATCGTCATCGAAATCAAATGGGTTAATGCCTCTGCGGATGGGCGTGATGAAGGTTACGCCATCGAAGTTGCCGCCCGCAGTAAAGCCGGCATCGAATGCAATGTTGATCTCGCCCGGCTTCAATAGCAACGTGTCGTTTTTATACGCCTTGATCCAATACGTATCGCCTGCGCCCGCAGGGTCGGTGGCAAAAAACTCAGCCTGGTAATTTTCAGGGAAGAACCCACGTGCTGCTTCATAAATAAATATGATGCTATCAATTTGTGGTACGCGGCCCAGGCGTGTAACAGACGTGTATTGCTCATTGCCCACCGACAGCGCCAGGTTAAACAGGTCGCCCGTCTGGCCTACGCGCTCCCCGGGGGCAGCGGGCACCCATTGATAAGTGCCGGGCTCGGTGGTTACCTCTTCAAATTGCAACACGCGCCCATCGGTGGTATTGGTTACCAGCACCGATGCGCCACGCACGCCCAGAGGTGTTGAGTTATCGAAATACGGTTGTGTTTGCGTAAGCCTGATTACCTGCGCACCCGGTTGTGTGTTGAGCCAGGCATCAACTACCAGCAACGGTTCCGCTTCCTCCAGGGTGGGATCAATCACGTCTTCGCATGCAACCAATGCCAGGGTTGCCGCGGTGAGGGTAATCAGAATTTTATGGTTCAATGCTTTCATACCAAATCAGAACTTAAAGTTGTAAGAAACGGATGGAACAATGGTGCCGACAATGGCCAACTGTGTGGCCTGCGAGTCGAAGGCAAGGCCGGTGGGTGTGCGCTCATCGCTTTGCGAGAAGTAGATGGAGAAGGGGTTGCGCCTGCCATACACATTGTAGAACGAGAACACCCAGTAGTCGGTGTTTTTGCGTGGCTTGCCGTTGCGGTACTGTTTGCCTTCCAGGCGGAAGGAGATGTCCAGCCGGTGGTAAGAGGGCAGGCGCACGTTGTTACGAGAATCGTTTACGTTGTGCGGTATCAGTATGCCTTGCACAATGTAGCGCGAAGTAGGGAAGGTGGTGGGTGTGCCGCTGGTTAATACAAAATTGCCAGAAACTGCCCACCGACTGTTGATATCGTAGAAGCCAGCCACTTTCAGGTTATGCGTTTGGTCGTAACGGGCGGGGTACCACTCGCCCTTGTTAATGCCATCCACCTGCAATTCAGTACGGCCGAGGGTATAGCTTACCCAGCCGTTCAACTTGCCTGTTTTTTTCTGCAAATAGAATTCCAGCCCGTACGCGCGGCCCTTGCCGGTTAGCAGGTCAGCTTCCAGCAAGTTGTTGATCAGCAGGTCGGCACCGTCAATGTAGTCTACCTGATTTTGTGTGGCGCGGTAGTAACCTTCAATAGATGCCTCCCATGTTTTCGATGCATCCAGGTCGCGGAAATAGCCGAGCGTGAACTGATCGCCCAGTTCGGGCCGTATGTTGGGCGTGCTGGGCACCCACACATCCAATGGGTTGGAAGCAGTGGTGTTCGATATCAGGTGCAGGTATTGCACCATACGGTTGTAACTTCCTTTTACGGAGCTAACCTCAGACGATTGCCATTTGAAAGACAACCGGGGTTGCAGGTTGTTGTACGACACAATCGACTCGCCCCTTTTGTAGGTAGTGATGTTGCGCACGGTTTTGCGGGTGCCGGGAATGGTATCGTTGAAAGTGTAGGATTCCCCCGGACCAAAGTAATTGAAGTTCGAGAGGCGAAGACCATAGTCGACAGAAAACGAAGGAGTGATTTTCTGGCTGTTGCCGATGAAAACCGATGTCTCCAGGTTGTATTTCTCAGGTAAGCTGATGTCGATAGAGGTGCCGTTGGTAATGCCCACCGCATTGGCCGGCTGGAAGGTGTAGTAGATGGCTTCTGCTCCGAAAGTCAACTCGTTGTTGTTGTTGATGAAGTAGGTGAAGTCTGGTTTCAGAATAAAGTTGGCGATCTGCGAGTCCCAGTTGAAGCGGTTCAGGTTGTCGTTGCCAAATTGAAGTTTGTAGTCGTATTCACTGTAAAGCACCGTCATGTTCGAAAAAAGGCGATCGCTGTAGAGGTGGTTCCAACGGAATGAAGCCGTGCCGTTACCCCAGCTAAAACCCTGGTTTCTATCGAACAGAAACTTGTCGCGGCCAAAATAGCCTGAAAGATAAATGCGGTTTCGGCTATCGATATTCCAGTTTGTTTTGGCGGTAAGATCATAGAAATTCAAAGAGGCGCCATCGTCAAACACATCGGTAAAGGGGCGCGCCACCACATCCACATACGATCTGCGCCCCGCCACGATAAAAGAGGCTTTGTCTTTCACAATCGGAGCTTCAATTGCCAGACGGCTGAAGACTGACCCAATGCCGCCATTCACTTCCAGTTCTTTGCTGTTACCCTCTTTCATGCGCACATCGAGCAGGGAGGCCAGGCGCCCGCCATAGCGCGAAGGCACCGCACCTTTGTAGAGTTTGGTATCTTTTACCGCATCGGGGTTAAAAACAGAGAAAAAGCCAAACAGGTGAGAGGTGTTATAGACAGGGGCCTCATCCAGCAGCACTAAGTTTTGCCCCACGCTGCCGCCCCGCACATTGAACCCAGACGCACCCTCGCCCACGGTGGAAACGCCCGGCAGTAGCTGCAGGCTTCGCAACACATCGGCCTCACCCAAAAAGGCAGGCACTTTAATAATGGTCTTAATGTCGAGCTTATTGGTGCTCATTTCCAGGTTTTGCACATTTGCTTGCTCCAACTCGCCTTGAACCACCACTTCCTCCAGTTGCTCACTTTCCACAGGTAGCTCAATATCAATGCGTTGGTTTGCGTTCAGGGTTACTTCACGCGCCTGCACCAGGTAGCCGATGTAGCTGTACTGCACATGATAGGTGCCCGTGGGGATGGTGAGGGAATAAAACCCGTATTCGTTGGTAACGGTACCGTTATTAAGTTCTTTCACAAAAACGGTAGCGCCAATCAGGGCTTCACCGTTCGAGCCGTCTTTTACGTAACCGCTCAGCGTAAATTTTTGAGCTAAAAGTGGTGGGGACAACAAAAACAGGAGTAGGAGGTAACGAATCATGTTGATTTTAAAGTCTGGCCTGAACACGGATTTAAACACCATTTTGTTACTTTAGTTGTTACATTTTTCAGATTATCTTTTCGTAAACTGTTTTTAGCTAAGCTTGAGAAACACCCTTATAATGAAAAACCATGTTCAGAAGACTAAGGGAGCTATATGAAACTTATAAGGCTTACGTGCGGGTAGACCTTATTATGTATCTGGTGATGATACTGCTGATCGTGCTGTACGGCATCTATACCCTTTTGTTTTAGGGGGCACGGAACTGCCAATCTCAGTTTTTTTGCCAACTATAAGGGCAACCCAACGTAAACCATTTTGTTCAGACGTGCTCAGTGGATGCTTTGCAGTATTTCGCGAACGTTGGCCTTTATTTTCGATGAAAGGTCATCTGTGGGCAAGTCGTTCACATCGCGGCCAAAAGGATCTTCAATTTCTTCTGCAATCAACTCTACGCTCAGCAAAACAAAAGTTATCAGCACCACAATAATTTCGGTAAAGTAGCCGAAGCTGGTAATGAAAGCAAAGGGAAGCGTGATGATATAAATAAACAAGAATTTCTTGATGTACATGCTGTACGAGTAGGGGATGGGCGTGTTTTTAATGCGCTCGCAGGCACCCATCAGGTCAATGAAGTCTTTCAGTTCTTTGTCCAGGTTTATCAGCTGGTCGCCTGTAAAGGTGCCTTTTTTATACAACTCGTTGGTGCGGGTGTACATCATGGCCGAAAGACGGTTGGGCTTGTGCTTGTAGTGCCTCAGTTCGTTGGCAAAGTCGCCTGATACCGCTTCCAGTTCTGATACTTGTGTGCCTTTACGCAGGTGCTCTTTGGTGGCAATGATAAAGTTAGGGATCATTTTGGCGTACCAGTCGCGGTTTTCTGCATCTGCCTCGGGCAGGTAGGCGTTGAGCTTCAACGCCAGGTTGCGGGTGCTGTTAACCATGCCGCCCCACAGTTTACGGCCTTCCCACCAGCGGTCGTAAGCCGAGTTAATTCTGAATACCAGAAACAAGCCCAGCACAATACCCAGCAAAGAGTGCATGGAGAGGGTGCCCGGAAACTTTTGCGGATCGATGTTCAGGATATCGAACAACACCTCTACACCAAATGTGTACACGGCCATGAACGCCAAAACCGGCCACAGGGTGCGCATAACATGGCGGCTGTAGGTATGGAAGATTAAAGAGAACCAGACTTTCGGGTTATAGTCGATCATGGGTTGTTTGGAAGCCCGCAAATAAACCTATTCATGGAAAAATAAACAAGACGCAACTTGACTGTGAGCAAAATCGTGTATAGTATTGTAATGATATCAAAATAATATCAACTATGAACAACGAAAAAAACTACAGCCCCCTTTCGGGCTATGCCATGCTGGCCATTGTGGTGGTCTTTTTGGCCATCGGTATTGTGGGATTGGTAATGGTGCGACACCTGCTTTTTATCTGGTTGCTGGTGGTGCCCATTTTGTTGCTTCCGGGTTTCTTCTTTCTAAACCCCAATAGTTCAATGGTGTTGGTGTTATTTGGCGACTATAGAGGCACTGTGAAGACCAACGGATTTTATTGGGTAAACCCCCTCTTTGCCAAAAAGCATATCTCATTGCGCGCCCGAAATTTCGACAGCGAGAAAATCAAGGTGAACGACAAAGTGGGTAACCCCATACAAATTGGGGTGATACTGGTGTGGCAGGTACGCGATACTTTTAAGGCGGCCTTTGAGGTGGACAACTACGAGAATTTTGTGCGCATACAGAGCGATGCAGCCGTGCGTACCCTGGCGGGTTTGTACCCTTACGATAATTTTGAGGAAGATTCTGAAGTAACCCTGCGCTCAGGGCACAACGAAGTAAACCATGCCTTGGAAGAGAACCTTAAAAACCGTTTGGAGATGGCGGGCATACACGTAATAGAGGCACGCATTGGCTACCTTGCTTACGCGCCCGAAATTGCCGGGGCCATGTTGCGCAGACAACAGGCAGCGGCCGTAGTAGCCGCCCGATACAAAATTGTGGAAGGCGCGGTGAGCATGGTGCAAATGGCGCTCGATCACCTGTCGAAGCAGAATATTATAGACCTGGATGAAGAGCGCAAGGCGGCCATGGTGAGCAACCTGATGGTGGTGCTCTGTGGCGACAAAGATGTGAGCCCCGTAGTAAATGCAGGAACTTTACATACATAACCATGAATTCTTACTTCGAAGAAGAGCAGCGCTTTAACCAGTGGTGGTTGTGGGTCCCCATGTTGATTGGCGGGCTCATACCCATTGGTTTGCTGGGCTACGGTTTAGGCCAGCAGTTGCTCACGGGCGAACCCTGGGGAGATAAACCCATGTCGGATATCGGGCTGGCGCTGATGTTCTTGTTTGTAGTAGTATTGTTGGGTGGCCTGTGCTGGCTGTTTGTATCTGCCCGGTTAGAGACCAAAATTGACCGGTGGAGTGTACAATACCGGTACAAACCGTTCATCAACTCCTGGAAACGCATCGAAAGAGAATCCATTCAGAGCTACCGGGTGCGCAGGTACTTTGCGGGTGGCTACGGGGTGCGTTGGAGTTTGGATGGCATTAAGACATTGAACGTGCGCGGAAGAATGGCATTGGAGCTAACGTTTACCAATAGCAAAAGGCTTTTGATTGGCACGCAGCGGCCCGACCAGTTATTGAAAGCCATGGACGCAATGAAAAATCCACAGTAACACAGCATGGCGCAGAAAAAACCTTTTGTATTGCGGCTCGACCCTGAATTGTTGAAGGCGGTGGAGAAGTGGGCTGCAGATGAATTTCGCAGTACCAACGGTCAGTTAGAGTGGATCATTGCCAAAGCATTGCGCGAGGCCGGTCGCTTAAAGCAGAAATAAAATCTTTGTGCTTTAAGTGGTGATTGACTTAATTCGGACTTTGTAAATCTTAAGAGCCATGCGTTTTCTGTTTGTTTGCTTGCTGTTGGAGGTCGTTTACCGCCCCGTTTCAGCGCAGGGCGATTGGGTGGTAACTTTAAAGAACGATACCCTTCGTGGTGAGGTTCGCATTCTTACCTACGACCTGATGGACCGCGTGCAGGTAAAGTCTGAAGAGGGCAGGCAGGTATTTACCGCTGTGCAGGTGCGCAATGTACAAATTGCGGGCGATGATTATCAGCCCGTAAAAATGGACAACCGAATTCACCTCATGAAGTTGCTCTCTCAAGGCTACCTCAGCTTGTATGCGTTTCGCCTCGAAAACCAAAACAGTTACGATGGCCGCTGCCTGGTGAAACTCGGAGGCGCTACGCTGGAATTACCCAACCTGACGTTCAAAAAAACCATGGCCACTTTTCTGGAAGATTGTGAAGCAGTATCCGAAAAAGTGAAAGAGGGCGCATGGTCGAAAAAAGATCTGGATGTGATCATTAAAGAATACAATACCTGCATAGCTGCACAATCGCGGCAGAAGATCGTGGCAGATGCTTCTGATGAAAAGACGGACCGCATCGAGGCCTTGCGCAGCAAGGTGGAGCAATCGGATTTAGAAAGTAAAAGTGATGTGCTGGAGTTGCTGAGCGACTTGCAGAAAAAGGTGAGCAAAGGCGAGGCGGTGCCCAACTACCTTACCGAAGGCCTCAAGTCGTACCTAGATAAGCAGCCGGCATTTGCGGCCGATCTGGCCGAGGTGATCCGATTAGTGAAGAACTAAAGCCGCTTGCGCACGTCCGACAGGAAGGCAATTGCTTCGTTCCTCGCCATCCAAACTACAAATCCACAACAAAGGGCTACCATCAGCGCGTAATAAAACAGTTGCCCGCCATCGCCCATCACCTCTATCCCTAATAAGGTAATGTGCATGCCCAGCGCACCCGCCATCAATCCCAACCCCAGCAAGGCGCCTGCCCATGAAACGACCGGAATCAACAACAGTACCGAGGCTGCCAGTTCCAACGTTCCCACCAGCCAGCGGCCCCACGGCTCCATGCCTACCGTAGAAAAAATGTAAACCGATTCGGCCGATCCGCTGAACTTAAAGTACAGTGTTTGCAGCATGATGAAGGCTGCTACCAGCCGGGCCCCCCATACGAATATTTTCATGGCACTATTTTTTTGCTATCTCAACGCAAAAGAGGCACCCCGCGGAGCATTAATCGGGTCGCCTGCACGACAACCTCGTGCGATTTTCTAAATTTAGAAAAAAATGATCCATGACGCATTTACACGTAGATGCCGACATTGCAAAGGCACAAACCATAGCCACCGATTTTTATCTGAACCCCGCGTTTTTTGAGCAGGCCCGCGAGAAGATATTTGCGCGGTGTTGGCAGTGGGTGGGCGATACAGACCAGGTGCGCGACCCGGGATGGGTTACACCGGTGCACCTGCTGGAAAATTACCTCGATGAGCCGCTGGTGCTCACCAAAGACAAAGAGAATACCATCCATTGCCTCTCCAATGTGTGTACCCACCGTGGCAACCTGCTGGTAGAAAAACCTTGTAAGCTGAACGACTTACGTTGCAAATACCACGGCAGGCGCTTTCAACTGAATGGGCGCTTTCTTTCCATGCCCGAGTTTAAAGAAGTGAAAAATTTTCCGACAGACGCAGACCACCTTACTTCCTTGCCCGTGCATATGTGGGGCAAGTGGTTGTTTACATCGCTTCACGATGCATTGCCGGCAGTTGACTTTTTTCGGGAGATGTCGGCACGGGTGGGGTGGATGCCCTTCGATGCGTTTCACCTGCGCACCGATTTATGTAAAGACTATGTAGTAGAAGCCAACTGGGCTTTGTACTGCGAAAACTACCTGGAGGGATTTCACATACCCTTTGTACATGCCGGCCTGAGCAGCGTGATAGACTATGGCAATTATGTAACCGAGTTGTATAAATATTCCAGCTTGCAACTCGGCATAGCCAAAGACGGTGAAATGGTGTTCGATTTGCCCGCGTCTTCACCCGATTATGGTAAGAACATTGCGGGCTACTACTTCTGGGTTTTTCCAAATATGATGTTCAACTTTTACCCGTGGGGTTTGAGTATCAACATCGTTCGGCCGGTGGCTCCTTCGCGGTGCGTGGTGTCTTTTATTTCTTACGTTTGGGATGAAAGCAAACTACGCCAGGGGGCTGGTGCAGATCTGCATCAGGTAGAAATGGAAGATGAAGATGTGGTGCAAAATGTACAGAAAGGAATACGTTCCAGGTTTTACAAACACGGCCGCTATTCTGTTACGCGCGAAACCGGCACGCACCACTTCCACCGCCTGTTGGCGGAATTTATGCGTTAAAGAGGTTGCTATTTAGAACGCAGCAATTCCAATGCAGCGG
Source organism: Bacteroidota bacterium (assembly GCA_049324055.1). Lineage (GTDB taxonomy): Bacteria > Bacteroidota > Bacteroidia > Cytophagales > Cyclobacteriaceae > ELB16-189. Next base: position 113,064 of record JBMOLS010000012.1, on the reverse strand, counting down.
GGTTCAGCAGCACATATATCACAAATGCCAACATCATCAGTAACGTAAAGGTAACGTAGGCCAACACGAATACCACCACCGATTTCAGAAAAACCTTTAAACGAGATTGATGATTGTAGAAATCCACAAAGGCCAAAATCTGGTAACTAAAGCTGGCTATCAACGCAAAATTTTGATGATACGCCACATGGCCAAACTGATAGAGTAGGCCCATGATCATTGTTAAAATATAAATGTGCCCATTGATATAGAATGGCAAAATCGCGTGTTCGAGTAGATTATACCCGCTTGTTCGGAAAAAGACACGACACCAGAACGCCATGACAGGAATGATGAGGAACGAGAATATCCTCATGTTATCAGATACTTGCTGCATGAATATCCGTGTAAGTTCGGCCTGTCCACTGCCAGCGGCAGGTGCGTGCTGCAGCGATCCAGTGGAGTTTTGCATCAATTCTACAAAGTCGATGCCTACCAATGAAAACACGAGTAGCGTCAGGGAGATCATGAAGAAAAAGTACCCTACCGGTCCGTAGTACTTCACACGGTTACCGGCAATATATTCGCGGGCGGCCTGGCCCGGCCGCATGGTGAGATCGCGCACGGTGCGCGGAAACATGCCATCGAAGCCATACACACGCGACCAGAAATCAGACCAGCCCTCGCGGATGGTGAGTCGCTTAACCAGGCCCCGCTGCCCGCAATGGCTGCAAAAATTTCCACTTACTTCGGTTTCGCAGTTAATGCAGGTCATACCGGTCGATATTTAAAAAACAACATTATTCATCGAATGTTATGCTCACGGCACTGTCGTAGCCTAAGCCCAAAAGCTGGCTGGCGTTGCCTTTATAAATGCCAATTTCCAACAGGTTCATGCTGTTGAATAGGAGAAAACACTCGCCTTGTTCGGTCTGGTGGTATTGCGTGTGAATACGCCTGAATTTCTCTCCACCAAATTGCACCGTATAGGTTTTTCCCTTGCTCAGCGTTTCGAACGCATCGCGCGGTATGTTGGTAATCAGGTTGCCGAAATGGTCTACCCTGATCACATGCCCTGAAATGATTCTGCGCGTGGCCTTCACGTAGCGGTCGGTCATTTTTTTGAATTGCGGCAGCGCTATGCCCAGCGTGGTAATGTTTACGCCACTGGCCAGTTTGGCTGCGGCCGGGGCAAAGATGTCTTTCTCGGGGAAAGTGGTTTGCACAGGGCTGATCTTGTTGAGCTCGACCAGCGTTTGGTGGGGCTTATCGCTGATGAGGCCGAACAGCCCGTTATCGGCACCTACAAAAAAGTGGTCTTCCATCTGCAGGGCAACGAGGGCATCGTTGCGGTTGCCATTGGCCTCTACACCTACCAGGTGAACGGTTCCTTTGGGGAAATCGCGAAACACGCTGCGCAGCACAAAGGCCGCATGGGCTATGTCGCAGGATGAAATCTGGTGGCTGATGTCGACTAGGGTAAGGCCGGGATTAACACTGAGGATTTTTGCTTTGATGGCAGCCGCATAGAAATCGCTTTCTCCCGAATCGGTTAACAAGGTAACGATGGCCATGGCGAACTTTGCTGCAGGAAACCGGGTTTTACCGGCCCATACTTTCTATTAATTTTGTGTCTCAAAAATAGACGATTTCAATTACTTTACTTCATTGATCGAAAAAACCATTACGCTCGATAACGTCAGCCTCCTGGATTTCCTGGGGGTGGAAAACCGCAACATCAACCAACTGTCGGTAGCGTTTCCCAAAAGCCGTATCGTTTCGCGCGGCAACGAAATCCTGGTGCGGGGCGAATCCAGCGATGTGCTGCAGATATCAGACATCCTGAATTCGCTGGTAGACCATTTTCACCAGTTTGGCCGCATCACCGAAGAAAATGTGCGCGGCTACATTGCTCAGGAGCAGCAGGAGTTCATTCCCGAAGAGGCAGCTGAAGGCATCTTGATCTACGGCACCAAAGGCAATCCCATCAAAGCCAAAACAGTAAACCAGCAAAAGCTGGTGCAGGCGGTGAAAGATAACGACCTGGTGTTTGCACTGGGCCCGGCCGGTACGGGCAAAACCTACATTTCGGTGGCCATGGCGGTGCGGGCATTGAAGAACAAGCAGATCAAGAAAATCATCATTACGCGCCCGGCCGTAGAGGCGGGCGAAAACCTGGGTTTTTTACCGGGCGACCTGAAAGAAAAAATCGACCCGTACCTGCGGCCCATTTACGATGCACTGAACGACATGATTCCGTTCGAGAAGCTGAAGTACTACATGGAGCGCGAGATCATTGAAATTGCTCCGCTCGCTTACATGCGCGGTCGCACCCTCAACAATGCCTTCATTCTGCTGGACGAAGCCCAGAACACCACGCCCATGCAGATGAAAATGTTTCTCACCCGCATGGGCCCCGAAAGCAAGATGATTGTTACGGGCGATACTTCGCAGATAGACCTGCCGCGAAACCAGTATTCGGGTTTGAAAGATGCCGTGCGCATTTTAAACCAGGTGAAGGGCATTGGCTTTGTGGAGCTAACCGACAAAGACGTGGTGCGCCACCGCCTGGTGCGCGACATCATTGAGGCCTACAACTTCGTATCTGGCTCCGATAAGCGCGAGGGTTAGCACCCTTTTCTAATTCCGGGTATTGCGCTAACTTACCCTGATGTTCTATTGGTTACCCTATGCCATGGTGCGCATTGCACTTTTTTTGATGGCAGGCATTCTGCTGGGCATCTACCAACCTCAGTTATTTACAGAGTCGTTTCTGTGGGGCGCAACGTGTACGCTGTTTCTCCTCTACCTGTTGTTGTGGAAAGTGCGCGCGCAGGAACCACTGAAAGTACTTGCAGGCGCAGTGGGGTTGGCACTGCTGTTTTTAATGGGGTACCTGAATGTGTTGCGGCAAACCGAATCGCGACAGCCCCGGCACCTGGTTCACGTTCACGGGCCGGTTGAGTACTATGAGGCCGTGGTGGTACGGTATGCCGAAGAGAGGGAGAAGTCGTGGAAGCTGGAGGCCAAAGTGAAATCGATAAAAAGCGGAGATGATTGGGAAGACGCAACCGGAAGGCTTTTACTCTACTTTCCCAAGAAGGAATTCCCGCAACCCTTTCAATACGGAGATGTGTTGCTGATTAAAGGGGCACCACAGCTGCTAACCCCACCGGCCAACCCCGCAGAGTTTGACTACAAACGGTTCCTCACCTTCAAAAACATCCATCACCAGCATTTTGTGAGGGCCACCGCGGTAAAATGGGTAACCAACGAGGCGCCTTACTTTTGGTTGAAGTATGCCTATGGCATCCGCAATGCGGCACTGCTTCAATTAAAATCGGTAGTAGCAGGTGAACGGGAGCAGGCCATTGCAGCCGCTTTGGTGTTGGGCGTTACCGATGGCTTGGACAATGAATTGTTACATGCCTATGCGGCCACGGGGGCCATGCACGTGCTGGCGGTTTCGGGGCTGCACGTGGGCATTATCTATTTGATGCTGCTCGCTGTGTTAAAGCCCCTGAATAAACGCCAGTGGGGCAAGTGGGCGCTCGCGCTCATCAGCATTGCGGTACTCTGGCTGTATGCATTCGTTACCGGCCTGTCGCCCTCGGTATTGCGTGCAGTCACCATGTTTTCGTTTGTAGCCATTGCCCGCCCCGCACAGGCAGGCACCAATATTTACAATACGCTGGCGGCTTCTGCTTTCTGTTTGCTGTTGTATGATCCCTATCTCATCATGTCGGTGGGCTTTCAACTTTCTTTTTTGGCGGTGCTGGGTATTGTGGCCATTCAGCCCATGATCTACCAGTGGTGGGAGCCCTCCAGTTGGTTGCTGGAAAAAGTGTGGAGCATTACTTGTGTTTCCATAGCCGCGCAAATAGCCACCTTCACGCTGGGTTTGCTGTACTTTCACCAATTCCCCAACTATTTTCTTTTCTCAAACTTGTTTGTCATTCCCGGCTCTTTCGTGGTGCTGCTGTCGGGTTTGGTGGTGTTGCTTGCCGGATGGGTCGCACCGGTTATGCAACTGGCGGGCTGGGTGCTGACGGGTGCCATCAAAGTGATGAACTATTTGGTATTTGCGGTAGAGGCGTTGCCGTTTAGCCTGGTAGAGAATATTTACATTACCACGTTTCAATGTTGGCTGCTGATGCTGGCCATCGGTGAGTTTCTGGTGATGCTCGCCACCCGAAGAATCGGCTACTTTTACCTCTCTTCCATTTTTGTTTTCGCTTTTGCCATAGCCGATTGGCAGCACGTGGCAACAGAGGTAGACCGGCAAAAATTTACCGTATACCGCGTGGCCGGCCATACGGCCATCGATTTTGTGGAACGAGGTAAATCTGTTTTTTATGCTGATTCGCTTTTACAAAACGATGCCGAGCGTATCAGGTTCCACATCAGGCCAAACCGGCTGCGCTCTGGTGTGGACAATGTTGTTTCGCTCAACCCCGATGTCGCAAAGCGAAAGGGCTATTGGCTCCATTCTTTCCATGGCCAGTCTTTTCTGGCTATAACCGACCGCGATGCCGAGTTACCTGATTCCTTTTCGGTTGATTGGCTGATCGTCAGCAACAACAGTGTGTCGTCACTTCAAACACTTCAACAGCGGGCAAACTGCAAGCAGTTGATTTTGGACAGCAGCAATTCGTGGTACATTGCCAATAAATTGAAACGGGAAGCCGAGGCACTGGGCTGGAAGGTGCATTCTGTTTTGAACGATGGCGCTTTTGATTATACGTTGAGAAACACAAATACACCTACATCATGGAGTTTGTAAAACTGGAAGTGAGCAACAGGATTGGTTATGTTACCCTGAACCGACCGGAAAAAAGAAATGCGTTGAGTCACCAGTTGGTGGCCGAACTAAAAGCGGCACTTGCCAGCGCGGAGGAGGATGATAGTGTGAAAGTAATTGTGCTGCGGGCCGAAGGTGAAGCCTTCTGTGCCGGGGCAGACCTGGCCTACCTGCAGCAACTTCAGAAATTTTCGTTTGAAGAAAACCTGGCCGATTCCAATCACCTGAAAGAGCTGTTCATCAGGATCTACTTATGCAAGAAAGTTGTGATCGCCCAGGTGCAAGGTCATGCGTTAGCGGGTGGATGCGGTTTAGCCACCGTATGCGATTTTGTGTATACGGTACCCGAAGCGAAATTTGGATACACCGAAGTGAAGATTGGGTTTATACCGGCCATTGTAATGGTGTTTCTGTTGCGCAAAATGGGCGAGCAGAGAGCCAAACAGCTGCTGCTGACCGGTGACCTGATCAAGGCCGAGGAAGCCCTTGCGATGGGGCTCGTGAATAGGGTGGTCAGCAAAGAAACATTAGCTACGGAAGTAGCGAGATTTGCGCAAAAAATGATTGAAAGTAATTCAGCGCAGTCGCTTATGCTCACCAAGCAGATGATCGCCCAGGTACAGTCTATGCCATTGGAAAGCGCACTGAACTACGCTGCAGAAATGAATGCCCAGGCGCGGGCCACTGCCGATTGCCAGAAAGGTATTGCTGCGTTTCTGAATAAAGAAGAGTTGAAGTGGTAGCGATCAGGCCTTTGCTTTCATCATTTTGAAAGTAAAGAAGCCAAGCACACCTATTACCAGCACCATCACCGCCCACAGCCACATTGGGTTTTCGAATAGCGGAGCGGTTCTGTTGATGGGTTCTCCTATAAAAACCTCCGCACCCAACTGCATAAGGGGAACCGAGTCGGGAATATTATTCTGAAAATGTACCAGGTCGTATTGGGGCGCATACGTAGTTGCGCTGCCGTAAAACATTTCTAACTTCTGATTGCCGGAATAAGGAAGGAACAGAGCCACCACGGGCCCCGACAAAGAAATGTTCTCTACCGCCAAAGCGGGACTATCGAAGTTAGATACCACCACCCGAATTCGTTGAGCCAGCGTGGGGGTAAACGAAAATGTATTTTCGCGCAGGGAGGTAACGTAACCCGTTGTCAGTATCCGGTAATTGTAGATCCAGCCTTTTTCAGTCGATAGGCTGTCGGTCAGTGCCTCGATAGACACGGGTCGGTAGTAATCGCCCGTGTTGTTGATTTGAAGGGTAACAGCGCTGACAGGTTGCTTGTGTGGCAGCGTTACCATCCATTCTGTTTGTTTTGATCGGCCCTGTTCTGATCGTTTATAAGCATGTGCGAGTTCTTTTAACTCACCTGGGGTGCTTACTTGTTCTTTGAAAGTGGCGCTGTTGAACGTCAGCGGTTTGTCGCACTGGATGGAGAGCCTGAGAAATGCGTAGTCGGTAATTGGAAATGAAATTGAATTACTTTCGAATTGAGTAGTGGGTGTTTGGATGTCGAGAATGCGCTCGCGTTCGGCCAGTAAGAACCATTCTTTTTTATCGTTAGAACCTTCAATGGTAACGTAGGCATTATAGTTATCTTCCTGCAAACCGAGTTCCAGCACGTTAATCTTTTTACCAGCGGGCATTTCGAATGTCAGATACAATTTGCCGTCTTTCTTGCTTTGATTCAGCGCGGGTAGATTGTAAATCGATTCGGTCACCGTTTCATGCAATACCTTCAACAAATAAGGCGCCTCAATTGTGTCTTTTTTGTCGATCTGGTAGAGTCTTATATCTGAGAAGTCTTCCCTGATGTGGTTGAAAAGCTCTGCCGGAAGATCAATGCGCTGCCATTCGCCATCTGGGCTCACAGGTGTTACTTCACGCTTGTATTGAAAAGTCGGTTGCGCCAGGGCAGAAACAACGAAGAATACATTCAGTAGAACGAGGCTACTTATTTTCATGGTTGGCAGGTTTGAATTTGTTATAGAGGAAAGAGGCAACCAGCAGCAACACGCCCAGAATAATCATCACAATCGTTTTGGCAATGGTGCCCATGTTAGCCAGGTCGTAGAAGAATAGTTTCATCAGGGTAATGCCGAACAGCACGATGGCGGTAATGCGCAAAAATTTCTGGTTACGCATCAGGCCATACACGATAAGGGCTAAGGCATAGACGCCCCACAAAATCGATAAAGCTAGTTTGTCACTGCCGTTAATGCCGCTCAATTCCAGTACGTTAATCAGCTCGCTGCTCAGCAGAGCAACGACTACAAAATGCAGAAAAACCATCAGCACTTTTTTGATTTTGTCTTCCGTGTCTTCTTGCTGGGTGAATCTGTATATGATGACCAGTAACGGCAGCGAGCAGGCAAGCCACACATAGCGAATGAGCAGGTGCCGGTAATCGCGGAAGTAAAATTCGGCCAGTTGCTGCGAAAGATAGCTTTGGCGTAGGCTGTTCACCTCAACCAAACCGTTAACAATATTGCTGAGCAATACCAATACGGAGATACCGATGATGAATTTTTGCAGCAGCGGGCGCTTCAGCCATTTATGATTGGCCAGAGCCAGAGCCAGCAGAAACAGCGCGGAGTAGTTCAGCAGCCAAATGTGTTTGAAATGATTCAGATCCCAATCGTAGTGTGTGTTCTCGTAGCCGGGCTGCGAAACGTACACCACCGAAGCCATGTAGCGTTGGTGCCAGAAAAACTCCACTTCTTTGTAAATGGAAAAGTAGGCGCAAATCAGTAACAAAACCGGCAAGCCCCACTGAAACAATGTTTGAATAACAGGCGGTTTGCTGCTATCGCCCGGCAAAGGATTTTTGCTGTTCAACCAAAACATCCACGCCCACGAGGCGCATATCCATAACGAGGTGAAAAATTGGATGTTAAGGAAAAGGGGTACTTGCCTGATAACATCATCGTTATAACGGATAGTGTAAAAATCTGCCCAGTCGTGCAGCAGGCTACTGAAAGTGAGCGCCACCAACACGTAAGAAAGGCGTTCGTAGCCCATAAACTTTTTCGTGCGACCAATCCAAAACAGCAAGGCGGCTTCGCCTGCCCAGATCATGGTTACCCAGTTGCCATCGAGTTGAACAGGCACGGCCATGGTGAGGAACACCAGCACCAATCCCGCAACAAAAAAGAAGGTGTCTCGGGTGGCTGTTTGCTTCCTGAAGATGGTGATGGCAGCCGTGAAGTGGAGCACCGCGTTGAATAGGGTGAACAAGCCCAGAAAAACTTCACCGGCCGGTTTATCAGCAATGGCAAAATATCCCCACATGTAATACAAGAAAGCGTTGGTGGTCATCAAAGCAATATCCCACCTACTCAAGGGCTCACCCTGTAAAAGTTTGTAAGCAAGAAACGTGGTATAAAACGTAGAAAAAATGACGGTAGAAAAAATCAATGCGATCCATAGGTGTTGATCGGTGGTGTATTGTTCAATGAACCAAAACGAAAAAATAAGCCAGGTAAGGGCAAACGAGGTGTAGTACAGCGCCTTCCAGGTTTTTTTGAACGAGAGCGTAAGAATGCCGAGGTTGATAATGGTAACATAGCTGAAAAGCACCACCACTTTTCCGGAACCATCGCTCAGCATAAGCGGTACCGCATAGGCGCCCACCAAGCCAAACAGGGCTACCACCTGCAGGTTGTATTGCAGCGATGCAAATACGGTAAATCCGGTGAAGGCCACCATTAGCACAAAGGCCATGGCTTGTGGAATAAGCTCGTAGAAGTTGTAGGCGGCAAAAGTGATGAAGTAGAACACAGCCATACCACCGCTTAGAAGAACTGCACCGAAGGCTTCGTAGGATTTTTTCAGGCGTAAGGCCATCACCGTGAGCACAACACCACACAGGTAGCCGAGTATGATACGGGTCAACGGGCTGATCAAGTCGTGGTCGATGGCGTACTTGGCACCAATGCCCACGCCAATTACCAGAACAGCAATGCCAATTTTGTTCATCAGGTTTGTGCCAATGAATTCTTCCAGCGGGGCCTTTAGCACAAAGGGCTTGTGCTGAGGCCTGGCAACGGGCCGGGGTGGTTCGATGTTTTCTGCGCGTGGCGGTGTGGCCTCTGAAACAACGGGTGTTTTTTTTTCTGCGGGCAAAGGCTGGGCTGGCGCAAGGCTGGCGTTCGAGAGTTGCGCCAGTGCGTCCTTGGCGCGCTGTAATTCGGCCGCCAGTTGCTGTTGCTGTATTTCCAGTTGGTAAAGCTTTTGCCTTACTTGTTGAAGCTGATCGTCAGATTCGCCCATTGATTTTTCAGGATGTAAGTGCAGGCGTTTTTAAGTACGACCGGGGCGTTTGCCCTTTCAGTTTCTTAAAAACGCGGTTAAAGTGCGAAAGATTGTTAAAGCCGGTTTCAAAAGCAATCAGTTGAATGGGTTTATCGGAACTGATAAGGAGTCTGCAGGCCTGGCTCACGCGCACTTCGTTTAAGAAGTTGGTATAGGTTTTACGAGTACGCGTTTTAAAAAAACGACAGAATGCCTCTATGGACAGGTTGGCAACGGCAGCAACTTCGTCCAGGTAAATGGGCCGATGGCTTTGCTGAAAAGTAAATTGCAGAATGGCATTCATGCGATTGCCCTCGGTGCTGCTCAGGTCCGTGCGCAACGATACAACGGAAAGGGCTTTGATTTCCTTTGATCGCGAGATCACTTTCAATAATTCCAAAAACAAGATCAGCTTATCTACACTTTCCGCTTTCTGCAGCCTTTCAATCAAATCAATACTGGCCGTGCGGGTGTTTCCAAAAAGCTGCAAGCCGCCTTTCGAACGATGTAACAGGTTGCGAACGTGCTTCAGTTCATCCAACTGCCAGAAAGACGTGCCTGCGTAGTTTTCATCGAAATAAAGAGAGATGGCATGTGCCTGTTTCTTTGTTTTTGATTGGTAGTACGCAGCGTCATTCCGGAAAACGTGGGCCTGCAGGCTGCCCAAAAGAAAAACATCACCCGGTTGAAAGCGGCCGATATAATCGCCCGCAATCAAAGTACCTTCGCCCTTCACAATGTACATAATCTGTGTCTCCGGGTGTTGGTGTAGCTTGTCATACAGGTGCGGAACGCGGTCTACCTGCAGGCGAAACGCCTCGTGGTTGGTTTTTGGAACGTTGAAGGAAATAACCTTCATGAGCTTAATTTGACGCTCGAAATAGCATATTGTTCCCAAAAATAGTCAAAAAAGTACCAGTATTCGATAGTTTAAGATAACCTGGGCGCGAAGGTGTGCCCTAACTTTGATTTGAATTTCAAAATCAACTACTATGAGCTTTCAATGGCAAGGTGTTTTCCCGGCACTCACTACCAAATTTACATCTGATGATCGGTTGGACTTTCCGCTCTTCGAAAAGAACCTGCGCGCACAGTTAAAGGCAGGCGTGGAAGGTGTGATTCTGGGAGGAACGCTGGGCGAGGCAAGCGTGCTGAGCAATGCCGAAAAATTCGATCTGGTGAAGTTTACGGTAGAAAAGGTGGCCGGCAAGGTGCCTGTGGTAATGAATATAGCCGAAGGCAGCACACGCGAGGCAGTGAAGTTGGCCGAGGAGGCAAAAAAATGTGGTGCGCGTGGCTTGATGATTTTGCCCCCGATGCGTTACAAATCAGATCACCGCGAAACAGTTACGTATTTTAAAACTGTGGCCGATGCTACCGACTTGCCAATGATGATTTACAACAACCCCGTAGACTACAAGGTGGAAGTAACGTTGGATATGTTTGCGGAGTTGGCCGAGAAACCAACCATTCAGGCAGTGAAAGAATCTACGCGCGATATTTCGAATGTAACGCGCATGATTAACCGTTTTGGGCAGCGCTTTAAAATTTTGTGTGGCGTAGATACCATTGCCATGGAAGAGTTAATGCTGGGCGCACATGGATGGGTGGCGGGCTTGGTGTGTGCCTTTCCCAAAGAAACAGTAGCCGTCTATCGCCTTACCAAGGCAAAGAAAATAGACGAGGCCCTGAAAATTTACCGCTGGTTTTTGCCTTTGCTCGAGCTGGACATTCACCCGAAACTGGTGCAATACATCAAATTAGCCGAGCAAGAGGCGGGCATCGGATCAGAAAATGTAAGAGCACCCCGGCTAACCCTGGTGGGGGAAGAACGCGAGCGGATATTAAAGATTATTCGCGAAGGACTGAAGGCAAGACCCGTGCTTTGATTTTATTATTGCAGTTTAAATACTAACCTAAAATGCAGTACCATGGCTTACGCTGATGCAACTCCCAAAGAAATAGACCATGCTCTGAAAGAGGCGCAAGCGGCTTTTAGTGTGTTTAAAAATCTGCCAGGTAAAAAGAAAGGTACGTTTTTGCGTGCTGCTGCAGAGGGCATTGATGCCTTAGGTAAAACGCTTATTGAAACCGCCATGCGCGAAACCAATCTTCCCGAAGCGCGGCTGGTGGGTGAGCGCGCGCGTACCACCGGGCATTTAAAGATGTTCGCGCAACTGGTGGAGGAGGGCGCTTGGTGCGAAGCCCGCATCGACACGGCCATGCCCAACCGTGCGCCCACCCCCAAACCCGACATCCGAAAGATGTTGGTACCGATAGGCCCCGTAGTGGTTTTTGGGGCGGCCAACTTTCCGTTGGCTTATTCTACAGCCGGTGGCGATACCGCCTCAGCGCTGGCTGCGGGATGCCCGGTGATTGTTAAGGCACACCCGGCCCATGCCGCCACGTCTCAATTGGTGGCAGAAGTATTGGTGGCCGCAGCCGAGAAAACCGGTATGCCTAAGGGGGTTTTTCAGCATGTATTTGGCAGTTCATTTGCGGTAGGGCAAGCGTTGGTAAACCACCCGCTTACCCGGGCGGTAGGCTTTACCGGTTCGCTGGCCGGTGGCAAAGCCTTGTTCGATCTGGCCAATCAGCGGGCAGAGCCCATCCCGGTGTTTGCCGAGATGAGCAGCATTAATCCCATTGTTCTCCTGCCGGAGTCGCTACGTAAAGATCCGGAGGGCACGGCCGTGAAAGTGGCTGCGTCCATTACGTTGGGCGTGGGCCAATTTTGTACCAACCCCGGCTTATTGCTGGCCATAGAAGGAGAGGGACTTCAAAAATTCGTTGCCGCTCTTGCCCGCGAAATCGGCAAAGCCGCCCCGGGCACCATGCTGCATCAGGGCATTGCAGAAAATTATGCTACCAAAAAGGCGCAGGCGCTGGCCCAATTGGGTGTAGCGGTGGAGGCCGAGGGTCTGGCCGGCACACGGCAACAAGGCCAGGCGTTGGTGGCATCGGCTGCCGCGGATACTTTCATGGAAAATCCAACTTTGGCGGAAGAGGTGTTCGGACCTTTCTCGCTGATTGTAAGGTGCAAGAACAAACAGGAATTAATGCAGGTGGCGGGCAAGTTGCATGGGCAACTCACCACCACCATGATAGGCGAAGAAGCAGAGGTGGCCCACTATCAGGAGCTTCTCAGCCTGCTGGCAGAGAAGGCCGGTAGGCTGATTATGAATGGTGTGCCCACCGGGGTGGAGGTCTGCCCCTCCATGCAACATGGTGGACCCTTTCCGGCTACCACCGACTCGCGCTTCACTTCGGTGGGCACCGATGCCATCAAGCGATTTGTCAGGCCGGTGGCATTTCAGAATTTTCCAGATTCATTGTTGCCTGACGAACTAAAGGAATCCAATCCGCTGAAGATCTGGCGGCTGAGGAACAGCGAATGGACTAAGAACTAATCTCCAGAATCAAAAAAGCAGCCGGAGGAGAAACTGCCGGCAGATGAAAATATGTCGAAGACCTTTTTCTGTATCGATGCACACACATGTGGCAACCCTGTGCGCGTAGTAGCCGGGGGCGGGCCTTTGCTGGAAGGCAGGAACATGAGCGAAAAGCGTCAGCACTTTTTACGTGAATACGACTGGATAAGGCAAGGGCTGATGTTCGAACCACGAGGCCACGACATGATGAGCGGAAGCATTCTGTATCCACCGACTGATCCTGCCAACGACATAGGTGTTTTGTTTATTGAAACCAGCGGCTGTTTGCCGATGTGCGGGCATGGCACAATTGGAACCGTTACCGTTGCCATTGAAGAAGGATTGGTCATTCCAAAAACCCCCGGTATGTTGAACCTGGAGGTGCCGGCAGGGTTGGTACAAATAACATACAAACAAGAAGGCAAGAAGGTAAAGTCTGTGAAGATCAGAAATGTGAAAGCTTACCTGGCAGCAGAGCACATTACTGCGCATTGCCCCGACCTGGGTGAATTAGTGGTAGACGTGAGTTATGGTGGCAACTTTTATGCAATTGTTGATGTACAGAAAAACTTTCCGGGCCTGGAACACTACTCGGCCGATCAATTGATTAACTGGAGCAGGGCTTTGCGCAGGAACATCAACCAGCATTATCAATTTGTACATCCGGAAAATCCAACGATCAAAGGCTGTAGCCATATACTCTGGACGGGCGCAACAATCGATTCTTCGTCTACCGCACGCAATGCTGTGTTCTATGGAGAAAAGGCCATCGATAGATCGCCCTGTGGCACAGGTACCTCCGCGCGCCTGGCGCAATGGTTCACCAAAGGCAAGATCAGGCAGGGAGAAGATTTTATCCACGAGAGCATCATTGGTTCAAAATTTATTGGTAGGGTGGAAGAAGTGACTGAACTGGCCGGCAAGCCAGCCATTATTCCAAGTGTGGAGGGTTGGGCAAAGGTTTACGGTTACAATACCATCAAAATCGATCCTGATGATGATCCTTATGCCCATGGATTCCAGGTAATTTAATGTTCAACAAGGCATGGCACACGTTGGAATCATCGGGGGTGGTGTTATCGGGTTGTGTTCGGCTTACTACCTGAACAGGGAAGGCCACCAGGTTACCGTAATCGATCAGACAAAGCTGGCAGATGGTTGCTCATTCGGCAATGCCGGAATGATTGTCCCCAGTCACATCATCCCGTTGGCAGCGCCTGGTATGATCAGCAAAGGTATTCGTTGGATGTTCGATTCCACCAGTCCGTTTTATATTCGACCCCGCCTCAGTGGCGATTTGCTAAGGTGGGGATACCATTTTTATAAACATGCTACCCAGGCACACGTAAACAGGTCTATTCCGGCCCTGAGGGAATTGAGTCTTTTTAGCAAGACCTTGTATCAGCAAATGGCCCGAGAGCTGCCCTTCAACTTCGGATACCAGGAGCGGGGCTTGCTCATGTTGTACCAAACAAAGGAAACCGAGCACGAGGAGGCTGAGACGGCCGCCATCGCCAACAGGCAAGGTATTGAAGCCCATGTTTTGAGTGCCCGCGAAGCGCAAGAACTAGAGCCGGACGTTAAACTGAATGTGCGGGGCGGAGTCTACTTTCCGGGCGATGCCCATTTGATTCCGCAACAGCTGTTGCAAGGGCTGATGGAGCTCTTGCAGAAGCAGGGGGTAACCATCCTGAGTCATACACCCGTTGTTGATTTTGAGGTAGCACAGGGACAGGTTAGAAAGGTTGTCACCGAATCAGAATCTCTATCGTTCGATGAGGTGGTAGTGGCCACGGGATCGTGGTCGGGTGTGCTCACCAAGAAATTGCGGATAGACTTACCCATGCAGGCGGGTAAGGGCTACAGTTTTACGTTGCCCGATGTGGCGAAGAATGTACAGGTTCCTTCCATTTTTCTGGAAGCCCGTGTGGCCGTTACGCCCATGGGGCGGCAGTTGCGATTTGGTGGCACCATGGAAATTGCCGGAGTTAACCACGAGGTTAACATGAACCGGGTAAAAGGCATTGTGAACGCCATACCCTGGTACTACCCAGAAATGAAGGTGGCTATGCCGCCCCGGGAAAGTGTGTGGCATGGCCTGCGCCCCTGTTCGCCCGATGGATTGCCCTACATAGGTAGAACTACCCAATGGAAAAACCTGGTAATTGCTACCGGTCATGCCATGATGGGCCTCAGCCTGGCACCCGCAACGGGAAAGCTGGTGGCCGAGTTGGTCGGTCGTCAGCCCACCAGCCTGTTGCTTGGCATGTTTGATGCAGAGCGCTTTAATTAAACCCCAATGACATTGGGCTAAAAAGAAAAAAGTCCTGACGTTGCCGCCAGGACTTTTGATGAGAGTTCTCCTGTTATCGATTAATAGTCTGAATTCTCGTTGCGGTTAAAACCACCTCTGCGGAAGCCACCACCACCGTTGGTACGGAAGTTGGGTTTGTCTTCGCGCGGACGTGCTTCGTTAACCACCAGGTTTTTACCCAAGAAGTCGGCACCGTTCAGGCTGTTGATAGCGTTACGACCTGCAGAGTCATCTGCCATTTCGATGAAACCAAAACCACGGCTCCGTTGAGTAACTTTGTCCATGATGATCTTTGCAGAACTTACTTCCCCATACTCTGCAAACAGTTGCTTTAATTGGTCCTCGGAAGCCTTCCAGGGGATGTTGGCTACATAAATGTTCATTTGTTTTTTGAAATTAAGTGATAAATGTTCTTTGCTAACTTAATAAATCTTACTGTGGATTGAAAAGAAGATCTTAACGATCAGCCAGGGCGGAATTATCTCATTAACAAGAACAAAGGTAATATTCTTTTTGAAGAAACCAGAGTCTGTAGAAAAAACGCTGTTTTTAAACTGGATTCAGCCTTTTTGGTCGCTGCCTAGCTAGTAGGCACGGTCTACCGACCCGCTGCCGTAGAGCTTTTTCGACACGTTTTTGGTATTGCCCTTGTGCTTCACCGCACCGCTTCCCAATACCGCCACATCCAACTTATCTGAAACAAAGATTTCAGCATTGCCAGAACCGCTCAACTTCAACTGTGCACTTTCCAGTTGGCAGTTGAAAGCGTTCAGGTTGCCACTCCCACTCATCATTATGTTGTTATGTGTGGCATAGCCTTTAAGCGTCATATTACCCGAACCGCTTATCTCCGTAGTAACCTGGTTACCCTTGATGTCAAGATCCATACTGCCACTTCCCGTAACGCTGATTGACAACTGATCGGAAGCTAGTGAATTTTCGGCAACAATTTTCCCTCCTCCATTTACCTGCAAATCTTTTACAGATTTCATACTCACAAACACCTTCATGGTAGGGTTCAGCTTAATGTCGTCTATCTTAGCCCAAATGCTTTTGTTCGGACTCTCCGGCTTACGGTCTACATTAATCATCAAGATTCCATTTTCCACCTTTACCTCGGTTAGCTGGTAAATTTCGGTCAGGGCCTCTACCGTTACCTCTTGTTTGTTGGTTTGTTTCAGATACACAGTGTAGTTGCTGTTTACATAGATGCCGGTAAACTCGGGCAGTTCCAGCGTTTTTTTGGTTACCTGGGCAAAC
Organism: Bacteroidota bacterium; assembly: GCA_049324055.1. Lineage (GTDB taxonomy): Bacteria > Bacteroidota > Bacteroidia > Cytophagales > Cyclobacteriaceae > ELB16-189. The sequence continues at coordinate 96,980 of JBMOLS010000012.1, read as the reverse complement.
GACAAAGAGGCAAGAGATAACAATACGAGGGAGAGCATCACAATAAAGAACAGAAAATTGATCTTGCGCATGGGTGTATTTAGTTTTTGGGTGTAAATCGGATGTAAAAATGAAAAACACCACACTATCAACCAGTTATCAATCGGCCATCGGCTTAAAACACCGCCCAACCGATGGATACCCCGGTTGAATTTTTCAGCGAACCAGGAGGTTACTTTTTTCTATAAAACAAAAGCCGGTACACCACAATGAACAGCACCAAACCTATGCACAGCGTAACGAGGATACCGGGCGTAATGAGTTTGGTGGCGTGCATGGCTAGTAGGTAAATCGAAGTTGAAATTTAATATCGTTTCTTGTATTTCCAGCAATTTGTTCACCTCCGCTGCCAATCGTTTCCTGGTTATGGTAGATGGTGCGGGCCCAACGCAGCCAAAAGGTAATGTGTTTGGTTACCTGGCGGGAAACCATCACGTAGGTTCTGGCCCCCGTGCCGTAATACGCGGGCAGGGAGTAGGCCAGCCACACATCGCGCTCGTAGGCGTACTGTCGGTTGTCGAAGTTATCGGTATCAAACAATGCATAGCGTGCGGTCACAGTCCACCGCACATGTTCCCAGGTAACATCTTGTAACAAGGCCAGGCCCTTGCTGTTTTCCAACTGCCGGTAGCCGCTGTATTGCAGTCGGCTTTTGAATCGGATGGGTGCGTGGCCATAGTCTGCATGGATGATGAGGTTGTGTTTTCTGCCCATGGCAACCTGGAAGGTGGTACTTTCGTTGGAAGTGTTTCTTGCCTTGTTTTCCTCCCGCCACTGCACAAAAAAAGAAGCTTGTCTGGAGGGTTTATAGCTCCAACGCAAAAGCCATTCGTTGCCTTGGGTAGGGGCATAGGTTCTGAATTTAAGCCACGGAAATTGAAACAGGTCAATATAACCGGATACACTTGTTTTGCGCGATAGGCTGTATTTCCAACCCCAATAGAAACCGGTTTCATTTTGTGGAAGGGTGTTTTCCGACAACGCATTTCCATAGAGGGAATGAAAGTGGCGATTGTACTTTCTGGCCAGAAGGGATACATCGAAAGCAGGGGCGAGGTTCGCCAGCACGCCCGCCACGTGGCCCGTGCCGTGCCCGATTGTATAGGCGGATTCCGCGAAGAGCGCGAAATTGTTGAGTTGGTAGTTGACAAAGCCGCCTATGTTTTGATTTTGCTGACCGCTGAAGCTAAACTGGTTGTATAGGTTTGGGTTACGTTGCATCGGCACCTCAAAGTGAGTGTAGTGGCCTACCATACCTGCCTGCACGCGGGTAGTTTGGTAGACCAATGCCAGTGCTGCGTTGCGTTCGTTTACGGTGTGGCGCTTGCTTACTTCGCCAGGCGTTCGGTGCAAACCAGACATCAGTAGTGACGAAACCGTGGTGGCACTTGAGTCGGATTGCAGCGCGCCATCGCGTGGCAATTGCGAGCCGAGCACGTGTACCTGCCAACGCGGAAGCGGCTGCAGGGTGAGGGCAACACCCCGGAAGAAACCAGACTCTACCACCGAACTATAAGGAATGAAACCCAGCGTGCTTCTGCGCAAGGTGGTGATGGTTTCGCCACCTTTGCCAAACCCCAAACCACCTCCCAATACCAGTCCTTGCCCGAATTGTGCCTGGAAGTCGCCAAGAATGGCATTTTTGACGATGCCCTTTTGCTGCACCTGTACATGGCCAGACACAAAATCAAATCCGTACTGTTGGTGGTTCCACCTGAACGATTCGCCCGGATCTTTTTCAGCGGTAAAACCAATGCTGAAATCACCGGGCTTGCTATTGCGGAAGCGGGTGTAGATTTTATCGGGAGAGCCTTGGTAGCGCTTTGCCGAGTCGGTATGGTGGTAGCCCATCCGTTGTTCCAGGGTGCGTTCGTAACGTAGCAGCAGGTAGTTGTTTTTGTTGGCCCTTATTCTTCGCAGCAGTTTGTTCTGCTGCATGCCGGCATCAACGCGCACGAATGGAATTATCCGCTGCACGGAAACGTCATCGAAAGATGGAAGGGCCTGAAGTTCGTACACAGACAAAAATGCCGATTGCGAACGATGATGGATCAATTCTTGTATTTGCAACTCGGTCAGCACATGTATCGATCGCAGTTCTTCTGCAGTCACCGTATTCAAGTCAAACGGTTGGCTGAGGCGCAACAGAAAGGTCTCATAAAGATCTTCATAGTTCAAATCGTCATCGGGTTGGGGAAATAGTTCATCGAATAATGTTTCGGGATTGACGGATTGCGCGGGGTAATCCTGAGCCACTGCCATCAGACTGAGCGTGGATACCAGTAGCAGCGTAACGATCCTACGCATCTTTTTTCTTTTGAGGCCAACGGAGCACTACCGAAGCCTGATGGCCGAAGTTCAACAAACGGCTATACTGCATGGCGTAGTCTACCTTCATTTTCCAGCAGATAAAGCCTACGCCCCAAAAAGCATGATCGGGCTGCAGGTTGAAACCGGTGCGGGCAAAAACCTTTTTGTGTATCTGGTATTCGATGGCACCTTTCCACGTAGGTGGGTACGCAAGGTCTTTTTCTATTTCGGCAATCACATACAGCTTTTCGGTTGGCCTCAGGGTCGGGCTCACACGCATTTTCACCGGAAGGTATTCTCCATCCGGCAAGCGCGGCTGATTCAGGTTGTTGACGACTGCTCCGACCAGGAACTTTTCAGTGATATGAGCTACTCCTCCCAATGTGAGGCCCCAGCTCAGCGTGGTGGCAAATCCTTCGGTGCGCAACTGGATGGCATCCAACCGTACCCCCAGGGAAGCGATGCCCAGACGATTGCCATAACCGAGTGAAAGCGCCTGTTCATTGTAGAGATCGTCACCGAAACGAAACACTCCCGCACCGAAAGCACCGCTTCCTGCGGGAATAGAAAATTGTCCCGCTATGCGATTGGCTCCTGGTAGGGCAGGTAGCTTGTGGTAGGCAAATCCACTTTGTATTTCATGAAGGCTTGCAAGACCAGCGGGGTTGTTCAAAATGGCCCATTCATCTTCCAATGCTGCGGTAGCATAGGCCAGGCCCATAGCCCGTCCGCCTATGAGCGGGGAAACGCGCTGGCCAAAAAGCAGAGAGGCAGCGCATATCAAAGGCAAAAAAGCTGCTAACCTAAAAAACATAGTGCGGTACTGAATAGGTGAAGGTTCAGCAGCTACAACTTCCCCCTTTGTTCACAAAAAATAAGAAATTTGAATGATGAAATACAAAATTCTACCCCCGCTTTATTTTATCTCCCTGACGGTTTTGATGGCCCAGGTAGTAGAATACCGCGATGAAGGTGGCCGGCTAAAAGCCACTGGAAGTATGGCAGAGGGCGTGAAAGCGGGGCGTTGGCTGTATTATTACCCGGGTGGAGCGGTTAGTGCGGAAGAGCATTTTCAGGAGGGGCAACTACACGGCTTGATAACCTACTACTACGAAAATGGAACAGTGCAGGGGCGGGAGCAATGGCAGCAGGGCTCTCTGCAGGATTCCGCGTGGTACTTCTATGCCAACGGTAACTGCGAACGTAAGGGGGTGTATAAGCAAGGTCAATATGCAGGCACGTGGCTGTACTATTTCGAGCAGGGAGGGTTAGAACGCTCTGTTTCCTATCGTGACGGGCTGCCCGATGGCCCTACGGAGTTATTTGGTGCCAATGGTAAACTGCTTCAGTCAGGTCAGTACCGGCAAGGCCAAGAGCACGGCACGTGGAAATTTTTTAACGAGAATGGCGCGTTGAAATATTACGGCAACTACAACATGGGCGAGCCCACGGGCACGTGGTTTAAAATTGCCAAGGGAAAAGAGAAGGTTTACAAGAAATATGAATAGCTGATCTTTAGAATTCTTTCCTCACATGAAAAAAGAAGCCACGCGTATTTTCTTTTGTGAAAGTGTATTCGAAGCGGAAAACAGTATCGTAGAAAGTAACCACATCAAGGCCTCCACCAAAGCCGGCTAAAAACCTGTCTGACAACGCTGTGTTGATTCCTTCCTGCCGATAGCGCGGATAGTTCTCAACATAGCCTACATCGGCATATGTTTTCAAATAGATGGCAATAGGGAAGTGGCTGAATTGTTTTACTGGCATGTCGTCAAAATTCCAAACGCGCTCGAAAATCTTTTTCTTTAATGTGGTTTTGTTCAGCACAAATTTGGGTCCTTCAATTACGTACACCTCGTACCCACGAATAAACTGCCTGCGGTAGCCCAAAGCACCAAACAAAGAGTAGGGTTGGTTGTTGGGGGTGCTGTAGTAGGCAGAAGAAAAATTGGAAAGATAAAAATTCTTTTTCAGGTCGAAGTGGGTAGCGTAGGTAACGTTGGCTTCAAAAATATCTACATCATCGCCAAAGCCAACGCCCAGTTTAGACACAAAACCGGTAATCTGGTAGCCTTTTAGAGGATAAGCCACTACATCGCGGTGTTCTGAGTTAAAGAAGTACGACACTGCACCAAAGCGCTGCGTGGGCGACTCGTTCTGGTAGAAGGCGGGATTGCTGCGCAGCACCGTGTCGGCAATGCGGCTGTCGCGGTATTCAAAACTCAAAGAGTGGGTTTCGTAGAATGACCTGCGAAAGGAGTAGGTAACGGCACCGCCATACGATTCGCGCAGCGTCTTGCGTCCTTCAATAAACTCCAGTTTGTGGTCGAAGGTACGGAAGGCCAGGTTCTTGGGTTCGCTGTAATCAAAATCAAAAACCAACCCATGCTTTTGGCTTTTGTCTAGATTAGGTATTCGGTAAGTTAGCTGAAAGCGCCTGGTGAAACCAAACTGCGCAGTAAATCGCAGGGTTTCGTTGCGGCCGCGAAAGTTGTATTGGTAGAGGCGAAAGCCGTAGTTTACGCGCTTGAAATCGTGGTTATAGTTCTGCCACCATTCGTTAAAGTTCCTGTCAGACAACTCGAAAATGGGGGCGGGAAAGGTGTACCACCTTTCGCTCACTTCCACCAGCAGATCTACTTTGTCTTCATCAATTAAAATTGGTCGTATGTTCACGGTGTTGAACAGACGCAGGTTGTAGATTTTATTCTTGTCGTTTTGAATAATTTGTTCGAGTGTGCGCGTAGAGGTGGTGTCGCCTGGCTGCAGGGTAAGTTCGCGCAAAATGATGCGGTCGCGCGTAACGCGGTTGCCGATGATGAGTACGCGGCCAACCTCCAATGGGTTGTTTCGCACCGCTACAAGCGTGTCGGCCTGGCTTGCGTCTGCAAACAGGGGAAACAACAATCCGAAAAGAAACCAATACCGCATCATCTCCCATTGCACATTTCCGGAGCGCTCATTTACTTCATAGACTCGCTTTCTGCCGCAGCGTTTAACTTGTTTTGCCTTTTATACGAAAAGTAGAGGATAATAATACCTGCAATTACCAGGGGTATGCTTAATATTTGCCCCATATTCAAGGTCATCTCATCTTCAAATGCTACTTGGTTCTCTTTCAAGAACTCGTAGGCGAACCGCAACGACCAAAGAATAACCATGAACCAACCAAAAATAAGACCCACCTGGGTGTCGGCTTTTTTGCGTGTCCATAGCCAAAACAGAAACGCAAAGAGCAGTAAAGAGGAGATAGACTCGTACAGTTGTGCAGCATGTCGCGCAATACCAAAGGTTGAAATACGAGCGGCCAGCGTGCCACCTTGTTCTTGTATCATCTGGTATTGAAGGGCAGAGGCGGGCGCTTCATCTATAAATTCTGTGAGCCGTGTAAGGTAGTACTTTGCCTCCTGCTGTAAGTAGATTTCGGCTGTTTCGTTGGTAGTGCCCGGTTTGAAAAATACGTAGATGTTAATGGGTTTACGTCCATTGGCGCCATCGGGCATTTCTTCGTTCCGGGAAATTTTCAGGTACTCTACTGGGTTATTTTCGCCACGTGTCAGAATTTCTTCTACGCGGTTTACAAATACCACTCCTACGGCACTATCGGTTGGCTTGCCTATAATTTCCGAGTTAAAGAAATTACCCAGCCGGATGAGGCATCCCGTTAAGGCCACCAGTATCACGATGCGGTCGAGTATTTGGAAATAGCTTTGACCTGGTTTCTTTTTGCGCGCGTAGAGCCACAGCGCAAACAAAATTCCGAAAGCTGCACCGTGGCTGGCCAATCCTTGTAACCCGGTGAACTTGAATTGGGGTGTGAACTCGAAGGGCAAAAAAACACTCCACGGCTCTTGCCACAACATTTCGGGCTGGTAGAAAATAACATGGCCCAGGCGTGCGCCCAGCACGGTGGCAATAACCATATAGATGGTTAACGTGTCTACATCTTTTTCTGGCTTACCCTCCTTACGGAACATGTAGTAGAGTATTTGCTGGCTAACGAGAAAGCCCAGCGCGAACAGCAGGCCGTACCACCGCAGGGACAAGGAGCCGATAGAAACAATTTCAGGATTTCCGTTCCAGATAAAGTACGATAAGAGCATAGCGTGAAGTTAAATAAGAGGTAAAGATAAGGCTTGCTACTAAAACCTCAAGAAACCATTTTTGGGCTCAGGGCAGTTGATCCAGGGCCTCCAATTCGGCTGCAAAGCCTCCCGATAAGATGGGGAAGCGGCACCAGCTGCGGGGGTCTACGTTCAGATCGTCCAGGTGGAAGGAGGGGGCCAGCCGTTCGCGCTTCCATTGTGTGGCAGCCCACAGGCGGAAGAATTTTTTTATGTAGCCTTTAAGTTCTGCCGGTGGATAGGTTTCTTTGAGGGATGCATAGACCTGTACGGGGCTTTGTCGCTGCAACAAGGCGTGGCGCTCTATCTGCGCCAGCAGGGCATAGGGCATCAGGTCTTTTTCATCAGTCTGGCTTCTGTCTGCGGGCCTCAGTTCTGCGGTGGGTTGCAGTTGGTTCACGTAGCGCAGCACGCTGTAACCCAGATTGGTTTCGGCCCACCTTAACCATTGCAGAATAAAAGGTTTGTCAATACCTGCAATAGGGGCCAGGCTGCCGCTGGTGTCGCCATCCATGGTGGCATAGCCCACATCGCCTTCGCTGCGGTTGCTGGTGGTTAGCAATAGGGCCCCTTTAATGTTCGCCAACATCCAGATAATGGGCGAGCGTGCGCGGGCCTGTATGTTTTGTAAGGCAATGTCGTCCTGATTCCACGAAAGCGGGCGGGCGAGTGCCTTTTCTATCTTGGCCGAATACGAGGTTACTTCTTCATCAATGCTCCAGTGGTGAAAGCCCGCACCCAACGATTCGGCCAGTTGTTGGGCGGCCTGCAGTGTGGTAGCCGATGAGTTGCGCGTGGATTGGTAGGCACAGGTGAGCAGTTGGCTTACAAGCGCTGCCTTGTTTTCTGCAGGTTGCAGCCCCAAAGTTTCGCAGAACGTGGTAAGTCCCAATTCGTTTACTCCTCTGCGCACCATCTCTGCCACCAGCACCGCACAGCACGAAGAATCGGCACCGCCACTCAGGCTTAGTACAAATCCTTTTGCTCTGCTTTTACGCAGGTAATCGAACAGCGCCAGCGATACACTTTGCGCAAATTCTTCATTTCGCAATTTGTTGTCATCAACCGGATATATTTTGGAGGGGGCATCGCCAAACGAAACTTCGCGGGTAACCACCTGCCAGGGCCGCATAGACAACCTGTTGGCTACCGATAGCAAAGTGCCTTTCTGTGCCATAATGATGTCGCCATCGTAAATCATGCGACCGGCTTCGTTGCCAAGCACATTTACATAAACGTAAGCGCAGTTGAAGGAGGCAGAGCTGTTAACCACCAGCGTTTCGCGCTCAGAACTTTTTCCCAAGGCGAAATGGCTGGCGCTGGGGTTGATGATCAGATCAACCCCGCGTTTACACAGGCTGGCCCCGGGCCGCACGGCACGCCAGGCATCTTCGCAAATCTCGAAGCCGAAGCGGATGCCATGCATTTCGTAGATCAGATCGCCCACTTGTATGGAGCGGCCGTTTCGTTCGATGGTAGTGATGGCACCGGGTTGCCATGGTTCGAACCACCGTGGTTCGTAGTGCACTCCATCCAGTGCCAGGTTTTGCTTTAGGGTGATGCCGAGTATTTGCTGGTTGTGAATCACGCAGGCGCCATTGTAGGTTTTGCCTTCTATGCGCAAGGGCAGTGTTAAACAGGCCGTCAATCCGGCACAATGAGGCAACAGGTGTTCCAGTTGCTGCCAGGCCGTTTCCGCCAGCCACTCCGTTAGGTGCAGGTCTTCGCAACCATAGCCGGTTACAACCAGTTCTTGAAAGCACACCAGGTCTGCCTGTTGTGCGCGCGCTTCCTTCAGCGCTTCAATTATGCGAGCCGTGTTGCCCTTCCAATCCAATGGGGTTTGGTTTAGGGTTGCACCAGCAATGCGTAGAACTCTGGCTGACAAGGTGAAAGATTTTTGTAAAAATACGTGGAGTATTTAAATACTCAGCATATCGCAGGTTTTCAGGGCTGCATCTTGTTCAGCTTTCTTTTTGGTGAAGCCATAACCCATACCATACGGTTGCTCGCCAATAAAGACCTGTGCGGAGAACTCGCGGCCATTGCGCGCCTTCTTCACGTTGAGTATTTCGAACCTGATTTCTTTGTTGTTGCGCTGCGCCCACTCAATAATGCGGCTTTTGTGGTTGCCGTTGGACTGAATGACCACCTCCAGATCGAAGTGGGGTTGGATGAGCTTATCGATTACAAACTTTTTACAGCGCAGGTAGCCTTTGTCGAGGTAAACCGCGCCCACCAGTGCCTCGAGTGTGTTGCCCAATATTACTTGTTGCAATTGGGTGTTTTTCTGATCGAACTGCACAATGCTGCCGATGCCAATTTTGCGTGCCAGCAAGTTGAGCGACTCGCGGTTAACAATGCGGCTTCTGATTTCGGTTAGAAACCCTTCGTCTTTAAAAGGGTATTTTTTAAACAGGTAGTCGGCAACAGCCGCCCCCAGAATGGCATCGCCCAGGTATTCCAACCGCTCGTTCGATTCGCGAAAGCCGTCTTTTTCTTTGGCTTTGGAGCTGTGTACGGTGGCCAATTGGTAGAGCGCCAGATTGGAAGGCGTGAACCCGGCAATGGTTTTAATTGCCATGGTTAGTTTTTCCTTTTCTTTCTTAGACGGGCTGCCCGATCGTTTTAATAAACCCCACACGAGCCGTGTTCTGTTTATTAGTCTACTTTTTTCAGGATGACAGAGAAATTATGGCCGCCAAATCCGAAGGTGTTGCTAAGGGCAACTTTCACCTCGCGTTTCTGGGCATTGTTGAAGGTAAGGTTCAGTCGGGGGTCCAACTCGGGGTCGTCAGCAAAATGGTTGATGGTAGGGGGCACCACACCTTCGTTAATGGCGAGCAGGCAGGCCAATGCCTCTATGGCACCGGCAGCACCCAGCAGGTGGCCCGTCATCGACTTGGTGGAGCTGATGTTCATTTTGTAAGCGTGGTCGCCAAATACTTTCTGTATGGCTTTGATTTCGCCAATGTCGCCTAATGGCGTGGAGGTGCCGTGGGTGTTCACGTAGTCCACTTCTTCTGGTCGGATGCCCGCCTCTTCGAGCGCATTCTCCATCACTTTGATAATGCCCAGCCCCTCTGGGTGGGGCGCAGTGATGTGGTACGCATCGGCAGACATGCCGCCACCAATTATTTCCGCGTAGATTTTGGCTCCGCGCTTCCTGGCGTGCTCATATTCTTCCAAAATAAGGGCCCCGGCACCTTCGCCCAAAACAAAACCATCGCGGTCTTTGTCGTAGGGGCGCGAAGCCGTTTCGGGCGAGTCGTTTCTCTCGGAGAGGGCTTTGAGGGCATTGAACCCGCCCACCCCCGCAATGCAAACGGCTGCTTCCGAACCTCCTGACACAATGATATCTGCTTTGCCCAGCTTCAGGTACGTGTAGGCATCGTAAATGGCATTTGTAGAAGAGGCGCAGGCCGAAACTGTAACATAGTTGGGGCCGCGGAAACCGTATTTGATGGAGATATGACCCGCGCTAAGATCGGGAATCATTTTAGGAATGAAGAAGGGGTTAAAGCGAGGTGTTCCATCGCCTGCAGCGAAAGATCTCACTTCTTCCTGGAAGGTAAGTAACCCTCCGATTCCCGAACCCCAGATCACGCCAATGCGGTCGGGGTTTAGTCCGGTAGTCGGAAGGTTCGCATCCTTTATGGCTTCATCGGCAACCACCATTGCATATTGTGCAAAGGGGTCGAGTTTGCGCGCCTCTTTTCTGTCCATGAAGTTGCCCGCATCGAAGCCCTTCACTTCGCAGGCAAATTTGGTTTTAAACTGGGTAGTATCGAATCGGGTAATGGGTGCGGCACCACTCTTCCCGTTCTTCAGGCCATCCCAATATTCGGGAAGCGTGTTTCCAATCGGGGTAAGAGCGCCTACACCGGTAATTACTACTCGTTTAAAGGTCATAAAAAAAATTAGAGGCGGGGAATCGGCAATTTACTTCTTAGCGTGTTCCTCGAGGTAGGAAATCGCCTGTCCTACGGTGGCAATGTTCTCAGCTTGATCATCGGGAATGGAGATGTTGAATTCCTTCTCGAACTCCATAATCAGCTCAACAGTATCGAGCGAATCAGCGCCCAAATCGTTGGTGAAGCTGGCCTCAGGTGTTACTTCCGATTCTTCAACGCCCAATTTGTCGATGATGATCTGCTTTACTTTTTGTGCGATTTCAGACATGTTTGTAAGGTTTAGAGTATTTAAAAACAGTGCAAATAAAGAGATTTAGTGCAATATTGTCAAACTTTTTGGATGGCATAGAAAACCCACCTGCAAGCCATGCCCGGCATGAAAAAAAAGCGATTAGACGTTGAATTTAGCTACGATTTTGAGCTTCTGGGCATTCGATCTTCTTCGCGTGGTTACAAGCTCGCCTGGGAGTTGAACCAAGCCCTGTCTGTTTCGCTGGCGAAGAAACCCGACTTAAAGATTTCGGATAAAGCGGGAGAGTTTCATTTTGCACATTATGCCCACCTCTCGGCTGTTAACGTGGTGCGCTTGTTCCGCAACCAGCCCTATGAAGCCGAGGCGCGAAATATTTTTCTGGTGCCCGAATATCCGCATCTCGACTTTGTCTTGTTGGCACAAGGCGATGAAGAAATGAAGGGCAAACGTTTGCATGAACTCTTGCACAATATTCCTTCCATTGAATGGGTTGCTTTCCTACCTTTAGCGGCCTTAAAATCGAAGGTCAACTTTATTTTTTAGTGATATCATGTACTCAACTTTGTCATCGCAAACGTGCCGTCTGCGAGCGTAATTCCTGTTGAACCCAAACTACTTCAGAAAGAAACCCCATTATGGAAAGAATTGCTTACAACAAAACAAAAATTGTTGCCACCATTGGCCCCGCGTCTAGTTCTAAAGAGATGTTACGCTCGCTCATAAAAGAAGGCGTAGATGTATTCAGGCTCAATTTTTCGCATGGCAAATACGAAGACCACCAGAAAGTAATTGATGCTGTACGCGAGTTGAACGCAGAATTGGGCACACACGTAGCCCTGCTGCAGGATTTGCAAGGCCCAAAAATTCGCGTGAACGAGGTAGCTGAAGGAACAGAGATTGTGCGCGGCCAAACGCTCATCATTACTACCCGCGAACTGAAAGGTAACAATGAAATAGTAAGCACTTCTTATGAAGGTCTGCCCAAAGATGTGAAGGTTGGCGACATGATTTTGATTGACGATGGCAAGTTAGAACTGAAAGTAAAAGAAGTACGCGATGTAGATGTGGTGTGCGAAGTGGTTTATGGCGGGCCGCTCAAATCCCGTAAGGGCATAAACCTTCCTTTTTCAAAAGTATCGGCACCTTCTTTAACAGAAAAAGACATGGCCGACCTGGAGTTTGGCTTGAAAAACAAGGTGGAGTGGGTGGCGCTTTCGTTTGTGCGCAAAGCCAAAGACATTGAGATACTTCGGTTTATTATCGACAGCAAAAAATCAACGACACGAATTGTAGCCAAAATAGAGAAACCGGAGGCTTTAGAAAATATTGATGAAGTGATTGACGCTACCGATGCGGTAATGATTGCCCGTGGCGATCTGGGTGTAGAGATTTGGATGGAAGAAGTGCCCATGGTGCAGAAAATGCTGGTGCAGAAGTGCAACAAGGCATCTAAGCCTGTAATTGTGGCCACGCAAATGATGGAGAGCATGATTGAAAACCCCCGGCCCACGCGGGCAGAAACCAACGATGTAGCCAACGCAGTTATGGACGGAGCCGATGCGCTCATGCTCTCTGCAGAGACGGCCGCAGGAAAATACCCTATCGAAGTAATCCGCAGTATGGTGCGCACCATCAGCTCGGTCGAGAAGCAGGGCAATATTTTTTTCCGCTACCAGGAAATCGATCCACAGTCGCCTAACTATCTGAGCGAAAGTTTAATCTTAACAGCCTGCAAACTGGCGAAAGATGTGAAAGCCAAAGCCATTGTGGGCATGACACAGTTGGGCTATGCCGCCTACAAGGCCGCCTCGCACCGCCCTAATGCCAATATCTTTGCATTTACCAGCAACCCCTCCATTATTAACACCATGAATCTGGTGTGGGCCACCCGCGCCTACCATTACGATAAGGCTTCATCTACAGATGAAACCATTTCTGACGTGGAACACATACTGAAGCGCGATGGCCATGTAAAGACGGGCGACATATTTATTATTCTTGCCAGCATGCCGATACAAGAACGTGGTCGCTCGAACATGATTAAGGTGCACGTGGTGAGATAAACCTACGCGTGGAGCCACAACCTAAAGTTTGGGCTCCACCAGTATCACTTCTTCGCGGTCTACCACAACCGCACCAGGAGGGTCGCCCTTGCGTTTGCGCACAAACTTTTTTGGGGTGAAAGCCACCGGGCACAGTGTTTCGGTTTTTCTTTTGGAGTTATAGGCCGCCAGGGCGGCCGCTCTTTCAATCACGTCTTGAGGAAATTTCTTTCCCGATTGGTGTTTGATGATGACATGCGAGCCGGCAACGTCTTTGGCGTGCAGCCACAAGTCTTCTTTGTGGCTCAGTTTCAGCGTAAGTTCATCGTTACTTTGCGCATCGCGGCCCACCCAAATTCGGAAACCCTTGTACACAAACTCGTGATAGGGGAGTGAACGCTCCTGAATTTCTTTTTTTGGTTTTTTCATGTCGGCCATCTCTCTTCGCCACTCCTGGGGTGTTTTAATTTGTCGGGCTTTTTCCAGTTGCTTCTGCAGCGCTTCCAACAGTGTTCTTTTCTTGTCGAGGGCTTCTTCGATCTTACTGCGTTCAATCTGCAGGTTTTTGTTTTTGCGGTAAAACACCTCCGCATTTTGCTGGGCGTTCAGGTATTCCTTAAGTGGAATGGTGGTGGGTTGGTTGTGGTTGAAAAAATTCGTCACCGTGATGTCTTTACTTCCCGACTTCACCAGGTGCAAATGGGCCATCAGCAAATCAGCCCACTGTTGCCAATGTTTGTCGTTGCGAAGTTCTTCCAGCTTACGTGTATTATCGGCAATGTAGCGCTCCGTGCTTTTGATTTTTTCATGCAATTGCCGCAGGGTGTTGTTCCTCTCGCGCGCAAATACTTCGTGCTGCGCAAATAGCAAAAAGAACTGATTGATCGCTTCAACCGGGTTTTGGTACTGGTACTTAATGGTTCCGGTTGGAAGCAAAGAAAAAGAAAGCTGATCGTTCTCTTCGGTAATGTAAAATACGGGCTGATTCAGCCGCGCCAGCGTTTCCTGCATCAACGTCCATTGCTCGTCTCCTGGCAGTTCTGAAAAGTGGCGGGTATGCAGATAGCGCTGCACCTCGCGGCCCAAGGTAAAATACACTTTAAAAATATCGCCTCGGTGTTGATCGAAATAGGCCCTGCTCCAATCAATCGGCCGGTGCAACAGGGTAGGAATGATTTCCAGATCGGCCTTTAAATGGTTTCTGAAGATTTCTCTCACCTGATTCTGATGTGCGTACAGTACATTGGCGCGGGCACCGTGCATCTTGAAAATCAATTGGTGCTCGTCTTCTAGTTGTATGCTCAGGCTGCGTTCGTTCTCAAAAACAAAAACACTCTCCACTTTTTTCATGAGCAACGGCAAAAAAAGGTCGATGCTGTTTTTTCGCGCCCTGCTAAATTGCGCGGGGCAGGAAAGGCAACTGAAAGTGGGCAATAAACTGGCCTTAATAAAAAATGAACGGCTGGCATTGTTCAATTCCATCACCAGTTCGTCCTTACTTTGGCTAAAGCACGATACAAGGGTATAGCCTGCTATGTTCTTGTTGAGCTGCAGGGCAAGTTGCCTCAGAAAGAAGTAGTTGTTATGCACTTTTCAGAGGTCGATCACCAGACCATCGTAAGCCAAAGCTACCGATTTGGGTAGTTCTTTTTCAACTTCCTGGTAGCGGCCCAGTTTATGGCTGATGTGAATGAAATACGTGCGGGCAGCACCAATTTTGTGAGCTACCTCCAGCGCTTCGAAGAGATTGAAGTGAGAAACGTGTTTGTCTTTTTGCAATGCGTTCAATACTAATACTTCGGTGCCTTTCAGCAGCCGGTACGTCTCATCGGGAATGTGGTTGGCATCGGTAATGTAGCTGAAGTTGTTAAGCCTGAAGCCCAGCACCGGTAAATTTAAGTGGCGCACGGGCAGCGGTGTAACTTTTACATCTCCAATATCGAAGGGGGAACCATCCACTTCATGCAGGTGGAGTTGTGGAATGCCCGGGTACTTGTTCTTTTCGAATGCGTAATAAAACTCTGTGCGTAGTTGTGCCAGTGTTTCGCGGTTGGCGTAAACAGGCATATCCATGTTTTGCAGGAAGTTGTAGGCGCGCACATCGTCCAGGCCTGCAATGTGGTCTTTGTGGCTGTGTGTAAACAGAACGGCATCGAGTTTTTTTATCTTTTCGCGCAGCATTTGCTGGCGGAAATCGGGGCCTGTGTCTATCACCAGGCTAAGTCCGTTAATGGATACATGTATGGATGTGCGCAGGCGCTTGTCGCGATAGTCGAGGGAGGTGCATACAGTGCATGAACAGGCAATGACGGGTACGCCCTGAGATGTGCCGGTGCCAAGGAAGGTGACTTTCAAAACTTTTTACAGCTTGAAGGTGAGCCCCAGCAGTGGCGATTTGAACTTGTTCTTTTGCTTCTTCAACGCCTCAAAGCTTCCGGCCCTGGCAGCAAAGCCGAAACACTCTTTGGTAAGCGGGTCTACCACCCAGTATTCGGCCACACCCGCTTTCTCGTAGGCAGATTTTTTCTTGTTCAAATCAAACTGCCGGGTGCCTGGCGAAAGCACTTCGATCACAAAATCAGGAGCACCGTAAATGCCATCGTCTTTCAGGATTGAAAAATTCTTATTGCTGACAAATACAATATCGGGCTGAAAGGCATTCTTGCTGTTGAGGTACACATCGATGGGCGAGGAAAATGCCTTACCCATTTTATTTTTCCTGATCCAATTATAGAGCTGTCCTGATAGCAAGAAGATCGTATCCTGATGGCTCAGTGTAGGTGCGGGTGACATAAACAAAACTCCGTTTATTATTTCTGCACGGGTACCTTCCGGAAGCATCCGGTAAACTTCCATCAAGGTGCGCGGAGGCCGGGCAGTAGCAATATGGTGAGTAGTTCGCTTCATGTCATCCTAAAGGCAGATAACCTTCGTCAGGCTTTCACCTCCGAAGGATTTAACTCCTGGTAAAGTTTTAAACTCTTTTCTGTAAACCGGGTGGTATCCAATTCAATGCCCCTCAAAATATCCAGCAGGGCGTTGATCTTACCTTCCATTGTAAAAAACTTATTTACAATCATGATCTTCTGCTCCTTCAGCAGGCAATAGCCCGACTTGAAATTGCCCTTCTCGTAGCGCAGTACATAATCCGACTCCGCTATCATGTCCTCCAGCTTGGTCAGAAATTGGTTAGTGTATTTAATCATTCGTAGTGGCGAATTTGGTGGCAAGATAATTCTAAAATTTGCCAAATACGACTGCCAAATTGCGATTTTTGCCCCGTGAACCAAAAGCGGCTTATTGTAATGGCGGGCCCCACTGCCGTGGGAAAAACTGCTTTGGCCATTGCCGTGGCAGAGGCATTGCACACGGAAATCGTTTCGGCCGACTCCAGGCAGATTTTTAAAGAACTGCGTGTGGGCACGGCCCCTCCAGATGCAGCGCAGCTTGCCCGCGTGAAACACCATTTCATTCATTCGCACTCCATTAACCAACGTTACGATGCCGGCCAATACGGAAGAGATGCCCTCGCGCTCATCCATCAACTGTTTGCAACTTACAATGACGTGGTGCTCTGCGGAGGTTCGGGTTTGTATATTAAAGCCGTGTGCGAAGGTTTTGACGACATGCCGGAGATAGCCCCCACTTTGCGTGGGGGCGTGATAAAGAACTACCAGGAATTTGGGTTGGCCTGGTTACAGGAAGAAGTGAAAAAGAGGGACCCTGTTTTTTTTGAACAAGTGGATACCCAAAACCCGCAACGACTAATGCGGGCGCTCGAGTTGTTGCAGGCAACGGGTCTGCCCATCAACCAACTGCGGAAAAGGAGTAAACATCAGCATCCTTTTTTAGTGGTTAAGATTGGTCTGGAGTTAGATCGACCACTTTTGTACCAACGCATAGACCACCGGGTGAACCAGATGATAGCCAACGGCTTGTTCGAAGAGGTGCAGGCCTTATTCACCCGCAGGCATTTCAACGCCTTGCAGACTGTGGGCTACCAGGAAATATTTGATTTTATTGAGGGTAAATACGATCGCGCGGAAGCGATCAGGTTGCTGAAACGCAATTCGCGAAGATATGCCAAAAGGCAACTCACCTGGTTCAAACGCGATCCTGATTTTCATTGGTTCAATGCCCTGCCCATCGACACACAAACTGAAGCGATTCTGAAATTTTTGCAGACACCTACCACACATGGAGCCCACTCATCCCAATAAAAAAGTGCTGATCGTTACTTACTACTGGCCACCCAGCGGTGGCAGTGGTGTGCAGCGTTGGCTTAAATTCGTGAAATACCTGCATCGTGCCGGCTGGGAGCCCATTGTATTTACGCCCGAGAATCCATCATTCACGATTCAAGACCCCTCTCTTCAAAAAGATGTGCCACCCTTGGTGGAAGTGTGGCGCCTACCCATCTGGGAACCCTACGGCCTTTTCGCAAAGGTGGCTGCTTTGTTTGGCAAGAAGGGTGTGAAGCAAACCGATTTTATTTCGACTGGTAACAAATCTTTTTTTCAAAAAGTAAGTACGTGGTTGCGAGGAAACTTTTTTATTCCCGATCCGCGCTTGTTTTGGGTAAGGCCGGCCACCCAGTTCTTAACCGACCTGATCAGATCAAACCAGATTGAAAAAATCATTACCACGGGTCCGCCTCACAGCATTCATCTCATCGGGTTGCGACTGAAGAAAAAAAATCAGTCGCTTCAATGGATAGCCGATTTTCGCGACCCGTGGAGCGAATGGGATTTGCTCGATACCCTGTCGCTCACTAAGTGGGCCAGAAAAAAACACCAGCGGTTAGAGAGGCGTGTGCTGCAAACGGCCGATAAGGTTGTTACCATAGCGCCTTTTCATGTAAAAAGACTGGAGGCATTAGGCGGCCGGCCGGTAGACCTGATTACCAATGGCTTTGATGAAGACGATTTTCCAACAATCCCGCGGGTTGTCTCACTCCAATTCACTATTAGGCACATCGGTATTGTTGATGAACTGCGCGATCCGCGCCCTGCCATGCTGGCTATCAAAGAGCTCCTATCGGATAATCCAGAAATGGCCGTGCGGCTGCGCATTGAATTTATTGGCCAGGTGAACTCGTTGTTTAAACAATGGGTGATGCAGGACAACCTGTTGAATAACGTTACCTCGTTTGTTGACTACGTGCCGCATAGTGAATTGCTTAAAATTTACGCTTCTACCAATCTGCAATTACTTGTTTTGGCACACACCGTGCTCGCACCCGGAAACCTGCCCGGTAAATTTTTCGAATACCTGGCCTCCCGTAATCGTATACTGGCCATTGGCCCGGTGGAGGGCGATGCGGCAGACGTTTTGAATGAAACAAAGGCAGGCAAAATTTTTGATCGGTCTGATTTGAAGGGGATGAAGAAGTTTGTGGAGGAGAATTTTCTATTGTGGAACAGCGGGCAGTTTAATGAAAGTGCGGAGGTGGCAAAGTATACACGTAGAGCGTTAACCAAACAACTTATTTCGTTGTTAGAGAGTTAGATTATCGCTTGCGCAGTCTTGTGAGCAGCCGGTGAACAAGGGCGCTACCATCGGGCGAAGCTTTGCTGACGTAAATCAAGGTAGCGAAGAAAATTGTAACAACGGCCGACCGGAACAAAAGGTCTGGAATGGTGCCGTTGATTTTTACCAGCAGCCAATCATTCAGTGCAACCGTTATCAGTGCAATCGCTAGTACTTTTAACGTGGCGATTGTAAAAGGCTGCATGTGTAGTTTGAAATAGATAAACAGAAACTTCGCCACATTGAATAGCGCCAACGCAAGGGCGGCACCTGCGGCTGCTCCGTTAATTCCGTAGGCAGGTATCATCAGGTTGTTGGCTACCACCACGGTAACCGCCAGCAGAAGAATCAGGATGATGTTGAACCAGTAGTACCGGGACAATACAATGATTTCGCTGCTGGGGCCAAAGAGCATATCCATCAATTTACCCGCACCTACTATTACCACTACCCAACGCCCTGCTTCATACACCTCCTTTTTCGGCATCAGGGCAAAAATATGATCGAGGTTGATGTAAACACCTATCAGCAGTAAGCTGCCAATGATGAATTGATTGACAGACGTTTTTTGGTAGATGTTGTAAATATCTTTCAGGTCGTTCTTTTCGAATGCTCTGGCAATAAGCGGAAAGGCAATCTGGCTCAATGCGCGCTTGGGTATTTCGATAACGGTTGCCATGTAAAAAGCAGTGGTGTAAACGGCCACGGCCGTCAGTCCGGCCATGGCGGCCACCATCAGGCTGTCAATTTTTCCAATGATGATCATACCGGCTGTGCCTGCAAAACTTAAGAAGCTATAGCGCAGCAATTCTTTAAAAACTGGCTTGTGCAACAGCGACCAATCCATACTAAACGACATTTTTTTTTGAGCCGCCAGATAGAGAATCAATGCAAGTAAACAAGCCACATATGCCAAGGCTGTTCCGATAATGAAATCGTTGAAGCTGAGCCAACCTTGGAAATAAAGAAGCACTAATATGGCCAGCAGCACACGTACTACTACCTCGCGCAGAAGATTAGGGAACACGGTTTTGAGCAGGGAGCGTGAATACGCTTCCAGCAAGGCGGTTATCAGCAAAATAAACGTGAGCCAAAGTATGATTGTGGTGTACTGAATGATGTCATGCGCATTCTCCTGGAAGTAGTTGAGTAGTGATTGCTTAAAAAGGAAGAACAACACCAGAAAAAAACCAAAGCCTGCGCACGCCAACAGTAATATCAGGTTAATAAAACCAGCTTCGTTTTTCGTGTCTTTCGCCAGCAGCGGATAGTACCTGAAAATACTCTGAGCCAGACCCATTTGGGCGAATGGGGCAAAGAGAATGGCCGCATCTTGTATTGTGCGCAACAACCCCACCTGCTCGGGCTGCAAAAATCGGGGAAACAGATAAAGCAGGTTGACATAACCGATCAATACACCCAGGTAGGAAATAATGGTGGTAGAAATACTTTGGCGGATAACGAGGCCCATGGTACCTAATTGGGTAGGGATGTGGTTCCTCGAAATTTAAGTAATGATCCACGACTTTACCCAATCTAATTTGGAAGGAGGAACAAAGAAACAATCCCGTACGCCATCGTCCTCTTGTCTTTGCAGGGTTTGCACCTGCTTTAACCCTTTGGGTGTGTGGTTGAGAAAAACGTAACCATGCTTACTCATCTCTTGTTCCAGTTTACTTTCGATCTTATTGAACAGCGTTTCGCAGATGATAATAGGTTGATATTTTTTGATTGTTTCGGTAGCTCCTTTAAGAATGAGGTGTTCGCTCCCTTCCGTATCGATTTTGATAAGGTCAACGTAATTCATTTTTTCCTCTTCTACAAATTGGTCGAGTTTGATGGATGAAACTTTGATGGGTTTTTGATTTTTTCTGGATGGAATCAGACTCCCAATTCCTCCGAGATGATGCTCGAGGTTGTATTTCTCATTAACCGTAGAATAAAACGTTAGCGAACCTTGTTCATCACTCAAGGCCACATCAAACACCCGTATTTGCCGGGAAAAATGGTTCAGATTAACGTTAAGTCTCAGGTAATACAGCGGCCCTGGCGATGGTTCGAACGCGTAGACCTGAGTGGGCCCCGAGGTAGCAGCAAGTAAAGAATAATACCCGGTATTGGCGCCAACATCAACAAAAGTTCTGCATTGTGTTATCAGGCGTTCAAAAATGTGTGTGTATTCAAATGCCTGCGCACCTTCGTAGTAGAGTTTATTTGTAACGTAGCTGGTTTGGTTTGTCGCCATCCGGAAAGACCGCCTCTCAGTTAACTCTATTTTGATAATACCCGAAGGCGGAAGCTGAAAGCCAGTTAGGGGGGCCAGCAGTTTACACAGGCTGCGCAAAAAATAGTTGACAGGCGGGTTGTAGATGAACCAATAAACCAATTTCATCATGGCTTAAACCAGAAGGTGGTATCGAAAAGACCGGTTGTGCTGGTTACGGATTTCCAGGTAGAAAGTACTCTAAAAACTGGCGCATACCGCGGGCGATCGGAATTATCCAAAACAAAAATTCCGCCCGGTTTTAACTTGCCAATGGCCAACAGGCTACACTCTACCCTCGCTCGACCGTCAACCATGATGAAGTCGAAGTGCTCATCGGGGTATTGATCGATGAAAGAAAAGTAGGCATCGTATTCAGCGCGCACCCGGAAATCAGAACTAGTTAAGCCAAATGGCTCATACAAATACCGATAATCTTTGTTTGCCGTGGGGGTGGCAGGCTGCACAAGGTGATAGGAGACATTATGAAGTCCGCTTTCGGCTAGTTTTTTGGTTACCAATTCATGCCACGCTGGGTTGTGTTCAACACTGGTGATGTGTTTGAGGTGTCTCGAAAAAAAGATCGTGCTGAATCCGCTGCCGTACTCAAAACCTATCATGTCCTTAGTCAATACCCGTGAAAAGGTATCAATAGCTGCTTGGGTTGTCCAGGGTGTGGTTGGGTGGAAAAGCTTAAAGAGTTTATAATTAATTTTAAGAAAGGGTCTTAGTAGGCGATAGACGATATAAGACAAAGTGAAACCTTTCGGAGCCAGGTAGTTTCTTTTAATGAAATATTTCTCTTTTGCCTTTTGCGCAACTTCGATGGCGGTCATTTTTTGGGATGATTTAGAGAGAATGATACAGATCAATCAAAGCATTTCGGGTGTGTTCCCAGTTAAGCGAACCCTCTATTGTTGCTTTGATGCCATTTTGGCCCAGTTTTGCTTGCATGGCAGGGTTGTTATAGAGCCATTTAATCTTCTCGGCAAAATCAGCCGGGTTGCCTGCGGCAAATACAACGCCCGCCTTGTGTGTTTCTACCAGTCTTTTAAGCGGGGCACTGCTGCTCACCAGCAGTGGCTTGCCGGCCATCATGCCCTGAAATAGTTTATGAGGTACAGTGTTGTCTGTATGCCCGTTCGATTGGTGCGGAATCACGTTCACGGATGCCATTTTCATGTAAGAGTAGAATACCGAAAAGGGTTTGTATCCCAAAAAGTGAACATTGGTCAGCTGAAGATCGGCCACCAACTTATACAAGCTTTCCATCACAGCCTTACTGCCGAATCCCACAACGACAAGGTGTATATCGCTTTGCTCTTGCAGCAACTTCATGCCGCGAATAGCCACATCAACACCGCGGTGTGGGCCTATGCCGCCACTGTAGGTTATAATAAATTTTCCCGAAAGGTTGCCATAGATATGTGTATCTAATGGCTGCAATACAAAGTTTTTGTCTTCCGTATTGGTAACAACGGTAATTTTTTCAGATACCACCCCGCTGGTTTGCAACAACCGCTCTTTCATCTCTTCAACGACTACAATAAGGTGGTCGGCTTGTTGGCAAGTTCGTTTTTCGAACCATGCCCACCTTTCGGGATTCATAAACAAGTAATTCTTCAGCCTTACAACGGGGTTCTTTTTCCACTTAAACCAGGTACGTAGTGCTTCGGGGTAATTTTCGTGAAAGTCGGATATTACTTTAATACCAAAGTGTTTGCGCAAGGCCAGTGCTGTTCCATTCAGGGGCAAGTCGTGCACATGGATGAAATCGAATTTTTCGCTGGCAAGTAATCTTTTACCGGCTCGGAGGAAGCGTGGATGCACGAATTTTAGCGACATTACAACGTCCCAGAATGCAAGTTGGTAGTTGTTTTTTCCGGCATCAATACGGTGCAACCTAATGCCTTCAAAGATTTCAGTGGCCGCCTGGTTCTTTTTTCGAAGGCACAGCAAGTGAACAATAAAACCTGCACCAATCAGCGCATCGGCTTCTTTTTTCACCCTGATGTCGGCAGGGTAAGGAGCATTTAGCAACATCAGGATTCGTTTGCGCACCGGGTGATTTTTATTTGAGCGCAAAGAAAATCATTTTTGCCCCTCAATTTATCTGAAAAATGCAAATTACTTTGGTGGCGGGTGCCCGCCCAAACTTCATGAAGATTGCCCCCATCATCAGGGCCATAGAAGCGGCACAGAAAGGCGGCCATTCTATTGGTTACCGGTTGGTACACACCGGCCAACACTATGACGATCGCCTGAGTCAGGTCTTTTTTGAGCAATTGCAGATTCCGAAACCCGCTATTAACCTTGGTGCAGGCTCGGGTACACAGGCGGAACAGACTGCACGTATTATGGTGGAGTTCGAGAGAGACCTGGTGGCAAACCCTACGAATTTGGTGGTGGTAGTGGGCGATGTTACCTCTACCATGGCCTGCACCATTGTAGCCAAAAAGCTGCTCACGCGGGTGGCACACGTAGAAGGGGGCATACGCTCTTTCGATATGGCCATGCCAGAAGAAATCAATCGATTGGTGACTGACGCCATCGCGGACTACTTTTTTACCACTACGCTAATTGCCAGCCAAAATCTACGAAACAGTGGTGTGAACGAGCAGCGCATTTTTTTTGTGGGTAACACCATGATAGATACGTTACTTGCTCAGTTGCCAAGAGCTAAACAACCTGGTTGGTGGAAGGAGTTGGCGCTTCAGCCCAAAGGCTACCTGGTTCTTACCATGCACAGACCCTCTAATGTGGATGACCCATTAAAATTCGCGCGTTGGATGCGAGCCATTAACGAGGCAGCTGGCATGCCGGTAATTTTTCCGGTGCACCCACGCACACAAAAAAGCTTCGACCAACTGGCCGAAAAGCCATCGTTCATTTATACGCGGGAGCCGCTGAGTTATCTTGAGTTTATCTACCTGCTCAACAATGCGGCCGGTGTCATTACCGATTCGGGTGGCGTGCAGGAGGAGACCACCGTTTTAGGTGTGCCTTGCGTAACCTTAAGAACGTCTACGGAACGGCCCGAAACAGTTACCGTGGGAACTAACGAAATGATCGGGGAAAATTTTGAGTCGCTGGCTCCTGTCATCCGGAAACTAAAAAGTGGTGAGTGGAAGAAAGGCGAGATACCCGAATTATGGGATGGCCGCACCGCGGAACGTATTGTGGATGTGCTGCTCCGATTAGAAGCCTAAACCCTTTTTATTTTCGAAGGATTGTCCTTCACAAATGCCCCCCACGATTTGGCTTTGCTTTTCGACTTTCCGTTATGGTAATGGTGGCAAAGCGCTACGGCCAGGGCATCGGTGGCGTCCAGCAACTTGGGCAACTCCTTCAGGTTGAAAATCATCATCAGCATTTTGGCCACCTGCTCTTTCGATGCGTTGCCATTGCCGGTTACCGACTGCTTTATTTTTTTTGGGGCATACTCTACTATGGGCACTTCGCGGTGCAGTGCTGCCGACATGGCTACGCCCTGTGCCCGCCCTAACTTCAGCATCGACTGTACATTTTTACCATAAAATGGTGCTTCCAGAGCCACTTCATCAGGACTGAATTCATCTACCAACGAAAGCACACGGTCGAAGATTTTTTTAAGGCGCAATTCGTGGCTCTCGAATTTGTTCAGGTGTATTACGCCAAATTGCAACAAGGTTAATTTACTGCGTTGGGCCAGTATCACACCGTAGCCTGTTACGTTGGTTCCAGGGTCCAGGCCCAGAATAATCTTTTCTTTGGTTGCTTTTTTCTCCATTTTGCCTTCGGCCCGAAAGTTAACCACAATCTGCTAATGGCGTTTTTGTTAGTTACCGTATTTGCCGCTTACGCGGGATTGCTGCTCTGGCTGCTATTGGGTTGGGCCAAGGTGCAGGAAACTGCAGGCAAACCAGATGGCCAGCTCAGAACGATTACGGTGGTAGTGCCCTTTCGCAACGAGCAACGCCATCTTACTGACTTGCTCACGGATTTGGCCAGCCAGAACTATCCGGCAGAAAAATGGAACGCTATCTTAGTAGACGATCATTCTACAGACCGCTCAACAGAGGTGGTTGCTCGCTTCAATTTCCCCGGTAAGGTAATTCGGTTGCAGGGAGCGGAAGGCAAGAAGGCGGCCCTTACGGCCGGCATTCGGGCGGCCGATGGACTCATCATCGCGACCACCGATGCGGACGTGCGCCTTTCACCATCGTGGCTTGCAGAAATTAACGGTGCATTTTCTCGACCCGAAACAAAGATGGTGGTGGGGCCAGTTAGTCTGGCGCCAGGAAACACCTGGTTCCAACGCCTGCAGTGGTTGGAGTTTGCCAGCCTGGCGGGCGTTACCGCTGCCGGGCTTGGTTGGGGTGTGCCCGTGATGTGTAACGGTGCCAATCTGGCTTTCCTGAAGCCGGCCTTTGAAGAAGTGGAAGGCTATGCGGGCAACGCACACATTTCTTCGGGCGATGATGAATTTTTGATGCGAAAAGTGGCCGCTCGGTGGAGGGGATCGGTAAAGTTTTTGTTCAGTGGCTCGGCCATTGCGGTTACGCAACCTTTGGCCAGCCTTTCATCATTCATTCACCAGCGTGTGCGCTGGGCAGGCAAGTGGAAACACAATAACTCTTTGTCGGCCAGACTAATGGCGGTTTTTATTGCTCTTTTTCACATCGGCTTTTTGGTGGGGTTGGTGGCTGCCGGGTGCGGTTTGGTGGAATGGAAACTGTTTGGTTGGCTGTGGTTGATGCGGTTTTTTGGCGAGGCCGTTTTCCTGCTGAGTGTTACCGGTTTCCTTCAACAAAATGCAAATACCCGTGCGGGCTGGTCGTGGGTAAATTTTCTGGCTCTGCAATTTCTGTACTCACTCTACGTTGTTGCAATCGGTTTCGCTTCTTTGGTAGTTCGGCCAAAGTGGAAGGGGAGGGCGGTGCAGGTGTAGCGGTAACCCGGGAATTTGTATTTTTACGTTCAACACCCTTGGTACAGATGAGCGAGTTGTTGCTGAAGAAGCAGGTAGAGAAGAAAGAGCTGGAGCTGAACGCGCTGCTTGAAATCACACAAGCCATTAACAGCAATTTGCCCGAAGAGTCGCTGTACAAGATTTTCAACTTTACACTTCGCTCCAATCTCAACATTACCCGAATGGCACTTTTTGTGCTTGACGAGATCTGGAATTGCAAAGTGCAGTTTGGCACTCAAAAAAATTACAGCAAGATTCGCCTGGACGACCGCGTGAAGCTCATCCGCAACATCCACCGTATGTCGGAGTTTGAGCATTGCGATTTCGATGAGTTCGATATCGTAATACCCATCGCCCATAAATCTTCCACGCTGGCTTTGGTATTTGTGGGCGGCCTCAACAATCACGACAGTAATCACGATCAGGAAGAGAACATCAAGTTCATACAGGCGCTTAGCAACATCATCATTGTGGCCATCGAAAATAAAAAGCTGGCCCGCAGGCAATTGGAACAAGAGGCGTTTCGCAAAGAACTGGAAATTGCCAGCGATGTGCAGCAGTTTCTCTTCCCCAAAAAACTGCCGTATACCGAAGCCTTAAAGGTAGAGGCAAGTTACCTGCCGCACGACAGGGTAGGGGGCGACTATTACGACTATGTACCCATCAATAAAAACCAATTCTTGATTTGCGTGGCCGATGTAAGCGGTAAAGGCATACCGGCAGCATTGATGATGTCCAACTTTCAGGCTTCGTTGCGTACGCTGCTAAGGCAAACGCCCAATCTCACCGAGATTGTGGAGGCGCTGAACTTCCAGGTAATGGAAAACACCAAAGGCGAGAAATTTATTACCTTCTTCGGAGCTATTTATGACATCAGCCTGAAAACCATGGTGTATGTCAACGCGGGTCATAACCCACCTTTGCTATGGCAACGCGGCAAAGGCATGAGGTTGCTGGAAGAGGGTTCCACCGTGTTAGGCGCCATGCACCCGCTGCCTTTTATCAATGAAGGGTTCATCGATCGCCTCGAAGATTTTACCTTGTTTCTCTATACCGATGGTTTAACTGAAACTACTAACGAGCAAGGTCAGGAATTCGGCTTACAGTCTCTCATTAGTTACTTCGAAACAAATCATACCAAAGATTTGAAAACCATCCACCAGGACATCATTGTGAACCTCGATGGTTTCAAAGGCCGCAACGGCTACCGCGATGATATCACCATGCTGACGTGCCGTGTGGGATAGCAATGTCTTTCGCTTCAGTATTTCCTTATTTTTGAAGTAGATATTCAGGTTGCTTGAAGTTCTTCCGCACGCCATTATTGCTGCCCGTTCTTTATCCAAAGTTGCTTTGGCGCGGGGCTGCGCACGAAAAAACCATTTACCTTACTTTCGATGATGGCCCCATTCCCGGCCCCACCGAATGGGTGCTGCAGCAACTGAAAAACTTCAAAGCCACCGCTACTTTTTTCTGCATAGGCGATAACATTCGCAAGCATGGTGATATCTTCAAACGTATCGTTTCTGCCGGGCACGCGGTGGGTAATCACACCTTTCACCATGTAAATGGATGGGCCACCTCAACGGAGCACTACCTGGCCGAGGCAGAGCAGTGCCAACAATTGCTGCCGGCTGGTGGCAGACTTTTCAGGCCGCCATACGGGCGCATAACCCGGGCGCAGATTAGCGCTCTTCGCACGTACCAACTGGTAATGTGGGATGTGCTCACCTACGATTTTGACAATGCATTGCCAGCGGAACGATGCCTGCAAAATTCCATCAGGGCTTCGCGCAACGGCTCTATCGTGGTTTTTCACGACAGTTTAAAGGCAAAAAAAAACCTGATGCACACACTGCCCCGCTATCTGCAGCACTTTTCTAATCGTGGCTACCAGTTTAGTGCCCTTCCCCCATGTACATGAAACCGCCAACACCTGTCCGAAAGGTATTGATTGCACCCCTCGACTGGGGACTTGGCCACGCTGCACGCTGCTTGCCGGTAGCCAAAGCGTTGCATAGCAGGGGCGTGGAGGTGGCTTTTGCGGGGGCAGGTAGCAGTTTGGCGTTGCTGAAGAAAGAATGGCCCGGTGCGCGTTGCTTCGAAATTGCACCCTATGGCGCCCGCTATGCGCGCAGATGGCCGTTGATGTGGATGGTGTTTTGGCAGATGCCCCGTTTTGTTTTTTCCATTTGGAAAGAACACCGGCAAATCGAGAAATTATGCCGCGTAGAAAATTTCCAACTGGTTATTTCAGACAACAGGTATGGCGCCTGGTCGGCACATGTGCCCAGTGTTTTCATTACCCATCAACTCAACATTATCATGCCACCGGTTTTAAAATGGCTGGAGCCGGTGGTAAGGTATTTCAATCACCAACAAATCCAAAAATTTCGTCATTGCTGGGTTCCCGATTCCGCCAGCCAAACGCTCACCGGTCTGTTAACCAATCCTGCAAAATTAACTGTTACGTTTGTGGGCACGCTTTCGCGGATGGAAAAGCAACCCGCTGAAGGCAAAGTATACGATGTAGTGGCCATCCTTTCCGGTCCCGAACCGCAGCGTACCGTGTTCGAAGAATTACTGCGTACACAATTAGTTGCTTCGGGTTTGAAGTACCTGATGATTTTGGGCAAGCCGCAGGAAGATGCGGATCCGTCCAGCAGACCGCACGAAAAAGCGCATTTGCAGGCAACTGAACTCGCAAGGGTTATTGAACAGGCGAAGCTGGTAATTTGCCGTTCGGGTTATAGCACCATAATGGATTTGGCCGCGCTTCGGGCGCGTGTATTTTTTGTTCCCACGCCCGGCCAAACCGAGCAAGAATACCTGGCCAGGCGATTGCAACAACAAGGCATGGCCGGATTTGCTTCACAGAAAACTTTCCGCCTTACAGCGGCCCTGGCCGAATCGAATCGCTACACCGGTTTTGCGAACTGGTCCGCACCATCTAATTTGCTGTGCCAAGCCATAGACGAAATTTTGCATGAACTTCTGGACTGATACACACGCCCATATTTACGCTGACGATTTCAAGAACGATTTGCCTGACACGTTAGCAAGGGCGTGGCAGGCGGGTATTCAAAAAATTTACATGCCTAACATAGACCACACGTCTGTGGACGCCATGATGGAGGTGGAACTGAAACACCGGGAGCAATGCGTGGCAATGATGGGCCTACATCCGTGTTCGGTGAAGAAAGATTTCGAAAAGGAACTTTACCTCGTGGAAGATTGGCTCAACAAGCGAAAGTTTGCCGCAGTGGGAGAAATGGGCACTGACCTTTACTGGGACAAAACGTTTTGGGAACAACAGAAGGAGGCCTTCATTATACAGGTGGGGTTGGCAAAAAAACATCGTCTTCCGTTGGTTATTCATTGCCGCGAGTCGATAGACGAAACCATTGCTTTGTTGGAGCCTTTGATGGACGAGCAATTGACGGGAGTGTTTCACTGTTTTAGTGGAAACGCGGAACAGGCAAAACGTATTTGTGCCCTGGGGTTCTATTTGGGAATTGGCGGGGTGGCTACTTTCAAAAACGGTGGCCTGGATAAAGTGCTGCCCGAAACAGATGTATATGCAATGGTGTTGGAAACAGATAGCCCTTACCTGGCGCCTGTGCCCTACCGCGGCAAGCGCAACGAGCCCGCCTATGTTACGCTGGTAGCCCAGCGCGTGGCCGAGTTGAGGCAGATGAACAAAGAGGAATTGCAGTACATCACGTCTTCCAACGCAGCCAGGCTATTTGCCAACCAACGTCCTGAATCCAAATCTTAGCGGTTATGCCAGAGGGTATTATGAATTACAAGCAGATTTCCATCAACACGGCACAGCCGGAAAAGCCACGCTCGCGCGTGATGATTATTTATACGGGCGGCACGTTCGGTATGGCCTACAGCGCGCAGGGAACGTTGGTGCCGTTCGATTTTTCATTGATACTGGAACACTTACCTACGCTGCGCAACCTGTTCCTGGAACTAACAGTTGTGTCCTTCGATCATCCCATCGATTCCTCGAATGTGCAACCTGCTCATTGGCAAACCATTGGGCAGATTATTTATAACAACTATCATCAGCACGATGGCTTTGTGGTGCTGCATGGCACCGATACCATGGCTTTTACAGCTTCGGCACTCAGCTTTATGTTGCGCGGACTCGCCAAACCGGTAGTATTCACCGGGGCGCAATTGCCCATTACCGAACCCAGGTCAGACGCGCGCGAAAATCTCATCACCGCACTGGAAATTGCGTCTTCCAAAACAGAGGGCAAGGCTACCGTGCCGGAGGTGTGTATTTTCTTTGATTACCAATTGCTGCGTGGCAACCGCGCCAAGAAAGTGGAGAGCATGCACTTCGATGCTTTTGAGTCGGAAAACTATCCGGCCTTGGCAACAGCAGGGGTAAAAATCGATTACAATTATTCCGCCATCAAATACCCCAATCCAGGTGAGATGCTGGAACTGTGGTATAAGTTTAACCCTGACGTTACGGTGCTAAAACTTTTTCCCGGAATGAGCGCTTCGGTAGTGGAGGCGATTCTGCAAACAAAAGGGGTAAAAGCAGTTGTAATGGAAACCTTTGGTTCGGGCAACGCGCCTTCCGATGCGTGGTTCATTGCATTGCTTCGGCAAGCCATTCAAAAGGGTATCATCATTGTTAACATTTCGCAATGTCCGGGTGGAATGGTGATTCAGGGCAAATACGAAACAAGCCGGTTGCTGAACGACCTGGGCGTAGTGAGTGGTTCTGACATGAGCCTGGAGGCAGCCATTACCAAGTTAATGATTTTGTTAGGCGAGTATGAAGACCCGGCCCGTGTGCGTGCGTTAATGGCAGTGCCTCTGGCGGGCGAGGTCACACCGCAATAGTTTGTTATCGAACAATTTTATCTATTTCTTTGTGGGCTTTTTAGGAGAGGTGTCCGAGTGGTTGAAGGAGCACGCCTGGAAAGTGTGTATACCTGAAAGGGTATCGCGGGTTCGAATCCCGCTCTCTCCGCTTTACCCTCCGTAGCCCCGGTTTATCGGGGCGATGGAGGGTTTTTTATTCTTCCCATCCTAACCGAGCCGAGATTCAAAACGTAAAGGATTTCTCATGTATTTCGTTTACATTCTTAAATGTGCAGACGGAACTTTTTATACCGGGTACACGCATAATTTGGAAGAACGTATGGAGCGCCACGTCAAAGGCTACGTGGAATACACCAGCCACAGGCTTCCCGTTCAAATGGTCTTCTCCGCTGCTTTCTTACAACAGTCGAAGGCATTGGATTTTGAGAAGTACTTAAAATCAGGATCGGGAATAGCGTTTAGGAACAGGCATTTGGTTTAGGTGACTCCTTCGCTAAAGCTTCGGAGCCCATGTCGAATCCCGCTCTCTCCGCTTTACCCTCCGTAGCCCCGGTTTATCGGGGCGATGGAGGGTTTTTTATTCTTCCCATCCTAACCGGGCCGAGATTCAAAACGTAAAGGATTTCTCATGTATTTCGTTTACATTCTTAAATGTGCAGACGGAACTCAGAACTTTTTGCAGGTTGGGAAATGGAGGCTGGATGTATTTCAAAACCATACCGGTGTTAGGAACAAACAAACACAGGCATGGCGCTACTTCGAAATACGTGCCCTGCAATTCAAACAACAATTTTGGTTCAAAAGAAAATTCTGCGTGACTAACGGGTGCAATGGGCATTGTATGGTAAAGCTTGGAAACGGTAGAATACTATTGCAGAAATTTTTTCAAAAATTTCTTTACAAATCACCAAAACCTTTAATTTTGGCGACTTCAAAGTATGTCTTAAACCTTAAACCATGAAAAAACTACTTGCTTTGTTTGCTCTTGTAGGAGCATTATTTATTGGGGCTGAATCTGCGATGGCGCAGGACGCCACATCCACTGATTCTACCGCTGCACAGGCTCCTGCGGAGGAAGTTCAACCCGAGCCCGAGCCGGTAGCCCAAGATGCTGCCACCGAAGAGGCGGCTGAAGAAGCTGGCTTCCACCAGATGATCAAAGAAAAGTTCATTGAAGGTGGCGTGGAGTACATGTGGCCCATTCTTATTTGTTTGATTTTAGGATTGGCAGTTTCTATTGAGCGCATCATTACGCTGAATATGGCTACTGTCAACACCAAGAAATTGTTGAGCCAGATAGAGGATGCTCTGTCGAAGGGTGGTGTTGAAGCGGCCAAAGAAGTTACCAAAAATACCCGCGGCCCCATTGCATCTATTTTTACTCAAGGTTTGATGCGCGCCCCTGAAGGCATTGATATGGTTGAAAAATCGGTGGTTTCTTACGGTGGTGTTGAGATGGGTCGCCTGGAAAGAGGTTTGATCTGGATTTCGTTATTCATTTCACTCGGCCCGATGTTGGGTTTCTTCGGTACGGTAATCGGGATGGTGCAGGCGTTCGATGCGATCGAAGCAGCTGGTGACATTTCTCCCCAGGTTGTTGCCGGTGGTATGAAAGTGGCCCTTATTACAACTGTAGGGGGTTTGATTGTAGGTATGATTCTGCAGGTTCTCTACAACTACCTCGTTTCCAAAATCGACAGCCTGGTGAACAGCATGGAAGATGCTTCTATTTCACTGGTTGATATTCTTGTGAAGCACAAACTTTCTAAATAATCCGCTCTATGATTGATGCCGGACTATATTTAACCTATGTATTCTTCTTCGTTGCTTTGGGCGCTGCTATTGTGCTGCCCTTGCTGCACGCGCTCAAGCACCCGAAAGAATTAGGTAAATCAGCAATCGCGGTAGGCGTTTTGGTGATTGTTTTCCTGGTGGCTTATTCATTATCCGATTCTTCTGTGAATGCAAAAGCAGTGGCATTGGGCGTGGATGAGTCAAGCTCCAAACTGATTGGCGCGGGCCTTATACTCTTTTACATTGTATTTGGTGGTGCGCTACTCGGTATCATTTATTCTGAAATAAATAAAGCATTAAAATAATGGCACGTTCCACACCGGAAATACCAAATGCGTCCATGGCAGACATTGCGTTTCTGCTGCTGACGTTCTTTTTGGTAACCACTACGATTGCCAACGACAAAGGTCTGCAGATGATGCTGCCACCCCCTCCAGACCCCAATCAGCCCATCATGAAATTTCAGGAGCACAACCTGTTTACCATACAGGTGAATTCTTCTGATGCCCTGCTGGTTGAAGGCGAGCCCATGGAGGACATCTCGGGGTTGCAAGATCAAATTAAGAAGTTTATTCTTAACAATGGTGCAGACCCGCATCTGTCCGACAGCCCGGAGAAAGCCATTGTTTCGTACAAAACCGACCGTGGTACAAGCCACAAACGCTTTGTAGAGATTCTGGACAAGATCCAGGGAGCCTATTACGACATCTGGTCGGAGCGCGCGGGCGTAACCAACCAGCGCTTCCGCGAGGCCGCCTCCGACTTGTCTGATCCGGAAAACCAGGCCATTTATAACAAAGGCCTTGGCAAGCGCCCTGATGGTACCAACGAGATTCCGATGGCTATTTCGATAGCTGAACCGACAAAAGTGGGAGGATAATTTTAATCTGAAAGACTATGTCAAAGTTTAAGAAAAAGGCCAACGTTAAGCAGGACATCCCCACCTCGTCCATGCCTGACGTGGTGTTCATGTTGCTGTTCTTCTTCATGGTAACTACTCAGTTGCGCGAGCAAACCATTGAGGTACAACAGCGCATACCAGAGGCTACCCAGTTAAGGAAACTTCAACGCAAGTCGCTGGTAACCAACCTCTACATTGGCGAACCCCGCAAAATAGAACAGTTTGGAAAAGAGCCGAAAATTCAGGCCGAAGACGTCTTCATCGAACCGAAAGACATCATTCTCTGGGTAAACCGCGAAAAAGACAAACTGGCTGAAAACGAACGCGATCAGCTAACCGTTTCGTTAAAGGTGGATAGCGAGGCCAAGAGAGGTATCATTGCCGATGTGGAAACAGAACTTCGAAAGGGCAATGCCCGCAAAATTCTGTACACCACACAGCAGAAGACAGAAAAATTCTAGTTGTTTTTTCATGTTTAAATAGCAAAGCCCCGGTGCCTATCGGGGCTTTCTTTTTTTGAGAAAAAGATGAGTGATTCAAGCATCACCCTCAACCACCCTCGTACGGTGCGTGCCTGGTACATGTACGACTGGGCCAATTCGGTTTACTCGCTCGTAATTACATCCGCCATATTTCCGGTTTACTACAAGGCGGTAGCCAAAACAGGCCAGAGCTCCGTGGTAAGCTTTATGGGCTACGAGTGGCAGAACTCGGTGCTTTACTCCTATGCTTTGTCTTTTTCTTTTTTGTTGGTGGCGCTCATGTTGCCTCTGCTTTCGGGCATGGCCGACTATGCGGGCCGAAAGAAAAGGTTTATGATGGGCTTTGTGTTGGTGGGCAGCCTGGCCTGCATGGGGCTCAGCCTTTTCAAAGATGCGGCAGATATTAACTGGGCCATTTTCTGCTCGGTATTGGCCAGCATGGGCTACTCGGGCAGCCTGGTATTCTACGATGCCTTTCTGCCTGAAATAGTAACGCCCGACCGTTACGATGCAACCAGTGCCACGGGGTACTCCATGGGTTATTACGGCAGCGTGATATTGATGGTGGTATGCCTGGCAATGATACTCAATCCAGGTACTTTTGGATTTGCTGATGGCGGAGCGGCCTCGCGGTTCTCGTTTCTGCTTACGGGAGTTTGGTGGTTTGGCTTTGCACTGATTCCTTTTTCGGTGTTGCAAGAGTCGGTTAATCCTGTGCGGCAGGGGCAAAGCCTGTGGCTAAAGGGATACCAGGAAATCGGTAAGGTGTGGCAGAACCTGCGGCATTCGCCCCAGCTCAAGCGCTACCTCTGGGCATTTTTCTTTTTCAACATGGGTGTGCAGACGGTGATGTATTTAGCTACCCTGTTTGGAACCGATGTGCTGCAACTGCCCGATGCAAAACTCATCGGCACGGTGTTGGTGATACAGTTGGTGGCTGCGGTTGGTGCCACGGTGTTTGCTCGTATTTCGCGCAAGCAGGGAAACAAAAAAGCCTTGATGATCATGATCGGTATTTGGATAGTTGTTTGCCTTGCCGCCTACCTCATCACTAACGAGTTCCAGTTCTATGCGCTGGCGTTCGTGGTGGGCCTCATCATGGGGGGTATCCAGGCACTGTCGCGTGCAACGTATTCTAAACTGATACCCATCCATACCCACGACCACGCGTCTTATTTCAGCTTTTATGACGTTACCTACAACTTGTCTATTGTAGTAGGAACGTTTTCTTACGGCTTCATCAATCAAATAACGGGCAGCATGCGTAACAGCGCGCTCGGGTTGGCGGTGTTCTTCATTATTGGCATGGTGCTGCTCTTATCGGTAAAAGCCAAAGAATTAGAGAAACCTCAGTAACGCAGGTGTTTTACCGTCATTCCGTTGTTGATCAATTGCTTGAGCGAATCAATGCCGATCTTTAGGTGGAGGTCTACGTAATTCGATGTTACCACTTTATCGCTTGCTTCTGTTTTCACGCCTTCGGGCACCATGGGCTGATCGGAAACCAATAACAGCGCGCCCGCGGGTATTTCGTTATAAAAGGCCGTAGAAAAAACAGTGGCGGTTTCCATATCGATGGCCATGGCTCTGATCTTAA
Source organism: Bacteroidota bacterium (assembly GCA_049324055.1). Classification (GTDB taxonomy): domain Bacteria; phylum Bacteroidota; class Bacteroidia; order Cytophagales; family Cyclobacteriaceae; genus ELB16-189. Next base: position 61,930 of record JBMOLS010000012.1, on the reverse strand, counting down.
TCAAGTAGTTCTTAAAGTTTTCGTCCCATTCCCAAACCCTTCGGTTGGTGGTGTAAACAGTGCCTGTCCAATAGTCCTGGTTGTAATCGCGGATGGTGGTGGAGATTGCCTTTTGCAAGGCAAACGCAGGTAAGGCAGGCACTTCGGGCGGAAAATAGTCGTTCGATGTTCCCTCGCCTCGAATGGCCGCTATGGGCAGAATAAAATCTCCAATATCATTCTTCTTCTTCAGGCCTCCGCATTTACCGAGAAACAGAGCCGCTCTGGGTTTAATGGCCGTGAGGCAATCCATAATAGTGGCCGCGTTGGGGCTGCCCATGCCAAAATTGATAATGGTGATGCCTCCAGCCGTGGCGCTGCGCATGGCCTTGTCGACCCCATTTACCTCTACGTTGTTCCACTCAGCAAACTTCTTTACGTAGTTGTCGAAATTGGTTAAGAGAATATATTGTCCAAAAGATTCCAGTGGCACCCCGGTATAGCGGGGCAACCAATTCTCCACGATATCTTGTTTGCTTTTCATAAAAGAAAGTTATTTTGACGAGTGTTTAGGTTAAATCTACCAGAAGTTGATTTCTCTTTAAAGAAAGAGGAGGGAAAAGTATGGATTTTCGATATCATCCGAAAAAAATACATTGTACTTACGCCCGAAGAATGGGTGCGCCAGCACTTTGTTCATTTTCTAATCAACCAGCATCACTACCCCAAGTCGCTGTTTCGGGTAGAAGGATCGCTTACCTACAACAAGCTCCAGAAGCGGTCGGATATTCTGATCAGGAGCCGTGATGGCAAACCGTGGATGTTGATCGAATGTAAATCGCCTTCCATTAAGTTGTCGCAGAAGGCATTTAATCAGATTGCTGTTTATAATATGACCATTGGTGCGCGTTACCTGGCCGTAACCAACGGCATGGTGCATTACTGTTGCGAGGCGCCCGCCCGCGGCAGCGAGGCCGTTTTTTTACCCGACTTCCCCCCGTTTTCGTAAGGTAAAAAAGAAGCGGGCGGGCATGCCCTGCATGCCCGCCCGCTGAAACGTACCCCAAAAAAATCAACCAATAAATTCTTTCACATCTGTGTATGCCAGGTTAAACGCATCGGCAACTGCCTTATACACCACCTTGCCCTGAATCACGTTCAAGCCTTTTCTTAAATCTGCATGATCCTGACAGGCTTTCTTCCAGCCCATGCCCGCCAGTTTGATGGCGTACGGAAGCGTGGCGTTGGTAAGTGCCAGCGTAGAAGTGTAAGGAACGGCACCCGGCATGTTGGCTACACAATAGTGCACCACATCGTCAATAATGTAAGTAGGGTTTTCGTGTGTAGTGGGCTTGCATGTTTCAATACAGCCACCCTGATCAACAGCTACATCCACCAGCACCGTGCCCGGGCGCATGGTTTTCAGCATGTCTTTGGTAATCAACTTGGGTGCCTTGGCACCGGGAATCAAAACAGCACCCACGATCAGGTCGTGGGTCTTTACCAGGTCGCGCAACACATATTCGTTAGATACCATGGTATGCACGTTCTTCGGCATGACGTCATCCAGGTAACGCAAGCGATTGATGTTTACATCGGTAATGATTACATCGGCACCCATGCCGGCCGCAATTTTGGCAGCATTCGCTCCTACCACACCACCACCCAAAATCAGTACTTTGGCAGGCATTACACCGGGCACACCGCCCAATAAAATACCGCGACCCTTCAAGGGCTTTTCTAGGTATTTGGCGCCCTCCTGAATAGCCATGCGCCCTGCTACCTCTGACATAGGAACCAACAACGGAAGGCTTCCGTCTGCACGCTCCACTGTTTCATAAGCCAAACAAACCGAACCCGATTTAATCATGGCATGTGCCAACGGTTCGTATGATGCGAAATGGAAATAGGTAAATACCAGTTGGTCTTTTTTGATCAGCCCGTATTCCTGCTCAATGGGCTCTTTCACTTTCATGATCATCTCGGCAATGGCAAATACATCTCCCGCTGTGGGAAGAATTTTTGCACCAGCGCCAGCGTATTCTTCATCGCTGAAGCCGCTGCCCTCGCCCGCTTTGGTTTGTACATAAACCACATGTCCGCGTTTGGTCAATTCTTGTGTGCCGGCCGGAGTTAAGGCCACGCGGTTTTCATTATTTTTGATCTCCTTGGGTACCCCGATGATCATGATGCTAAATGTTAAAAAGGTTATGATTCGATGAATGTTGGATTGCCGCAAAGGCCCGCAAATATAGCACTCGAACACGATTGCGGCAGGGAATTTTTATTTTTTTCAGCGCTATGACAACCAATGGACTCTACGCCTTTTACGGTTCGCTGCGCAGGGGCATGGAGAACTATCTTCACTACCAGGACGGGTTGGAATACCTGTATTCTCTTCGCCTGCAAGGCTTCCGCGTCTACTCGCTCGGGCCCTATCCGGCCGCGGTAAAAACGGGTAACCAGAGCCACAGCATGGTGGTAGAAGTGTTCCGCATTTCAAAACGCGAAGTGGCTCAGTCAATCCACGAACTGGAAATCAATGCGGGCTATTACTTCGATACACTGACGATTGCCGGAGAGGAGGTAGGCATCTACCTTTTCAAAAGCTGCGAAAATTATCGAGAAGTTTCTTCCGGAGATTGGGTGCGTTTCTTCCGGAAAAACGCGCAATTGTAACAGATTATTTGGCAGATTTTTTCTGCTTTGATCACCGGGTTCTTTTTCCCTATTTTTGGTTTGAATCAAACGTTAGCGGGTGAGCACAAAAGCAACTTTAACGCGCACGAGCGAGAAACAGGCAAAAGCCATTCTCGCAGACTACAGACTCGCGTGCGAGAGCCGCGAAGCAAGTCTGCTGGGGCGCAAAGAAGTATTCATGGGCAAAGCCAAATTCGGAATTTTTGGCGATGGCAAAGAGATAGCACAGATTGCCATGGCCAAAGTTTTTCGCCCAGGCGATTTCCGTTCGGGCTATTACCGCGACCAGACGTTTATGCTCGCCATTGGTGAGCTCACACTCGAACAATATTTCGCACAATTATATGCCCACCCCGATGTGGAGGCCGATCCTGCCTCTGCCGGCCGATTGATGAACGGCCACTTCGCTACACGCCTACTTGACGAACGTGGCGCGTTCAAAAATCTGGCGGCCTCGAAAAACAGCAGTGCCGATATTTCGCCCACAGCAGCACAGATGCCACGTCTGGTGGGTTTGGCCTATGCTTCGAAATTATTCAGAGAGAATCCTGCCTTGAAGCACTACAAACAACTGTCTGACAACGGCAACGAAATTGCTTTTGGCACCATTGGTAATGCCTCTACCAGCGAGGGTATGTTCTTCGAAGCCATCAATGCAGCCGGTGTTTTGCAAGTACCCATGTTTGTGTCCGTGTGGGACGATGATTATGGCATTTCTGTTCCTAAAGAATACCAAACTACCAAGGGCAGCATCTCTAAAATACTGGCGGGTTTTCAGCGCAACCAACAAGAAAAGGGGTTTGAAATCTTTACAGCCAAAGGCTGGAACTATCTCGAACTGATCAACACCTACCAAAAGGCAGAAAAGGTTTGTCGCGAGGAGCACGTTCCTGTGTTGTTGCACGTGGTGGAAATGACGCAACCACAAGGACATTCAACTTCGGGCTCGCACGAACGCTACAAAAGCAAGGAACGCCTGAATTGGGAGAAAGAATACGACTGCATCCGCCAAATGCGCTTATGGATCGAGGAGGAAGGACTGGCTACAGCAGCGGAACTCGATGCGTTGGAGAAGGAGGCGAAGGCCACTGCCAAGGCGGCCAAAGAAGCGGCATGGAAGAAATTTACAGACGACATTCAGCGCGACCAGCGCGAACTGGTAAAGATTTTGGAACTGGCCTCTCACGAGGAAGAAATTGCCGACATAAAAAACAACCTGGTTAAAACCATTAATCCGCTGCGCCTCGATAGTATGAAAGCAGCACGGCAAGCAGCCCGGATACTCAAGAACCAACCGGGGCCTGCGCGCGAGCAATTGATCGCTTGGATCAGGAGAAATGATGCAGAGAATGCAGACCGGTTTAATTCGCATTTACACAGCCAATCCGAGTGGTCGGCACTCAATGTGGTTTCGGTGCCTCCGGTATATTCGGAGGCTTCGCCCATGCGCGATGGGCGCGAAATACTGCAAGCCTGTTTTGATGCTGCCCTGAAACGCGAAGATAAGCTGCTGGCTTTTGGCGAAGATGTGGGCCGCATTGGCGATGTGAATCAGGGCTTTGCCGGGCTTCAGGAAAAATACGGAGAGTTGCGCGTTACCGATACGGGCATACGCGAGTGCACCATTGTAGGGCAGGGTATAGGGGCTGCATTGCGTGGCTTGCGGCCTATTGCCGAGATTCAATACCTCGATTACCTGTTGTATGCCATCCAGATTCTGAGCGATGACCTTGCCTGCCTGCAATACCGCACCAAAGGAGGTCAAAAGGCACCGTTGATTGTACGCACAAGGGGTCACCGCCTCGAAGGCGTGTGGCATGCGGGCTCACCTATTGGTATGATTCTGGGCAGCGTGCGCGGCATGTATGTATTAGTGCCACGCAACATGACGCAGGCGGCAGGCTTCTACAACACGCTGCTAAAATCCGATGACCCAGCTCTGTTGATTGAGTGTTTGAACGGATACCGACTGAAGGAAAAATTGCCCGACAATATTGGTGAGTTTACGGTGCCACTGGGGGTGCCCGAAGTGCTGAAGGAGGGCCACGATGTGACCGTTGTTACCTACGGCTCTATGTGCCGGGTGGTAATGCAGGCAGCTGCCGAACTGGAACGCGCAGGCATCAGTTGCGAAGTGATCGATGTACAAACGCTGCTTCCGTTCGACAGGCACCAGGCAATAGTTGAATCTTTGAAAAAAACCAATAGGATAGTATTTGCCGATGAAGATGTTCCGGGTGGTGCCACCGCCTTTATGATGCAGAAGGTGTTGGAAGATCAAGCCGGCTATCAATACTTGGATTCTCCGCCAAAAACAATTACAGCCAAAGAACACCGGCCCGCCTATGGCTCAGACGGAGATTACTTCTCGAAGCCCAATGCAGAAGAAGTCTACGACCGGATTTATGAATTAATGCGCGAAGTCGACCCCACTCGTTTCAGTCCCCTTTATTGAGGCAACGTGCCATTAAACTCAACCCCGAATAGACTGGAGGGTAAACTCTGGGCTTTCGATGGTATTGCTTTTGTTGAGCGCCCTATCTTGGATTTGTATGCGCAACTTCAATGTCTTGATGCTGAACACAAACAGGAAACCCGTGCCGCGCATACCATAGCGAAGAACGCCCTCCAACGGACCTGGTTGATTTAGATTTTTAGCCAACACGGGGAAACGGCCATCATACGTAGAACAAAACTCCTCCCGAAAATCGAATTCTTTGAACGAACCATCGGGCTGCTTAACCAGGTAGTCTACAAAAATATTGTAATGGTTGGGGTTTAACTCAATATAAACCGTGTCAATCACCTGGTTGGCACTGTTGCGTTCGAGTTCCCAGTTAATGCAATCGAAAGGTTTTACGTAGTCGGGTAAACTGGCAAAAAGTGGGTCTGTTCTTTTGATCGCGTAATTCAGACGTTTGCCAGCGTTAGGACCCTCCGTAACAGTAAAGTTAAACTTCTCGTTATAACAAATCGGATTTTCCTCAGACCCATAGCATCCGGTTTCTGAGGGTTGTAAACCTAAATCCCCATCTCCATCGCGAAAGAAAAGTTCAACAATTAGCGAATCCTCGTTGTCGGGGTATTGCTTGAACACCACATCTCTGAATTCAATTTCGGGTTGGATGGGGTATTCAGGGGGATCGAAGCACGAAAGCATGCCCAAGCTCACAAAAATCAACAACAGTCCGGTGCCTGATAACTTCATTTTATACCTTTAAACTTTGTAAAATAATCAACGCCTGAACACATTTAAAAGTTTTGTCGGCAATTTATACACGCTGCAGGAACGTGATTTCAACGCCCTGGCATTAGAAATATTTCGATACCAGGCGGCAAATAATACCGTTTACCGCGAATACCTGTACCACCGTAAAGTGGATACCAGTCGTATTGCATCGTTCGATCAGATTCCCTTTTTACCCATCTCGTTCTTTAAGTCCCGCCTGGTTAAAACGGGAAGTTGGCCAGAGGAAGTGGTTTTTACCAGCAGTGGCACCACGGGGTCGGTTGTTAGCCGCCATGCGGTGCGGCAACGCCATTTCTACCTCCATCATTCCCTCCGCATTTTTGAACACTTTTTTGGTCGGATCGACCAATATCATGTTTTGGCTTTGCTTCCTTCTTACCTGGAGCGCGAGGGGTCTTCTCTGATTGCCATGGCCCGGCACTTTATCGACCAGAGCCAGTCGCCTTTTTCTGGATTTTATCTGCACAACCTGGCTGAACTGCATACGCAGTTAGGCAAACTTCGGGGCAGTAACCGCAAGGTTTTGCTGTTGGGAGTAACCTTTGCACTGCTCGATTTTGCGGAACAGTACTCCATGGATTTGAGTCATTGTATGGTAATGGAAACCGGTGGAATGAAAGGGCGAAGGCAGGAGCTTACCCGGCAGGAGGTTCACGAAATACTGCAATCGCGCCTTCAAATTTCTAACGTATATTCCGAATATGGCATGACGGAGTTGCTGTCGCAGGCCTACTCAACAGGGGAGGGGCGCTTTCAGTGCCCGCCATGGATGAAGGTACTGCTGCGCGATCCGGAGGACCCGTTTGATCATGCTGAAATGCGCCAGCAAGGCGCCATAAACATCATAGACCTGGCCAACTTCGATTCTTGCGCATTTATTGAAACCCAGGATTTAGGTAAAAAGGATGAACAGGGTTACTTTGAGGTACTTGGCCGCATGGATAACTCAGATATTCGGGGTTGCAATCTTTTGGTTAGATAGGTGATTTTTTCGCTAAACCGCGATATTCTTACTTCGAATTTGTAAAAAATTAAAAGAATCCTATTTTTGTCCATAACCAAAGCCACCGTCATGAAAAAAGTTTTAGCCCTGATAGCGCTTGCTGCCTTTGTGTCTGCCTGTAGCCAGTATACTTGCCCCACCTATAGCAAAAAAGAGGTGAAGAAGCGGGTGGCTGAAAGCCGCGTGTAGTTGTCCTCTCGTCTAATTAAATATACCTCCGAACTTCCAGTTCGGTGATGGGGTCACCACTCATAATCACCAATCGCTCCACTACGTTTCGTAGTTCACGGATGTTCCCCGTCCAGGGGTGTTTCGCCATTTCATCCAGCGCTTTTCTGTCTATTGCTTTCTTTCTGGCTCCATACTCCCGGGCAATATCGGCCAAAAACTTGTCCACCAGCAGCGGAATATCTTCGGCCCTGTCTTTAAGTGCCGGCACCCGAATAATGATGACACCCAACCGGTGATAGAGGTCTTCGCGAAAGCGGTTTTCGCTGATTTCGTTTTTAAGATCTTTGTTAGTGGCGGCTACTACGCGCACGTTCACGGCAATGTCCTTATCGCCACCCACGCGTGAAATTTTATGCTCTTGCAGCGCACGCAAAACCTTAGCCTGGGCCGAAGCACTCATGTCACCAATTTCGTCCAGAAATAGCGTACCGCCATCGGCTTGCTCAAATTTACCGATGCGCTGTTTCACAGCCGAAGTAAATGCGCCTTTCTCATGACCAAAAAGTTCACTTTCAATCAACTCGCTGGGAATGGCCGCGCAGTTCACTTCCACAAAGGGCGCTTGTGCACGTTGGCTCTGCTCATGAATGGCGCGGGCCACCAGTTCTTTTCCCGACCCGTTGGGGCCTAAAATCAAGACGCGTGCATCGGTGGGAGCCACCTTCGCAATCATTTCTCTCACCTGCATCATGGCCTGCGACTCGCCCACCATTTCGTATTTGCCGGCTATCTTCTTCTTCAGCGTTTTGGTTTCCTTCACCAGCATATTCTTGTCGAGCGCATTGCGCAGGGTAATCAACAGCCGGTTGAGATCGGGCGGTTTCTGCAGGAAATCGTAGGCGCCCATCTTGGTGGCATCTACCGCCATTTCGGTGGTGCCGTGGGCCGAAATCATGATAAAGGTGGTGACTATGCCTTTTTCTTTCGCTTTTTGCAGCACATCCATGCCGTCCATCTTCGGCATTTTGATATCGCAAAAAGCCAGGTCGTAGGTATTGCTCTCCAACATAGCTAACGCTTCCTGCCCGTCACGCGCTTCGTCCACCTCCAGCTTCAGGTCTTTTTGATCTTTCAGAATGTCTTTTAGCACGGCACGAATGCTGGCCTCGTCTTCTATGAGCAGAATTTTGGGCATGGCGAAATGGGATAAAATTTTATGCAGGATACATAGAAAATGGCAGACACGGAAGATGGGATGTTGGTTGTGTTGGCCAAGTCAAAGAAGAATTACCGGGCGAAACTCCCCGATCAACACCAGGCGGTTGGTGAAATGCCAATGAAGTAGGGAAGAAAAAAATGCAAGCCTGTAAGCCGGGTTCTGTCACCCCGGTGAAACCACCGGAGCTCTTATCATTTATCTGGTCCTGACGTCACCGCCAGGATCAATCAGCCTACCCACCCCGAAAGGTTGCCGAAGTAACCTGGACCAGAGCTAATCACGCTTCGGGGCCTATTTGGCCTTTCAACTCGTAAGGTTTTCCATGCCCCTGATGTCACCATCAGAGCGGTGGGCTCTTACCCCGCCTTTTCACCTTTTCCCTGGCGGCAAGCGTCAGGGTAGTTTGTTTTCTGTGGCACTATCTGTTGCTGACCTTTAGCGTCAGCACCTTCCTGTTAGGAAGTACGATGCTCTTGCGTTGCCCGGACTTTCCTTACTGATGGTTTACCACCAGTACGATAAGACGGCTTGCGGGGCAAAGGTACGAAATCAGCAGCAAAAGAATTCAGTGCACATCGGCACCGGTCAGCTTCATCTCAAATTGATCGGCCAGGTTTGCTACTTCCTGCAGCATTTCCTTCAGTGTATTCTCAGTAATTCCATCCATCGAGGCCACTGCCTCCACTTGCAGGTAGTTGTCGGCAATGATGAAACGGCTATGGCTGAAGTAGGAGGTTTGCTCGAGCAGCATTTGCCAGTCGATACCTGCCTGAACGGGGCACACTTTCGATTGGAAACCCAGCAGCGGCCGGTTGTACAATTCACTTTGGCGCACCGTGCCAATTACGGTTTGGTAACGCCCGCCAGAAACTGGCACAATGATAATAGAATGTTCGGGTGAATATTCGGTGTATTGCACGCCTAACTCCTCGGAGTATTTGCGCATGAACAGACTTACATCCATAGGCTCGGGTTTGAATGCCCAAAGTACAAAATCTGCCGCTCTTATTTTAGAAATAGAATGGATGGAACTTTACTCCCTTGCGGGAGAACGCCATGGCCGGGGCCGGAAATTTGATCACTCGAAAAACCGATAGAACGCCTTTCAGTACTTTCGATTTTATCGGCAAAGCATGGGTAAACAAGTCAACGCTTACATAATACTGCCGATGCGGATCCCAGCCGTTACTTTGGTTTTGCTCATCGCGCGCATAGATCATGTTGTGTGCGCCATAGCCTACCGAAACGCCCAGCCAGTGCGGCCAGCGACTTTCCGGGCGGGTAACCGGTTGCCACGAGAACCAGTAGGTTTGGCCGTTGTAGTCTTTTATGATTTCTTCTGCACCATGTCCTAATAGCGAGGGGCGCAGTGCTGCCAGGTCGGTGAAATGAAAAGAAAATTTCGGTTGCAGACGGAGGGCACCACCCCTGCGACTCTGCGCAAGAAAAAGCGCGCTGCCCACCAGGTTGGCGCCCACATCAGATACGGAGGCACCATAGGCCAGGGAACGGCCATCAAAATATTCGATGGATGAGAGCATTACAAACCCTGCGACTGCACCTATCCACACCGATTTCTGCTCCTGTAAGCCCGACCAAGCTAACAATTCTTTTGTGGCTGCGCTGACGTAATAACCCGAATAGATGTGGCCGGCCTTGTCCATCTGTTTCCATTCGGCTGCATCGTTAAAAAAGCGAAACGACTGCCGGCCTTTGCCTTCGTACCAAATCTGGTCTAACGTAATCATGCTGCCGACATATAGTGCCGAAGCTGCGGCAACGGTAAGTACGATTTTTTTTTGTGACGGTTGACGGACGGTGTCAGGTGCAGGCTGAGCCACGGACGTTATGGTGTAGACCGCCAGTAAAAGCAAAAGAAGGTTACAGCGTGCCATCGTATTCGGCTTCTTCCTCTTGGGCCTCCATTTCTCTTCTGCGCCTTTCGCGGGCAAACCGCAACAAGTCGCGCACTTCGTTGAAGTTTTGGGTATGCATTAAGCTGAACCCGGTAGTTACGGCTGTTTGCGCACCCAGCGACTGGTTCAAAGCGTTTACGTTAGACCGGCTGTACATCTTCACTTTAAACTTACCGTCAGGGGTTAGTAGGTAGTCCACTGTCCAGTCGCCTGCCAACGAGGCTACGCTTTGCTGCACCTGGTTTTGATTTTGAAACGTGCCATCGCGCGTAACGCGCAGGCGGCCGCCTAAAAAGGAGTAGGAGAGTCGCAACTGAAAGGTATTAAAAGCTTCCTGATCGAGGGACCCCAAATCGATATCGAAGTCTATTTCCAGGTTTTGATCTACCTGTGTGAGCCAGTAGCTCAATTGGTTGGAGAGCAGTTCGCTCACACTGTTTGCCAACGACCCGCTGGTGCTGAAGGCATCGGGTGGCGAAAGTTTGCGCAACACAATGAGGCTAAATACCTGCCGCATCAGTTCCTGCTCATCGAGTTTGTTGAGGAAGGCATTGAAATCGAAATTGAGCCGAACCGGAGGCAACCCTTCCACTACCACGTTGTCGGGCAAATCAATGCCTCTGATGGCAAACTTGATGGACGGGGAGAGCATGGCTTCCTCCAGCGTGAGAATTACTTCCAACGGATATTTTCTGCGTATGGCGGGCGCGGAGATGTAACGCTCATCGGTATAGATGGGCGAGAGCGAAGATAGCTGGCGGTAACCTGCGGTAATATTCATGGTGCCCTGGTAAGGGTCGCCATACCACGTAATGCGGCTTCCGGGCTTAATGTAAAATTCTTTGTTTACAATGTCGTACAACGTAAAGTTGTAGGCACCCTCGGTAAACTCTATCAGCCCGAACATGTTGAATTCGCCCTTTGTATCGAGTTGCAACTTGATGTCGCCATTGCCCCGCCCGCGAATGATGTCTCCGGCTTTGATGTCGAAGATAATTTCAGCATAAGCATCGGGTGTAATGTCCAGGTTCAGATCCATGGTGATGCCCGTCAGCTCTGTTTGTTTTTTTATCTCCACTGGTGCGGTTTGCTGAGTGGTGTCTGTAAAGTGTGTAAAAGAGATGAAATCTTTTTTCTCTGTTTCTTCCGCCCCGCTAATCGGTATGTAGATTTTTGAATTTTTCTCGGTGCGCCCGGTGGCGGAAATTTTCAGGTTAGAGGATGGTCCGAAAATATTCAGTCGGCCGGTGGCATAGCCCTGCCCATAGAAAAGACTGTTGTCTTTGGCCGTGGTGTTCAACACCTGGAAATTGTTAAACGTGCCATCGAGGTTGAGCCTGAATTTGTTGAAGTCTTTGTGTGCAATGTAGCCACTGAGTGTGCCTTTGTTATTGAAGGCATCGGTTACATCAAAATCTTTGAAAACAAATTGCGTGGGTGTCATCTCCAGTGTTCCGGTAAACCTGTAAAACGTCTGCAGGTAGTCAATCAGAATCTCGCCCTTTTCAACTTTACCCTCGCCACGCACGCTGGGTTGTGCAAAAGATCCGGTAATCTGGTAGCGGCCGGTAAGGTCGCCATTAATCTTCGAGAAGATGCCCCGCAATACGGGCTCCAGTATTTGTAGTTTGGCTTTGCTAAAGAGGGCATCAATGTGCAAGGGGCTTTCGCTTTCTGAAGGATTATAGTACCCCTGAATGTTTACTATGCGCTCAGACAACCGATCGATAAAAAAATTGATATCGAACTGTTGCTTTTCGGGAATCCAGGTGGTGGTGCCATTCACATCGCCAATCAGGAAATTATTTATGGTGAGGTCACGCACTACAATGTCGTTTTGTACGGTTGGCTGGCCCAACAAACCGGTGGTGGCCACCGTTCCGTTGGCAATGCCATAGAAACTTTCGCTGCTGATGGCATTTAGTAAATCCAGGTTCAGGTCTTTGGCAATGATGCGGAACGTTTCGGTGTCGCGTGCGGAGATGACTCCATCCGCCAAAATCGATTCGTTATCGTGCTGGGCCATCAATTGGTGCACAATGATTTGGTTGTTATGTAGCAGTATATAGTTTTCTTGATCGATGGTCCACAGTTTTTCCAGTGCCTGTATGCGCGAGGGCAGTATTTTGATGCGGGTTGTGTCGCGCAAAAAGTCGATGGACGATCTGATTCTGAGTTTGTTGTTAAGTCCATCCTGGTCAATGTTCAGGCTCAGGTCCACATGGTCTTCATTCCAGATTCCCTCCACAAACAGGTCTTTGGTGCGTAGTTGGTTGGTGATTGACTGCTGCCGACTTTGCAGGGTAAGCAGGGCCAATACGGTAGCGCTATCGCGAAGTTTGGAGCCCGTTAGTTCCAGGTCGTTTTGAAGGAATTGAACACCCTCGAACACAAGTGTGTCGATATGCGACAGGGCGTGTAAAATGGTAGTGTATCCATTGGAGAATCTCCCTTGCAGGGATGTGCCTTTGGAAAGTTGCAGATCGATGCCTGCCAGTTCGGTAAGTGGATTAATGTTGTGGAGTTGTACGTTGAATCGTGCATTGTACGATGCGTTTGCTGGCCTTTGTATTTGGTAATATTCTTTGAGTGCCGCCTCGTTGTTTTGCAAACTAATGGTCAGTTCTTTGGCCAGGCGCGCCACGTCTTCGAAGAGCGCGGAGTGGTAATAGTTACCCTGCACGGAAGCATCCAGCAGCGAGCTGCGTATCCGTAAACTTCTTTCGGTATCTGTTTTTTCGGAGAATACGTGAATGGAGTCCAGCGAAATAGTGTTGTCAAGGTACTCCACATAGGTGTTTTTGAACAGGGCATCGCCCAATAAGCTATCCAACTTGAGTCCTTTGGTATTAATGTCTACAAAAGAATGAAGAAAAAGATGTTCGCGCGTAATGCCGAGCGGCTGCAGCCAAACGGAATCCAGTTGGGCCTCAATATTGATTTCATTTTTCTGATCGCGGAAGTCGAGTGATCCTTTGGCCTGGAGGCGTATGTTAGGGTCATCGATAGAAACATTGCCATTGAAAAACTGGCTGGCCAGGCGTGCATTGGTTGCTATGTTTCGGTAGGTGTAGCCCCGCACGCCAAGCGTTTGGATGGTGCCCGTTAGTAGAAAGTTGGCCGATGAATAGCTGAGGCCTCGTCCGTTGATGTTGCCTCTCAGCGTCACCTTTTGAAAATTAGAGGTGTCGTTCAGAAATGTGCCCAGGTTGAATTGGGTGAGTGCGAGGCTACCCCGGTAGGTAGAAAGATCCGGGTTCGCTTCGTTAATTTTCAGGTTGATATCTGACTTAATGGTGCCTATCGGGCCTTGAAGCGTGGCATTGGCAACAAAGTCGTTGAAAAATCCCGTGAAGGTTCCATTCAACTTAAAACGTCCCAGCGGTCTTAACCGGTTATACACCTCATCATCCAGCGCAAACTGCAGATCGCGGATGTCTGTTTCACTTTGGTTGAGTTGTAAGGTGATGAAGGTTTCGTTCAGGGCAGGAAGGCCGTCCATATTCAACCGACCCGTCATCTGGGTTTGGCCATACTTCAATTGCATGTCGCGCATAAATAGGCGTGATATCTTTCCCGTAAGGCTTCCATTGATTTGCAGCGGATGTTGCAACTGCCGGGCTTCTGGTGCGAAGAGCGCCAGGTCTTCGGGGTGGAGCGAAGTGTTGCGTAGCCGCGCTCGTATGTTTACTTTGTTATTGAAGTCGTTAAGGTCTAGTTGACTGCGGTATGTAAATACGATGGTATCGCTTACTACACTTTTGCCGGCTGCCAGCCGTAGGTTCAAAAACTCCATTGAACTTTGCGAGATCCTAAAATAGGTTTGCATCGAATGAACACCCAGCCGGGTTGCAGCGTCTGTGGCCTGCAATCCGTTTAAATTAAACTGAATGGTGTCGCCTATTACCTGGAAGTTATCTAGTTCTCCGTGCACAATGTCCACATCGAAGTGGTAGTAGTCGAAGCCCTCGATTGAATCGTGATCTGTGTCGTTGTAAACAAACCGCGATTCGGTAAGCGCAATTTCTCCCACATTGATTTTCGGGCTGGCTCCACCACCACCGCCTCCCTGATTGAGTCTGCTGATCCAAACATTGATATTCAGATCGCGGGACGTATCCGACTCCTGAATTTTCACCAGGTTTACCGCCACACCGTGCAGGGTGGCACCATCGATATTCACTTGGTTATCGGTTAGCAAGCTGCTGATGCGGAAGTTGATCTGTAAATTCCCGGCCTCAATCATGGTATGCTTTTCCGGGTCTTCCACGCGCAGACCCGTAATTTCAACATGGTCGTACCATAACAGATAGATGGATTGAAAGCTAACGGGGAATCCCGTCTGTTCGGAGAGCAGGCGAGTATAGCGGCCAATCAGGCGCTCCTGCACGAAGGGTAGTTGAAACAAAAAGAAAAGACTTAGAAAAATAACCAGCGTAAAATATCCCCCGTACAGAATTGATACGCGCAGCCACCGGAAAACTTTAATTTTAATAACTTGCCAGTTCATTTTTCCCACCCATGCATCCCATTATCCTTGCCATTGAGTCATCTTGCGATGAAACTTCTGCGGCCATCATTCAGCAAGGCAAGGTACTTAATAATGTAGTTGCCTCGCAAACCGTGCACCAGAAATACGGAGGCGTGGTGCCTGAGTTGGCATCGCGCGCCCACCAGCAGAACATCTGGCAAGTGGTGAAGGAAAGTTTTGCCCAGGCGGGTATGTCGCCCGCGCAATTAGATGCGGTGGCCTTTACCAGGGGCCCCGGCTTGATGGGTGCGTTGCTGGTGGGCACGTCCTTCGCAAAGGGATTGGCGTGGTCTTTGGGTTTGCCTTTGATAGAGGTGAACCACATGGAGGCCCACATTCTGGCGCACTTTATTGATGAGCCGCGCCCCGGGTTCCCCTTTCTTTGCCTTACGGTAAGCGGAGGCCACACACAGATCGTTTTGGTAAACGACTACCTGGATATGACCGTGATAGGCGAGACCAAAGACGATGCCGTGGGCGAGGCTTTCGATAAGGCAGCCAAGATGATGAATTTACCCTATCCCGGGGGGCCGTTGATCGACCGGTATGCAGAGGGGGGCAACGCATCGGCTTACGCTTTTCCCCCAACCAGCGTACCGGGCCTGGATTTTTCGTTCAGCGGCATCAAAACCGCTTTTCTGTATTTTTTGAGAGACGAAGCAAAAAAAGATGCCTCGTTTGTAGAGAAAAACAGGGCCGATATTTGCGCGAGTTTTCAGGCGGCCCTGGTGGGCATGTTGCTTCACAAACTGGAATTAGCCGTAAAGCAAACGGGCATACAACGCGTAGCCGTTGCCGGTGGGGTGTCAGCCAATTCGTATCTGAGAAAACGACTGGCGGAAACGGCCCTCGCCCGCCAGTGGGAAATTTTTGTGCCCGCCTTCCAATACTGTACTGATAATGCCGCCATGATCGCCATGGCCGCTCATTATAAATATCAAAAAAGTATTTTTGCCGACCTTTCCGTGGCGCCCGTACCTTACCTGGCCATGGGCACAGAATAAGATGCCAACCAAGGCTGCTGTTTACATCATGAAATCTCCATGCACCAACGCACCAACAGCTCCGATAAAAAGAAATGAGTATTACCTGTGCCGATGAACCTGTAATTTATCAATAAATGAAATTAATTTTTAAACCGGGCGATGAAAAAGAGTTCAGGAAAACGGTAACTCCGGATGACTGCGCCATATTTAATAACCAGTTATTGCATCCGGTTTATGCCACCTTTGCGTTGGCACGCGATATGGAGTGGACTTCGCGTTTGTTTTTTCTTGAAATGCGCGAGGCAGACGAGGAGGGTGTGGGTACGCATTTAACTATTGAGCATCGAAGCCCTGCTTTTGTGGGCGAAGAAGTTATCTTTACAGCCCGCGTGGAGCGGGTAGAGGGAATGGATCTGTTTTGTGCGATAGAAGCACGTACCGAACAGCGGCTGATCGCCACGGGCCGCACCGGCCAAAAGATGTTGAAGAAAGAAAAACTAAAACGCTTATTTACAAAGCCGTGATGGGGGTATGACAAAAAACCGGTTTGCCAAGGATATTAATGTGCGCAATAAAAAGGCTTCGTTCGACTACGAGTTTCTCGAGAAGCACGTGGCAGGACTGGCGTTGATGGGAACGGAGATAAAATCCATTCGCGAGGGCAAGGTAAACCTGCAGGACGGGTATTGCTATTTTTCGGGGGGCGAAGCTTTTGTAAAGGGTATCAACATTTCGGCCTACACGCAGGGCACCCATTACAACCACGAGCCCCTGCGCGAACGCAAATTGTTGTTGAAGCGGCAGGAGATCAGGCGGCTGGAGGCGAAAGTGGAGGAGAAAGGCCTTACACTGGTACCGGTGAGGTTGTTTATCAACGACCGGGGATTGGCGAAACTGGAGATTGCCCTCGCCCGCGGAAAGAAAACCCACGACAAGCGGGAGAGTATCAAGGAGAAAGATATCAAACGAGAACTGAGCAGGATTAAACTGGCGTAAATGAGTGGTGTGCTGCAACATGGCGTTAGCCGACTAACATTGATACCCGTTCGGAAGGAACCCGACCACCGGACCGAACAGGTGACCCAGTTGTTATTTGGCGACCACTACGAGGTAACGGACTATTCCACCAACCGGCAGTGGATGCGCATTCGCATCTATGCCGATCAATACGAAGGATGGATTGATGCCAGGCAGCATCACGACATCAGCAAAGAATACTTCGACCAGATTAATGTAGCCAACTTCAAGATTACTACCGATGTAACTGCCAGCATCTTGTATCGCAAGAGCCCCTTAACCATTGTATTGGGTAGCATCGTTCCCATTTCCGGCTCAGAGCTTTTTAAAATGGAGGAACAGTTTGCGTTTAATGGCGAGGCCAAAAGCCTGGGACAAAGAAGAGACTTTGATTACGTGAAGGCCATGGCCTATAAATACCTCAACGCGCCTTATCAGTGGGGCGGCAAAAGCCCTTTTGGTATAGATTGCTCGGGGTTGGTGCAGATGGTTTACAAACTGGCGGGCCACACGCTGCAGCGCGATGCGGCCCAGCAATACATGCAAGGGAAAAAGCTAAAGAACTTTGATGAAATTCAACCAGGCGACTTGGTATTTTTTGGCAAAGACAATGAGACGGTAAACCATGTGGGCATAGCGCTGCCCGATGGCAAAATCATACATGCCAGTGGCCATGTGCGTGTAGACCACCTGATGGAAGAAGGAATTCTGCAGGCGGAAACAAAAATATTTACACACCTTTTTACCGGTGCCCGTAGAATACTCTGATGTCTGCAGTGGGTTCAGTGCGTGAGCACCCACACGTTCCAGTTCCAAATGAAACTCCCCACCATCACCACAAACAAAAGCACCACCACCAGTTGGTGTACCCATTCCTGCTGGTAGTTCAAGCGTATCAGCGATAGTAATAATATTAACAGCAATATCGGCACCAAGCTATCCATCAGCGCCCTTTGCAAGATAAATGTATTGTCTATGATGGACAGCACCGAAAGCAGGCAAATCAGGAAGAAAAACTTGCGGTAGTTGGCAAAGTAGTAGGCACGGAGGTCGATGGCCACCAGGCTCCAGTCGGATGGAAAGAGCAGGCGCGCCAGTATGAACAGGTTGATGGGGTAGAGCAGCGTGAAGAGGAACACGGGCAGCCGCCACACGGTGTCATGCCGCAGGTCGAACAGCAGCCACCACTCCTGCAAGTGAAGAAAGAAAACAAGAAAAGCCCACAACAAATGCGGCCAGAATATTTTTGTGCGGCTGTTATGTTGAATTAGATCGGCCACACCCGTAACAATCTGGGTAATGCCCAGGCCCAACACAATGGATATCAATACCGAAACGTATTCAAACGGACTCATGTGGATAAGTTGCAAGTTGCTGATCGCAAATCACTTAATGGAGCGCCTCTTTTTAGCATGGGATTGTAATTTAAATCCATTCTAAATAATTTGAAACACGTAAAGTTCAAACAACTTTTAGGTAGAAATGCAAGTGCAATTTTGTTGATGCAGGCATCATTTTTTGTGCAAGTTGAAGTGATGGCTGCACCCCAAAAATAAATTTGAAATGATGCATTCGGAATGTACATTTGTGCGATTTGCATAAAACCGAAGTCCTAAACATCATGATGCAGCAACGATCCTCCGGTTCACTTCTCGCTACACTCATTCTACTATTTGCATTTTCACTTCCTGCTGTTTCACAAGACATCTCCACCGACCCGGCTGCCATCAGCGCGGGCGAGGCGTTGTTCAATGGCAACTGTAAGTCTTGCCATCGCGTGAAGCAGAAGCTGGTGGGTCCTGCCCTGGCCGGGATTGAGGACCGTGCACCTTCCATTCAATGGATTAAGGACTGGGTGCGCAACCCAGCCAGAATGATTGCCAGTGGCGATGAGTATGCCAACAAGATTTATAATGAGTACAACAAAAGCCAGATGACGGCTTTTACCAGCTACACAGACGACCAGATAATGAACATTCTGGCCTATGTGAAAGCGGAAGCCGCTAAGGCAGATGCCCCGGCACCCGGCACAGCCCCCACGGCACAAACAGCAGGCGAGGGGGGTGGCGTGCCCACGGCCTACCTGAACGCCATACTGGTGGGTATGATCGTGATACTGGTGTTGCTGCTCATCATCCTGGGTTTAATTATTAATGCCCTCAAAAAATACCTCGATCAGAAAGAACTCAGCGAGGAAGACCGCGAGCAAGTGCATTCGCCCTTTACGTTGGGCACCATTTCTCGCAGCCCGGGCTTCATATTCCTGGTGGTGTTTGTGGTTTCTGCCATCGCCTTCAAAACCGTGATCGATGGTTTATATTCCATTGGCGTTCAGCAGAATTACCAGCCTAAGCAACCCATCGCCTTCTCGCACAAAATACATGCTGGTCAGTACGAAATCGACTGCCAGTATTGCCACACAGGCGTATTGAAAGGTAAACAGGCCAACATTCCTTCACCCAATATCTGTATGAACTGCCACTCGCAAATTCGCGAAGGCACCAATACCGGCACGGGCGAAATAGCTAAGATATATGCAGCCGTTGGCTTCGATCCCAACACGTCTACCTACACCGGTAACACCAAGCCGATCGAGTGGGTACGCATCCACAACCTGCCCGACTTGGCCTATTTCAACCACTCGCAGCACGTAAATGTGGGTGGTATTGAGTGCCAGACCTGCCACGGCCCCATTCAGGAAATGGAAGTGGTGAAGCAATACTCTTTGCTGACGATGGGCTGGTGTATCGACTGCCACCGCAAAACCGATGTAAACACCAAGGGCAATGCATACTACGACAAGCTGTTGGAATTACACAACGGCAAAAATGCCATGAAGGTGGAAGACATTGGCGGCCTGGAGTGTGCCAAGTGTCACTATTAATATTTGTCAATCAAGCTTCCGATTCTATATAGTATTGTATGAGCGCAACTAAAACATACTGGAAAGGTCTCCCCGAATTAAAGAACGACATCTCGGTTGTGAAGAATGCCGGCAACGAGTTTGGCAATGAACCCGACCCTGGTCATTCCAGAAGAGACTTTTTGAAGATGATGGGCTTCAGCGTGGCTGCTGCTTCCCTGGCCGCCTGCGAGGCACCCATTCGTAAAGCCATTCCTTATGTTAATAAGCCGGTAGATGTAGACCCCGGCATTCCCAACTATTACGCTTCCACTTATGTAAGTGGTGGCGACTACTGCAGCATCGTGGTGAAGACCCGCGAAGGCCGCCCGATCAAAATCGATGGCAACAGCCTTTCGAGTGTTACCATGGGTGGCACCAGCGCACAGGTAGAAGCGTCTGTGTTGTCGCTTTACGATAATTACCGCCTGCGCGGCCCGCGTAAAGGTGCCGATGCATCGGATTGGGAAACCATCGACAAAGAGATTATCAGCAAGTTAGAAGAGATTGCGGCCAAGGGCGGTCAGATCAGAATTGTGAGTAACACCATTCTGAGTCCCAGCACCAAGGCTGCCATTGCGCGCTTCACCACCAAATACCCTACTGCGCAACACGTTCAGTATGATCCTACTTCGGCTTACGGCATTTGGAAAGCCAACGAGGCGTCTTTCGGCACCGGCTTTATTCCGTCATACGATTTCGGCAAAGCAGCAACTATTGTCAGCATCGGTGCCGATTTCATTGGCACCTGGTTATCGCCCATTGAGTTTTCGAAGCAGTTTGCTTCCACCCGCGAGGTTACGGAAGAGAAGCGCGAAATGTCGCGTTTGTACCAGTTCGAATCGAACCTCTCGCTGACAGGGGCAAATGCAGACTATCGTACCACCATCAAACCTTCGCAAGAAGGTCTGGTAGTGGCACAACTCTACAATTTAATTGCAGTGAAGGCGGGGCGTCGTCAGGCTGTTGCTGCCGGCATCGACAAAGTGGCTAACCTGGAAAAGGCCGCCAATGAATTGTGGAACAACCAGGGCAAAGCCTTGGTAGTATGTGGCTCTAACGATCAAAACGTGCAAGTATTGGTGAATGGCATCAACGACATGCTGAATGCGTATGGCACAACCATTCTTGCCAACAAGCCTGTCAATTTCCGTCAGGGTAATGACGAATTGATGGATGCTTTTGTGAGCGATGTGGAGGGTGGCAAAATCGATGCAGTGATATTCTTCAACGCCAACCCTGTGTACGATCATCCACGTGGCGAAAAGTTAGGTGCCGCACTGAAGAATGTGTCATTAACAGTTTCTACGTCCTACACAGAGGACGAAACGGCATCGGCTGTTGCCTATAAAGCCCCCGATCACCACTACCTCGAGTCGTGGAACGATTTCGAACCCAAAAAGAACTCCTATAGCCTATCGCAACCCGCCATTACGCCAATCTTTAAAACCCGCCAGGCACAGGAAAGTTTCCTGGTGTGGGCAGGCGAAACAGGTGCTGATTATTTCAATTTTGTAAAAGAAAACTGGAGAAGCTGGTTTTACACCAAAGGCTCTACGTTGATGGACTTCCAATCGTTCTGGGATAAGTGCCTGTACGATGGTGTTTATGAGGTATCCGCTTCAGACAACACCAGCGTTTCCTTCAATCAGGGTGCGGTGCCGGCTGCGGGCGCTGCCGTTGCTTCCGCTTACCAGGCTTCGACCACCGGCTTTGAATTGGCCGTGTACGAAAGCAGCGTAATTGGTAGCGGAGCACAAGCCAACAACCCGTTGTTGCAAGAACTTCCCGACCCGATTACCAAAGCCGTGTGGGATCACTACGTAACGCTTTCGCTGAAAGACGCTACCGCCCTGGGCATAGAGAACGATGCCGAAGGACGCACTCAGAAAGTGAAACTCACTGCGAATGGAAAAACCGTTACGGTGGCCGCGCTGGTGCAGCCCGGACAGGCCGTGGGAACCATTGGTATTTCTTTGGGCTACGGCCGCACGAAAGTGGGTAAGGTAGCCGAAGGAATCGGGGTTAACGCTTACCCTTTCCTTACCCTGGCAGGTGGTTCAATTCAATACAGCCTGACCAGAGGTGTGCAGTTGGAAAAAACAAACGAAGATTTTCAGGTTGCACAAACGCAGATTCAGGGAACGGCCATGGGTAGAACCAACGTGATACAGGAATCTACACTGGCAGACTATACCCGGAATCCGAACTACTGGAGAGAAAAATCGATTAAGATTACCAAGTGGGATGAAAAGGTAGACCCCAGCTCTCTCAGCTTGTGGAAAGGCCACGAATATAAGAATCACCATTGGGGTATGGCCATCGATTTGAATACGTGTACCGGCTGTGGTGCGTGCGTAGTGGCTTGCAATGTAGAAAACAACGTGGCCCTGGTAGGTAAAGAAGAGGTAATCAACCGCAGGGAGATGCACTGGTTGCGCATCGACCGCTACTACAGCAGCGATGAAAAAGACCCCGGCAACTATCAGGAAATTGAGGTGGCGGCCGAGAACCCTGAAGTGGTGTTTCAGCCCATGTTGTGCCAGCATTGCAACAACGCCCCTTGCGAAACAGTGTGCCCCGTTGCCGCAACCACACACAGCACAGAAGGTTTGAACCAAATGACTTACAACCGTTGTATCGGTACACGCTATTGTGCCAATAACTGCCCTTATAAAGTAAGACGTTTCAACTGGTTTAAGTACCACGACAACCAGCAGTTCTATCAAGCTAACCCTGCCATGAACACAGATTTAGGTCGCATGGTATTGAACCCTGACGTTACGGTGCGTAGCCGCGGTGTAATGGAGAAATGTTCATTCTGTGTGCAGCGCATTCAGGCAGGTAAACTCCAGGCAAAACGCGAGCGCAGAACACTGGGCGCAGACGAAGTGCAGGTAGCCTGCTCGGCATCGTGTACAACGGGCGCCATTGTATTTGGCGATATGAACAACCCTGAGAGCCGCATCAGCAAGCTGTTGAAGATATCTAAGGACGAGAAAGGTGCCTCTGCTTTCGATAAGAAAGTAGGTAACCCCCGTGCTTACCGTGTGCTGGAAGAAATCGGTGTGAAGCCGAACATCTTCTACCTCACCAAGATCAGAAACAAAGACGGTGTGAAAGAGAACGCTTAATTGATTTGATAAACGAATAACGGATAAAACGACTTTATGCAAGTTTCTTCAGCTTTACGCGAAAGCCTCGTAACCGGTGGTAAAACCGTTGCCGATGTATCCGAAGACATCAGCCGGCAGGTAGAGGGTAAACCTACGCGCCTGTGGTGGATGGCAATGGGGATTTCGTTGGCCTTGTTGGTGTATGGTTTTTACTGCGTGTGCTATCTGCTCTGGAACGGGGTAGGGGTATGGGGTTTGAATAAAACAGTGGGTTGGGCGTGGGACATCACCAACTTCGTTTGGTGGGTTGGTATTGGTCATGCGGGTACACTGATCTCCGCCATCTTGTTATTGTTCCGTCAGAAATGGAGAATGTCCATTAACCGTGCGGCCGAAGCGATGACCATCTTTGCCGTTATTTGTGCGGCCTCCTTCCCCGGCCTTCACATGGGCCGCTTGTGGTTAGGTTTTTATTGGGCGCTGCCCCTTCCCAACGCCTTTGGCTCATTGTGGGTTAACTTCAACTCGCCACTATTGTGGGATGTATTCGCGATCTCTACTTATTTCTCTGTATCGCTGGTGTTCTGGTACCTAGGTCTCATCCCCGACTTTGCCGTTATCCGCGACAGAGCGGTGCGCATGGGTCACAAAACACGCGCAGCAGTTTACAATGCATTGAGCTTTGGTTGGGATGGCGCTGCCAAGACGTGGATGCGCTACGAGTCTGTAGCCCTGATTCTGGCGGGACTCTCTACACCCCTTGTGTTGTCGGTTCACACCATCGTATCGTTCGACTTTGCCACTTCGGTTATTCCCGGCTGGCACACCACTATCTTCCCGCCCTACTTCGTGGCAGGTGCTATCTTCTCTGGCTTCGCCATGGTGTTAACACTGCTGCTGGTAACTCGTAAAGTGTTTAAGCTGGAAGACTACATCACGGTGTATCACATCGAGTTGATGAACATCATCATCATCGTAACCGGATCGATTGTAGGTATCGCCTACATCACCGAGTTCTTCATTGCGTGGTATGGCCAGGTGCCGGCAGAGCAGTACGCATTTTATAACCGTATGCAGGGACCTTACTGGTGGGCGTACTGGTCTATGATGACCTGTAACGTAATTTCCCCTCAGCTCTTCTGGATCAAGAAAATCCGCACCAACATTGTGGCCACCTTTATCTTGTCCATCATTGTTAACATTGGTATGTGGTTCGAACGTTTTGTTATCATTGTTACATCGCTGCACCGCGACTACCTTCCTTCCAGCTGGTCGATGTTTTACCCTACCATGTACGATATCGGTGAATACCTGTTTACGTTCGGGTTCTTCTTCACCTGCTTCTTCTTGTTTGCCAAGTTCTTCCCGGTAATCAACATGGCGGAAGTAAAGAGTATTGTTAAATCGTCATCCGAAAAGAAACACTAATCATGGAAGCCAATAAGAATTTCGTTGTAGGTGTATTTAATGATGAAGACGTGCTGCTACATGCCGTAGAGCACGTGCGCGAAAAGGGCGTGAAGATTCACGAGGTGTTTACACCGTTCCCCGTGCACGGACTGGATGAAGCCCTGGGTTACACACGCACACGTTTGCCCATTGCGGCTTTCCTCTTTGGAATGACGGGCACCTGCCTGGCGCTCTTCACTCAGATTTGGATGCTTGGCTACGACTGGCCTATGATCATTGGTGGTAAAAACCATGCCTCGTTGCCGCCCTTCATTCCGGTAACGTTCGAATTTACCGTGTTGTGTGCCGCCTTCGGTATGGTAATAACGTTCTTCATTGTTAGCGACATGAAGCCCTACAAGTGGCCGCGCCAGTTCGATGTGCGCAGCACTGACGATAAGCACGTTATGGCCATAGACCTGGCCACCAACAAACTCTCGAAAGATGAAATTGCCCGTATCCTGAAGGACAACGGTGCTATAGAAGTAAACGACAAGAATTTCTAAGATCATGAAGATAAATTTTATACACGCTCTTCTGATTTCCGGCTCTGCCACCCTGTTGTTGGCAGGTTGCCAGGCAAGTGGCGACTATCAGGGACTGGAGTATGCACCCAACATGTATCACTCCGTAGCTTATGAGCCGCTCTCGCAAATTACAGATGAAGATGCCGGTAAGTGGGTAAACTCACTCGACAATGGAAGGGGCGAATACTTCAACTCTAACAAGTACAATCCGTTCCGCATGAACATGCGCGAGCCCGCGCCCAATACCGTGAAGCGAAATGCCAACGGCTGGCTGCCCTATCGTATGAAAGCATTACCCAAAGACAGCATTGCGCTGATGACCGCGAATATGAAAAACCCCTTGGATTCTACCGCGGCCATTGTAGCTGAAGGCAAAGCGTTGTATACTTCTTACTGCCAGCATTGCCATGGCGCCAAAGGCGAAGGCGATGGGAAGGTGGCAGACAAATATGCGGGCGTGGCCAACCTGAAAGGCGACTCGTACCTGAATATTTCAGAAGGACATATTTTCCAGGTGATTACCCACGGGGCCGGTTTAATGCAACCGCACGGTTCGCAGATTAGCCCGGAAGATCGCTGGAAGATTGCTAAATACGTGAAGACCCTGCAAAAGAAATAATTATTGAATACTGATAATTCGATACAATGATAGCCGAAGAAAGATACGTTTTTAAACCCGAAACTCAACGCAAGCTCTTTATAGTGGGTGCTATTGGGTTGGTACTTTTTGGTTTGGGTGTGTTCCTTGCCATGAATGCAGGCCACGGCCATGAAGCAGAAGGTCATGCGTCTGCTGAAATTGCCAAAAACCTGGTAGCCAGCGCTGAGCCGGCCGCAGCGGGCGAGGCAGCCGAGCACCACGGCAGCCCCACTTGGTTAAAACGCATTTATACCTCACTGTGGCACAACAACGTGTTCTTTACCGGTATAGGCATCATCGGTCTTTTCTTCGTTGCGATTCAGTACGCAGCACAGGCCGGCTGGTCGGCACCGATTAAGCGTGTGCCCTTGGCCATGGGCACCTGGATACCGATTGCAGGAATTTTGATGCTGCTGATTTGGTTTGTGGTAAAGGCAGATGTGTTCCACTGGACACACCATGATCTGTACGAAGAAAACAATGCCAACTTCGATCCCATTATCAACGGAAAGAGTGGTTTCTTCTTCTGGCCCCTAGAAGCGGGTGGCTTCCCTTTGTTCTTTGTATTGCGCCTTGTTGTATTCTTCGCATTGTGGTACCTGTTCTTTATCTGGATCAAGAAAGAAATGCTGGCCGAAGACATCAACGGGGGTACGCAACACTGGTTAAACGCCCGTAAATTGTCTGCTATCTTCTTGGTTATCTTTGCCGTATCTTCTTCGGTAGCGGCCTGGGATTGGGTAATGAGCATTGACACACACTGGTACAGCACCATGATGGGCTGGTACGTATTTGCCAGTTGGTGGGTAACCGGCTTGGCCGTAATCACCCTCATCGTGGCTAACCTGAAAGACGCAGGTTACCTGAAAATGGTGAACCAAAATCACTTGCACGACCTGGGTAAATTTGTGTTCGCATTCAGCGTGTTTTGGACTTATATATGGTTTAGCCAGTTTATGCTGATTTACTATGCTAACATACCGGAAGAAACCGTTTACTTCTTCACCCGAATGAAGAACTCGCCTTATAGCTGGGTGTTTTATGCCAACTTAATCTTAAACTTCGTGCTTCCTTTCTTGTTATTAATGACAAGAGATGCCAAGCGCCACCTGTCGATGCTGAAGGTGGTTTGCCCGATTGTGGTGGTGGGTCATTGGTTCGACTTCTACAACATGATCACCCCGGGCGTGATGAAGAACGAAGGTGGCGTTGGTTTTCTTGAAATTGGGTTGTTCCTGGTGTTTGGTGCCGCATTTTTGTTTGTGGTATTGAATGCGTTGTCGAAGCACCCGCTGGTGGCTAAGCAACATCCGATGATGGAAGAAAGCCTTAACCATCATATTTAATTGAGAGTAAAATTTTGTTGACCATAAATTAACTGATTGAAATTATGAGCCTGATTATCGGAATAGGAATAGTGCTGGTGCTGGCCATCCTGTATATGATCTTCCGTATCGGGAACCTGGTGGGCCTTGTGAAGGGCAAATCTCAGGAGATCGATGAAGATAGCAACGCCACACATGGATGGTTGTTTCTCGTTTTTATGGTCGTAAGCCTTGGTTGGTTCGGCTGGTATTCCTATTCCCGTTTCGACCAGTATGATTTACCTGTGGCGTCAGAGCATGGCGAAGTTACTGACAGTCTTTTCTGGATCACCATGATCATAACGATCATTGCCTTCGTGATCATCTCCATCGGCATGTTTTGGTTTACCTATAAATACAGGTACAACAAGAACCGGAAGGCAGACTTCTTCCCCGATAATCACAAACTCGAGATTCTTTGGACAATTGTACCTGCCATTGTTTTGACATTACTTATCTTTAGAGGTCTGAGTGTTTGGAATGATATTACATCACCAGCATCGGAAGAAGCAGAGGTGGTGGAGTTGATTGGGCAGCAGTTTGCTTGGACTGCGCGGTATCCGGGTGTTAAAGATCATGAATTGGGCAGACAGAATTTCAAAATGATCGATGCTTCGAACGAATTTGGCCTCGACTTAACAGATAAAAATTCTTTTGATGACTTTAAAGCGCTGGAATTACACTTGCCCAAGGGCAAAGAAATATTGTTGAAAATTCGTGCCAAGGATGTGCTTCACAGCGTGTTCTTGCCCCATTTCCGGGTTAAAATGGACGCGGTACCCGGCTTGCAGACTCATTTCAAGTTTGTGGCTACGAAAACTACAGAAGAAATGCGTACCGAAACGGGCAACCCCAACTTTAACTATGAGCTTGCTTGCACTGAAATATGTGGTAAAGGGCATTTTTCAATGCGTTTGTTGGTGATTGTGGAGGAACCCGAGGCATATGAAAAATGGAAGGCTCAGCAAGAACCTTGGTTGAAGCAAAATCCTGATTACTTAGAACGTGTGCCGGCAGAATTGCGGGAAGTGGCCATGATCAACTCCGGCATTCCTCTCGAATCCAAAGTTTCTGATCAGGCATCCATTACTAAAGAAGCTTCCTCTACTATTAACTAAAGAAATTAACAAGCCATGGCAACTGTAGATATACATTCACACACGCAAGTGCAACATCATGACGACCATGGTCATGAACACGAACATCACGGAGGTAATTTTTGGACAAACTATGTGTTCAGCCAAGATCACAAAGTAATTGCCAAGCAGTTCCTGATTACAGGGATGGCGTGGGCCCTCATTGGAGGTATTCTTTCGATATTGTTCCGCCTGCAGTTGGGTTTCCCCGAGGCAAACCTGGAGTGGTTGCGACCTGTTTTGGGAGGCTGGATTACACCAGAAGGGAAAATAGATACTGAATTTTATCTGGCACTGGTAACCATGCACGGCACCATCATGGTGTTCTTCGTACTAACGGCCGGCTTGAGTGGTACGTTCAGTAATTTTCTTATCCCTTTGCAGATTGGAGCCCGCGATATGGCCTCCGGCTTTATGAATATGTTGTCGTACTGGTTTTTCTTTGTTTCCAGTGCGATCATGCTCACCTCACTGTTCCTTTCCACCGGTCCGGCTGCCGGGGGGTGGGTTATATATCCACCGCTAAGTGCTCTGCCCCAGGCCATCAGTGGCTCGGGCCTCGGTATGACGTTGTGGCTCGTGTCGATGGCATTGTTCATCGCCAGCACGTTGTTGGGTGGTATTAACTACATTACCACGGTCATCAATATGCGTACGCAAGGCATGTCGTTCTCGCGCCTGCCGCTTACCATCTGGGCATTTTTCTTCACTGCCATCATTGGCCTGCTGTCCTTCCCCGTGTTGTTTGCTGCAGCTTTGTTGTTGATTTTCGACCGTAGCTTCGGCACCAGCTTCTATTTGTCCGACATTTACATCGGTGGCGAAGCGTTGGCACACGAAGGAGGTAGCCCCATTTTATTCCAGCACCTGTTCTGGTTCTTAGGCCACCCCGAAGTGTACATCGTGTTGCTGCCCGCACTCGGTATCACCTCAGAAATCATTGCAACGAACTCACGCAAGCCCATCTTTGGTTACAAGGCCATGGTGGGGTCAATGTTGTTCATCGCCATCCTCTCGTTCGTGGTGTGGGCGCACCATATGTTTGTAACCGGTATGAACCCATTCCTCGGTTCAATCTTTACGTTGCTTACACTCATCATTGCGGTGCCTTCTGCCGTGAAGATTTTCAACTATGTAACCACGCTTTGGAGAGGTAACATTGTGTTTACCCCCGCTATGTTGTTCTCCATCGGTCTTGTGTCCTTCTTCTTAACGGGTGGTATCACCGGTATCTTCCTCGGTAACTCAGCCGTAGATATTCAGTTGCACGATACTTACTTTGTAGTGGCGCACTTCCACCTGGTAATGGGTAGCGCTTCTTTCTTTGGTATGTTGGCAGGTGTGTACCACTGGTTTCCCAAAATGTTTGGCAGAATGATGAACGATCGCCTCGGTGCCATTCACTTCTGGCTAACCTTTGTTGGTGTTTACCTGGTATTCTTCCCTATGCACTACATCGGTATTGCCGGATTTCCGCGCAGGTACTATAGCTGGACCAACTTCGAGACCTTTAGCGGTTTTGCCGATCTCAACATGTTGGTGAGCATTGCAGCCATTGTTACGTTGTTGGCCCAGTTCATATTCCTGTTCAACTTCATCTACAGCATTTTCCGCGGACGTTTAGCCCCAGCCAACCCTTGGAATTCAACCACATTGGAGTGGACTACTCCGCGCAACCCCGGCCACGGCAACTGGCCCGGAGAAATTCCTTCAGTATACCGTTGGCCTTACGATTACAGTAAGCCTGGAGCGAAAGAGGATTTCATCCCCCAGCATATACCTTATTCAGAAACACCAGAGTCTAACCTGCCTCATGAAAATGAGTTGGTGAAACTGGAAATGGGTAAGGACCATGCAATTGTTGTAGACAAGAAACACTAAGGTATCCCGTTAGACTACCTTGAATCCAACAGCGATCAGGCGTTTTCATAAGCTGTGCTTATATACCCTGATCGCTGTTTATTTTTTGATTGGGGTAGGGGGCGTGGTGCGCAGCACAGGCTCTGGCATGGGCTGCCCCGATTGGCCCAGGTGCTTTGGTAGTTGGGTGCCGCCCACAAACGTATCGCAGCTTCCGGCCGATTACAAAGAAAAGTACGCTGCTTACCGCGATCAGAAAAATCAAAAATTCGCCCGTTACCTGGATGCCCTTGGATTTTCGGAAACAGCCGCGCAAATAAGAACCGACCAGTCAATTTTAGTGGAGGCCGACTTCAATGTCACCAAGACATGGGTGGAGTATGTAAACCGATTGGTGGGGGTGGCGATTGGCTTGTTCATTGTGGCGGTGGCCATTCGTTCGGTGGCTTTTCGAAAAGAAAAGCCAGCCGTGTTTTGGGTAGCCGTTTTGTGCCTGGCGGGTGTGGTCTTTCAGGGCTGGTTCGGGTCGATAGTGGTGTCAACCAACCTGACAGCCTGGACGATTACGGTGCACATGTTTTTGGCGCTGGTTATTGTGGCTTTGTTGCTGTACCTGTATCACCTTTCGGGAAACCACGAACCCATTGCGGCAGGTCAGGCAACACGCTGGCTTCTGGTGGCCTGTATGGTGCTGTTGCTGGCCCAGGTTTTTCTGGGTACCCAGGTGCGCGAAGCCATCGACCGGGTGGCTCAATCGTTACCCCGCGATTCGTGGATTTCTGCCCTGGGGCAGAGTTTCTTGGTACACCGCTCTTTCTCCTGGCTGGTGCTGTTGGTGCACCTTGCTCTGCTTTATAAATGGCGAAAAACCGGTGGCGTAAATACTTTAACACTCGCATTAATAATCTTAATTTTGGGGACTTTTTTAACGGGTGCTGGCATGGCCTACCTGGCTGTTCCTGCGTACCTGCAGCCCCTTCATCTGTTGATTGCCACCCTCGCATTTGGCATTCAATATTTGTTGTGGTTGCGCACAAACCCTAAAACGAGTTACGTGTTATCAAACTGATCTATGACCGGACAATCGCTGGAAATAAGCTCGAGAGCAGGTGCCGTATTGAAAATGCGAGCCTACCTCGAGTTGTTGAAGATCAGGCTCTCGCTGCTGGTGGCATTTTCATGCGCTTTTGGCTACGGTCTCGCCTTGAGAGGCAGCTTAGATTGGTTGGCTTTGGTTATGCTCACCCTGGGTGGCTTCCTATTATCGGGCGCATCTGTTACCATCAATCAGATACTGGAAAAAGACCTCGACAAAGTAATGAGCAGAACCCGTAACAGGCCGCTGCCTACGGAACGGGTATCGCTAAACGAAGCCGTTTGGTTTGCCATGCTTTGCCTTCTGTTGAGCGTGTGGATCTTGTGGACGTACACCAATCCGCTCACGGTTATCCTCTCCATCATCTCGATGATTTTGTATAGCTTTGTGTACACCCCGCTGAAGCGCGTGGGCCCCATTGCGGTGTTTGTGGGTGCCATACCGGGTGCACTTCCTCCGCTGTTGGGGTGGATTGCTGCCACGGGCTCGGTAAGCCACGAAGCGATGATTATTTTCGGGATACAGTTCATCTGGCAGTTTCCGCACTTCTGGGCCATTGCCTGGGTAGCCGATGAGGACTACAAACGCGCAGGCTTTAAGTTGCTTCCCTCTGGCGGAGGAAAGGACCTGAACACCGCCATCCAGATTATGATATACACGTTGTTTTTAATACCTCTGGGCTTGTTGCCCGCTAAGTTCGGAATGACGGGCATAGACTCCGCCATTGTGGCTACGGTGTGTGGTGTGGCCTTTTTTGCGATGACTTTTTCGTTGATGAAAACGGGAAGTCGGAAATCCGCCAAGGCAATTATGTTTGGTTCGTTTCTATATCTGCCTGTTGTGCAGATTGCTTACCTGATGGATAAAGTTTAAATGGGAATGGATATGGAGAAGTCGATGTCGTCTGAATTCAGAATTGTAGAGGAGCCTAAAAAGCCCCTCGCTATGCACCCCAAGAAGTTTGCCATGTGGCTCTTTTTGGGAAGTGTGATGATGCTCTTTGCCGCCTTTACCTCGGCTTACATTGTGCGCCAGGCGGAAGGTAACTGGTTGTATTTTGAGTTGCCCCAGTTGTTTTACACTACCACGGTAGTGATACTGCTAAGCAGTGTAACCATGCAATGGGCTTACTTCGCAGCAAAAAAAGATAACCTGGAAACGGCCAAAACCATGATAGCCCTTACAACCGTATTGGGCTTCGGTTTTCTGGTGGGGCAACTGTTGGGATGGAAAGAACTGGTGAGCAACAGTATCTATTTTGTAGGCAACCCATCCGGCTCTTTTATCTACGTCATCACAGGTCTTCACGGCCTGCACGTGGTAAGTGCCATTGTTTATCTGGTCATTATTCTGGTATCCGTTTTTCGCCTTAAAATACATTCACGTAACCTGGCGCCCATCGAAATGTGCGCTACTTACTGGCATTTTTTGGGCGGACTTTGGCTATATTTGTTCGTCTTCTTATTATTGAACCGCTAATTTTAAACCCTCACTATGTCACACTCTTCTGCACCTACAGCCGCGGCACATGGGGCCAGCGTTTGGGATGGCGGAGCCTCACCCATGGGCGCCAGCTATGGCAAGCTCATGATGTGGTTTTTCCTCCTTTCTGATGCCTTCACCTTCTCAGGCCTGCTGATCACCTACGGGCTTGTTCGCTCCGCACATCCGGGCTATGTAGGGTCTCCTGCCGACTTCGAATTTTCCACCGAATACTGGCCCATCCCTGAAAAGGTGTTCGATGCCATTCCGTTTTTCCACGGGCTGGAGGCGCCACTGGTGTTCGTGGGTTTGATGACTTTCATCCTCATCATGAGTTCGGTAACCATGGTGCTCGCGGTGGAAGCAGGGCATCGCATGGACCGCAAAGCAGTAGAGAAGTGGATGTTATGGACTTTGGTGGGTGGCATCACCTTCCTTACGTGCCAGGCTTGGGAGTGGACCCACTTCATTGTGGGCACGGGTACCCCAACCATGAAAAATGTGTTCAACACCTCTACCGGTGTGTGGGAGCAGATTCCAATTTTGGGTGCATCACTCAAAGCCAATCAATACGGCCCTCAGGATTTTGCCGATTTCTTTTTCTTCATCACCGGCTTCCACGGCTTCCACGTATTCAGTGGCGTATTACTGAATTTTCTCATCTACTACAACACCGTAACCGGTGTTTACGAGCGCAGAGGCCATTATGAAATGGTGGAGAAAGTAGGTTTGTACTGGCACTTTGTAGATTTGGTGTGGGTGTTTGTATTCACCTTCTTCTACCTAGTTTAATTCCAAGAATCGAAAAAATATTTTACTATGGCACATCACTCGCACGAACCACAGGTAAACGTTCTGCCTCCTGATAAAGAGAAGATTAAGAAACTATGGACTGTGGCAGGTATTCTGGCCGCCATTACTGCGCTGGAGTTTATCATTGCTTTCATCATGCCGCATGGCGCTGCCAAAACAGCTATATTCGTATTAATGACCATCGTAAAAGCCGCTTACATTGTGGGCGAGTTTATGCACTTGCGCTACGAAGTGAAAGTGTTGTTGTGGTCTATACTAATACCCATGGTTTTTGTAGTATGGATGCTGGTAGCATTTGTGTACGAAGGCATGAAAATGTCCGAGATCAATTTCCTCAACTTGTGAGGTGAGTAATATTTTGCAGTAAGAGGGCTAAAGTATTGTGAACTTTAGCCCTCTTTTTATGTTGAGCAATTGATGACGGTGAAAAAAGGCTTTTACCTCTTTCTTGCATTACTGCTGCCGGGTATCATCTTCATTTTTCTGAAGAAGTTTGGAAAGAATGAGTTTAACCTGCCCGTTTACGAAGCAGCCGTGGTCGGTAACGAATGTCCGTACACATCATACCCGTCTCCGTATGCGGTGCCCGATTCTCTCTGGAAAGAAAACAGAACCTACGCCACGCTTTTTGTATTTCCCGGTACAGCCAATCAGCAAAACAACCTGGAAAAACTGTGGGAAGAGTTTTCGAAGGAGGAGTTAAAAATAGTAGACGTAACTAGCAGCGAAACGATGCAATGCGTGCTGATGGCAAAACAACCCTACACTACGGTGCTGGTAGACCAGCAGAAACGCATACGCGGATACTACCTGCCCGACACACGCGAAGAGTTCGACCGGTT
This sequence comes from Bacteroidota bacterium, assembly GCA_049324055.1. Classification (GTDB taxonomy): domain Bacteria; phylum Bacteroidota; class Bacteroidia; order Cytophagales; family Cyclobacteriaceae; genus ELB16-189. Next base: position 27,931 of record JBMOLS010000012.1, on the reverse strand, counting down.
GAAAATGGAAATCACTATTTTACTGAAACGATATTAAGTCATGGCTACTGTTACTTCACCCGAACCCTACAAAAAGTTAATCATTGTACTGTCCGTAATTATTCCCGTGGCTGTGGCCGTTCTCTTCAGGGTGAAAGTGCCCGGCTACGATTTTTCTTTCCTGCCACCCATCTATGCAACCATCAACGGACTTACCGCGGTGCTGCTGGTGGTGGCCGTGTGGGCCATCAAAAATAAAAAACGAAGCCTCCACGAAACGTTAATGAAAGTGTGTATCGGTCTGTCGGCTTCTTTTCTGGTAATGTATGTCATCTATCACATCACCAGCGACTCCACGCCTTTCGGTGGAGCCGGAGCCATTCGCTACGTTTACTACTTTATCCTCATTTCGCACATATTGCTCTCGGTTGCAGTTATTCCATTGGTGCTGCTCACGTTTTCGAGGGCGTTGGCCGGCAGTTTTGAAAGACACCGGGCATTGGCTAAATTTACCTTTCCTGTTTGGCTGTATGTAGCCGTTACGGGCGTGGTGGTGTACCTGATGATTAGTCCGTATTACCAATAGATGTTGAATGTGTATGAAAAAGCTGGTGGTATTGATGGTGATGTTTCTTCTGCTTGCGCAGGATATCATGTCCCAATGCGCCATGTGCCGTGCTACCCTCGAGAATAACGTAAGTAACGGGAGCCCGGGAATTGCGGCAGGCATCAACACAGGTATTTTGTATTTATTTGCCGCCCCCTACCTGGCGGTAGCCGCGTTGGCTTATTTGTGGTACCGAACCAGTAAAAAGAATGCCCAGGTCAAGTTTAGGAAGCGCCATTTGGTGGGGTAAATGTCCTCGTTGCAGGCAGGGTAGAATCTTTAAAGCATCGGCTACGCAATTAAGCCGGTTCGGATTAATGCACAGCCAGTGCCCGCATTGTGGGGCGGCTTTCGAACCAGAACCCGGTTTTTATTTTGGAGCCATGTTCGTGAGTTATGCCATCAACGTAGCCTTGTTTGTGGCTGCCTGGCTGGCCATGTATGTGTTGTGGCGGCCAACCTCGGATTGGGTTTATGTGGGTGCCATCTCGGCAGCGGCCATTGTATTCACTCCGTGGACCTACCGGTTCTCGCGCATTTTATGGCTCTATTGGTTTGGCGGCCTACACCACGACCCTACTCTTTAGCCAAGTTTCCCTATTTTTAGTGGATTAAGGGCAACCTATGCGAGGGCTGAAGTCCATTTATTTTTTTGCGCTGGCCATCGGCAGTTTTCTGCTGGCGGGGGCGCTGTGGATATTGGTGGAGCCACGGGCAGGTACACTCGACCTTTCGCTGGCAATGGCGCACGAAATAGCGGCCGCCCGTCAGGAGTCTGCTCGGTTTGATCAGCAGCCCAACCGCAATGAGCCTTTTTCATTCTACCACTACCGCTACCAGAATTTTCGCCTCCGGGCTTGGTCTACCAATACCTTTGTGCCAGAAATGGCCTGGTTGCCTGGCAACCGCCTGGCCCATGTTCAAATTCCGCGGGGCGATTTTCTGGCCATTCAGGAAGCACATGGCACCGATATGAAGGTAACGCTCATTCCGTTGGTGGAACGCTACCGGATTACCAATCAATATCTGGAAACGAGCTACAACCCACGCCTCTTTCCGCAAGGCAACGCAACCATTTACGATTTGGATGCGCCCAAGGGCGAACCGGTGGTAGTTGAAGGGGAAACACTCTTTAGGGTGGAAAGAGAGCAGGGCGATAGTTATGGCATTTATTCGCTGATAGCCACTCTGACCGGCCTATTTTTTCTTTTTCTGTCAGCAGGCCTGTTTATCCGAGGGCTGCAGGGTAAGTGGCGGTTGGAGATGGGTTTCTTTTTACTGTTACTACTGTTAATAGCCGTGCGTTGGGCCATGGTAGCAACCGGTTTCCCGGAAGCATGGTTGCATTCCGTTATTTTCGATCCCTCCACTTTTGCCTCTTCCGCATTTAATGCATCGTTGGGTAACTTATTTTTCAACACACTTTCTGTGCTTATTCTTTGTGTGTACCTGTTTCGGCACTTTCACCTATCGCAAGCCTATAAGTGGATACTCAGGCAAAGGCAGCGCCATTACCATATAGTGAATGTGGTATTTATGGTGTTTACTTTTTTTGGCATCCTGTTCCCATTTCTTTACTTCGAAACGCTGTTTCACAACTCCACCATCGACTTCGACTGGACCAGAAGCCTCGCGTTCGATCGCATAAGGGTGATGGCCTACCTGTCGATTGCAGTGAGCATTTTATGTAGTTTCCTTTTTACACACCTTACCATAAGTGTGGCGTTGCAGGATGGACGTATTCGACCGGGTAGAAGGTTGCTGCACCTGATATTGGCAACCCTGGTGTTTCTGTTTTATGCGTGGTTTCTTGGGCGCCAGTATGCCATTACCATCGCGAGTACGTGGGTGTTAGTGGTGGTACTACTCTTTACGGGTTGGCATAAACACCTGGGGCGAATCTCGTACCTTACTTTTGTGTACTTGTTGATGGTGGCATTTGTACATGCCGGACAAGGGGCGTTTAGCGTAAAAAGATTTATGGAGGAAAGAGAGGGGGAGGCCATGCAACGTTTCGCCACCACCTTTCTGGTGGGGCGCGATGTGTTGGGTGAATATCTTTTGTCGGAAGCGGCCCAGGGCATTGCGGAAGATCCGTTTATTCAGGCGCGACTGGGCAACCCTTTTTTTGGAACGGGTTCGGTGCGCCAAAAGGTGCGGTTGGTTTACCTGAGCTCTTATTTCGACCGCTACGAAACGCAGGTACATCTTTTTACCGCAGCAGGCAGCCCACTGGATGCGCAACCGCCTGAAAAAATGGAAGAATATTTAGCGCGCTACCGGGCGCAACCAGACAGTGCCCGCACAAACGGCATTTACTTTATCGACTCCTCGGCTGGAGACTTGAGGCGCGGCTATGTAATGATAACTTCGGTGCACCGGGCCGCGAGGCTGGTGGGGTTTGTGGCCGTGCAACTGGTAATAAAAAAATGGGTAACACGCAGTGTCTATCCGCAACTCCTGGTCGACAATAGGTTTGTCAGCGATTTCCGCCCCTCAGATTACAGTTTTGCCGTTTTTCAACGTGATAGCCTGGAGTCTAGCTCGGGCAGTTTTAGCTATGATCGCATTCATCCTGCGCAAGTGCAGGCTTGGCAGCAAGGGGGGCTTCGCCACGTGGTGGTGGCAGGTGAGAACGACCGGAAGGTGATCGTTACAACGCAGGCCTATAAACCGGTGCGGGTAGCGGCTAACTTTGCTTTCTGGATGTTGGCCGGTGTGGCGCTGGTGCTGCTGTGGTTGTTTTTGGTAAGCATGCTGAATTATCGGCACTCGTGGAAACTCAACTATGCAGCACGAATTCAATTGTACGTGTATGCTGCGTTTATCATTCCGTTGATGGCGGTGACGGCTACAACACTCACGTGGACTTCGAGTTCGGCCACAGAGCAATTAAATGGTGAATACCGCGAGAAGGTGCAGGTGTTGGCAGAGCAGGTGGCACCTGCCCTGGTACAATTCCGTAACGGCATCATAGAACTTACCGATTTCGAAAACTACTTCAACGAAATAGTAAAACTAACCGGGGTGGATGCTTCGCTGTACGGCTCATCGGGCAGGCTGTTGGCCACCAATCAACCCTTGTTGTTCGACAACCAGATTTTGTCGCGGTGGATTAACCCCCGCGCACTAAGCCGAATCCAGAATGAAACTGGCTTCATTCTGGATGAACGCCTGGGTAAACTAACCTACAACAATGCCTATACCCTGATACGGTCGCCACAGACGGGCGAGCGATTGGGTGTGCTCAGTATTCCGTTCTTCGATTCTGCCTCTTCTTTAGAGCGGGAACGTATCAACATCCTTTCGAATATTCTGATTGTATTCGTAGTAATCATGTTGCTGTTTACTTTTCTTTCTTTTGCGGCCACGCGGTGGTTAACATTTCCGCTACGGATGATTACGCGCACACTTAGCCGCACCAGCCTGAAAGATGAGAACCGCCTGATTGAATGGAAAGCCAATGACGAGATTGGTTTGATGGCGGAAGAATATAACAAGATGGTTCTGAACCTGGAGAAGAGTAAGATAGAGTTGGCCCGCAGCCAGAAGGAAAGTGCTTGGCGCGAAATGGCCCAACAGGTGGCGCACGAAATTAAAAATCCGCTCACGCCCATGAAGCTGATTTTACAACAACTCGACATGAGCCTGAAGCACGAAGCGTGGGATAGGGAGCGCACGCGCAAATCGTTGAATACCCTGCTGGAGCAGGTAGAAATATTGAACGATATAGCCTCCTCTTTCAGCAGCTTCGCTAAGATGCCTGCACCTACTTTGCACCGCCTCGATCTGGAGGAATTACTACAGCGGGTGGTGCGGCTGTACCAACACCAGGGTGGCGTTTCGTTTGTTGGCACGGGCAAGCCACTGTATGTGCAGGGAGATGATCCGCTGCTGAGCCGTATTTTCTCTAATTTGATTCTAAACGCGCTGCAGTCCGGTGAGGAGGGTAGCAGGGTTTCTGTTCGGGTTTCGCTGAGGGTAGAGGGCCACTACGTGGTGGTGCAGGTAGCAGACGATGGCCGTGGCATAGACGAGGCGATGAAGGACAAAGTTTTCATGCCGCATTTTACCACCAAAAAATCAGGTTCCGGGCTGGGGCTGGCCATTGCCAAACAGGGAGTGGAGCAGAGTGGCGGAACGATTGCGTTCGAAACCAGCCGCGGAGTTGGTACTACTTTTACCGTGCGCTTTCCTTTGGCATCCTGAACCGTCTACTTGTTCTTCAGGCTGCGCATCATCTTATTGGTGAACACGAAGTCATCCAACTCTTTCACTCCCGAGTCAATAATGTCTGCGTTTGAACCTTCCCACAGTTTAGAGCCCTTATAGAGAAACATAATTTTTTCACCAATGCCCATCACCGAGTTCATGTCGTGGGTTACCACCACAGTGGTGATGTCGTACTCTTTGGTGATTTCCAGGATGAGTTCATCGATGAGAATAGACGTTTGCGGATCGAGGCCCGAGTTGGGTTCATCGCAAAACAAATAGTTAGGGTTGTTTACAATGGCCCGCGCAATGCCCACTCTTTTCTTCATACCGCCAGATATCTCCGAAGGCATTTTTTTATTCACATTTTCAAGCCCTACGCGCTTCAGACAAAAGTTAACCCTGTCTAACTTTTCGTCAGCTTTCATTTTGGTGAGCACATCCAACGGAAACATCACATTCTGTTCCACATTTTTGGAATCGAACAAGGCACCCCCCTGAAAGAGCATACCTATTTCCCTGCGTATTTCCGCCTTCATTTCTTTATCAGCATCTGTAAAGTTGCGTAAGTCGTAGAATACGTTACCCGTATCTGGATGGAAGAGGCCTACAATACACTTCAGCAATACACTTTTTCCTGTACCACTCGAGCCGATAATGAGATTGCTCTTGCCCTTCTCAAACTCGCCACTGATACCAGCTAGTACTGATTTGCCATTGAACGACTTGGATATATTCTTGATCTTGATCATGGCTTCTTAGAGTAACAGTTCGGCAAGGAAGTAGTCTGCCAGCAAAACGGCAATTACGCTGGTGGTAACCGCTGAAGTGGTGGCAATGCCCACCTCTAACGCACCGCCTTGTGTGTAGTAGCCCTTGTAAGCGGATATGGATGATATTAAAAAGGCAAACACATACGATTTGATGAGGGCAAACGTAACCATGTAAGGGTTAAAGGCGTAGCGAATGCCCTGCACATACTCGGTGGGAGTAATGATTTCAGAGAAGGTGCCTACAATGTAGCCGCCCATTAGCGCGCACACCGCAGCAATAATGACCAACATGGGATACATGAGCAGCGAGGCAATGATTTTGGGCAGCACCAGGTACGAAGATGAATTGATGCCCATTACCTCTAACGCATCGATTTGTTCTGTAATGCGCATGGTGCCAAGGCCACCGGCCATGCTCGATCCCACCTTGCCGGCATAGATCACCCCGATAATGGTGGGTGCCAGTTCCAGAATGGTCATTTCGCGCACTACCTGCGAGATAACAAAGCGCGGCACGAAAGGGCTTACCAGGTTGTAGGCCGTTTGTACGGTGGTTACTGCGCCCATAAAGGTAGATACCAATGCCACCAGCAGTGCTGACTTAATGCCGATCTGGATAGCTTCTTCCAGCACCAGCCGGTAGTAGGTCATGAACGTCTCCCTTCGCACAAACAAAGACCCCAGAAATAACACGTATTTGCCAAACTCCTTCATGCTTGTGTGGTTAATAACCGGGCTAGGCTTGCAAAAGCGGGCCTGCCCAAAAGCGAAAATTAGTAAAAACCTGTTTAAGAAAACGTGTCAACTTGTGTTTCTGTGGCTTATATTCATGCTTTCTCCTAATCTTAAAATCATTCAAAATAAAAACAATGGCTTCACGAAAATGGGTGGTGGTAACAGGCGGAACCAAAGGCATAGGCCGTGCTGTGTTAGATAAGTTTGCAGCCAACGGTTTCGATGTGTGCACCTGTGCCCGCAACGAAAAGGACCTGGCCCGCTGGAAAGACGAAACGGAGCGCCATTTTAGTGTGGCCGCCCACGCTTACCGGGCCGATATGTCGGTGAAAAGCGAGGTAATGGGCTTTGTGGATTTTGTGAAGAGAGAAAACAGGGCGGTGGATGTATTAGTAAACAATGCGGGCTATTTTAGCCCTGGCCTGGTGACGGAGGAGCCCGAAGGTGCGCTGGAAAGCATGATCGACAGCAATGTGTACAGTGCCTACCACACCACCCGCGGACTGGTGCCTGCCATGAAAACGGCCAAGGGCGGCCACATTTTTAACATGTGTTCCATTGCCAGCATTAAGGCTTACCCCAACGGGGGCTCCTACGCCATCTCTAAGTTTGCGCTGCTGGGCTTTTCGAAGGTGTTGCGCGAAGAATTGAAACCCTACGGTATACGCGTTACGGCCGTTTTGCCGGGGGCTACCCGCACAGCCAGCTGGGATGGCGTAGACCTGCCCGATGAGCGCTTTATGAAGGTAGAGGATGTGGCAGATACCATTTTCGCAGCCTATCAGCTTTCGGGCCGCAGCGTGGTGGAAGAAGTGCTCATTCGCCCCTTGCTGGGCGATATTTAGCTTTTTAAAACATTTATGCCCTGCGAAGGGTTAACTTTGTGCATCAATCATTACCTACGTGAACAGCCAGATAGAAAGGATTAAATCCTATTGCAATAGCCTGGTACAATACAGCCGAAGGAATACCCTGGAAGTAAACATTGGCGGGGTACCCCTGGGCGGCCACAATCCCATCCGCATCCAATCCATGACTACCGTGGACACCATGGATACGATGGGGTCTGTGGAGCAAACCATACGCATGGTGGAGGCCGGTTGCGAGTACGTGCGCATAACCGCACCCAGCATGAAGGAAGCCCAAAACCTGGAGGCCATCAAGAAAGAATTGCGCAAGCGCGGCTACCAAGTACCCCTGGTGGCCGATATACACTTTACGCCCAATGCGGCCGAACTGGCTGCCCGCATTGTAGAAAAGGTGCGCATCAACCCCGGCAACTATGCCGACAAAAAACGATTCGAAACCATTGAATATACAGAGGCCTCTTACCAGGCCGAACTGGAGCGCATACGCGAAAAGTTTATTCCGCTGGTGCGCATTTGCAAAGAGTACGGCACTGCCATGCGCATAGGCACCAACCACGGCTCGCTGAGCGACCGCATCATGAGCCGCTATGGCGATAACCCCACCGGCATGGTGGAGTCGGCATTGGAGTTTCTGCGCATTTGCGAAGATGAACAGTATTATAACATCGTACTTTCCATGAAATCCAGCAACCCGCAGGTAATGGTGCAAGCCTACCGCCTGCTGGTGCAGAAACTGGACGAAGAAGGCTTTAAACCCTACCCGTTGCACCTCGGTGTTACCGAGGCGGGCGATGGCGAAGATGGCCGCATCAAATCATCGGTGGGCATTGGCACGCTGCTGGAAGATGGCCTGGGCGATACCATTCGCGTATCGCTAACGGAGGAACCCGAGGCAGAGGTGCCGGTGGCCAAAGCCCTGGCGGGCCGCTATAAACAACGTGCGGGCCACCCACCCATTCGCGAGATAGCACATTACCCCATCGACCCGTATGCGTATAGCAGGCGCGTTACACGCGAAGTACAAAATATAGGCGGCCACCAGGTGCCCCGCGTAGTGGCCGACTTTTCAGGTAAGCAGAAAGTAACGGCTGCTTCCCTGTTTGCCTTGGGTTATCAATACGCTGTTCCGCTCGATAAGTGGAACATTACCGACATGGCCTGCGATTATGTTTTCCTGGGCGATAACACCATCGACTTTGAAATACCCGGCACCCTCGGTTTGGTATTTAATCATGGCACCTGGCTTACGCAAAAGCACCGCGACAGAGCATATCCTTTTGTTCGCAGCGAAGCTTACCTGCAGGGTGTTGAGTTGTCGCCTGTGCTGAATTTTGTGTACGCCTGCCTGGAGCATGTTACACCCGCGCTCGTGGCGCGCCTCCGGCAAGACCCTACGGCCGTGTTGTTGATTGATACCCATAACAAACACGGCATGGCCGAGCAACGGAGGCTGTTTGTGGAGTTGATGAATGCAGGCTGCGAAGTGCCGGTTATCATTGGCCGCGCTTATGCCAACCTATCGGCAGAGCAAATGCAACTGGAAGCAGCTACCGATATAGGCGGCTTGTTGATTGATGGTTTAGGCGATGGTGTGTTCCTGGCTGCGGAGAACTGTGGGGGAGATAAAGTGGTGAACGAAACGGCCTTTAATATTTTGCAGGCTACACGCACCCGCATCTCCAAAACCGAATACATTTCGTGCCCTTCGTGTGGCCGAACATTGTTCGATTTGCAGGAGACCACGGCCATGATTCGCTCGCGCACCAATCATCTAAAAGGTTTGAAAATCGGTATTATGGGCTGCATTGTGAACGGCCCCGGGGAAATGGCCGATGCAGACTATGGTTATGTGGGCTCTGGTCCTGGCCGCATCACCCTGTACAGGGGTAAAGAGGTCGTAAAAAGAAATGTGCCCTCGGCACAGGCGGTGGATGAATTGATTCGCATCATCAGCGAAGACGGGAACTGGATAGAACTGGAGGAAGTAAAAAGTTGATCATGGAAAATCAGAAAGAAAATCAGTCGAAGAAATTATCGTTTCGCGAATTCTTCAGCCTGGGCGAAGTGGGGGGATATTTTTTCAGGAAGAAGGACGCCAACCGCCCCAACAACATCAACATCCGCATGATGCACGGCATCAATAAAATTTCCATCATCGTTTTTCTGGGCGCACTGATACTGTGGTTGGTGAAACGGCTTTTGTTGTGAACATCGAAACTTTCAGAGTGTATTGCCTGGGCAAGAAGGGGGTTACTGAAGAGTTTCCTTTCGATGAAAACACCCTGGTGATGAAGGTGATGGGGAAGATGTTTGCCGCGGTGGATGTGAACGATTTCGAGAGTATCAACCTGAAGGCCGATCCTGAAAAGGCGGTGGAGTGGCGCGAGCAATATCCGGCCGTGCAGCCTGGCTACCACATGAATAAAAAACACTGGAATACCGTGCTGATGGATGGCTCCCTTCCGGATAAATTGATCCGTGAGTGGATCGACCACTCTTACAACCTGGTGGTAGATGGCTTACCCAAGGCAGTAAAAACACAATGGGAAAAATTGAAATAAAAACATAAAAGTGATCCGGCTTTTTGCGCCACGCCCTTGCTATTGAAAGTGAAGTGGACTTAACCGGATGATTCCCTGGCGAGTTCTCGGGTCGTTTTCAAACTCATAATCAAATAAAAAAGGTGAAGCTGCCAAAGCTTCACCTCACTCATCTGATAAACCTCCCCAACTAATTCTTGGCCACTAATGCATGGTTGTAGGTAGTGCTGGTCAGCACGGCATACCATTTCTGGTTGGCAGACTCCTTCAACTGATAAGTTACCGTCATTTCGGGCGATGACAATTCGATGGTGTACGTTTCTCCCTTCAGGCGAGCCATGTTGTAGCGCTTGATGAAACCTTTCTCCGAGATATGGCTTTGGATGCGGTCTGTCAGAAATACGCCTGTGTTGTCGATAAACTTCACGTCAACGGCATGGCTGGTTGGCTGTGCGTACACAACTTTAATAATGCCTCGTTCGCTGGTGGGGATTACTTTCACCTGCGGCTCAACCGACAATTGGGCGTTGGTGCCTGTGCTGATCAACAAAGCGGCCGCAAAGGCTGCTACTGTAAGTAGGGTTCTTGTTTTCATAACTTTATTTTTAAGGTGTGATTTTGTTAACTGCTTACAGTGCTAAATAACGGCCGCGTCTGCCATGGGATGTCATGGCCGCGTAAACAGTTGTAACAAGATGTCACATCCGTAAAGTGGTGTGGAAAAAGGGGAGGAACATACCGGTTGCCAGCGGCCTCTGGGCGATACTGGCAGCCGGTGACTTGAAATCTTACAGATTTCCCCTCAACGCCTGTTCGCGTTCGATCGATTCGAACAGGGCCTTGAAGTTGCCTTTACCGAAAGATTTGGCTCCATTGCGTTCTATGATTTCGAAGAACACCGTGGGGCGGTCTTGCACGGGCTTGGTGAAAATTTGAAGCAGGTAACCCTCTTCATCTCGGTCGATGAGGATGTTGAGTTTCTTCAGTTCCTGCAGATCTTCGTTGATGTGGCCTACACGGTCCAGCACATCTTCATAATACGTTTCGGGCACGTATAAAAATTCAACTCCGCGTCTGCGCAGTTCCGAAACGGTATATAAAATATCGTCTGTGGCAATGGCAATGTGTTGCACACCTGGCCCTTTGTAGAAGTCGAGGTATTCTTCAATCTGCGATTTCTTTTTGCCCTGTGCCGGTTCGTTGATGGGAAATTTGATGTAGCCATTTCCATTCGATACCACTTTCGACATCAGGGCGCTGTATTCGGTAGAAATGTCTTTATCATCGAAGGTAACCAACAGACTAAAGCCCATTACTTTTTCGTAGAAGTCTACCCAGCGGTTCATTTGGCCCAACTCAACATTGCCTACACAATGGTCTACATATTTCAATCCAATGGGTTCCACTTTCAATGTGCTCTTCACGGCCTTGTATCCCGGAAGGAAAGCGCCTTTGTAATTTTTGCGTTCTACAAATTTGTGTATGGTTTCGCCATAGGTCTTAATGCCTGATACTACCACCTCGCCATGTTCATCGGTAAATTTGCGTGGCTCCAAGGCAGCTTCGGCCCCGCGCAGGGTGGTTTCATGAAACGACCGGGTGGCATCGTCTACCCAAAGGGCCAACACCTTCACACCATCGCCATGTTTTTTCACGTGTTCGGCAATGATGGAGTCGGGCTGAAGTGCGGTGGTGAGCACCAGCCTGATTTTATCTTGCTTTAGCACGTAAGAAGCACGATCACGCACGCCTGTTTCGGGCCCCGCATAGGCCACCAGCTCGAAGCCAAAACAGTGCTGGTAATACAGCGCTGCCTGCTTGGCATTGCCGACATAAAACTCGATGTGATCGGTACCATTGATGGGAAGGAAATCCTGGCTCATAATTGCGTGCGTTTATACTGTGCGAAATTAGGCATTCTTACAATTTTAACCCATACTAAGCATTTGGATTACACGGTGTGCCGTAGGGTTGTGAGGGGTGGTTGGATTAGGTTGTTGATGTACGTTTCGTCATCTACGCAACTCGGTTTCTGTTGCATAATTGAAGGTTTAACTTTTAAAATAGCCCGCGTTTCTATAATCTTGAACTTTGAAAACGACCGCTCATGGACATTAAAGCCCTCGACAAAGCCCTTCAGGAAATTGTGCAACGCAGAAACGCCTTGCAGCAGATTGACTACAATAACCCCAAGTACGATGACCTGGAAGAGGAACTGCACGACCTGGAAGATGCTTTTCAGGTAAAGTTTGGCGAGGCGCTAGAAGAAATCCTGCAGGATATTCACGATGAGCATTGTCCCGATACAGACGTGTTATACCCCATTGCCTACCTGGCCAAGAGTTACACCATCAGCGATAAAAACGAGTATTCGGTGGCACCCGGTGAGGGTGTATTCGTAGAGGTAGACGAGTTTCCCGGAAAGGACACCAAACTGGTGATTTTGCCCAACCCTCCACGGGTAGTATTAAGTGTGGGCAAAGAACAGAAAGTGGTTTGGACCGCCAAATAGAGTAACGCTCGCGGAATTCTTCGCGCAGAGCGTCTGTTCATTTCTATTTTCAACGGAACCCCAATTTTTCACGCACGCGGCCCAATGTTTCGCGGGCTATCACGGTGGCCTTTGCTTCACCCTGCGCCAGCTTGTTCTCCAGCTCGGGCAAGTTGTTCATGTAGAAGTTGAATGCCTCGCGTTCGGCTTTGAATTTATCTAATATCAACTCCAGCAACGCGGTCTTTGCATGTCCATAGCCAAAGTTACCGGCCAGATATTTCTGGCGCAGCGCCTCTGTTTGTTCGGCAGTGCCCAGCAGCCTGTAAATGGCGAACACATTATCTTTCTCCGGGTCTTTGGGGTCTTCCAGCGGAGTAGAGTCGGTAACGATGGACATGATTTGCTTTTTCAACTCCTTCTCCGGAAGAAAGATGTCGATGATGTTGCCGTAAGATTTGCTCATCTTCTGGCCATCGGTGCCCGGAATGGTCATCACATGCTCTTCAATCTTTGCCTCTGGCACTACAAAGGTTTCGCCATATTGGTTGTTGAAGGCAGTGGCAATGTCGCGGGCCATCTCCAGGTGCTGCTTCTGGTCTTTGCCCACGGGCACAAAGTGGGCATCGTATAAAATGATGTCTGCCGTCATCAGCACGGGGTAGGTAAATAGCCCTGCATTGACATCGGCCAGTCGGTCGGCCTTATCTTTAAAAGAATGGGCATTGGCCAGCATGGGGAAGGGCGTGAAGCAGTTGAGGTACCACGTCAGCTCGCACACCTCGGGTATGCGGCTCTGGCGGTACAGCAGGTTCTTGTCTACATCGAAACCAAAGGCCAGCCACGCGGCTGCCACCGCCTGCACATTGCTGGTGCGCTGGGCGGCATCTTTAATGGTGGTGAGGGAGTGCAGGTCGGCAATGAAGAAAAACGACTCATTGCCCGGCTTTTTCGATAGGGTGATAGCAGGGATGATGGCCCCCAGCAAATTACCTAAATGCGGGCGCCCGCTGCTCTGTATTCCGGTTAAAATTCTGGCCATAATTTTGCAAATAAAACAGCGTTTGGTGAATTACAGTTAAGTTTGCCTTACAATTTCTTGTATGCGACAAATTTTTGTTTTGATTGCTGGTTTGGTTTCGATCACGGTGTTGGCGCAACAGGCAGAGCCACTCGTGTTTCGGGAGAAGATACACGACTTTGGCAACCTGCGTGAAGAGGAGGGCAGTGCCGACCATACCTTTACGTTCACCAACAACAGTGGCCGTACCATTTCAATACTTAAGGTGCAGCCCTCGTGCGGTTGCACTACGCCCGGGTGGACAAAAGAGCCCATTGCCCCCGGAAAGACAGGCTACATCAAAGCGAGTTTTAACCCGCTGGGTCGCCCCGGCTATTTCAACAAAACCCTTACTGTAACCACCGACCTGCCAGGTAGCCCACTTGTATTACAGATCAAAGGCAATGTGGTAACGCGTGCCATGGAAACAGATGTGTCGCGCCTCGAAGCATCGAGCGGTAGCCTGCGCTTCAAGAGTGCCTCTGTAAACCTGGGCAAAGTGTTTATGAACAGAAATACACCTGCGGTAGAGCTGAAAGTATTTAACGCTGGTGAGGCCGCAGTGGCAATTCAATCGGTGGTGGCGCCTGCTCACCTGAAAGTGGTGGCTCCTGAGAAGATAGGGGCCAATACGTGGGCGAGCATCTGGCTCTCGTTGGATGCACAAACAAAAGGTCAATACGGTTTTATGACGGAGAGCTTTGAGTTGCTGACGGATGATGCCGATGCGCCTGGGAAAGTTTTTACGGTATATGCATCGGTAGAAGATTATTTTGCACCGCTTACGGAGGCGGAGAGGGCCAAGGCTCCGGTGTTAAAGTTGGAAGCTGACAACCTCGATATTTCGCAGGTGAGGTTAGGTGCCACCGTTCAGCGTGTGGTGGTGATTAGAAATGAAGGAAAGCAGCCCTTGCAAATCAAAGCTTTGCAGCCCAACTGCAGTTGCCTGAAGGCAGAGGTACAGCCTCTGGAAATTAAGCCGGGAGCGCAGGCCAACCTAACCATTACCTTCCTGGCCGAGGGCCGTAAAGGTACCCAACACAAGGCCATCACGCTCTTCTCTAATGATCCAGTGCGGCCCGTGCAGCGCCTCAGTGTGGTAGCTGTGGTAAACTAGCCCTTCACTATACGCGCTGCAATTTTTTCTGCCGCCTGGCCATCGCCATAAAGAGGCGCAGCAGGGGGCAGCGGTTGAGAGGCATGTTGCTGGAATAATTGCATGATTTTTTCTTTCGAGGCGCCAGCCAGCGCGTTGACACCGGCATCCACCAACTCAGTCCACTCGGTTTGGTCGCGCAAGGTAATGCAGAATTTATGGAAGAAGTAACTTTCTTTTTGCAGCCCGCCACTGTCGGTAAGTACCAACTGGCAGCGTTGCAAGAGCGCGAGCATATCAAAATAGCCTACCGGGTCGATAACGGAGGCGTGGAGCGGAATGTTATGCGTGGCAATAAACTGCCGTGTGCGGGGGTGCAGCGGCAGTACTACTCGTACACTGCGGTTAATTTCGTTGAGTGCGGCTGCAATGTTTCGCAGGCGCGTGAGATCGTTGGTGTTTTCTGCGCGGTGTAGGGTAACGAGTACAAAAGCTTGGCCCTCCAGTTTCTCTCTTTGGATTACCGTAGCGCGTTCGGCAAGGCGCTCTTGGTAAAATAACACCGAGTCGTACATAACATCGCCACTCTGTATGATCTCGCAGGGAAAGTTTTTATAGCCCTCACCTTCAAGGTTGGCTACAGCAGTAGCCGTGGGGCAAAATAAAAGTTTACTTATGCGGTCGGTCAGTATACGGTTGATTTCTTCGGGCATCTGCATATTGAAGCTGCGCAGGCCTGCTTCTACATGGGCCACGGGCATGTGCAACTTGGCAGCAGCCAATGCACCTGCCAGCGTGGAGTTGGTGTCGCCATACACCAATACATAGTCTGGTTTTTCTTTCAGCAACACTTCTTCTGCTTTTTCCAGCATGCGGCCCGTCATGGCGCCATGCCCCAGGCCTTGAATCTGCAGGTTATGGTGTGGCCGCGGTATCTCCATTTCATCGAAGAACACCTGGCTCATGTTGTGGTCGTGGTGCTGGCCGGTATGTACAATCACTTCGTGCACGCCCGCCTTTGCAAACGCCCGCGATACCGTAGCGGCCTTGATAAATTGGGGGCGGGCACCCAGAACGGTCACTACTTTCATTTTCGCATCAGGCAAATGCAGGAATACCGGTGATGTTGTTGCCCAAAATCAACAAATGAATATCGTGTGTGCCCTCGTAGGTAATCACACTCTCCAGGTTCATCATGTGGCGCATCAGCGGGTATTCGCCAGTAATGCCCATGCCACCGTGTATCTGGCGCGCCTCGCGGGCAATCTCTAACGCTACCTGCACATTGTTGCGCTTGGCCAGCGAAATCTGAGGGGTGGTGGCTTTGCCTTCGTTCATCAACACACCCAGCCGCCAGTTCAGCAACTGCGCCTTGGTGATTTCGGTGAGCATCTCCGCCAGTTTCTTTTGCACCAACTGGAACGAACCGATGGGTTTGCCGAACTGTACTCTTTCCAGGGCATACCTGCGTGCCGAATCGTAGCAATCCATGGCTGCGCCAATGGCGCCCCAGGCAATGCCGTAGCGGGCAGAATCCAGGCACATCATGGGGGCACCCAACCCGTTTTTGCCAGGCAACAGGTTTTCTTTCGGAACCTTCACGTTGTCAAATACCAGTTCGCCTGTGGCGCTGGCACGCAAACTCCACTTGCCATGTGTTTCGGGTGTGGAGAAGCCCGGCATGCCGCGCTCTACAATCAATCCATGGATGCGGCCTGCTTCGTTCTTGGCCCACACCACCGCCACATCAGCTTTCGGTGAATTCGAGATCCACATCTTGGCACCATTCAGCAGGTAATGGTCGCCCATGTCTTTAAAATGGGTAACCATCCCGCTGGGGTTCGAGCCGTGGTCGGGCTCGGTTAAACCGAAGCAGCCCAGCCATTCGCCCGAGGCCAGCTTGGGCAGGTACTTCTTGCGTTGCTCTTCGCTGCCGAACTTGTAGATGGGGTACATCACTAGCGAGCCTTGCACCGAGGCGGTAGAACGCATGCCCGAATCGCCACGCTCAATTTCCTGCATAAGGATGCCATAAGAAATATAGTCCAGGCCACCACCACCATATTGCTGTGGAATGGTGGGGCCGAAGGCACCGATCTCGCCAAACTTCTTAACAATCTCGTACGGAAAGTGGGCGCGCTGGGCCCAATCTTCTATAAAGGGCGTAATTTCTTTTTTTACAAAGTCGCGGATGGAACTGCGAATCAGTTTGTGCTCTTCGGTCAGCAGACTGTCAATGCCATAGAAATCAGGATGTTCGAAGAGGTCTTGCTTCAGAGATTTCTTGGCTTTGCTTTCGGTGGCGGTGCTGGCTGTCATAGCGTGTATATTTTGTTTATCTGAAATTAGCGGACAAATTTACGCAGAATTGTGATGCCCCAACAATCGTTTGAAGAGCATCGCAAACAAAACAACCCGATATGGACGCACCGCTCGACCCGGCCTTGATAGAACAGCTAAAGAAGTTGCAACAGAAGTATGCTGTAATGGGCCAGGACTTGTCGTCTTACCTTGATGGCCTGCTTTACGCGGATTACCTCACCTATTGGGATTACATACACCTCGACACCTTGCTGAGCCTGCAAAACCCGAAGACGCAGTTCAAAGACGAGAAGGTGTTCATTATCTACCACCAGATTACGGAACTGTATTTTAACCTCGTGTTGTGGGAGTTGGAGCAACTGGCACACGCGCAGCCCCTAACCGAGAAACTGCTGACCGAGCGGCTGGATCGCCTGGTGCGTTACTTCCGCGCATTGGAAGACTCTTTCCTGATCATGATCGATGGCATGGAGAAAGAGCAGTTCCTGAAATTCCGCATGGCCCTGTTGCCGGCCAGTGGCTTCCAGTCTGCCCAATATCGACTCATCGAAATCTGTTCTACCGACATGATCAACCTGGTGGGGGCGGCCGACCGTGAAGCACTGAAGCATGAACAGGATATCCAGCGGCTGATCGAGAAGCTGTACTGGCGCAGTGGAGCCACCGAGCTGGCATCGGGCAAGAAAACACTTACGCTGCAACAGTTTGAAGAAAAGTATATGAAGCAGTTTGCCGACACAGGCGAACGCTACAAGCAACGCAACCTGCGCCAACTGTATCAACCATTCAAAAATTCATCCGAAGTGGTTGCGCGCCTGCGCGAGTTCGACATGTTGGTCAACGTATATTGGCCCCTGGCCCACATGAAATCGGCCGGCCGCTATCTGCAAAAAGATCCTGAGGACATTAAAGCCACGGGCGGCACCAACTGGCAGAAATACCTACCACCCCGCTTTCAGAAAATCATGTTTTTCCCCGAGTTATGGACCGATGACGAGAAAAACGATTGGGGAAAAGCCGCTGTAATGAAAGCCATAACCCCGTCAGCGAGTCGCTGAAATTTGTAAATTTGAGGGAAGTGTTCCCTCTGTGAAAACGCTTGTTACCCTGATGTGTTGGATGTGTGTGGCTGTTCAACTGCCCGGCCAAGGCGTTACCCGCTTCACCTACCACGATGCCGACAAAAAGAGCCTGAAGGAAATCTACCAGGTGAAAGATACCATCCGCAACATTCTGCACGGCCGCTACATCTCATATTTCCTCAATGGCAACATCGAATCCAAGGGTCAGTTTCTGGACAACGAAACCACAGGCGTATGGGAGTTTTTCTATGAAACCGGCAATCCCAAAATGAAGGGCATCCTGCGGCAGAATTCCAACTACGGCATGTGGGAGTATTTTTACGAAAATGGACAGAAGAGCATGGAGGGCAACATCAACGGCCGCAACAAAGAAGGCGAATGGAAAATTTACTATGAAAGTGGCGAACTGAAAGAACGCGGCACCTATAAAGATAACTTGCGCACCGGCATCTGGACCACCTATTTTGAAGACGGTACACGCAAAGGCGAGATAGAATACACCGAAGACCATGGCCGCTACACCGAGTATTACCATTCGGGCAAGGTGCTGGCCGAGGGCCCCCGTGCCGGGGCACGCAACGTAGGGCATTGGCGTTACTTTGCCGAAGATGGCACACTGCAGAGCGAAGGCGACTTCGAAAATGGCAAAAAGACTGGCCGCTGGGTGTACTACTACCCCACGGGGCAGATCGCTTCCGAAGGGGCTTACCGCAACGATAACCCCGATGGCGAGTGGGTGTACTATTTCGAGAACGGTGCCGTGAGTGCCAAAGGCCAATACCTGGGAGGTAGGAAAGACGGCTATTGGAGTTCCTTCAACAGCCAGGGTAGACTCCGCAGCGAAATAACTTACCAAAATGGCTCGGGCGAGTTTCGCGAATACTACCCCGATGGAAAGCTGAAACGCAAGGGCTTGATACAGGATGGCAAGAGCCAAGGCAGGTGGGAATACTACCTGGCCAATGGTAAGCTGGAAGGCGAATGCGAGTTCGACAAGGGCAAGGGAACCTACAAAGGGTTTTACCCCAACGGTACCCTACAAACCAAAGGGCAGATTGAAGACGACAAGCGGGTGGGCACGTGGGAACTCTATGAAACCGATGGCAAACTTTCGGGCTACTACAAACCCATTTACGAAGACCAGCAAGCGGCTGAAGAGATTGCCACGCTACTGAAAAAGCCGACTGCCCCCGCCAGGAAGACCGTGCGCAAAGGCTTCGACTACTTTGTTCCCCGATTTCCGGAATACCGTGGGGTAATTTTGGAAGGCAACCCCGTGATGGCTTTTGTGGGATCGGTGCCGTTTGGCATCGAGTTTTATAACGAAGAACGCCTGGGTCATTATTTTGAGTTCGAAGCCATTCGCGATCCATTCTTCACAGCTGACAGCCGCGTGGCCATGAACCGCATCTTCCAGCGGGGCTATGCCATTGCTTTGCGACAGAAATTCTATAACTCTTTTACGCCCGGACTGTGGTATTTCGCACACGAGCTACGCTTCACCAACCTGGGCCATTTTGCTAACCTGCGGTTGGGCAGCGGCAGCGATTTTACGGCCACCGCTTCCGAGCAGAAGGCAGAATACGGGCTGCTGATCGGCACCCGCCTGATGGAACACAAAGATGCTGACGGCTTCACCATAGATGGATACCTGGGCGTGGGTGCAGGATACCGCGGATTTGATGCCGAGTCGGTCTTCGAAGACATTTTCGAGAATTTAAATCAACGTAAGTTGGCCACCACTTTTCGCTTCGGGCTCAACTTTGGCTGGGCTGTGTCTTTCAACAAGCGCAAGTGATGACTTTTGCCTACTTTTGCCTCCGTAAAGGATAAATACCTTTCTCTACAACCTTGAGCATACCGCAAGAGATCATTCTGTCTCCCGCGGAGGCGTTTGACGAAGCGCGCTTCCGATCCATTTTGCAGGAAAAACTGCGTATCAATCCACACCACCAGGCTGTGCGTCCCCTTAAGCGCTCCATCGATGCGCGTGGCCGCCACGTGCTTGTGCGGGTGCTGGCCGAGGTAGTAAACAAAGGAGAAGAGTTTTTTCGCGGCCAGCGCACATACCCCGATGTGCAACACCGGCCACAAGTGGTGGTGGTAGGCGCAGGGCCAGCAGGTTTGTTTGCTGCCTTGCGGCTGATTGAGTTGGGCGTGAGGCCCGTGGTGGTGGAACGCGGCAAAGATGTGCAGGCACGCAGGCGCGACCTCGCGGCCATCAACAAAGAACATATCGTTAATTCGGAATCGAATTATTGTTTTGGCGAGGGTGGTGCGGGCACCTATAGCGATGGCAAGCTCTACACGCGTTCGAAAAAGAGGGGCGATGTACACCGCATTCTCGAAATACTGGTGGCCCATGGCGCCCGCGAAGAAATATTGTACGATGCACATCCGCACATAGGCACCAATAAGTTGCCGTTGCTGGTGGCGGCCCTACGACAAAGTGTGTTGCAGGCGGGTGGCGAAATACACTTCAACACCAAAGTAACCGAATTGCTGCTGCACGAGAATAGCGTGAAGGGCGTATGCCTGGCCGATGGTGTAGTAATACAGGGCGAGGGTGTGATTCTGGCCACCGGCCACTCGGCCCGCGATGTGTACGCTATGCTGCAGCGGCAGCAAATACGGATTGAAGCCAAGCCCTTTGCGTTGGGCGTGCGCGTGGAGCACCCGCAACTGCTCATCGATCAGATACAATACCATTGCACCACCGCCCGCGACCCGTACCTGCCGGCCTCCTCTTATGCACTGGTGCAGCAGGTGCAGACCGAGGGGATTCAGCGGGGGGTGTTTTCTTTCTGCATGTGTCCCGGAGGCTTTATTGTGCCCGCGGCCACGGCTCCGGGCGAGGTGGTGGTAAACGGCATGAGTCCTTCGCGCAGGGATTCGCGTTTTGCCAACTCGGGCATGGTGGTGGCGGTAGACCTACCCGACTTCCGCGGCTACCAGCAGCACGGCCCCCTGGCGGGTATGTTCTTTCAGGCGGCTTTTGAACAACAGGCCTGCGCGCTGGCCGGAGGCAGGCAGACCGCTCCTGCACAACGGCTGGTCGACTTTGTGAACCGGAAGACTTCGGCCTCGCTGCCAGACACGTCCTATCAACCCGGCCTCGCTTCGGTGGAACTTTCGGAAGTGCTGCCCGCGTTTATTGCAGAAAGTTTGCGGCAGGGTTTTAAAGCCTTCGGCCAGAAAATGAAGGGATACCTCACCAACGAGGCGCAGGTAGTAGGGGTAGAGAGCCGCACGTCTGCACCGGTGCGCATTCCACGCGAAGCAGAGACGTTGGAACACCCGCAGGTAAAGCGACTATTCCCCTGTGGCGAGGGGGCCGGCTATGCGGGCGGCATTGTTTCGGCTGCCATGGATGGCGAACGCTGTGCCGAAGCAGTGGCAAGAAAGTATGTGAGGATAAGAGAATGAGAGATTCGGAATGTAGAGTGACGATGGAGAACGATGAAGATTAGAATGACGCGCGAACAACTAACAACCACCAACTACCAACTTACTACCTCTAATTAACCACCCAAGTGAGTAAAAAAACCGTCATCATAGGGGCAACGCCCAACCCTTCGCGTTACGCGTACCTGGCAGCCGAAATGCTAACCGACTACCACCATGAAATCGTGCCAGTGGGCATTAAGCAGGGAATGGTGCAGGGTGTGCCTATCTTGCCGATACAAACAAAGCCGGTTGTGCCACACGTTGACACCATCACCATGTACATTGGCCCGCAGCACCAGCCCGAGTGGTACGACTACCTGTTGTCGCTCAAGCCGAAGCGCATCATCTTCAATCCCGGCACCGAGAACGATGAACTGACACGCCTGGCCGCTGCCAAAGGCATAGAAACGCTGGAAGCGTGCACCCTGGTAATGCTGCGATCCGGACAATATTAGCGGCTATTCGGATGGGTATTTGGCAATGATGCCTACATACACCACTTTCCACTTGCCATCTTTCTTTTCCAACACACGTATTTGCGAGGTCTCATCGCGGTCGCCAATGTTATCGCGCACTTTCTGTGTGTATTGGGCAAAGGCCCCGGTGCCATAGATGCGTACGTCTTTCCAAATGCGGTCAACCGTAAGTTTTACGTCATCGTGGGCTACATCTATGTGGCGGCTGGGTGTGTGCGTGCGGAAATATTCATCGAAAGATTTTTTGATGTCGGCCCAGCTTTCAATGAAACTGGTACCGGTGGAATCGGAGTATGACCAATAGGCGTAAGGCACCTGTAGCCATGATTCCTCCCAGTCTTTACGGTTTACTTCCAGAAATGCCTTCGTTTCTCTTTCAATGGCCGCTTTAACAGCGTTTACTTCTTTGTCGCTCTGGGCAGTAACGGGTGCAAGCGCCAGCCACAACAGGCCGGCAAGGGTGGTAAGGATGTTGGCTTTCATAAAGAACGGCTTTGTTTTGTTAATCTTAATGTAGCAAAAAGCATTGAAAAAAGTAAGTGAAAATATTTTCGCAGGAGGCCAAAAACCTGACGCAAGTCAGCAGCCGTTTGCAGGCATTGCGGTAGCTTACACAGGCAAACAAACGCTTCTTTTATGCTCTCCGATGAAAAAATCATTCCCCTTAAAAAACTGCTGGTGAAGCCAGAGAAAAAAATCAAACTGTCTGACTATGCCACGGGCTACGAAGGCAAAACGCTCAATCGCAAAGATGCCGAAATGTTGCTGGAGGCAGGCCGCAAGCGCCTGGCCGAAATTCAGGATAAGCTCTATGCGCACAACCAATACAGTGTGCTCATCATTCTCCAGGCCATGGATGCTGCAGGCAAAGACGGAGCCGTGAAACACATTATGTCGGGTTTTAACCCGCTGGGGGTAAAGGTGCACAGCTTCAAAGCACCTACTTCGCACGAGTTGGATCACGACTATTTCTGGCGTCACTCCCTCGCTTTACCTGCACGGGGCGAAATCGCCATCCACAACCGCTCGCACTACGAAAACGTGCTGGTAACCAAGGTGCACCCCGAGTATGTGCTGAATGAAAACATTCCCGGCATCCGCACGCTGAAAGACATCAACGATGACTTCTGGAATGAACGCTACAAGCAAATCAGGCGGTATGAAAAAAACCTGGCCGACAATGGCATGGTGATCCTGAAATTCTTTCTGCACGTTTCGAAGAAGGAGCAGAAGAAGCGGTTTTTGGAGCGCATAGAAGATACCTCCAAGAACTGGAAGTTTTCGCTGTCCGACCTGAAAGAGCGCGCCTTCTGGGATCAGTACCAGAAAGTGTATGCCGAGGCGCTGTCGGAAACTTCTACCAGGTATGCCCCGTGGTTTGTCATTCCGGCCGATGACAAGTGGTTCGCACGGCTGGCCATTGCCTCGGTAATCTACAGGCAGTTCGAAAAGCTGCAGCTAACGTACCCCACCGTGAGCGAAGCACAAAAGGCGGAGTTGCAAAAAGCAAAGCTGCACCTGATGAGCGAGAACGGGGAGCAAGACAAAGCCCGGAAAGCGGATAAGGCAAAAAAAGGAAAACCCGCCCAACAGGAGTGATGCCATTTCCTCAGATCATAAGTTGTGGTTCAGTGTTTGCAAATAGGGCAAAGCCAGAAAAAATATCGTTGCTTTCTAAACGAAATTTACCTGACAGGGGTATGCCCTGCATCGAATGGTCGTCAGTTTGATAGTTCGGGCAAATCTACGAGGCCGTCCTTCACAACCCCACATGTACCACCGCATCGCGGGCACGGAGTTTTTCGGCCAGTTGAGGCAACGTTGTACGCGTTTCATGGTCCCACGGGTTTTCTACCAGCACCAGCAGCTTCAGGCTGGGGTAATCGAACAGTTGCGGGGGCACCCGGGTAATCTGGTTGCCCGAAAGATCTAAGTTCTCCAGCGTCTGTATTTGCAGCAGGCTGGCCGGCACCTCCAGCAGGAAGTTGTTGTTTACGCGCAACTCCTTCAAGCGGGTGAGCTGGCCGATACTGGCCGGCAACGTACTGAGCCGGTTGTTGTGCAAATACAAACCCATAAGGTTGGTTAACTGCCCGATGGCCTCGGGCACGCGCAGCAGCTTGTTGTTCGATAGGTAGAGCACTTCCAGGTTTTTCCAGTTGGCAAGGCGGTCGTCAATGCTCTCTATCTGGTTGTAGTACAAGTCTACTTCTTTCAGTGAGGTGAGTTGGTATACACCAGAGGGAATGGCGGGCAATACATTTCGGTAGAACGACAATTGTTCGAGCAGCGTCAGTTGGGCGATGGCATCATCCACGGAGGAGATCTGGTTGTAATTCAGCGTGAGGCGCTTCAGGGCCGGAAACCGGGCGATGGAGGCAGGCACGTGTTGAATCTGGTTGCGTGTCAGCTCCATCTTTTCCAGGCGCGGATGGGTCTTGATGCGGTCGTTTTGCAAGGTGAGTTGGTTATTGCTCAGCAACAGTTCTTTCAGATACTTCAGTTGGTGTGTCCTCTTTGGAAACTGTTTCAACTGGTTGGCGGCCAGGTCTAATTTCTCCAGCGTAGGCATGGCTTTGTAGGTGCGTGGCAAAGTGGAGGGATCGTTGCTGCGGATGCCCAGCGTGCGGATGGTTTTGCTTTTGGCCAGGTGCATCGGCCCTCGAGGTGTGTTATTCAGAATATAGACCGATTGCAATCGCTGCATGTTTTTCAACTGACGGGGCAAACGTTTTATACGTGTGTTGGCCAGCTCCAACGCTTCCAGATTTTTGCATGCCAGCACTTCCTTGGGAAATTGGCGAACCTGTTTGCCAACAATGGCCACATGGCGCACGGCAGCCTTTTCTTCGGCTGTCATGTATGGAATTTTCTCAGACGATACGAATGACACAGTGGCTTTAAAAGTGCGTACTGTACCTATAACGTTTGTACGCAGTGTGGCTGCCACTTGAAAGAGCGAATCCAGGTTGCTGCGCGGGCCTGAGGTGTTTACCGTCTCGCGTATTTTTAGATTCACATACTCGAACGCTATCGAATCTTCGCTACTTGCAAATACAGGTTCTTCGCCTACCCAAAACTGATGCTGTGCAAACAAGGTTGTGGTGAGGAAAAGCAATAGCAGAACTGAGGTGATGTATCTCATAATTCACAGAAAATAATCTAAAACTAAGAATTTAGTTATTCACTTCAAAACCGGTGGCAGCAACCTCACAAAAACACCTATTATTTTCGGTTTATCATGCCCTGAAAGAGGCAAAAAACTGTACTTTTGACGGTTTGTAAAATCCACTTATGAGTGAGCCAAAAGGGAATCAGCCGACTAATTATTCGGCCAGTAATATTCAGGTTTTAGAAGGGTTGGAAGCAGTGCGGAAGCGCCCGGCCATGTACATAGGCGATGTGAACGTGAAAGGGCTTCACCACTTGATTTGGGAGGTGGTTGATAACTCGATAGACGAGGCGCTGGCGGGCTATTGCGATGAGATTTTCGTAACCATACAGGAAGACAATTCGGTGACGGTGGAAGACAACGGTCGCGGTATACCCACCGATATGCACGAGAAAGAAAAGCGCTCGGCCCTCGAGGTAGTAATGACGGTGCTGCACGCAGGTGGCAAGTTCGATAAGAACACCTACAAAGTATCGGGCGGTCTGCACGGTGTGGGCGTTTCGTGCGTAAATGCACTGTCGGAATTGCTACATGTTACCGTGTACCGCGAGGGGAAGATTTTCGAACAGGAATACGAACGGGGTAATCCCAAGTATGCCGTGCGCGTAATTGGCGAGTCGGAGCGCAGAGGCACCACGGTGCACTTCCGTCCCGATAAGGAAATTTTTCAGGTTACAGAATACAATTACGAAACGGTATCCACGCGCCTGCGCGAGTTGGCATTTTTGAACCCCGGCATTAAGCTGCACTTGCGCGACCAGCGAGAGAAAGACGAAGAAGGCAAGCCCCGTAGTGATTTCTTCTTCTCTGAAGGAGGCTTACGCGAATTTGTGGAATACATCGACTCGAACCGCGAGAAACTGATACCTGCTCCCATTTATATCGAGAACAACAAGTCGGAGGTACCTGTGCAAGTGGCGTTGAGCTACAACACGTCCTTCAGCGAAAACCTGGTATCATACGTCAACAACATCAACACCCACGAAGGAGGCACACACGTAGCGGGCTTCCGCAGGGCTCTTACGCGTACGTTAAAAGCCTATGCCGATAAATCTGGGTTGCTGGAGAAAGCCAAGGTAGACATTAGTGGCGATGACTTTCGCGAAGGATTGACTGCAATTATTTCTGTGAAGGTGGCCGAGCCGCAGTTTGAAGGGCAGACCAAAACCAAGTTGGGCAACTCCGAGGCCATGGGCTGTGTAGATACGGCCGTGGGAGAGGTGCTGCAAAACTTCCTGGAAGAAAACCCGCGCGAGGCCAAGCTGATTGTAAACAAAGTTATTTTGGCCGCACAGGCCCGCATTGCCGCCCGCAAGGCGCGCGAAATGGTGCAGCGTAAGAACGTGCTCACCGGCACCGGGTTGCCCGGCAAGCTGGCCGACTGCTCCAGTTCAGACCCGGCCATTTCAGAACTCTACCTGGTAGAGGGCGACTCGGCAGGTGGTTCTGCTAAGCAGGGCCGCGACAGAAATTTTCAGGCCATTCTGCCGCTGCGCGGAAAAATATTGAATGTTGAAAAGGCGCAGGAACATAAGATATACGAAAACGAAGAGATTAAGAATATGATCACCGCGCTGGGCGTATCGTTCGGTACGGCCGAAGATGAGAAGGCGCTCAACCTGAACAAGCTGCGTTACCACAAGATTATCATCATGACCGATGCCGATGTGGACGGCAGCCACATCCGTACGTTGATCCTTACTTTCTTCTTCCGCTACATGCGCGAATTAATCGAACAAGGCTATGTGTACATCGCGCTGCCTCCACTGTACCTCTTGAAGCGGGGAAAAGAGGAACGCTATTGTTGGAACGAAGAAGAGCGCGACCGCTACATCAAAGAGATGAGCAAAGATGGTAAGGAAGACAGCGTGAATGTGCAACGCTATAAGGGTTTGGGCGAGATGAACCCGGAACAGTTGTGGTCTACCACCATGGATCCGGCCAGGCGCACACTCAAACTGGTGAACATTGAGTCGGCTGCGGAAGCAGACCATTTATTTTCTATGTTGATGGGCGATGAGGTGGGCCCCCGAAGGGAATTTATTGAGAAGAATGCGCGTTACGCACGTGTTGATATTTAACAGCAATTTCATATTAAAAATACCTGGCGGACGTTCATCGTCCGCTATTTTTTAGAAATCATGGACGGCATGGAAAACGCAGTAGAAAGACACGATCACGGCATTTCGCTGGAAGCCCTCCATAAACAGGTGCTGGCCAGCAACTATGTAAGCCGCGACCTCAGTTGGCTGCAGTTCAATTACCGCGTGCTCGACCAAGCCAAACACATCGACCGCAGCATTTTCGATCGCTTGCGGTTTTTGTCCATTACCTCCTCTAACCTGGATGAGTTTTGCACCATCCGCCTGGGTAGCTTGTACAACTACCTGGACTTCAGCAAGCAGCGTTTCGACTACAGTGGCTTGCGCGAAGAACCCTTCCGCCATCTGCTGATGACGGAAATTAAACGATTTGTGCACGACCAGCACGATTACTTCCTCAAGAAGCTGACGCCTTTGTTTGAGAAGAACGGCTTCCGCATCGCAGAATACAAATCGCTGTCGGTAGAAGATACACAGAAGGTAGACCAGTATTTTTTGAAGACGGTGTACCCCATGCTCACGCCCATGCTGTTCGATAACTATCACGCCTTCCCGGTATTGAAAAACAACCGGGTGTTGATGGGCGTGGTTACGAAGGCGGCAGGGGAGAACCCCAACCAGCAGAAAGCATCTTTCATACAGATACCCAGTAACATTCCACGCTTCTACGAAATTGCCCAACCCGATGGGTTTATTTCTTTTGTGGCGGTAGAAGACATTGTGCGCAACAACATTCACCACCTGTTCCGCAACGTAGAGATTTTGAGTGTTACCGTTTTTCGTATTAACCGCAATGGTGACTTTACGCTGGAGGAGAGTGAAGACATCGAATCCAATTTCCTGGAAGAATTGAAGCGCAAGCTGCAGACGCGCAGAACCGGGCGCGTGGTGCGCCTGGATGTGCAGGAGCCGGCCGACCCATGGATTTTGCGCATATTGAAAATACAGTGGGACCTGGACGACCTGAA
>JBMOLS010000011.1:0-140742 GCA_049324055.1 Bacteroidota bacterium | reverse complement strand
TTTGCCCGAGCGAAACTGCTCCAAGGCTTTCTTCTTGATCCCCTCTAAATTGAATTGTTCTTCGTTTTTCATATGGTGTCAAAGTTGGTGTTTTCCTTCTTTGACACAGTTCAGTTTACAGCCTCAACGCCCATGTTTCGAACCGGTTTTGTTTATAATTTTCCCATTCTGCCGTACCGATAGCATTGGTGTCAGACTACGCCCTACAACGATTAAAATCCACCGAATATCATACCCTGATCTGTAAATGTCTCAACTCGCTTGCCCGTCCCCTAACTTATCAAGGTACAATACCTAACACCTTTCGATATAGCGTTACTACGAGGGAATGGAGAACTTTAAGCCCCATTATTTGCCAGTAAGATGGCAGTCTTCAAAAAAAACTCCATATATCATATTCAGTACCTGGTAAAAATACTCCAGATGGCTTACATTGACTGACTTTGTCAAACATAAAAATCGCAGAACCAGATGATTACAATCGACAACTATTTGGACAGCCACTACATTCACCGCAGCAACTGGCTGCGAGCCGCAGTGTTGGGAGCAAATGATGGTATCATATCGGTTTCAAGCCTCGCGATTGGTGTTGCTGCGGCCAGCACCACCCGCGATCCCATCTTACTGGCCACCACTGCGGGCCTCGTTGCCGGTGCGTTGTCGATGGCCGCAGGCGAGTATGTATCCGTCAGTTCGCAGACAGATGTTGAGAAGGCCGACATTGAACGCGAGAAGCACGAGCTGGCCACCATGCCGGATGTTGAAATGAAAATTCTGGCGGAAATCTATGAGCGCAGGGGCTTGAAAAAGGAAACCGCCTGGCAGGTAGCCAGGGAATTAACCGAAGCGGACGCCTTGGGTGCGCACATACGCGATGAACTTGGCATCAACGAGGTAAGTCAGGCGAAGCCAACGCAAGCGGCTTTGGCTTCAGGTGCGGCCTTTACTGCGGGTGGCGTGCTGCCGCTGCTGGTTACGCTGTTTGCACCGGTTCAGAACATGGAGTATTTCCTCTATGGATTCACCATTCTTTCGCTGGTCATTCTCGGGGCCATATCAGCGAGGACTGGCGGTTCAAGTATCGGGAAGGCAATCGCCCGGATCGTTATTTGGGGAACCCTGGCGATGGGCCTGTCGGCATTAGTCGGATATATTTTTGGCGTGAACGTATAGGATCGTAAAAACGATCGCAGGGCTCCAACAACGGAATCGTGTTTGCTTCGGTTCTTGCCAACCAACAAGTATCACTTTTTCTTACGCCTGTTGATGGCGGTAATCAGCTTGCCGATGGTGAGACCCTGCACCACAATGGAAAACACCACCACATAGTAAGTGGCCGAAAGAAAAAGGGGCTGATTCAAATGCGGATCGATACTCAAGGCCAGCGCAATGGACACGCCACCCCGCAGGCCACCCCACACCAATACGGCCATGGTGCGGGCATCGAACTTATCGATATGGGGAATGACCCACATCGGCAACCAGATGGAAACGTAACGGCTCACCAGCACAATCAAGATGGCACAGCACCCGATGATCCAGTCTTGTTGTATGTTGGGGATGAGCAGCAGCTCCAGGCCGATGATGAGAAACAACATGGCGTTGAGAATCTCGTCAATCATTTCCCAGAATTTGTCGAGGTAGTCTTTATCGGTTACCGACATGGCGGTGGATTTGCCGTAGTTACCGATTACCAGTCCTGCTGCGGCCATGGTGAGCGGCCCTGAGATGTGCAGGTAGCGCGTGATCATGTAACCGCCCATCACGATGGCTACCGTTATCAGCACCGTTACCTGGTAGTCGTTGATGCGCTTGATGCCTTGCGAGCCGATGTAACCCAACACGAGGCCTACCAACAACCCGCCACCCATCTCCTGCACCAGCAGCCCTGAAATATTTTTAAATGTAATGTCCACTTCGCTGCCCTGTGCCAACTGCAACAGAATGGCAAACAACAATACCGACACGCCATCATTAAAAAGCGACTCGCCCGCAATCTTCATCTCCAATGGCTTGCTGATGCGCACCTTCCGCAAAATGGCAATCACGGCCAGCGGGTCGGTAGGTGAAATCAGTGCACCAAAAACAAAACATTGTATCAGAGGTACATTTAATCCTACCTGCATCAGCACCAGGTGCATCAACCCTCCCACTAAAAAGGTAGATAGCGTAACCCCCAGCGTAGACAGCACCAGCACCGGCATGCGTTGCTTATGCAGGTCTTGCATGCTTACGTGAATGGCTCCGGCAAACAACAGAAAATTCAGCATCGCGCCCATCAGCACGGCCGGGAAATCGAGGCTGGCAATGAGGCCTGAAAAATAGCTGGCAAACTCAGGAAACGTTTTGCCAATGGCCAGCAAACTAATGGATGTGATGATGGCCAGCAGCATGATGCCGATGGCAGGCGGAAGCCGGAGATAGCGGCTATTAATATAAGAGAACAGGGCAGAAAGGACGATGAGGATCGAAAAGACGTAGTACAAATCCATAAGTCAGCTCAAACGAATTTTCAAGATAAGAAAAATCAGGTTTGGTCTGCAGCACTGGATCAGCGGAGTATGAATAATCGGGAAGTTAGCGCTCTAACAATTAGTTTATCTGAACCACCCTACATGATCACTCCCGGTGAACTCAACGCATAACTTCGGAGTTCCTTATTTCTTTTTTTGGGCGACACCTTATTCCGGTAAAGGTAACCTCAGGTAAAATATCCTTCTTATTTACCAAATAAATGTGCAACAACTAAGGTCAATAGCAACCACGGCTAACGACTCGTTGTATTCTTTTTAGGTGGGACATATTCTAATATATCGCCTGGCTGGCAGTCGAGCGCTTTACAAATAGCATCTAACGTGCTAAAACGAATGGCCTTTGCCTTCCCGGTCTTTAAAATAGAGAGGTTGGACAATGTTAAGTCCACCCGGCTAGAAAGCTCATTCAGAGAAACTTTTCGCTTGGCCATCATCACATCTAAGTTTACAGTAATGGGCATGGCACTATATGGTTAAGTCGTTCTCAGATTTCATGTCTACCGCATTTTGCATTAATTTCTCGAAGATGGCAGCAGCGGTTGCCACCACAATCGAAGCAAATGAAGCCACGATACACATGGCAAGAAATCCAGCAGGGTCATCGTCTTTCGGGTGCGTCATCTTAATATACAGTGCTGCCATTATGATGCAGATGCTCAAGGCGATTGCACAATACTTAATACCCTTTAACGCACTCACTGCGTCTGGGGAGAACACCTTATTTTGACCAATGTAGACCAGCAACTTGTATGCTTTGTAAAGCCCAATAAAAAATGCGATAGAGGTTGCATATCCATACCAGATAAACGGATCTGCGTAAATACTAAACAAGTCCAGATCGGTGGCCCGTCCTTCCATGAGCGGAAACCGGATCAAAATGACCAGCACCACTATTCCGATTAGCACGATGACGGTCTGAAGAAATACAATCGGGGCCTTTTTCATTTGAAATGTTATTATAGCAGTTGTAATTTAATAAATATTTATTGAAATACAATAAATTTTAAATGATTACCCCAAAGTATGTAATGGGGAACTAGCCGATTCTAATCCACTTTACCTACAAACCCGGCAACGGGGTCAACATTAAATGATCGGCTGAGGCAGGCGAATCAAAGAAAAAAATCACCTCGCTAACAACTGAGCAGGTAACGCTGCCCTACACCTTCACGTTCTTCCAGCCACCCCGCGAGAAGAGCCACAGTGTAAACAGGCCCACCGATGTTTCGGAGATGAACACACCCCAGAACACACCGGAGTGCTGCCAGCCCAAATGAATGGCGAGGTAATAAGACAAAGGAATCTGTATCAGCCAAAAGAACACCAGGTTGATCTTGGTGGGCGTTTGTGTATCGCCCGCCCCGTTGAAGGCCTGGCCAGACACCATCCACCATCCATACACCAGATAGGAATAAGAAAGGATCCTCAACCACTCTGCACCGACGGCCACTACCCCGGGTTCGGTAGTGAAGAAACACATCAGCCACTCGTTGCCGAAAAAATAGACCACCGATACGGCACCTAAAAAGAGCATGTTGTAAAATCCGATTTTCCACACAGAAGACTCTGCGCGGTCGGGTTGGCCTGCGCCCAGGTTCTGCCCTACCAACGTGGCCGCTGCGTTAGACAATCCCCAGGCGGGCATCATGGTAAACATCATTACGCGCAAGGCAATGGTGGCACCTGCCACCGCTTCGCTGCCCACATCGGCCAGTATGCGCATCAAAAAAATCCACGAAGTCATGGCCACAATCATCTGGGCAATGCCACCCAACGAGGTCTTTACAATTTGTGCGATGGTTTCCGCATGCCAGCGCAACTGCGCCCACGTAGCTTGTATGTGTTTACCTCCGCGCAACAG
This sequence comes from Bacteroidota bacterium, assembly GCA_049324055.1. Classification (GTDB taxonomy): domain Bacteria; phylum Bacteroidota; class Bacteroidia; order Cytophagales; family Cyclobacteriaceae; genus ELB16-189. Next base: position 136,347 of record JBMOLS010000011.1, on the reverse strand, counting down.
GGTATACAACTGGAGGGCCACCCCTACACCACGGCCAATGGTGGTGGCAATGGCCGCACCTTGTATGCCCATGGCGGGCACCGGGCCCCAACCAAAGATCAGCAACGGATCCAACAAGATGTTTACGCCATTGGCTACCCACAACACACGCATGGCAATGGCTGCATCGCCCGCACCGCGGTAGATGGCGTTGATCACAAACAGCAGCACAATCACTACGTTGCCGCCCAGCATCCATTGCGTGTATCCGTGGCCATATTCCTGGCTCCACGCATCGGCACCCATCAGCGCCAACAGCTCGCGCGAATAAAATATCCCGGCAACGGCAAAAGGCAACGAGAGTAAAACTCCCAGCATAATAGATTGCACCGCGGCATCGCCCGCACCTTCCTTTTGCTTCTCGCCCACCCTGCGTGCAACAATAGCCGTAACCGCAGTGGCCAGGCCCATGGCCAATGAGTAGAGCAGAAAAAGATAGGTTTCCGTGAGGCCCACCGTGGCCACCGCGCTGGCGCCCAACTTGCCCACAAAGTAAATATCTACCACGGCAAAGGTAGATTCCATCACCAACTCCAGAATCATGGGGATGGCCAGCAGAAAAATGGCGCGCTTCAACCCAATCTGGGTGTAGTCGGCTTCGGTGCCGCGAATGGCATCTTTCAACTCTTGCCATAACGAACGCGACTGAATGACGGGGGTTATTTCAGACATGGTTAACAATTTACGAAACAAAGTAATATGCCACTGCTGACAACCCTATGGCAACAGTGGTTCGGCACACGATGATCGTACAAAAAAAATAGTTAACCGGCTACCGACCCGGGTGTAAACACGACAAAAACAGGTGTATAAAAATCGCCTCAGTGTTCTCCAAAAAAACCGGTTATCATTTGGTTTTGAAAAGCGCCTGGATCAGCACGGCCACACCCACCACGGCCACACACCCAATGATGTTGTAGAGCAGGAAGGCGATATCGGTAAAGAAGTAGCAGTACAGAATGATCAATTCGCCCACAATGGCTGCAATAAAAACCGCTGTTGACTTAACGAACTTCACATAGAAGGCGCTGAGGAAAATACCGAGGATGGTGCCATAAAACAACGAGCCGATGATATTGACAAACTGTATCAGGTTTTCGGCCTGGTTGGCGATGGAAGCAAACAACATGGCAAACACGGCCCACATGGCGGTGAACCACTTCGATGAATTGACATAATGACCGTCATCGCCCCCTTTGCGGATTGATCTTTTGTAAATATCCACCGTGGTGGTGGAAGCCAACGAGTTGAGCTCGGAAGCAGTAGATGACATAGCGGCTGAAAAAACCACAGCCAACAGCAAGCCGATGAGGCCATGCGGCAGGTACGTCATTACAAACTGTATAAACACGTAGTCTTTGTCGAGCGTGTTGGCCTTGGGCATCGTTTGCTGTATCTGCGCCTTCACTCGTCCGCGCAAGTCCTTTTCCTGTTCGATCAACTGGCGAACGGAGGCGGCAGAAGCACTCACTGCTGCATCATCTTCCTTTCCGATAGCTTGCGCCAGGGCTGTAGCCGCCTGTTGCTTGCGCTGGAAAATCTGATTGTACTCCGCCTGCAAGGGATCAAATTGTCCGGGTGACACGGCCTCTGCCTGCCGCTGCAGCGCCTGGTTATGGAACACGGGTGCCTGGTTAAACTGATAGAAAACAAAAACAAGAATACCGATGTAGAGAATGATAAACTGCATGGGTATTTTCAGCAGGCCATTGAAGATCAGGCCCAGCCTGCTTTCGGTAATGGAACTTCCTGCCAGGTAACGCCCCACTTGCGATTGATCGGCACCAAAGTACGACAAGAACAGGAACAGGCCGCCAATCAACCCCGACCAGATGTTGTAGCGGTCTTCCAGATCGAATTCAAGGTTAATCAAATTCATTTTGCCGAGTTCTCCGGCAATCTGGAACGTGTCGCCAAACGAAATGCCATCGGGCAAACCTTGGTAGGCAATATAGCCGGTGAGTAACATGCCACCCATGATGATGGTGAGTTGGTATTTTTGTGTAAGGCTTACTGCCTTGCTGCCGCCACTCACGGTATAGATCATAACCAAAGAGCCGATGAGCACCGTGGTAACATTGATATTCCAGCCCAGGATAGTGGACAAGATCAATGAGGGCGCATAGACCGTGATGCCCACCGACAGGCCGCGCAACATCAAGAAGAAAAAGGCCGCCAGCGAGCGCACCTTTACATCGAAGCGGGTCTCCAGGTACTCGTAAGCTGTGAACACTTTCAGCTTGTGGTAAAGCGGCACGGCAGTGACACTCAAGATCACCATGGCCAGCGGCAGGCCAAAATAAAATTGCAGGAAACGCATGCCATCTTCGTAGGCCTGGCCTGGGGTAGACAAGAAGGTTATTGCGCTGGCTTGTGTAGCCATGATCGACAGGCAGACCGTCCACCACGGCATGCTTTGGCTTCCCAGCAGGTAGCCTTGCATGTTCTTGCTACCGCGGGTTTTCCAAACGCCATAAAATACAATGAGGCCCAGCGTGCCGAAGAGTACAATCCAATCGAGTGAATTCATGAAAACGAGCGGGTTATAACGTAGTACACCAGTATCTGCACCAGCAGAACGGTCATCACCAACCAATACCACCCCGACCACTTACTGAATACGGGGGGCTTTTCGTTCAAGTTTGTCATTTGCGCGATGCTTTTGTTTTGCTGTTATTGGCTTCCGCCACTTTGCCGGCAGAAACCAGATTGGCAAAAAGTTTCAATGCGCCAGGTACCCCTTCGGGCAACTCGCGGAAGAAAGAGAGCCCCGTGTAGATGTAGGTGCCCTTGCCATATTTGGCTACCAGCAAGCTTCCTTTGCGTGCAGGTTCTCCCTGGTCGTTCATCGAGAGCAGGGGCTCAAATTCAGGACCCCACTCGCCTGGGAAATAAAGTCCCCGCTCTTGTACCCATCCTTTGAAATCGTCTGAAGTGATGACGTTGGGGCTGCGCAACAGCGGATGTTCCGGATTTAGAATTGTAACCGGGCTGTCTTCTTCCGTTACCCGTTCGCGCGAAAGTTTCAGCGGGTAAGGAGCAAAAGCATTAGCGTCAATCTCCAGTCCGAATTGGGTATTGTATTGCACCACCAGGGTGCCACCCGCTTTCACATAATCCAGCAACGAGGGCATGAAGTAGCGGATGCGTTCGTTGGTATTGAGCGCGCGCACACCTAACACCACGGCATCCAGCGCTTGCAGGTTGGCCGGCACGATCTCTTCATTTTTCATTTCCCACACTTCATAGCCGAGGTTGCGCAAAGCGGCAGGCACATCATCGCCCGCCCCTTTGATGTATCCGATGCGGTCGCCTGCCTTCCGGATGTCCATACGTATCACATTCGATGCCGCTGGCGGCATAATGGTTTGTGTGGGGATGTGATCGTAGGCAATGGTTTGAATGGATTGGCCAAAGGTCTTACCACCCATCGCCACAGATGCAGAAATTTTGCCAGTAAAGATGGCAGTTGACGGGAAGACAGTAAATTCATACGTAGCCTCCTCTCCTCTTTTACCGAGCGCCAACGTATGATTGGCCGGCTCGCAACGCCACCCTGAGGGCAGCTGCAACTGCAAGGTGCCGTTCAAGGAAGCACTAGAATAAGATTTGGCCTTTACACGCACCGGCCGCGGCTGGGTGTCAGGGAACAAAAAGACTTTTTCATCGAGGGTGAGCGATACCGGAGGCGTGATTTCGAAAGGCTGCCATAGCTCTCCCTTCACCGGGTCGGTCCACTTATTTACAACCGGTGTCTGCACTATCAGCAATTCACCGGCAACCAGGAAAGCAAAATTCACCGTAACGGCCGGACTGTTTTCGGGTTTGCCGATCAGGTTTTCATCCTTCACTACGAAGAGCCCCTGGCTGTGGTCTTCTTGTAGCCAGTAGGGAGCCGAATAACCCGCATCGGGCACAATGGTTTTGCGTGCCGGGAAGGTGACCAGTTGGTTGTTACTCAGCTTGAGCGATGCGCTCGAATCCATGCCGATGACTTTGCTTGCCACCGACTTCAACTCGATGGCTGCAGCCGAGCGGTTAACCAGTTCCACCGAAAATGTGGTCTGCTCTCCGGGGGCGAGTGATGGTACCGGTGCCGTTACCTCTACATACAACCCCGCGCAATCCTGTATCAACCTGTTCACTTCTTTCGCCTTGCGGTCGCGCCAAACACCGGCTTCCAGTTGGCCGATGGCGCGCCTGATTTCCAGAAGCCGCGGAATAATAGTATGTGGCTGGTCTGCATCGAATTCTTTAAGTGCTGTGTTTACCAATGCCTCTACTTTTTCGCCCCCCTTCAAGCGTGTCCACGAAGTGTTGACACCATCAAAAATATCCGACTGAGCCGGTACTCCTTTTACAAACTCAAAATATTCGGGCGCATCGCCACGCCTGCCGGTGGAGCCGAACCCCTGGCTTTTGTGTTGCGATCTGCTTTCGGCCGCTAACTCAGAATACGATTTTCCCAATAGCGCATTATAGGTTCCTACGTTGAGGGTAACCACTCCTGGTGAATTTTCATTGATGGATGTGTTCCACCACCGGCCCGTATTGGTAAAGAGCCTTTTCGCTTGCCAAGGTTCCAGCGATTTCAATTGCTCGGCAAAGCTGGTGCGTTGGGCAGCCCGGTCGAATGCCTCTTGTGCCAGTATGGCTGAGGCCGTGTGGTGACCGTGACCCGCGCGCTCATCGGGCGGAAAGCGGGTCAGTATAACATCGGGTTGGTATTGGCGTATCACCCGCACCACATCCGACAGGATTTCTTCTTTGTTCCAGATGGCAAACGTTTCGTTGGCGTTCTTGGAGAAGCCAAAGTCGTTGGCGCGGGTGAAGAATTGCTCGCCACCATCGATTCTGCGTGCGGCCAGCAACTCTTGCGTGCGTATCAATCCGAGCAGGTCGCGCATTTCGGGGCCGATCAGGTTTTGTCCGCCATCGCCCCGCGTCATGGAGAGGTAGGCGGTGGCCGCCAATCTTTCGTTGGCCAGGTAAGCGATGGCACGCGTATTCTCATCATCGGGATGTGCCGCCACGTACAGTACAGAGCCGAGGAAATTCAGCTTCTTCAGTTTCAGCCTGATTTCAGAAGCATTGGGCTGGTGAACTTGCGATTGAACCGGTGAAAGGTTCAGCAGAAGAGCGGCAATCAGAACTAAAACACGCATTTTCAAACTCAGTTTATCGGGCAACTTACACAACGAATTGTTACCAGCAAACGATTTCAGACACAGGATGGTTAGAAAGCTTACGCGAAAGGCCGAAAGGCTGGTTGGGTTGGCTCAAATTTGACCTAAATCAAACAGAAATTCTCTCTGTGAAGAATCAGAATTGTGTTAATGAATTCTTAATGCTTGTGCCCCGCCCACGATTAAACTAATTTCCTCTACCTATCACTATTCGAAGATAGCCGCCCCGAAAACCACTCCGCACAATCGCTCACACCTTCCACATAACCAACAACCTGGCGGCTTTGGTCTTCGGCAGGCCCTACTCGATTTCCAGATTTGGTCTCCACCGGTACCAGGCCATTCATTCCCAACATTCCCAAGGGTACCAGTTTTCCGGGATTGTAGACTACTCTATTTTGGCTACTTCTGCGGGCATGAGGCCGATAGAAATCAACGTCCTTGGTTGCATGCCAATCGTGCCGACACGGAACACGCGCACGTTCTGTTTATTTATTTGTTTTTGGAAATCGGGAAAGTCCCCATAATGCTTTTGCAACAACCTGGTAATTTAGTTGTTTTGAAGGCGATGAATGGAACAACGGCTGCCGACTTACATAATTTCCTGGCCTCTTGGCAATTGTATCCCGAACGCGGAACCTACCAGCAGGGTACGCGTCCGCAGTCGGGTATTTATAAAATTGAACTGGTGGCCGACTTACTCACCATCAGCATGCACCGCGTGTCGCTGGAAGGCCACGCCTACCACTCCCGCTACACACTTATTCCCAACGGAGAGGCACAGCCCCTGCCCGACCATGACTTGGCAGATACGGTGAAGTTGCTGATGCACTCTTCTGTACACTTCGAAACGCAATTCCAGAAAGGTAACAGAACCGTTTGGGTAGTGCATCACCAGATTACCCCCAAAGGTCTGCTGCAGGTTACCCAACAATACCTGCACAATGAAACCCCACAACTAAACGTAGAAATTTACCACAAGCAACTCAGTGTGTTGCCATACGCTGCTTCGGTGGGCAGCGTGGCCATTCGCAAAACGGAAGAGGGCATGATACGCCACCAGGCTCTGGCCGCCATGGACGAGCAAACCCACATGCAACTGGAGCAGATTCGGCAGCAGGTAGAGTTATTGGCCGCTCAGGCCCGGGAAATACAAAGAAGGAAAGAGCTTTCGTTTCTGATCTACGAGTCCCGGCTCAGTTTTACTCCGGTTATCGGGCATACTTACCACTTATACGAGCAGCAGGATGGCACACACTTGCTGAGCATGATTGGCCCGCGCGAATGGGGACGCAACGGAAGCCCTTACAAGCAACACCTCGGCACCGTAAAAATGCTGGCAGACCACACATGGGTGGAGGTAGAGTCCTAATAAAAATGTCTCACCTAACCTAAGTTAAGTGAGACATCCAAGGCTATTTTGTGAGATCGTTTACTTGCCTAATTTGTCCAGCACATCCATCACTTCTTTTACGTGCTTACGGCTGGTTTCAAGCAACGCTTTTTCTGCCGCGTTCAGTTCCAACTCAATCACGCGCTCAACACCATTTTTACCTAACACTACCGGCACGCCCAGGTAGCAGTCGTTGATGCCATACTCGCCATCGAGTTGAATACACACGGGCAAAATTCTACGCTGGTCTTTCACAATCGATTCAACCATCTGCGCTGCGGCAGAACCGGGGGCGTACCACGCGGAGGTGCCCATCAGTTTCACCAGTTCGCCACCTCCCACTTTGGTTCGTTCGATGATGGCGTTCAATTTATCGGGGGCAATCAATTCGGTTACCGGAATACCCGACACGGTAGTGTAGCGGGGCAGCGGCACCATGGTATCACCGTGCCCTCCCAGCAACATGGCTTGTATGTCTTTGGGCGATACGTTCAATGCTTCGGCCAGGAAAGCGCGGTAACGGGCGGTATCCAAAATGCCGGCCATACCCATTACGCGGGTGCGCGGTAATTGAGAGGTAATGTGCGCCTGGTAGGTCATCACATCCAACGGGTTAGACACCACGATGATGATGGCGTTGGGCGAATGTTTAACAATGTTTTCGGTAACGGATTTTACAATGCCTGCGTTAGTGCCGATTAAATCATCGCGGCTCATTCCCGGCTTACGGGGCAACCCCGAAGTAATCACCACCACATCCGATTTGGCCGACTTTGCATAGTCGTTGGAGGAGCCGATGGTGCGGCTGTCGTACAGGTCGATGGGCGCCTTCTGCCATATATCCAGGGCTTTGCCTTCTGCCAGGCCTTCTTTGATGTCGACCAAAACAATCTCGTTGGCTACTTCGCGATAAGCCAACACATCGGCACAGGTGGCTCCTACATTTCCGGCCCCTACAACAGTTATCTTCATGCGTTTATGGTTTTGAATGATTGAATACGCTCTAAAACGGGCGCCAATTTATCAATAGCCCCATGAAAGAAAAAGGATTTTATGGATTTGTGCCCGCTGGTTCAATGGCGCTAGCCTTTCAGTTTCAATGGCCTGATTTCAATATCTACAGGTAGGTAATTGGCCGGTGATTGCAGGCAGTGCAAGATCGTAGCTGCCACATCGGCCGGGTCCATCATTTGGTCGCTGGCGGTAACCGAATCGATGCGATCGAAAAAATGGGTATTCACCGAGCCGGGGTAAATGCACGTAACCTTAACGCCATCGGCCCGCACTTCTTTAAATAGCGCATTGGAAAAGCCGCGCACGGCATACTTGGTGGCGCAATAACCCGCCATGCCGGGAATGCCGGTGGTGCCCGCCACGGAGGAGATGTTGACGATGTGCGCCTCCCCGGCCCTTTTCATAGCCGGCAGGGCCACACGCGTGGCATAGAAAAGTCCGTTTACATTGGTGCCGAACATGTCGTGCCACTGGTCGAGCGACAAGTCTTCTGCTTTGGCTTCATACCCCAGGCCCGCGTTGTTAATCAAAATGGTGGGCGCTGTGCCAAAATCGCCTACGGTTTGTTGATAAGCTTTTTCCACAGACGCCACGTGGCGCACATCGGTCTGATAAAAACGAAAGCGCGGATGCTGCAACACCATGGGCGACCGGCTCCAGCCCGCCACCCGGGCACCTGCCTGCAGCAACGCCTGCGTTACCGCCAGGCCTATGCCTTTGCCCGCACCCGTTACAATGGCCAACGATTTCGTTACATCCATCAGCTTTTCCTTTCAATGGTAAACCGCACCAAATCGGCCAACGATTGCCTGTAGGTGCTGGGTGGAAATTCTTCCAGCAACGCAAGGGCTGTTTCATAATACTTCTGCATGGCCTGCTTGGCGTAGCCAATTCCCCCCGACTCCTTCACAAAGGCAATCACTTCCTTCACCTTCCTGGGTTTGTCGCTCTCGTTGCGCACCATGTTGATGATAGACCGCTTCTTGAGCCAACCCGCCTGCGACAAGGCATAGATCAACGGCAGGGTCATCTTTTTTTCTTTGATGTCGATGCCCAGCGGTTTCCCGATTTCATCATCGCCATAATCAAAAAGGTCGTCTTTAATCTGGAAGGCCATGCCTACCGCCTCTCCAAATTTTTTCATGTGGGCCACGCGTTGTGCGTCTGCACCCGAAGAACTGGCTCCCGCAGCACAGCACGAAGCAATTAACGAAGCGGTTTTCTGCCGGATGATTTCATAATAAATATCCTCTGTAATATCGAGGTGGCGCGCTTTCTCCATCTGCATCAACTCCCCCTCACTCATTTCCTTCACTGCATCAGTACAAATGCCCAGCAGGTCGTACTCCTTGTGTTCCAACGCCAGAAACAAGCCACGGGTCAGGAGAAAATCGCCCACCAGTACGGCAATTTTATTTTTCCACAATGCGTTAACAGAAAAAAAGCCCCTGCGGTAGTTGGAGTTGTCTACCACATCATCGTGCACCAGGCTGGCTGTGTGTACCAACTCAATCAGCGAGGCCCCCCTGTACGTAGATTCTGTTATTCCGCCACAAGCACCGGCACTTAAAAAGACAAAGAGCGGACGAATCTGCTTCCCCTTCCGCTTCACAATGTAGTTCATTATTTTGTCCAGCAGCAATACCCTTGTTTTCATGGACGCCCTGAACTTCTGCTCGAATTCGTCCATGTGAAGGGCCACCGGGGCCTTGATATCATCCAACCGCAAAGACATGCGCGTGCAATATAGTAGTCGCACGGCATACCGCCATGTAAGTCGTAAGCCGTAAAAAAAAATCAGGCCAACGGCTGAAGCGATGCAAAGCAATTTCTTTACTTTGGAAACACACGGCCATTGCCACGCAGATAACGCCAGGATGCACCGATGAAATATCCATGCGTGGTGCTCGCCCACCGTGGTAGCAGGAGCGTTTAGAACATACCACTAAAATGATTGCTAAATTGAGTAACCGATGAAACCGGGAAAATCCACACGTAAAAATGCACTGAAACGTCTCTCGCAGGAGCTATTTCCCCACGCGGTGCTGCACAAAGAGCCTACACTGCCGGTATTTATAGAGTTGATCAGCTACAACCCGCATCACTTTGCAAACCATAACAATGCGCCCGTTGATGAACTATTGAAAAAATGCCACAAAGGGCAGGTGCATTGGATCAATGTTGACGGTCTGGCTGACCCCGGGCTGATTCAGCGCATTGGGGAGCATTTTGGGCTGCACTTCCTGATGCTGGAAGATGTAATGAACACAGAACACCGACCCAAGGTAGATGAATTTGAAGACCATCTATTTATTACCTTAAAAATGCTGGTACGTGCACAGGGAGATACCATTGATTATGAGCATGTTAGTTTCGTGCTGGGAAAAGATTACCTGCTGTCCTTCCAGGAGAAGGAAGGAGGCGACATTTTTGGGCAAGTGCGAAGTCGCATCCAGGCAGAGAACAGCGTGTTCAGAAACCGGGGGGCCGACTACCTGCTTTACCGCCTGATGGACACTATTGTAGACAGCTACTACGAAGTACTGGAAAAAATCGGCTACAAAGTGGAAAGGATTGAAGACAACATTGCGCACAATCCGTCAGTGGAAGATTTTCGGCAGATACAGGAACTGAAGAAGGAGTTTATCTACTTGCGCAAGGTGGTGTACCCGCTGCGCGAGGCGTTGAACAAACTCATTAAAAACGAAGGCGGCTTTATTGAAGAACGTACCATTAAGTATTACAATGATGTATACGACCACATTATTCATCTGATCGACTCGCTGGACACGTACAAAGACCTTACCTCTACCATGATGGATCTGTACATGAACACCATCAACTACAAAATGAATGAGGTCATGAAACTACTCACCATCATCACTACTATCTTCATCCCACTGTCATTCATTGCCGGCATCTATGGCATGAATTTCAAAAACATGCCTGAGTTGGAGTGGCCTTACGGCTATTTTACGGTGTTGGGTGTAATGCTAGCTATTATGGTCGGCATGATCTTCTATTTCCGGCACCGAAAGTGGTTTTAATTGACGTGCGCATTGGCATTAACTCTCATCCGCCATCAGAACAGGAAAGGCATTGATTTATACTACCTCTATACCCTATTCCATTTCGCATACGCCCGCGCGATGCAAAGCGGGGTTTGATACACAAAAGGCAGTGAGAAGTAATCAGTAGGCGGTGGCGTTATTCAACTTAATCTCCACGAGTTCAGGCAGCGTTTTATACATCTTCATCACCTTCATCTTATAGCCACGTAAATCGAATTCATCGCCCTGTTGTACTGTGGGGCGTTCGGTGGTAATCATTCCCGCCAGCGTTTCATAGTCATCCGACTCGGGAAACGGAACGTCCAGAAATTTATTAATATCGTGCAGCGGTGATCGTGCCAGCACCTGATAGGTATGAGTTCCTACAGAGGTAACAATTTGCGACTCATGATCGTGTTCGTCCTGAATTTCCCCCACCAGTTCTTCCAGAATATCTTCCAGGGTTACTAACCCGATGGTGCCGCCAAACTCGCTGATAACGATGGCCATCTGAATTTTCTTCACCTGAAATTCGCGCAACAATGTATCTATCGGCTTCGTCTCTGGGATAAAGTGAACCGGGCGCATGATTTCGCGCAACGATATATCCTGTCCGTTTACGTAGGCCTGCACAATGTCTTTGCTGTGCACAATACCTATGATTTCCTCTAATGTGCCCTCGTAAATCGGATAACGCGAAAAACCTTCTGCCAACACCACGTTCATGGCTTCTTTTATGGATAGGTTCGAAGGCATACCACTGATCTTCACGCGGGGTATCATTACCTGCCGCACCACGCGGTCGTCAAAGTCAAACACGTTTTGTATCAGTTCGCGCTCCGATGCCTCAATGGCCCCTCCCTCTTCGCTCTCAGCAATAATCAACTTCAATTCATCTTCAGAATGTATCTCCACCTCACTCACCGGCTTAATGCCGATCATCTTTAACAGGGTGTTGGCCAGGCCGTTAAGGAACCAGATGAACGGGCGAAAGACAACATAGAAAAGGCGCAATGGCAGCGAAACAGACATAGACACCGCAGCGGGGTAACGAATAGCCAGCGACTTGGGAGCCAGTTCGCCAAACACAATGTGCAATACCGTTAGCACGGCAAAAGCCACGGGCATGGCAATGCGGTGCGCCATGTCTTCGGTCATCTCCATTCCCAACGCACCCATCAGGTTCAGTATCAGCCGCGACACCACGTCTTCGCCAATCCAGCCTAAACCCAAACTGGCCAGCGTAATACCCAACTGAGTGGCCGCCAAAAAACCGTCCAGATTATCGATGATGAGTTGTGCCGACTTTTTGGCTAAACCGCCTTTTTGAAGCGCAATCTGCGATGACCTTACTTTTACAATGGCAAATTCAGCTGCCACAAAAAACCCGTTCAGAAAGACAAGAAACAGGGTTAGGAATATATCGAGCGACATAATGAAGAATCAAAGATAAGAACTATTTGCACAATGCACCGATCAGACATCTACCGATAAAAGAATTTAACGCCTACCCATCCACCCGACCTAAAAAAAATATACTTTAGGGGCAACCTGTTTACCTATTATTTGCTATGTGGCTGAATTTTCTCCTGTTATTGGTAGGATTTGTAGTTTTGATCAAGGGCGCAGATTTTTTGGTGGGTGGCGCTTCATCCGCGGCTAAAAAGTTGGGCATCTCCAACATTGCCATTGGCCTCACCGTGGTGGCCTTCGGCACCTCCACCCCCGAGTTGGTAGTAAGCCTGCTCTCTGCTATCAATGGAAAAACAGATGCCGCCTTCGGAAATGTGATCGGCAGCAACAACTTCAACCTCTTGTTTATTCTGGGTGTGGCCGGTATCATCTACCCGCTGGTGGTGCAACGCAACACAGTAAAGTTTGAGGTGCCACTCTCCTTGTTGGCAGCCCTGGTGCTGTACCTACTGGTGAATGACCTTCGAATTTGGAACAGCCCGGAAAACGTGCTCTCGCGTTGGGATGCAGCTATCTTGCTGGTGTTTTTTGTTGGCTTTATGCTATACATCTACCGCACCATGACGCAGGGTACCGATGTAAACGCCCCCGAAGAGCAAATCAAATCGTATACTCCCCTTATCTCTGCCGGGCTTGTGCTGCTGGGAATTGCCATGCTGGTAGGCGGTGGCAAACTGGTGGTAGACAGTGCCATACAAATAGCCCAACAATTTGGTCTAAGCGAAAAGCTTATTGGATTGACCATATTGGCCGCGGGCACCTCGTTGCCGGAATTGGCCACGTCCGCGGTAGCGGCTTACCGCAAGAACACCGACATTGCCATTGGCAATGTAGTGGGCAGTAACATCTTCAACATATTTTTTATACTGGGCATAACAGGCCTTGTGAGCCCCATTCCCTTCAGCATGGCCATGAACTTCGACATTTACGTGTTATGTGGTGCTACCGTTGTGTTGATGATCTTCATGTTTACGTTAAACCAGCGTAAACTCGACCGCTGGGAGGCCTTTATGCTGTTAGCCGGTTACATTGCTTACACCGTACTTTTGATCGGAATGGATGAAGGCATGGTGAATTAGCAGCCTTACTAAAAAAGCGAAAGGCTACCCCTTACCCCTGGTAGCCTTTCTTCACTAAACACCTATGATAAACCGTGTTGAATGAGTTGCCTAACGTAGAAGTATTCATCTGCTTGTGGAATACCCCATGTTAAGGCATTATTAACAAAAAAAAGGGCGATTCGCAGCGAATCGCCCTCTACACGCAGCGGTCTAAGCCGCTGTTAAATTTTTCCTTCTAACTCCGTAATTTTGGCCTGCGCTTCCTGTTTACCCAACGAAAGGGCTTTCTTGTATAACTCCAGGGCCTCGCGCAGGGTTTCTTTCTTCTTACGTGGCGCCAGTTTGGTGCGGTTGGCTGCTTCTTCCACCGCCACTGCGCGGGCATAGTAGCCATCGGCCTCGCTCATCTTGCTCTGCACCATCAACTCCTGAATGCGGGCCTCAATCAAAGCCAACTCCTGGCGTTTGGTCTGCAACTCTACTTCCTGGTCTTCAATTTCCTTCGATTGCAGCGTTACGGTTTGCACCAGGTTTTCATTTTCATTTCTGTACTTGTCTACCTGCTCCTGCAAAGCCAGTATTTCCTGATTTTTCGCCTCCAGATCGGCCTTCAGTTTTTTAATAGTGGCCGCATAGGCGTTGGCGGTTCCTTTCGACCTCTTCAGTGTGGTTTCCAGGTCTTCAATCTTGCGCTGCGTATCCTTTACGTAGTTGTTAATATCCTTCATCCGCGAAGTGTAGTCATCGTAAGTGGTTCCCTCCACCATATTAACGCGCAACAACTGGCGATTGGCATCGATGGAGTCCATCAGCACACCCACCTCTTGCAGGGTTTGAGCAAATTCCTGGCTGATCTGAAGTTGGTTTTTCAATGAATCTACCTGGGTTTGCAGTTTTTCGGCTTCGCCACCACAGCCCGTCATCACTGCCGCCACAGACAATACGAAAAGAAGTTTTTTCACCATAACCGATGCTTTTGGTTTGTTTATTGAGCCACAAAAATAAGTCCGTTTAGGCTTACCTACAGAGGTGCTCAAAATATTTATTTATGTTGGTAGAAATGGAGGGCACATGCTGTAAATTGCGGCCTTTCTTTTGGATTAGCACTTTTTCGATGCCCAAACTGATTACCACGCGTACGCGTATCGCGGACCTGGGCAAACCCCGAGTTGTCGTCATTGGGGGCGGCTTTGGAGGCCTTGAAGTAATTAAGGGGCTCCGCGGCCGTAAAGCACAGGTGGTTTTATTCGACAAATACAATCATCACACCTTCCAACCGCTTCTTTATCAGGTAGCTACCTCTGGTCTGGAAACCAATTCAATCGTTGCCCCCTTCCGCAAATTGTTCGGCTCCCAAAAGGATTTCTACTTTCGGCTGGCCGATGTGCGCAAGGTGAACCCGGCCGAAAACCTGATTGAGACCTCCATTGGCGTGGTGAAGTACGATTATCTGGTGGTGGCCACCGGAGCCGTTACTAACTTCTACGGCCTCACTGAGGTGGAAAAGAACGCGTCCTTCATGAAAAACATTGTGGATGCCACCAAGCTGCGAAACAAAATCATCCGCCACCTGGAGTACGCCCTGCTGACAGAAGACCCCGAAACCATGAACAGCCTCATGGATTTCGTAATTGTGGGGGGCGGACCCACCGGTGTGGAACTGGCAGGGGCCCTGACAGAGTTGAAGAAGAACGTATTCCCCAAAGACTACCCCGAGCTCGACATGCGGCAGATGGACATCTACCTAATCGAGGCGTCACCCCGCTTGCTCAACGGCATGTCGGAAGCGGCCGGTGAAAAGGCCCTGGAGTTTTTAACCCAGATGGGCGTAAAAGTGTACCTCAATTCGGCTGTGAAGTCGTACGATGGACACGATGTATTGCTGAGCACGGGCGAGAAGTTGATATCGCGCTCGTTGATCTGGGCTGCAGGCATAAAAGGCAATCCCATTGCAGGGCTCGATGCCACCTCCATCGGGCGGGGCAACCGTTTGCTGGTAGACGAATTTAACCGCGTGAAAGGATACCATAACATCTTCGCCATTGGCGATGTAGCCCTGATGCAGGGTGATGAGAAATTTCCGCAAGGCCACCCGCAGATGGCCCCCCCCGCACAGCAGCAAGGCAGGCTCCTGGCTAAGAACATCTGCAACCTGATGGAGGGTAAGCCGCTAAAGCCTTTCCGTTACTTCGACAAGGGCAGTATGGCCACCATTGGTCGGAACAAGGCGGTTGTAGACTTGAAGGGCATTCGCTTCCAGGGTATTTTTGCCTGGTATGTGTGGATGTTTGTTCACCTGATGTCGATAGTAGGATTTAAGAATAAAGTGCTTACCTTTTTCAGTTGGATGATCAGCTACTTCTCTTACGACAGGAGCAACCGGTTGATCATCGGAAGAAATGAGGAAAAGCTGAATCCGGAAGAAGTAAAATCTGCCTGATGGGCGACAAACATAAACTTCACTCACTCTCCGCAGCAGGCGTATTGGTGTCGCTGGGGATCATCTACGGAGACATTGGAACCTCCCCCATTTATACCCTCCGCTTCATTGTGGGCGACCATGTGATTTCAGAAGCCCTCATCCTCGGTGGCCTCTCATGTGTTTTCTGGACACTCACCCTCATTACTACACTGAAATACATCTACCTGGCTCTGAATGCCGATAACAAAGGCGAGGGTGGTATCTTTGCCTTGTATGCACTGGTTCGCAGGTATAAGGCTACCTGGGTTATCTTTCCGGCCATCATCGGCTGTTGCACACTTATTGCCGATGGGTTTATAACGCCAGCAATTAGCGTTACATCTGCCATAGAGGGGCTGCGGTCGCTCAACCCCGACATCACCGAAGAAACCATCATCACCATTGTAATCGGCATCCTTTTGGCGCTCTTCGTTTTCCAGCAATTTGGCAGCAGCGTAGTGGGTAAAACCTTCGGACCGGTGATGCTGATCTGGTTTGTGTTCATCGGCACCATCGGGGCAACACACCTGGCGGAGAATCTCTCCGTGCTGAAGGCGGTGAACCCGGTTTACGCAGTAGAGCTGCTCACCAAATACCCGGGCGGCTTCTGGATACTGGGAGCCGTTTTTTTGTGCACCACCGGGGCCGAAGCCATGTACAGTGACTTGGGGCATTGCGGCAAAAGTAACATTCGCGTAGGGTGGAGTTTTGTAAAGCTCTGTCTCCTGCTGAGCTACTTCGGGCAAGGTGCCTGGTTGCTGCAACACAAAGGCACCACGTTAGATGGCGCCATTCCCTTTTTCGAAATAATGCCCAGGGGGTTGTTGTTCTTCGGGGTATTGATTGCCACTATGGCTACGGTTATTGCCAGCCAGGCGT
Source organism: Bacteroidota bacterium (assembly GCA_049324055.1). GTDB lineage: Bacteria > Bacteroidota > Bacteroidia > Cytophagales > Cyclobacteriaceae > ELB16-189. The sequence goes on along the minus strand of JBMOLS010000011.1, from coordinate 119,791 downwards.
TGATCTCGGGAACGTTTACACTGGTGAACGAAGCTATGAAGTTGCGCCTGTGGCCCAGCACGCGCGTGCGCTACCCCAGCCAAATAAAAGGGCAAATATACATTCCGTCTATTAACTGGATTTTAATGTTTGGCAGCATCATGGTGGTGCTCTATTTTAAAGAGTCGGATGCCATGCAAGCAGCCTATGGATTGGCCATTACCTTCGATATGTTGATGACTACCTCGCTGCTGGTGTACTACTTCTCTACGTCCAAAAAATCGCGGATACGCTCGGCTGCGATGGCACTGGTGTTTTTTGGTATTGAAGGGGCATTCCTGGTATCTAACCTGAGCAAGTTCAGCCACGGTGGCTGGTTTTCATTCACCATAGCGTCTGTATTTTTTGTGATGATGTTTATTCTGTACAAAGCCCGGGGGGTGCGCGAACGCCATACTGAGTTTGTAGACCTGAAACATTATGTACCTATGATTCAGGATTTACAGGCAGATACGTCTATTCCCAAAGAAGCCACCAACCTGGTATACATGGCAGTAGCAGACAGCAAACGATCTATTGACTCAAACATCATCTACTCTATTTTTAAGAAGCGGCCTAAGCGGGCCGATGTATATTGGTTCATCCACGTAGACACGGTTGACAGTCCCTACACCTCTAAATATTCGGTTGATACCATCATCCCCAAGAAGTGCTTCTTCGTACGCATTAAGCTGGGCTTCAAGGCCGATCACCGCGTGAACCTGCTCTTCAACAAAATTCTGCACGACATGGCCGAGAATGCAGAGATCGACCTGGTGAGCCACTACGATTCGTTGCAACGGCATAGTATGCCTGCCGACTTCAAATTTGTGATTTTGCACTCCCTGGCTTCGGTAGACAGTGAGATATCCAGCTTCGATAACCTCATCATTCAGGGCTACCGCTTCATCAAAAAACACAGCCTCTCCACAGAAGAAATGTATGGCCTGGAATTGGCCAACGTAGAAGTGGAACGGGTACCCATCATGGTAGGGCCCCCCGCCAAGGTGCACATTAAGCGCGAGAAAGAGGACCTGGCCCGCGAAAAGGAGATGCGGTATTCTGAGGGGCGGTGATGGATTTTGACCGATTACGGACAGCCCCGTTCGAAGTCGTGCAAGCCCGGTTTTCAAATCCTGCTCAAAAGAGCCAAAAAAAGCTGTTTTTATCTGGCACTGATTTGGAATAGCCACGCCAAAACAATTCGCCATGCTTCAAAGCTATTTGAAAGTAGCGCTGCGCAACCTCGTGCGCAGCAAGTCCTATTCACTCATCAACATACTGGGTCTTTCGCTGGGGGTGGCCTGCTGCCTGCTGCTAACGCTCTACATACAGGACGAGCTGAGCTACGACCAACACCACCGCGACCTCGACCGGCTGTATCGCATCACCACGCTCATCCAAACCGAAAACCGCGAGAGCAAGATGGCTACCACCTCGCCACCAGTAACCATGACCCTACGCGAGGAAATTGCGGGCATCGAAACGGCAACCCGCCTGCTCAACCCGCCCGGTGTGGCACAAAACCTCATCAAATACAATGATGTAACCTTCTACGAAACAGACGGCTTCCTGGCCGACTCCACGTTGTTTGAAGTACTCACCTTCCCACTGCTGCAAGGCAATCCGGCCAATGCACTCACCAATCCCAACTCGGTGGTGATTTCCGAAACACTGGCGAAAAAACTCTTCGGCAACGAACCTGCACTCGACAAAACCATCAACATCAGCCAGAACGGCCCCGCTGCCGACTACAAAATAACAGGCGTCTTTGCCGACCATCTGAACAGCTTCATCCGTGCAAATTTCTTCATCTCCATTTCCAGCACTTCGGGGTGGGCCGAATACATCCGCACCAACCCGGAGGCCATCACCGAATGGGCAGGGCAAAATTTTGTTCCCGGCTTTGTAAAACTGCAACCTGGGCAAAATAAAGAGGCCATCGAAAAACAAATGAATGAAATTTTAGTGAAGTATGGCGCAGAGGACATGAAAGCCATCGGCTTTCGTAAAACGTTGGGTCTGGAGCCCGTTGCCGACATCTACCTTTACTCCGACATCGGCACAAGCCCGCGCATTCGATACCTCTACATAGTGGGTTCCATCGCGGCATTCATACTGCTTATTGCCTGCATCAACTTCATGAACCTCTCCACAGCCAAAGCAACCAAACGCGCGGCCGAAATAGGTGTGCGCAAAGTAATGGGTGCCTTCCGCAGTTCGCTCATCGGCCAAATAATGGGTGAAGCGATGGTGATCGTGGTGCTTTCCATCCTCATCAGCATCGTGCTGGTGCAGGTAGCCCTGCCGTGGTTCAACAGCCTTACAGGCAAAGAAATTTCATTTGCCACGTCCAACATTTTCTACTTCCTGGCTGCCCTGGGCGGCATTGCCATCGTTACCGGTGTGCTGGCAGGCAGCTACCCTGCTTTTTACCTCTCTTCGTTCGAGCCTGCCCAGGTGCTAAAGGGCAAAAGCGTGCTGGGCAACTCAGCCGGCTGGCTGCGCAGAGGTCTGGTTATTTTTCAGTTTGTGATCGCCATCACGCTGGTGTGCGGCATGCTCGTAATTTACCGGCAACTGAATTACATGGAGGAGAAAGAGCTAGGCTTTAATGCCGATTTGAAGATTGTGTTGCCTCTGCGCACCACCGAAGCACGCGAAAAGTACGAAGCCCTGAAGTTGGAACTCAGTAACAACAGCGCCATTGCCGGAGTTGCCGGGGTAGAGTACCTGCCGGGCTCCATAATCTGGAGCGACATGTCTTTCTACACCGAAGGCAGCAACATGGACAAAGCGGTATTAATGAGGCGCAACACAGTAGACCACCAGTACATCGAACTGCTCGGCTTAAAGATAATAGCCGGCAGATCGTTCACTAACAATCGCAACATGGACAGCGACCGCAGAGTAGTACTTAACCGCACGGCCTGTGATCAATTGGGGGTACGCCCCGACCAGATTATAGGCCAGCATATTTACTTCGACTGGCAAGGGCAGCAATACGCGTTCAATGTAATCGGAGTGATGGAAGACTATCACCAGAATTCGTTGAAGGATGCCATCGTTCCGATTCTGTTTCAGGTGCCTACCGAAGCAAATACGTTCGATCACCTGTTAGTCAGCACAACCGGAACCAACTTCAGCGAAATCATTGCCAACCTGGAAACCACCTGGAAGAAGCACATCATCGACACGCCCTTCGAGTTTTCGTTTCTGGACGACAACCTGAAAAAGCAGTATGAGGAAGATGAGAAAGTATCGCAGGTGATTACCAGCTTCACCTTCATTGGATTGGTAATCTGCTGCCTGGGCTTGTATGGACTTTCCACCTACATGGCCGAAAGGCGCATCAAAGAAATTGGTGTGCGCAAAGTGTTGGGCGCCAACGTAAACCAGATTGTAACCATGATGAGCCTCGAGTTTGTGAAACTGGTGGTGGTTGCCTCTGCCGTGTCGATTCCGCTTGCCTGGTACCTCATGAACGAGTGGCTGGGTGGTTTCGCCTACCGCATAGACATCGGCATTGATATTTTTGTATTTGCCGGAGTGCTGGCCCTGGTGGTGGCATTGCTCACCGTTAGCTACGAGTCTGTTCGGGCAGCGTCTGCAAATCCCGTAAATTCTTTGCGTACCGAATAAACTTCGCTGCACCTGAAACATCTTTCGCCTAACTAACACGCTTTCACATGATCGGGAACTATCTGAAAATAGCATTGCGCAGCATCCTTAAAAACGGTGTCTACTCCTTTATCAACGTTTTTGGTCTGGCCTTTGGCCTCACGTGCAGCGTGCTGATTGTTTTATGGGTGGTCGATGAACTTTCGTTCGACCAGTTCCACGCCAACAAGAACGAACTCTACCAGGTATACGGCAACTCTCCTGCTGATAACGGCATCGCTTCACAGAGTGCCATGCCGCTTCCGCTGGCAGAGGCATTAAAAACGGCCGACCCCGACATTCAATACATCAGCGTAACCGATTGGGGTGGAGAACACCTGTTGCAGTTCGAAGACGAGCGCCTAATGAGAGAAGGCCTGTATGTAAGCGAGGAATTTCTGAAGATGTTTTCGTTTGAATTAGTGAAAGGCGATGTAGAAACGGCACTGAAGGAACCTTCCAACATTGTTCTGACCGAAGCCTCAGCCCTGGCGTTGTTTGGCAACGATGAGGCTATGGGCAAGGTGCTTCGATTCGATAACGCGGCCGATCTGAAGGTGGCGGGGATCGTAAAAAATCCGCCCTCCAACTCTACCTTCCAATTCGAATACCTGGTTCCCTTCGGCACGTACATGTCGCTGCAAGTTTGGGTGAGAAACTCGATCAACAACTGGGGCAACAATGCCTTCCAGATATATGCCCAACTGCGGCCCGGTGCCGACCCGCTGGCGTTGGAAAAAAGGCAACAGAACCTCATCAAATCCCATCTAGAACAGAGTGAAATGGAATTGATGCTGCATGCCTTGCCCCGGTGGCGTTTGTATTCCCACTTCGAGAACGGCCGCTCCGTGGGGGGCGCCATCGAACAGGTGCGCATGTTTTCGTTAGTGGCCGTGTTCATACTGGTGATCGCGTGCATCAACTTTATGAACCTGGCTACCGCGCGCAGCGAAAAACGCGCCCGCGAAGTGGGCATTCGCAAGTCGGTGGGCTCTCGCAGAAACGAACTGATCTTTCAGTTCCTGGGCGAGTCAGTGGCCGTCACTTTCATAGCGTTCACGGTGGCCATCTGCATTACCGAAATGGCATTGCCATTCTTTAACGACATGGTGGGCAAACGCCTGTTCATCGACTACAGCCACCCGTTTTTCTGGCTTGCCTCGCTGGGCATCGTGCTACTCACAGGTTTGGTGTCCGGCAGCTACCCCGCCTTCTACCTTTCCTCATTCAATGCCGCCACGGTACTGAAGGGAAAGGCCACCATGAAACCTGGCAGCGCATCACCACGCAAGGTGTTGGTAACACTGCAGTTTATATTCTCCATCTTCTTGATCACCGCTATGATCGTGTTTAACCAGCAGGTACAGTTGGGCAAAGACAGAGAACTGGGCTACAACCAAGAGAACCTGCTGCTGATCGAAAATACGGGCGACATTGGTCGCAACTACGAGGTGATTAAACATACGTTGATAGACAAAGGACTGGCAGTGTCTGTAACAAAAGCCAACAGCCCCATTACGCGCGTGTACGCCTACATGGGCGACATCAACTGGGAGGGCAAAAAGCCGGAACAACGAGCTCCCTTTGCTACCATAGCAACCGAGTACGACTATGTGCAAACGCTGGGCATGAAAATAAAAGAGGGCCGCGACTTCTCGCGCGAATTTAACGATTCCACCAACATTATCTTCAACCAGGCTGCCATCGACTACATGGGTCTTAAAGATCCGATAGGGCAAACCATTACCTGGAACGGGCGCACCTACACCATTGTGGGCGTGGTTGAGAATGTTTTGATGAGCTCAGTGTACCGACCGGTAGAACCCACCATGTTTGTGTTCGATCCCGGCTGGTTTTCATCTATGATGGTGCGCCTGCCGGCTGGCAACGCATCGACTATGCTGAGCGATATGGAGTCCGTGTTCAGAACCTACAACCCGGCCTACCCTTTTGCCTACCTCTTTGCCGACCTGGACTTTCAGCGCAAGTTCTCGCGCATCGAGTTGATCACACAGGTGGCCAACTTGTTCGCCCTGCTTGCCATTGTCATCTCCTGCCTCGGTCTTTTTGGCTTGGCCGCCTACACGGCCGAACAACGAACCAAAGAAATTGGCATTCGCAAAGTGATGGGCGCCAGCGTAACCAGCGTGGTGATGCTGCTTTCGCGCGATTTTACGCTGCTGGTGTTGATCGCCTTCGCCATAGCCGGGCCGGGGGCCTGGTGGGCCATGGATAGCTGGCTGCAGCAATACCCTTACCGAGTAGAAGTGCAATGGTGGACGCTGAGCCTGGCCGGAGGCGCAGCCCTCCTGCTGGCACTGCTTACAGTTAGCTCGCAGGCGTTCAGGGCGGCCAACAGCAACCCTGCCAAAGCATTGAGGAGCGAATGAGTGTGGCGGCACAGGTCGCTGCCATAAAAAAAGGTTGAAAATGGTATAATTGCGGTAGCTTGAACAGCACATGATCCGAAGCTACCTCACACTCGCTTTGCGCATAATGATGGGCCAGCGAGGTTTCGTTTTTATCAACGTCTCCGGCCTCACCATCGGCATCGCGTGCAGCCTGCTGCTGTTCATCTACATACGCGATGAACTGAGTTTCGACCGTTTCCACCGCGATGCAGACCGCATCTTCCGCATTGCCTACCAAAGCAGGCTGCAAGGGCGCGAGTCGGTATCGGCAGAAACAGGTGCCCCCCTGGCGGCAGCCCTGCAACAATCGCCCGATGTGGAAGCCGTGCTGCGACTGGCCAACTGGCCCACATTCCCCATCCGTTACCAAAACAAAGCCTTCACCGAGCCTTACCTGCTGCTGGCCGATTCGAACTTCTTCACCTTCTTCGACTTTGAACTGGTTGCGGGCAATGCGCGTGAGGTGTTGAAGGGGCCTGACAAACTGGTGGTGTCAGAATCAACCGCGCGCGGGTACTTCGGCTACACAGGGCCTGGCGACACCTCACCCCTTGGCAAAACCATGACGCTGGCACAGGGTTACGAAGCCACCGTAGTCGGCATTGCCAAAGATCCGCCACACCAAAGTCACTTCCACTTCACCATCGTGCTTTCGCTCGACTCGTGGCAAGAGCTGAAGGACAGCCGTTGGACGGATGGCGTTGTGGTTACCTACATGAAATTGAATGGCCCGAAGGCGTTGCCCAACGTGCAGGCATTCATGGACAACCTGGTGGAGACAGCCGTGGCCGAAGAGCTGGAGCGCACCATGAAAACCACACTGCTGCAATTCGAACGTCAGGGCAACTACCTCGCCTTCTTTACGCAGCCGCTCACTTCCATCCACCTGCATTCTAACCTGGCCGATGAGATTGAACTGAATGGCAACATGCAAACCATCTACCTGCTGGCGGCCATCGCGCTGTTCATCACCCTGCTGGCGTGCATCAACTACATGAATCTGAGCACCGCCCGGTCTGCATCGCGCGCCAAAGAAGTGGGTGTAAGAAAAACCGTAGGTGCGCGACAATCGCGACTGATGGCGCAGTTTCTATTGGAGTCTGTACTCTACACGTTATTTTCGGTGTTGCTGGCGCTGGGGCTGGTGCGCATGGCCTTGCTGCCTTTCAATCTCCTTACGGGAAAAAATATTTCGTTTGCCGTGTTTGCCGAACCCGGCATGCTGGCAGGCTTGCTGCTCTTCATTTTGCTGATTGGCTTTTTGGCTGGCAGCTACCCGGCCCTCTACCTGGCGCGGTTCAGCCCCATAGAAGTATTGAAAGGCCGCGTGCGCATGGGCCGCAGGAAGTACGGCATCCGCAATACGCTGGTGGTGTTTCAGTTTTTCATTTCCATCTCGCTCATCATCGCCACGTTGGTAGTGTACCGGCAACTGCAATACATTCAAAACCAAAGCCCCGGCTTCGATACCCACCATACCATCAATTTGCTGCACACGGCCAACCTGGGCAGCCACGCAGCCGACTTCAAAAAAGCGCTGCTGGCCAACCCGCACATCGCCAGCGCCAGCTTTGCCAACCGCCTTCCTCCCAACATCGATTGGCAGTTTGTATTTCGGGTGGAAGGCCGCGAACAAGACTACCTGCTGACGGTATACGAAATGGATGGCGACCACCTGACCACCATGGGCTACCGCATGAAGTCGGGGCGCTACTTTTCTGCTACCGAGCCGGCCGACTCCGCGGCCGTCATCATCAACGAATCGGCAGCGCTGGCGTTGGGCCTGCTCAACACGCCCACCGACAGCGTGTGGCTCACTTCCACCTACGATGCACACACCCATGTGCGCAGAAAACTCATTGGCATTATCAGCGATTTCAACTTCCGTTCGTTCAAAGATCCCATTCAGCCACTGGCCATCGTAAAAAGCAGGGAGCCGAACTGGGAGATGGCCATACGCCTGCGCACCGAAAACCCCGACTCTGCACTGGTGTTTATTGAGCAAGCCTGGCACCGATATGCGGCAGGGGCCCCGTTTGAATACACCTTTGTAGACAACAACTTCCGCTCGCAATACGCGCCCGAAAAAAGGCTGGGAACGCTGTTCCTGATCTTCACGATACTGGCCATCTTCATTGCCTGTCTGGGTGTATTCGGGCTGGCTACCTACATGGCCGAGCAGCGCACCAAAGAAATCGGCATCCGCAAAGTACTGGGCGCCAGCTCCATCGACATTGTTTTGCTGCTCACGCTGCAGTTTGCCCGCCTCATCGTCATCGCATTTCTGGTGGCCATTCCCTTGGCCGGGTGGGCACTCCACACGTGGCTGTCGCAATATGCCTACCACATTGCCTTGCCGGTAAGTGCCTTTGTGTTGGCTGCCCTGCTGGCCCTGTTTCTCGCACTGATTTCGGCCAGCCACCGGGCGCTGAAAGCAGCCCTGAGCAACCCGGTAGACTCTTTGCGCACCGAATAATTTTTTAGATGCCGCATAGGGGTCAAACGCCCCCCCGGTTGTCTTAGCTTCAAAATAACAAATCCATGAAGAAACTCATCACCCCGCTGCTCTTGCTGCTCACGCTGGCCGCCTTCGGGCAGGACAAACAGCAAAAAGAAAGACCACTTGATCCCTTTCAAAAAATAGTGGTGTCGCCCAAAATAAAACTGGTGCTGAAAAAAGGCGAAACAGAATCCATTCGCGTAACGGCCGCCAACATCGATGCTTCGCAACTGAACATCGTGGTGCGCGGTAACAAATTACACATCTACCTGGACGATGCCCGTTACATCGAAAAAAGCAAGAAGGTTTGGGAGGATGGTTATTCACGCAGGCGCAGCCAATACCACAATGCTTCGGTAACGGCTTATGTTACCTACCGCTCGCTGAAAGGTGTTGAAATTCGGGGTGAAGAACGGCTGGTGTGCGATGAGATGTTGGAGACGCGCAAATTCAAATTGAAAGCCTACGGCCGCACCCGGGTGGAACTGGCCGAAGTGAAAACAGACAAGTTCAAGGCGGTGATGTATGGCGAAAACACGCTGCGCATTGAGGCTGGTGTAACAGGCCACCAGAAATACACACTCTATGGCGAAAACACGATCGAAACCAGTGGCGTAACCAGCAAGACAGCCGCCACCACGGTATATGGCGAAGGCACGGTGGCCATGCAGGTGAGTGACGAAGTACGTCTGAATGCATTTGGCGAACCCATGATCTGGGTGGAAGGCCCCGCACACCTGAGCAAGGGCCTGGTGTTTGGGCGCGTGGGCATTCGCACACGACTGTAAACAGGAATAATGTAGGAGGTTTAAAATGGGTTGCCGGGAACGGCAGCTCATTTTTTTTGAACGGCACCCACCGACACCGGAAGGACGTAGTGAAGAAATTTTATCTATCTTCACGCACTTTCCTGCCCCTTTCAATGCTTCACCTTTTCAAGAGATGTCTGTTGCTGCCAGTGATGCTGGTTGTAAGTGCTGCTATGGCACAACCCGTGGCACAAAATGGTGTGCTGGACGCCCGGCTGTTCGATTTTTCCGGGCACCGGCTGGCGCTCAATGGCGTCTGGGCCTGGTATGATAATGAGTTGGTTGCACCGGCACAAACCACCGAGAAACCTGCGTGGGTGGCCTTTCCGCAAACGTGGAATGACGCGCGCCTCTCGCGCAGCGGCCAGGGCGTTGCCACCTATAGCCTGCTGGTGCTGTTGCCTGCCGAAGCGCAGCGTTTTGGCATCGAGTTGCCGCAGATTTACAGCAGCTACCGCCTGTGGGCCAACGGAAAACTGATTGCTGAAAATGGCGTACCGGGCATCAGCGAAGTGTTCACCGTTCCGCAGTGGATGCCACAAACTGTGTACTGCGAAGCGCGCGATTCGATGCGCCTGACTTTGCAGATCGCCAATTTTCACCACCACAAGGGCGGCTGTAAAGATCCCATTTTCCTGGGCAGCGAAAGCACCATGCGCACCAAAGAATCCATTGCCATGACCAGCAAACTGGCCGAATGCGGGCTGCTGATCCTGTTGGCGCTGATGTTCCTGGCCATCTACTGGGCCCATGGCCGCAAGAAGGTGGTTATCTACTTTTCGCTGCTTTGCGCCACGTGGGCCGTGCGTTCACTGTTCTCCAACGACTACACGTTCATCTCGCTTGTTCCCGACTTCGACTGGAATACGATGGTGCGCATAGAATACATTACGTTGTACCTCACCATGATCTGGGCCATCCTCTTTCTGGGCAGGTTGTTTGCCAACGATGGCAGCCAGATTGTGAAATACGTGTTGGTAACACTCAACGGCATCTTCATCGCATTCACCGTGCTCAACCCGCCCGTGTATTTCACCAAAATGCTCGCGGTTTACCTGTTCACCTCCGGCTTATTGCTGCTCTACGGTGCCATTATTGTAGTGCGTGCACTCATCAACGAGCGGGCGGGCGCCACATTTCTCACCCTCTCCACCCTGCTGGCCATCGCCATCTTCAGCTACGACATCTTCACCTACGAAGGCTGGTTCTCTTACAACTCCATCGTTTTCAGTGCCGGCTACCTCGTTATTTTTGTGTTGATGGCCATTGCCTTGCTCATCCACCTGAACATCATCAGCGCAGGCGGCAAAGGATCGAACATGCTTACCTACGAAGACCTCTACGGAGAGTCCGCTGCCGGAAGAAAATAGTACCTACTCCTCCCACTTCTTCATAATCAGCGTGGCGTTGTGGCCGCCAAATCCAAACGTGTTGCTCATGGCCACCCGCACTTTTTTCTGCACGGGCTTACCGAGCGTCAGTTGTAAGCTGGCAGGCACTTGCGGGTCTACCGTGGTGGTGTTAATGGTGGCAGGCACCACATCATCGCGCACGGCCAATACGGCAATCAATCCTTCGATGGCACCCGCCCCACCCAGCAGGTGGCCGGTTGCCGATTTGGTAGCGCTGATGTGCAGGTGCTTCGGGTCTTCACCGAAGAGGCGCACAATGGCTTTGCTTTCACTTTCATCGCCCAGCGGTGTAGAGGTAGCGTGCACGTTAAGGTAGTCCACATCGGTGGGCTGCAGCCCCGCATCCTCCAGCGCCAGTTGCATGCCCAGCAGCGCACCCTCTCCTTCGGGGTGAGTACTGGTCAGGTGGTAGGCATCGGCCGACATGCCGCCACCTACTATTTCGGCATAGATTTTAGCACCGCGCGCCTTCGCGTGTTCATAGGCCTCCAACACAAGGGCTACACCGCCTTCGCCCATCACAAAGCCATCGCGTGACGCATCGAACGGGCGTGACGCAGTTTGTGGACTGTCGTTGCGTGTCGACAAGGCCTTCAGCGCGCCAAAGCCACCTATACCCGATTCGTTGATGGCGGCCTCTGATCCTCCGGCAATAATCACATCGGCCTTATTCCATTTGATGTAGTTCATGGCATCGATGATGGACGTAGTAGAGGTGGCACAAGCCGACACGGTGATAAAATTCGGTCCCATGAATCCATACTTCATCGAAATCCACCCGGAAGCAATGTCGGGAATGACTTTGGGGATAAAGAATGGGCTGAACCGCGGGGTGCCATCGCCTTTGGCAAACTCCAGCACCTGCTCCTGAAAGGTAAGGAAGCCCCCGTTGCCCGAACCCCAGATCACTCCCACCCTGCGCTTGTTCAACTTGTCCGACAGGATGCCGGCATCCTCCACAGCCTGGGTGGCGGCCACCACGGCAAACTGCGTGAAGAGATCCATCTTGCGTGCCTCTTTCACATCGAAATGGTTGCGCGCATCGTACCCCTTTACCTCGCAGGCAAAATGGGTTTTGAATTTGGAGGTATCGAAGCGCGTAATCGGGGCCGCACCACTCTTTCGTGCCAGCAGGTTCTGCCAGAAGTCGTTAACGGAATTGCCCAGCGGTGTAATGGCACCGGCACCTGTAATCACCACACGTCTTGTTTGCATGTATTTGGGTTATTTGATTAAGATTTTGAGATGCTGATCTCTTCTACCAATCGCTTGCACTGGCGCACCACCGTCTTCATGGCTTCATCGGTGGGCGACACGCGGGCCACCATCAGGGCCCCTTCCACAGCGCAGAAAAACAAGGTGGCATATTCCCGCGCACGTATGCCCGCCATGAACTCGCCATTTTTTTTTCCTTCTTCTATCAGGCGGGCAATAAAGGTAATGGTGGCCTCCAAGGCGGTCGCCACTTCCTCTTTCATCGCTACCACGTAATCATCGGCTTCGATGGACGTGTTTAACAGCGGGCACCCGCCCGGCAACGGAGGGTTGTATACGTACTTGGCATAAAACCCGAGCACCGCCAGCAACTTCTCTTTGGCCGTCTGCTTCCCCTTCAGCTCTTCCGACATCAGCCTGCGCACCGTCTTCATGGCATGGCGAAACGCCTCGCGCGCCAACGCTTTTTTGCTGCCAAAGTTGCCGTATAACGCGCCCTTGGTGAGACCCGTGGCTTCACAGAGGGCCTGCAGCGTGGCTCCATCGTAGCCCCGCTGGTTGAATACAGGAGCCGTGGCCTGCAAAATCTGCTCACGGGTGCGCTCGGCTTTGCTCATGGTGCAATAATATACCAAACGGTATATTTTACAAACTAGTTCTCCCCTATTCAAAATATTTATGCCTTGTTATGGAAAAGTGTCTCTCGCTGCATCTGGGGATTAAAAATCTAAAACAACCATTTTATGAAGTATGGCAAACCATGGGTGGTGCTGGCTGCAGCGGCCGGCACCGCCCTGCTACTGGCATTCTCTGCCGGGCAGAAGAACCAGAAAAAAGCACTTCGTCCTTATCCCCGGGGTTGCGTGTTCCGCACCGTGATGGGAGAAGAATCGGCCGACTCGATGTTTGTCTTCAAAACGAACGAACGCGTACTCACCTCCATCGACCGCGGTTTGCAGTGGATGTTGCGGGCGCAAAACAAAAATGGCGGATGGGGTGCCGGCAGCCACTACCGGCAAGATGTAATGGACCCTCACGCAGTAGCCACCGACCCTGCCACCACAGCCATGGTAGCCATGGCGTTGCTGCGCACGGGCTCTACGTTGAAGAACGGACCTTACCAGCAGCCGTTGACCAAAGCATTACACTACCTGCTGCGCGCAGCAGAAACCGCTCCGGCCAACAGCCTGAACATTACCACCGAAACGGGCACGCAGATACAAACCAAGCTGGGCGCGAACATCGATGTCATCCTCACCTCTCAGTTTTTCTCGAACCTGCTGGAATACCTGGACGACACCCCACAACTGAAAGCGCGGGTGAAAAGAGCCAACGAAATCTGCGTAGCGAAAATTCAGAAAGCCCAAAGTAACGATGGCAGCATTGCTGGTTCGGGCTGGGCAGGGGTGTTGCAAAGTTCCTTCGCTACCAATGCGTTGGAGTCGGCTATTGCGTTGGATATAGAGGTAGATGAGGAAGCGTTGGACAAAGCGCGCGCCTTCCAGAAAAACAACATGAACGCGCGCACAGGCGAAGTAAAAACCGACATGGGTGCAGGCATTGTGCTGTATTCTGTTTCCGGCTCTTCGCGTGCCAGCGCCAAAGAGGCACGCAAGGTGAAGGAAGAGATGGAGAAAGCGCGCAGGGATGGACGCCTGGAGCAAAACGCACCTCCCTCTGCCGAGAACCTGCGCAGAATCGGTTTCGATGAAGACGATGCACTGAAGTATGCCACCGCTTACGAAGTGTACGAGACTGCCAAAGTGCAGGCCCAGCGCGAAGATGTGCTGGAAGGATTTGGCAACAATGGCGGAGAGGAATTCCTCAGCTTCCTGCAAACGGGCGAAAGCCTCGTGATCAGCAAAGACCAACAGTGGAAGCAGTGGTACGATAACACCAGCGGTCGCCTGCTGAAAATACAAAACAACGATGGCAGTTGGAACGGCCACCACTGCATCACCAGTCCCGTGTTTTGTACGGCTACCTGCCTGCTGATCTTATCGGTGAACAATGATGTAGAACGGCTGGTGCGCCAGGGCGAGATGAAAAATTAATGAAAACAAAGTGGCAAGGCGTCAGACGGCTGTTTGCTTCCGCCAGCAAGTCGTCTGACGCCTTCGCCCTTTCAAGCGTCATCGCTTCAATCCATACACCTTGCCTTCGGCCGTAGACAACACCAACCAGTTGCCCGATACTGCGGGCGTGGAAAAAATGCCGCCCATGCGGTATTCAGCTTCAATGGCGTGCCGGGCCGAAGGCAATATGCGACCAATGTCATCGCGGTAGGTATCGTCCTCTTTAAAGTATTTCAAATGATGGGCCTGGTAGCCATCCGTGGCAAACGCCCAGCGTATGGCGCCTGTCTTGCGATCAATACCATACAACTTTCCCCACAAGGTACCCACGTAAACAAGTTGAGGTGTAAATGCACAACCTCCGAAAATATTGAACTTCACGTTGGTGCGCCAGCGCTCCTGCCCGCTCACGGCATCCAGCGCCAGCAACACGCGGTCGTCAGAAGTGCCCACATAAATCACCGAGTCGCGGTAGGTAGCCGACAGTGCCCAGCCATTGGGATAGGTGCGGTTCCAGTGCGCATAACCCGAAGTGCCATTCAGGGCGTAGAAGTTGTAGTCGCGGGCACCGATGAATACCGAGCCCATGCCTGCCGCTGGCGAGCCCTGCACCTCACCGCGCGGAAAGTAACGGTGCCCTACTGTTTTGAATTGCCACAGCAACTGGCCGGTGGCCGCATGCAGGGAATAGACCTGGCCATCGAACGAACCGAAATATACTTTGCCATCCTGCACCACTGCAGTGTTGTGAATGATGTCGCTGGCCTGGAACGACCACACCGGTGTTCCATCAGCCACCTTCACCGCCTGGAAACGACTGTTGCCCGTGCCGAACAACAGCAGGTCCTCATACACCACAGGCGAAGTGTGGTAGTAGTCGGCCCAATCGTACCTTCTTTCTCCCAGAAACAGGGCGGTGTTGTCGAACAACTGACGCCACACTACCTTCCCACTTTGTTTGTCGAGGCAAGACAGCACCCCATTGCCACCCAGCAGAAACACGTGGGGGCCATGCACCAACACATTAGAGCGAATCTCTCCGTTGGTTTTTAATTTCCATTGCACCGCCCCCGTGGTCAGGTTCAGGGCATAGAGTGTGCTGTCGAGGCCGCCCACATACACCAGTCCCTCGCTCACTACGGGCGAAGCAATGAAAGGCTGGGTGCTGCTGAACCGCCAGGCTACCGTGGGCAACTGATCGAAATCAGCGGTCGCATTTTTTGGCTGTGCGAAGGCAGCGGTCATGAACAACAACAAGATCAGCGTGTAGTTGTATTTCATAAACGAAAAGGGTTTTGATTGCCGGATGAGGGTATGCTACCACCGCCAGGGTGAGAAAAGGGGTTGACCTGCCAGGGGTTTTTACCTGAGAGATATTGTGCCAAACGGTGATGCATATCTGCAGCGAAAAACGGAAATTTGTCTACTGCAGCTGCCGCGGCCCTTGTTCAAGATGGTACAAGTTGGTACAAGGCACCGCTACTTACCCATGGAACGGGAAACCGAAGGACTGCTGGTACAGAAATGCCGGGCGCTGATTGAAGAACGCCTGAACTGGGGCGAAGGCGAGCAATGGTCTACGCAAGATTTCGAAGCGCTGAGCGACCGCATCTTCGAAAAAACACAAGTGCGCCTGAGTGTCATCACCCTCAAACGCATCTGGGGCAAAATCCGGTACGACAGCCGCCCCACCATCACCACGCTGAATGCCCTGGCTCAGTTCAGCGACTTTGAAAACTGGCGTGCCTTCAGCCAACAACAGGCGCTGTCGATGGCGCTAAATGGTCACAGGCGCACCACAGCAGACACAGCTACGCCTGTTGACAGAGCACCCGCGCAAGGCAGGGTGTGGTGGCTGCGCCTCACCTGCCCGTGGGGCCGGTGGTGGCCGCCCTCGCCCTGGCCGGGTGGCTGTACAGCGCGCGGGCCGATCAACCACTCCCAAAAAATCACGATCAGTTTACCTTTACCAGCAAAAAAATCGTGGCCGTGGGTGTGCCCAACACCGTCATCTTCAACTACGATGCAACGGCTGCGCTACCCTCCGACTCCATCTTCATCCAGCAAAGCTGGGATCCGCGTTTCAGTCAGCAGGTGGCGCGAGACCAGCAGCAGCATACCGCCATCTACTACCGCCCCGGCTTCTTCCACGCCAAGCTGCGCGTGAACAACGAGGTGGTGAAGGAGCACAGCCTCTTCATACAAACCGAAGGCTGGCTGCCGTTGGTAGACCTGGAACCTGTGCCCGTCTACTTTCCTGCGGAAGCAGCGCGCCACCAAGGTAAGCTGGGCCTGACGCGCAAACAGATCGAAGCACAGCACATCGCACTGCAGCCCACCCCTCCGTGGGTAAGCTACTTCAATGTGGGGCCGCTAGCCGAAGTGTACACCAACGACTTCGTGTTTGAGGCAGAAGTGAAAAACACCTTCAACGAGGGCGCGGGCGCCTGCCAGCACACAGAAGTACACCTGCTGTTTCAGGGTGCCGCCCTGATTGTGCCGCTCTCCATTCCCGGATGCGTGTCAGAGCTGCAATTCCTCGACCGCGATGGCAAGAAGAACGACCTGTCTGCCTTTGGTGTGGACTTCAACGACTGGGTGAAAGTACAGGCCGAGGTGAAAGACACCGTAGGTGTGGTGAAAGTGAACGACCGGGTGGCTGGCCGGTTTACGATCAAGATGGACCCTGCACCCCTGGCCGGATTTGTGTTTCGCTTCCGCGGAACAGGAGAAGTAAAGGGGGTGCGCATCCGCCAGCAAGATGGTACGCCTATGTATGAAGAAACCTTCTGATGGCCGGGTGATTGCCCCACCACGCGCCCCGTACCGGTGTCTACCTATTTTTTACAACAAGGTTAGCAATCGCGCGGCCTAACCGCGAACTTGCTTCAAAATACACCAACCATGGCCAACCCAGCGCTACAGCGCCTGCTGCAAAAGGCAGGCCATCCGCAGTTACTGCATGCGTTAACCGACACGCTCTCGCTATCGGAGCTTAACTCGTTGCTGATGGAAGTAATGAAGCTAAAAGCCGCCCGGCAGACACCGGCCGCGCTGCTGCACCAATACCAGCAGAATCGTTTTGTGCAGCCCTCGGCCATCCCTGCGCTGGCACATGCAGAGGCAGCGCAACAAGTGCTCGCGTTAGCCGACCAGCAGGGCTTTGAAGCACTCACGTTGTCACCGCTGGCTCCGCTGGGCAACTGCTCGGTGATTGCGCGGGCCGACCAAAACAAAGTGGTAACGGCCCTGCGTGGCACCGAAGTAGTGGCCGATGCCACCAACCTGCTGGCGCTGGAGGCCGCCATGCGCAGGCAACAGCAACCCGCGGCCACCACGCCCCTGCACCTTTGCGCCATTCACCGCCACGTGCGGGCGCAGGCGCTGCCACCCGGAAAGGGTTTCACCGCACACTTCCAGGTATTCTGTGCCGTAACGGCCGGGCGCGATACCGGCAGCAGCGCCTTCGAAGCGCAGGCGCTCCTCGCCCACCTAACGTACTACGAACGCCTGCTGAAAACCCTATTGCCGGTGCCCTTCTGCTTTACACTGAAAACATTTCCAACCACACCCGAAGAAGAGGCGGCCGTGGACAAAATAAAAAGCTACCTGCAGCCCCACTTCCGCCCCGAACGGCTGGCGCACGAGGCCGTGGACCCCGCAGCCCACCGCTACTACCAGCTGATGCGCTTCTCGCTTGACGTGCAACACAAAGGCCACGCGTTAAACCTGGGCGATGGCGGCTTTGTGGACTGGAGTCAGCAGCTTACGCAAAATCGCAAGGAGCGGCTCTTTACCAGCGGCCTGGGATTGGAGTTGCTGTTGAAGCTGAAACTGGGCATGATTGGCTAGTTGAACTGCCTCATGGCGAAGGCGCAACAAGCCCGTGGCCACCTGCCGTGGCAACAACGCTCTACCTGCAAAGCAAGGTTAAATTTCGTTAAAGAAAGCTGGCCGCAAGCCTCAGGTGTCCAACATAACCTCCCAAGCTCCTCGTGGATCGTAACTCAGCAGGCCGTTGTGGCTCACCTCCAGCGGACTGGTAAAGTTGTTCTCGTATATCTGCCCCGTGCCCAATCCTTGTGGTAACGCAACTGAATACTGCGCGGTAAACTGGGCAATGGCATTCAACCCAATATTCGACTCCAGGGCAGAAGTGATCCACCATCCGGTCTGCCGCTGTTCCGCCAGCGCAATCCACTCGTGGCACGATGCCAGCCCACCATGCAAACTGGGCTTCAAAATGATAAACGGTGGTTTAACCTCGTTCAGCAGCAAGGCCTTGTCCGAACCCTGCACACCGATCAGTTCCTCATCCAACGCTACGGGTATGGGACTTTTCGCACACAACTCGGGTAAAAAATCCGAACCGGTCTTGAGCGGCTGCTCAATGGAGTGAATGTTGAACCTGGCCAGCTCATGAAGCTTGTACAACGCATCTTCCGCTTTGAAGGCGCCATTGGCATCCAGGCGGATGGTGATGTCCTCGCGGAAGTATTTTCTGCGCACGTATTGCAGCACATCGCACTCTTTCTCGAAATCAAGCCCTCCTACTTTCAATTTGATGCACCGGTAGCCGTCTCTAATCTTGATCTCGATCTGCTGCAGCATGTAATCCAACCCGCCCATCCAGATCAACCCGTTGATGGGAATGGCCTGGCCTTCCAGAAATGGACTTGCCACTATTTTTTTGTGCCCGCCCTGGGCTAGGTCCAGCAAGGCAGTCTCCAGCGCAAAGCACAATGACGACACCCGCACCGCTTCGGGCAGCCTGCGCTGCAGCAGCCGGCTCATATCCTGGAGGTCGATGGGTAGGTCGTTTAGCTGCCAGGCGGCCTGATTGAACTTTGCCACGGTGGCCGCCAATTCCACCTCCCAATCGTCTTTTAATTCGGGGCTTAGGCCGGGCAGCGGTGCACATTCGCCCACACCCACCGTAGCAGGTGCTGCCTCGTCACACACTTTAATAAACCAGCACACACGCTCGCGCATGGCGCCACGCGAAGTCCGGGCATCGAAGGAAAACTGAAAGGTCTTCTTGTGGAGGGTTGCCTGAAGGGCCATGTGCGAAGATGGATGCCTTTGTGAACAAATACAACCGGAAGGTTAATTTTGGGACCTCATGAACGAATCGTTACTCCTTCAAGACTACCAATACCTGCTGCCCGATGAGCGCATCGCGTTGCACCCGCTGGCCACACGCGATCAATCGAAACTGCTCTGCTACCGCGAGGGCCACGTGAGCCACCATACTTTCCGCGAAATAGCAAACCTGCTGCCAGCCGATGCTTTGCTGTTCTTCAACGACACCAAAGTAATACCCGCACGCCTCCTCTTCGAAAAAGAGAGTGGCGCACACATAGAGGTGTTTCTCCTGCAGCCGGCCGATCCGAACCTGCTGGTGCAGCAGGCCATGGTGGCAACGGAACGCAGCACCTGGCAGTGCACCATCGGCAACCTGAAGCGGTGGAAAGAAGGCACTGCCCTGCGCCTGCAACAAGGCGATACGGTGCTGGAGGCGCGGCTGGCAGACCGCGAAAAAGGATGGGTAGAATTCTCGTGGAAGCCTGCGGCCCAAGCCTTCGCGGCAATGGTAGCCCTGTTTGGAAAGACACCGCTGCCTCCCTACATCAAACGGAAGGCGGAAACGGAAGACCACGAAAGGTATCAGACCGTCTACGCCCACCATGAAGGAGCGGTGGCAGCCCCCACCGCGGGACTGCACTTCACGCCTGCCGTGCTGGAAGCACTGCGCACCCGGGGCATAGAAACGGATTTCTTAACCCTGCATGTGGGGGCGGGCACCTTCCGGCCCATCAAAACAGAAAACGTGCTGGCGCACGACATGCACGAAGAACAACTGGTGGTGAGCCGGCAGAACATACGCCATTTGCTGCAAGGCAAACCGGTGGTGGCAGTAGGCACCACGGCCATGCGCGTACTGGAGAGTTTATATTGGTATGGCACGCTGCTGGCGGCCGACCCACAAGCCATCTTTCACATACGGCAGCAAACCCCATATGCGCAACCTGCCGAAATGAGCCTGACCGACAGCCTGCGTAGGGTGCTGAAGAAAATGGACGAGTTGGGTGTGGACCAACTGAGTGGAAGCACAGCCATCTTTATCCGGCCGGGCTATCGCTTCCGTGTGTGCCGCGGACTTATCACCAACTTCCACCAGCCTGGCTCAACACTTATTCTGCTGGTAGCTGCCTTGGTGGGCAACGATTGGAAGCGCATTTACCAGGCGGCCCTGGACAACGGTTACCGGTTCCTCAGCTATGGCGACAGTTCCCTTTTATGGCCTCGATTTGGCGCAGAACCCTCATCAAATGAGAACTCTTAGTTAAATGAAAGTCAGCTGTTTATCTAGCGGAACATACAAATTACTGAAGCACAATTGAACCCAAAGAACAGCCTGTTCTTCGGTTCGAGCCCGGCCACGAAACGACTTGGTTGTCTTACCGGGCCGTGCTCAGATCCACAATGCGTACTTCTACCCTTCGGCCCTCTTCCTTGGTGGAGGTATCTGCCTGCGTGGCGCCATAACCTTTAGCTACAATGCGCCTGCGCACCACCCCTTTGTGGTTGAAGTACTCCAACACCGCAATGGCGCGCTGGTTCGAAAGTTCGCGATTCAGGGCCTCTGAACCTTCGGCTGAGGCAAAGCCTGAAATCTCGATGCCCAGGTCGGGGTTCTGGGTCAGGATGGCCAACAGGTTATCAAGGTCGGTGGTGTATTGGCCTTTCACTTCGGTTTTACCGGCATCGAAGAATACTTTGGCTTGCTTGCTGAGCAGTGCCTTGTCGAACGCCACCGTCTTCTTGGCCTCTTTCATGCGCTTGGCCTCTTCGGTTACGTACATGGTGGGCAAAGAGAGAATGGTCTGTCCATCCACTATCTTTTTCTCGAACTTGCTCTCATCGCTTTCATCGTAGAAATACGTACGGGTGGCAAACTCCAGCTTCGAGTTGGTTTTCTCATCGAAGTTGATGTCTTCAATGGGGTCTTCGTGTTCGATTAACCCAATGAGGTAGTCGATACCCTCCTGGTCTTTGGCGGCCATCAGGTCGAGCATCATGTCGTACACGTCTACGTTGCCGCTCTGCACCAGCTTGGCTTCATGCGTTTTGCGCAGGTCGGTCTTCGCATCCTGGTTGGTATCGTAGAAGGCGTTCTTCACCTGCACTTCCTGCCCCACCACCACATCGAATTGCTTGATGGTTTTCAGGTTGATCATCTGATACAATTCGTAGAAGTAGTTTTGGTTGGGGATGTTGACATTCAATGTATAAGGCAAGAAACCCTCCGATTCGATGATGATATCGTAGTTCTTGGCGGGAGGCAGAATGATGAGGTAGTTGCCGGTTTGGGGATCGGGATTGTAGACAAAGTCTACTTTCTTTTGCGTCTCTTTGTCAACCACGTACATCTTGGTGGGCATGGGTTTGCCGGTTTCACCGTCCAGTATCTTACCCTTCAGCAGCGTAAGAGGAATATTGGCCGAGTTGGGCGGCATGTCCAGGTAATAGATGTCTTGGGCACCCTGACCTCCTTTGCGGTCAGATGAGAAATACCCGCGGGTGCCATCCGCAATCAAGGTAAAGTAGTTGTCGTTGGCCGTGGTGTTCACGGGGTAGCCCATGTTCTCGGGCTTCGTCCATTTGCCGGCCACCAGCTTCGACTGGAAGATGTCACGGCCACCCATAGAGTTATGCCCATCGGAGGTGAAGAACAACGTCTTCTGGTCGGGGTGGATAAATGGAGCGTCCTCATTGTCCTTCGAGTTGATCTCGGGGCCCAGGTTAACGGGTGCAGTCCATACCCCTTCCGACTTCATTTCGATTTTCCAGATATCCAAACCACCGAGTGTTCCTTTGCGGTCGCTGGCAAAGTAGATGGTCTTGCCATCGGGCGTAATGCTGGCGGTAGATTCCAGTTGGGGTGAATTCAATGTGTTGGCCAGGATACTAGGCTTCGACCAGCCGTCAGCGGTTTTACTGATCTGAAACAGGTTGCCGGCATCGCTCACACCGCCCATGAAGATGAGCATGCGCTGCCCATCGGGCGATATACCAGCGGTTCCCACGTTGTAGTCGGAGGCCACTGAAACAACCTTCGGTTCACTCCACGTACCCGACTGATTATAAGAGATGTATATTTCTTCAATGAATTTATCACTTGAACGCGTTTTGCCCGTATTGGGGCGCAGTGCGGTAAAGGCCATCACGCTTTCATCAGCCGACACCACGGGGTTATACTCGGTAAAAGAGGTATTGACCAGACCAACAAAAGGGTGCACTTTAAAATCGCGGGGCACCGACATCAACGCCACCGCATTGTGGGCCGCCTCGATGGCGCGATCGGCATCGGCCTGGGCTTTCTTGTCGGCTTTGGTTTGCAGCTTATATTTCTCGAAAGTAGCCAGGGCTTTGTCAATCTGCTCATCGCGCAGGTAAAGCTGACCCAGTTCGAAAGTGGCCATGGGTGGCACCCCCTTGCCTTCGGCCAGCGCCTTCTCCAGCAGGGGTATGGCTTTCAGGTGCTCGTTGGTGTTGGGGTTCTTCTGGTAGCAGGTGGCCGCCTGGTAGTAAGCCAGGGGGTCTTTCGCACCGGCTTCAAAAGCCTGCAGATACAGGGGCAAGGCCTGCTCGTAATTGCGAATGGAAAAAAACTTCTGCGCATCGGTCAGCGCCTTGTTGCTTTGGGCAAAAACGGCAAACTGCGTCAGCAGTAACAGAACAACCATCAATCTCTTCATAGTACCTAAAGGTTTCCGGAATCAAAATGCAAGTCTATGCAATTGCCGCTTCCCAAAAAGGGCAATTACAGGCTCAATATTACAGAGTTACAACATTTGGATGAAACGGCAAGTGAGGCAGATACAAAATGTCTCTCTTTTGTGGACAAATGTAAAATCGGGTATAAATAGGAAAATTGCGGCTTTATTAGGAATTTAGAGGGTTCGTCTTACCCTGCCATGAAAGAACGCCTGCGCAATTTGTTGGGAGTTGAACCCAACGAGCTGGGGCCAGTAGCTTTATTACTGGTTATCAGCTTCTTAATGGGTCTGTTCCTTGCTACTGTTACAGTGGCTTCGCAAACCTTCTTTCTACAGCATTATGATGAGGGTAAAGACTTACCGGTGGCGTTGGTTATATCGGGGGCCTTTGGCTTGCTGGCCACAGGGCTCTACAACTTCCTGCAGGGCCGGGTACCCTTCAATACGCTGGCGGTAGGTTCGCTGCTGGTGATCATTTTGGTCACGGCCTTCATCGAATTTGGCGAGCACTACATCCACAACTATGTAACAGACCCCAACCTGATCTATTACTTCGGGTTTACCCAGATTCTCCCCTTTACCTTTATTGCGCTGTTGGTGTTCTGGGGTTCCTTCGGCCGACTCTTCAACCTTCGGCAGGCCAAGCGCGTCATCGGCAGTGTGGATGTGGGCCTCGATATTGCCTCCATCCTGGCGTTCTTCACCATCCCTGTTCTGCTGCGACTGGGGCTGCATCTGGATTCACTCTACACCATCGGCCTGGTCAGTATTACCGGATACCTGGTCTTTTTCCTGGTGCTCTCCAACAGTTACCTAAAGAAAACACAAACGGGTACCAGCGATGTGGGTGACGATTCGCAATTGAAGAAACTAAGCGCCCGCGAGTTTCTGCGAAGCAAGTACATTGTGTGGCTCTCGTTGTTTGTTATTGTGTCTATTGTATCCACACAATTTGTGGAGTATTCTTTCTTCAACGTTACCACCCAACGTTTCAACGATAACGACCTACCTTACTTCCTGTCGCTGTTCGAGGCAACCATTGTGATCTTTGGTTTCCTCTTCACCACCTTCGCTACCGATCGCATTATGACCGACTATGGGTTGCGGGTGTCGCTCATTATCAACCCCTTGTTGCTTATCATCTTTACGGGTGGTGCTCTGGCACTCGGCCTTACCTTCGGCTACCAGGGTGGCGAGTCGATCATCTTCTTCTTCATCATGATCGCCATGAGTAAACTTTTCATTAACTCACTGAAAGGCGCTATTGATGAACCCGTGTTCAAAATGTATTACATCCCCATCGATAAGTCCATTAAGCTGGATGCGCAAACCAAAATTGAAGGGTTGGTAACTGCCTTTGCCAGCGTGGTGGGCGGTGGCCTGATTGTGCTCATCAACCAGTTCAAGATATTCGATTTATTGTCGGTAACCGCTTTTGCCCTGCCAATTCTGGTGCTATGGTACTTCACCATCAACAAGATGTACAAGGGCTACCGGGAAACGCTGCAAGATTCGTTGCAGAAAAACCGCGGCTTGGTAGATGAAGAACACAGGCGCGAGTTCGCCATGGACAGCGTGCTGGAGCGCGAGGTGCGCAGCGATGCCGAGGAGAAAGTGGTGTATGGACTGAAGCTGATGGAAAAACTGGAACCGGCCCTGTTCGAAAGCTCCCTGCCTCCCCTGGCGGAGAGCCGCTTCAGACGCGTGAAACAGTTTGCCCTCGATCGCATCCGCGATTTGGGAATCGGTCAGGAGGCAACAGAAACCAAAGGCCTTGCCACGCTGGCGGCAGGCGAACTGGAGGCTAGCGACCTGTTGTCCATCTCTCCGGAAAAACTGATGCGGCTCAGCAAGTCGGCCAAGCAAAACGACCGCATACTGGCGGCCAAGCTGCTGCGAAAATTGATAGGCCAGAAAACGATCTTCATTCTGCTGGAATTGCTGCGCGATGCCGACCCGAAGGTGCGGCAGGAGGCACTGCTGACCGCCCGCAGGGTGAAACGACCGGAAACCTGGCCGGTGCTGATAGAGATGCTCTCTTCCCCGGCTTACAGTCACCATGCCGTGGCTGCGTTGAAAGAAGCCGGTGAACCGGCCTTGCAGGTGTTGGAAGGCGCCTTCCACAAGTCGGGCCAGGCCGACCTGGTGATGCTGAAGATCATTCAGATCATGGGCCACATTGGCGGGCCCGAGGCCATGGATCTGCTGTGGAAAAAGGTGGACTACCCCGACAAGCGCATCGTAAAACAGATTCTGTACTCCCTGCGCTACCGCAACTACCGGGCAAAAGGCCGCGAAGCAGTGGCCGTAAAAGATTTGCTGGATACCGAAATGAGCAAAGCGCTCTGGAACCTGGCCGCGCTGGATGAATTGCCCGAAGAGGCTGAACACTTTGTGTACCTGCGGCAGGCTTTGCGCGAGGAGATCAGAGAGAACTACGATCAGATTGCCCTGCTGCTGTCGCTACTGTACGACCCGCAGTCGGTGCAGTTGGTGCGCGAAAATATTTTGGCAGGTACCCCGGACAGTATTCAGTACGCGCTGGAGCTGATGGATCTGTTCATCGACCAGGACCTGAAGCCGAAGATCATTCCACTCTTCGATGACACCAAAACTTCGGAAAAGCTGGAGAAGCTGCAGGTTTACTTCCCGCGCGAAACCTACAACCCCGTTCAGGTAATCAACTACGTGCTCAACCGCGACTTTAACTACAACAACCGCTGGTCGAAGGTGTGTGCCGTACATGCATCGGTGTACCTGCCCGATTTCCGGGTAAGCCGCGGCCTGATTGCCCAAATGTTTAACCAGGATAAGTTGCTGCAGGAAACGGCCGCCTGGGTGATCTACAACAAGGACAAAAATATCTACCAGACCATTTCAGAACGTTTGCCCTTCCGCGACAAACGCTTCCTCGATTCCTCCATCGAAAACAACCAGTTGCTCGATGGCCTGGACGATGGGTTCTTCCTGTTTTTTGAAATGGTGCTCTTCATCAAGTTGCTTCCTGCCTTCAAAGGTATTGCCGGCAACATATTGGCCGACCTGGCCGATAAGATTCAGCCTATTGACCTGAAGACGCGCGACAAAGTGGTGTTTAGCAATTCAGAAGAAACACCGATACTGATTGTGGCCCATGGCGAAGTGCGACTGAAAAATGAAGGACAAGAGATCATGACCTTGAAGAAAGGAGCCGTGTTTGGCGACCTCTTCCACGAAGGCGAGGTGCCCGTGGTGACAGAAGCCGAAGCGTTAGAACGCTCCATCCTGTTTAGAATCTCTATTCACGACTTCTACTTTGTAATGGCCAACCACAGCGACCTGGTGCAGGGCCTCATCAGAAACAGAGGCGATAAAAAAGCAGCCCTATTGACGAACTAAAATATTAAGAAACAGACCACATGGCTTTCGAAATTGACGTACTGATAACTTTCGCTGAAAGAGACAACGAGACGGAGCGCAAAAGCGACACAGGCTGGGTAACCAACTTCAAAAAGTTTCTGGAACTGATGCTCTTTCAGGTGTTGGGGCAAAAGCCCAATATCTTGCTCAAGAGCGAATTCGATTCCATGACGGCCGCGAACATGAACAACGCTGCGGTTCTGGTAGCCGTGCTATCCAAAGATTTTGCGCAGTCGGGCCAATGCCTGGATACCGTGGAAGCCTTTTACAAGAATGCAGGGCAGTCGAAAGTAAACCGCGTTTTCAAAGTAATGAAATCTCCGCTTGGCCTGCACGAACAACCCCCGCGGCTGCGCGATTTAATCGGCTACGATATGTTTCAGCTCGATGTGGAAACGGGCGCTATGAAAGAATACTCCGACTTCTTCAGCCAGGAGGCAGAAAAACAATACTGGATGAAGCTGGTGGACCTGGCTTACGATATACACGAGTCGTTGATCTACCTGAAAGAAGGTACCCGTGCCGAAGTAAAAAACCTGTACCGAAGAAAATCCATTTACCTGGCGGAAACCGGCCACGATCTGTCGGTGCAACGCAACATCATTAAGCGCGAGCTGTTACGGCACGGCTACATTGTGCTGCCCAACCAAACGTTGCCCACGCAATACCAGGAGTTGGAGAAACTGGTGCGCAAAGATTTGCAGGAGTGCAGCCTCTCGATACACCTGATTGGCAGCGCCTATGGCGAAATACCCGAGGGGGCCGACCGCTCGGTGGTGGATTTGCAGAACCAACTGGCGGCAGAACAAAGTATAGCCAAGCGAAAGAATGGAGAAGAATTTTCGCGGCTCATCTGGATATCGCCCAACCTGAAAAACGCCAGCGACCGGCAGAAATCGTTCATCGAAAACATTAAGCGCGACATAGAGGCACAAGAGGGCGCAGAGATTCTGCAAAACCCGTTGGAAGACTTCAAGAACATTATGCGCGAAGAGCTGATCGAGTCGCAAGACCGGAAAACCGAAGACTACAACGGTAAGGCTGTGTACCTGGTGCACGACCGCGTAGACGGAGAAGAAGTATCGCCCTACAAAGACCTGCTGGAGAAATCTGGTTTCAAGGTATTGATGCCGGCCTTCGAGGGCGACTTGCTGGATGTGCGCAGGAAGCACATCGAAAACCTGCGCAACTTCGATGCCGCCATCATTTTCAAAGGAAAAGTAAATGATCAGTGGGTGCGCATGAAAGTGCTCGACCTGCTGAAAGCTCCCGGTTTTGGAAGGAAGAAGCCCATCAAGGGCAAGGCCATCCTCTCCTCTACCCTGCCCAATGCGTTGGCAGAAAGCTACAAATCACAAAACATGACGTTGATTTCAGGCGACCCCGGCCGGTCGATGGAATCGTTGAAAACTTTTTTGCAGGAATTTTAAAGTAAAAGGTTATGAGCCAGTTCGAAAACGAAACACCGCGCGTAACATCAACCCTGGATGTGTCTAACCCGTTTCCGGGATTGCGACCGTTCAAGATTGAGGAGAGCCACCTCTTCTTTGGGCGCGAAGGACAAAGTGATGAGGTGCTGCTCAAACTTTCGAAGAGCCGCTTTGTAGGTGTGATCGGTCCCTCAGGAAGCGGTAAGTCTTCGTTCATCTATTGCGGGGTGCTGCCCATTCTCTACGGGGGCTTTCTTACCGATGCCAGCCCGAATTGGGAGGTGGTGGTTACTCGCCCGGGCGCAGGCCCCATCGATAACCTGGCAGAGTCGCTGCTGAAAACTTCACGCGAGTATGTAGGTGCCGATCCGGAAGACCGCAAAATCAAAAGAACCATTGTGTCTACCCTTTTGCGCAGTAGTTCTTTGGGTCTGGTGGAAGCCATTCAACAATCGCGCAGATCGGAGGACGTCAACTACCTGATACTGGTCGATCAGTTTGAGGAATTGTTCCGCTTCAAAGACAGTACCGACCCCAACTCCGTAAACGAGACGCTGGCGTTCGTAAACCTGCTGATGGAGGCCATCAATTACGAAGATGCGCCCATCTACGTAGCCATTACCATGCGTTCCGATTTTATTGGCGATTGTGCGCAGTTCCCTGACCTGACCCGCAAAATCAACGACAGCCACTATCTCATTCCGCAGATGACCCGCGACCAGAAACGCAGGGCCATTGAAGGACCTGTGGCGGTGGGTGGCGCCAAGATTGCGCCCCGCCTGGTGCAGCAACTGCTGAACGACCTGGGCGATAATCCCGACCAGTTACCTATTCTGCAGCACGCTTTGATGCGTACCTGGAGTTACTGGACGCGCTTCAAAGACTACGAAGATGAATTACTTGACTTAAAGCACTACGAGGCCATTGGTACCATGGCCGAAGCCTTGTCGATGCACGCCAACGAAGCGTACGATGAACTGGAAGACGACCAGAAGCGCATCTGTGAAGTGCTATTTAAAGCCATCACCGAAAAACGTGGAGAAAACTTCGGCATCAGGCGGCCCACACGCTTAAATGAAATTGCGTCCATTGCCGATGTATCGGAAGAAGAAGTAATTGGTGTGATTGAGAAGTTCCGCGAACCGGGACGCTCCTTGTTAACACCTGCCCATGGCACAACATTGAATTCGAAGTCCATGATCGACATCTCGCACGAAAGCTTGATGCGTATCTGGACCCGCCTGAAACATTGGGTGGATGACGAAGCCGATGCCGTAACCATGTATCTGCGTTTGGCCGAAGCCGCCTCGCAATACCAGGTAGGTAAGTCGGGTTTGTGGCGACCACCCGATTTGCAGTTGGCGTTGAACTGGCAAACCAAGCACAAGCCCACGTTGGTGTGGGGGCAGCGCTACCATCCTGCGTTCGAGCGCACCATGATCTTTTTGGAATACTCCAAGAAGGAATTCGAGACCGAGCAGCGCATCAAGGAATTGGAGCAGAAGCGCAAGCTGCGCAATGCCCGTATTACAGCCATCGTGCTGGGTACCGCCACCGTTATCTCGCTCATGTTCCTGGTGTTCGCATTTTACCAGCAGTCACTGGCAGAGGTGGCCCGCCAGAAGGCTGTGGAAGAAGCGATACGAGCAGATGAGAATGCGAAGGTGGCCCAACAAAACGCTGATTTGGCAAAAAAAGAAGCTGAAAATGCAAGAACCCAAGAGCGCATCGCGCTAGATGAGAAGGCTCGGGCCGAAGCTGCTTCGATTGAAGCTGAACGGCAACGTCAACAAGCCGTTATAAACGAAGCACGTGCACGCGAACAAGAAGCGAGAGCTTTGGAAAATGAAAAGCAAGCAAAGGAGTCTGCTGATCTGGCGAGGAAAAACGAAACCTTGGCTAAGCAGCAAGAAGCCAAAGCCAACCAGGAGCGTTTCCTCGCGCTGGCGAAAGGGATGGCATTGAAATCGAAGGAGTTGAGCTATAACCCCGAGTTGGAAGCCCTGGTGGCCCAGCAGGCGTACGTGTACAACACTCGTTGGCAGGGTTACAAGTACGAGGACGCGATCTACAACGGTCTTTACAAGGCTTTGAAGAATTGGAAAAATAAGGACGGCCAGGCTGAGCCTCATCCCCTGACCAGAAACCTCGAAGGCCACGACAAAGGTGCGGCCCGTGCCATGGTAACCCATGCGCGGAGTAAGAAAATCTATTCAGGCGGCAGCGATGGCCGCATACTGGAATGGACATTCGTGAACAACCAATGGTCGGCCAAGGAGTTGTTCCCCAAATCGAACTTCCAGTACTTCTGCCTGGATGTAACGCCCGATGAAAACCTGATGCTGGCTGGAGGCATGGCTTTTGGCGATGCCACCCAGAACTACCTGGAGTTGCACGACTTGAAGAACCCCGGCAGTGCTCCCAAAAAGATACCGGGTTTTGTTCAGAACGTAGAACACGTTGAAATAACCCCCAACGGCAAGGGCGCCTACGCCCGCGACAACAGCGGACGCAGCATCAAGTACACCGATTTCTCCACCGTTAAGGAAGTGATCAGCAGCAAGGTTAAAATCAACGCTTTCTCTTTAAGTCCCGATGGCACTAAGATTGCCGGTGCTGGACAAAATGGGGTGCTCTACATCTGGAACACTTCAGACTATGCCGCCAAAGAAATTTTCAAGTCAGCAAATAGCCACCCGCTTACCGCCCTCTCCTACTCTCCTGATGGCAAGCGCATTGTAGTAGGTGATGAAGATGGTCTCGTTCGCGTGATCACGGAATCGACTGGTCAGGCAATAGTACTATCTGGCCACCGTGCCCACATCGAACAGGTAAAGTTCAATTTCGAAGGAAGCTTTGTGGCCACCGCCAGCCGCGATCATACCGTGCGCCTGTGGAATTGGAACGACCTGAACAAACAACCCATTGTATTTGAAGACAACCCCGACTGGGTGTGGTGCGCCACCTTTACGCCAGACGATGAACAACTGCTGGTAGGTGTGCACAGCCAGCAGACCAGCGTGAAAGAAACCATCCATGCCTGGCCCACCAAGATCGCCACCATGTCAGGCATATTGTGTGGCATAGTGAAGCGAAACATGTCGGGTGATGAGTGGAAAAGCAACGTGGCAGAAGATATTGACTACGAAAAGACGTGCGAAAACCTGCCAGCCAATAACCAATAAACTTCGGGGAGCTTTTTGAATGAAAAAATTATTTGCTGTCTGTTTCCTGCTTACTGCTGTTTCTTGCGTTTGGGCACAAGATGTCAACTGCCCGCAAATTCTACGTCTTGCACAGTCTACCTACGAGCAAGGCAGGCTTCACGAACTGGAGGGCTTGCTTAAAAACTGCCTTGACAAGAATCTATTTACAACGGAAGAAAAAAGACAGGCTTACCTGCTGCTCACCATGTCGTACATTTACCTGGAAGAGCCTGAGGAAGCAGATGGCGCCATGCTGAATTTGCTGCAAACAGATCATTTTTTTGAGATCGATGAGAATGTACATCCTGCCGAGTTCATTGCACTGTATCGTAAGTTCAGAACGCAGCCATTATTTCGGTTGGGCGCCAGCATTGCACCAGGCCTGAACTTCCCTACCGTTGTTACGGACTTTGGAGCAGGACAGATGGCCACCGGATCTGGCAGGTATTCACCTCGTATCGGTACACAGTTTACACTTTCGTTCGAGAAAGATTTCATCGAATCGAAACATGCAGATCCTTCGAAGCGCTACTACAAACTTACCATTGCCCCTGAAATCAGTTTCGCCATTCGTGGCTTCAGCTATGCAGGCGATTTCCTTCCCAACGACACAAACCCTGAAGAACCCTCCGCGACCATCGAAACAATTCAAAAAATCAATCGTGTGGAGTTGAACCCTTTGGTGAAATGGAACCTGAAGAAGGCAAAGCTCAACCCCTACCTGGTGGCAGGACCCGGCATTAGCTACCTTTTAACCAATACTTTTACAGGAACTACAACCCGAAGGCTGGGAGGCGAAGGCACCATTAGTGGTGCAGATATCGATGCGCTTTCTGTTGGGCGGCCCGTGACATTTTCCGGGATCGTGGGAATTGGCGGCAAAGCAAGATTGGGTGGCGTTTATGTGATGGCAGAAGTGCGCTATCAGCATGGCTTTTCTAATTTTATCAACACCGACCAGCGGAACAATCCCGAACTTCTCTTCAACTATGGATTGCCGATGGACGATCTGCGGACAAATAGTACCTCCGTTCACCTCGGCATCCTCTACGCTGTATTCAAACCTAAAAAGCTGATCAAGTAATTGAATGAAACACCTCTACCGTTTCGCCTTTTTATCACTGTTTTTTGTCTCCTGCCTGCAGGAAGACGGAGCCGACCCGGCCACACCGGCCACGTTTCTGCGCTATTACAATGGGGGCAATAACGACACCGCTGCCGACTTGCTGAAAACGGCCGATGGAGGCTACCTCATTTTAGCCACTACCGACATTTCTCCCAAAGATGCGCCTGCCTACTCCAAAGTAAAACTGATCAAGACCGATGCCTACGGCAACGTGGAGTGGCAAAATCTTTACCCGGGTTTTACCGAAGCCGGCCACGAAACGGTGCGGTGGCGGGCCAGTAGCGTATCGCTGAAGAGCGATGGTGGTTACATTGTGGCGGGAGATGATATTCAATCGGGTGTGGCCCGCTTCCTGGTGCTTTCAGTCAATGCCGATGGCACACTGAGCAGGCCTGCGCAAACCCTGGCCCTGGAGAACGATGCGAATGGAGTGAGCGGCATGGCCATCGTTGAACAAAATGGTTCTTACTTCGTCTTGGGAAAAATCAATACTGGTACAAACAACATGGTGCTCGCCTCCATCAATACGTCCGATTTCTCCACTGCCTGGAGCAAGGCCTATGGTTCAGGCGAGTCATCGCTCATCAACCGGCTCTTTGTGGATAATGCCAACCGAATGGTATGGGCAGGCACCTTACAACAGGAAGCAGCCCAGCCCGACATGCGCCTGGTGCGCGCCTTCCCTAACGCCCAGAACACCGACTTTGACCTAAACATTGGTGAACCGACCATCAGCGAGACCGCCAACGGCATTTGCCGCTATGGCAACGGTTTCGCTTTGATAGGCAGCACCAACCAAAAAGGCACCGGCACAGGCGACACCGACATCCTCTTCAAAAAGGTGTCGGAAGATGGCCTGGTGCTCTCCACCCACTCCTTCCCGGTAACAGTGGAGGGTGTAGACCAGCAGCAAAATGAAGTAGGTAACGCCATTGCCAGCACCAGAGACGGAGGTCTGGTTTTATTGGGCACCATGCCCAGCACGGCCGAAATAGGCCGAGGTGAAGAAGACCTGATGCTTCTGAAGGTGAATGCCTTTGGCGACTTGGAGTGGCAACAAATACACGGCAGCGACCAGCAAGACGAGGGTGCTTCTGTGGTACAGGCCGATGATGGCGGTTATGTGGTGCTGGCCACTACGCTGCTGGCCAACCTGCAAACCCTCACGTTGCTGAAGACGAATGGTGAAGGAAAGGTGAATTGAGTTTGAAAAAGAAAAGTTGAAGAATAGATGACGAAAATTTTTACTGGCTACGGTACGTACCCATTCAAGCGAATTTCTGTAGAAATCAAACTTGGCTTATTATTACTCTTTCTATGGCCAAGCGTGATTTTTGGGCAAACAACAACCCAAACCATTAATACAACGGGGGCCGGCTCATTTGTGGTGCCCGCAGGTGTAACCCATATTACTGTAGAAGTTTGGGGTGGTGGCGGTGGTGGCGGAAACAGCGCCAACTCTACCACGAACGGTGGTGGTGGTGGCGGTGGTGGCGCGTATAGTAGAAAAGTTTTCTCAGGTGCACTGCCAGCATCTTACAATTACTTTGTGGGTGCCGGGGGTGCGGGTGCTCCTGGCTCTTCAACAACAGCTGCAGGGCCCGGGCAAGACTCATGGTTCGACAGCAATACATCATTGATGGCGCAAGGCGGTACACAGGGCAATAACAATATCAACGGCAGTGGCTCGAGGGGAACTGGTGGGCTTGCTTCTGCTGGGTTTGGAGACATTAAATTCAACGGAGGAGATGGAGCAAATGCAACTGATAATGTGGGTGCTGCTGGTGGTGGGTCTGCAGGTACAGCCAGTGACGGTACTGACGCATCCGGTACAGATCAAACCGCTGCAGTTACGGATGGAGGAACTGGTGGCAATGGTGGTACTTCAGGCAATCCGGCTGGGCCCGGTGGAACCCCGGGGGGAGGCGGTGGAGGTTCCAACGACATCGCTGCTGAGGCAGGCGGGAACGGAGGGAATGGCCAAATCCGAATTACCTATGTGAGGCCAACGGCTACGATCGCGAGGTTGACTCCGGCATCGGCAACTACAAACCAATCGACTGTTACCTTTTTGGTCACTTTTAGTGAAACAGTAACAGGTGTTTCCGTTACCGATTTTGTGAAGGCGGGAACCGCGACAGCTACCTTGAATGCCGTCAACGCAGTCAGTGGTACCCAGTACGAAGTGGAGTTTACAGGTGTTGGAGGAAATGGCAACCTGAATCTCGACTTCGATTCCCCTAGTATTGTCAATGCTTCGGGCAATAGTTTTTCTATCGCAACAGGCATCACCTCCGAAGAAGAATACACGATCGATACTCAGGGACCAGTGCCAACCAATGTTACATCCCCTGATGCGAATGGGTCATTTGTATTGGGTCAATCGATTGACATTACTATTCAGTTTAATGACATTGTCACGGTTACCGGCACACCCCAACTGACCTTAGAGACTGGTGCCGTTGATCGCATAGTTAATTATGTGAGTGGCTCGGGCACCAATACGATTCTGTTTACCTACACAGTAGCTTCTGGCGATGTAACCGCAGATCTAGATTACATTGCTGCTTCACCCCTGGCCTTGAACGGTGGATCGATTACCGATGCGGTTGGCAATAACGCGTCTTTGGTACTTCCTGCTGCCGGTGGTGCGGGGTCATTGGGGGCCAATAAAGCCCTTGTAGTGGATGGTGTGCAGCCTACGGTAACCAATGTAACATCAGACAAAGCCAACGGCACCTATACTACAGGCGAAGTCATTGATATCGATGTGGTGTTCAGTCATACCGTTAACGTAACGGGAACACCTCAAATCACACTTGAAACGGGCACCACAGATAGAGTAGTCAACTACTCAAGTGGTTCTGGCAGCAATACACTCACTTTCAATTATACGGTGCAACTGGGGGATGTTTCTTCCGACCTAGACTATATTGGTACCAATGCTTTGCAACTAAACGGTGGCGTGATTGAGCGTGCGAATGGCAATGATGCCATTCTAACATTGGCGACACCAGGTGCCGCTAACTCCCTAGGGGCTAACAAAGCACTCGTATTAGATGCACAACCCTTTGTTACACAAGTGTCCGCAAGCACTGCCAACGGGGCTTACAATGTACCCGATGTAATTGATGTGACAGTGACGTTTAGCGAAAATGTGATAGTTACAGGCTTTCCACAAATTGAGCTGGAATTGGGTGCTACCGATCGAATGGCCACTTACTTATCTGGATCAACCACCAACGTGCTGACGTTCCGATATATCGTTCAGCCAGGCGACAACTCACTCGACCTTGACTACACCGGCACGGGCGCCCTTTCATTGAATGGTGGAACCATTGTCGATGGAGCTGCCTTGGCTGCTGTTTTAACATTGCCTACTCCGGGCGCAGCTGGCTCTTTAGGGGCCAACAAAAACATAGTCATCGATACGACCCCTCCTGCTGCACCCTCTGCACCCGATCTGTTAACTGCGGACGATACAGGGTTCGACAACGATGACAATATCATTAACCTCACGTCTGGAATCACACTTACCGGTACATCAGAACCCAATGCATCGATTGAAGTTTTTGAGGGCGCATCTTCGAAAGGAACTACGACAGCTGACGGCTCGGGTAATTGGACACTGGACATCACATTAACTGCTGGCACACACAATACCTTTACAGCGGTGGCTACGGATGCGGCCGGCAATGTGGGTGTGGCCTCAACTGCCTTGGCGTCTATTATAGTAGATACCACTCCGCCTACAACGGGTGCCATGTCGTTCAACTTGAATCCGGGCGGCAACGGAAACCCGGAAACAATCACCTGGACATTCTCTGAAAATGTTACCAACATCAACAATGGTTCGGGAACGACCCTAGGCAATTTCACCATGACAGGCTTTTCCCGATCTCCTGGAAGTTATGATGGTATTGCCACACAAGCATACAACCACGCAGCGCCCAGAAGAGGCACTTTAACGGCCAACACTAACAACTCCAATTGGGACGCGAACATCCAAATCAGTTACAGCGCAGGAAACATTTACGATGTGGCTGGGAATCCAATGGCAGCCATTGTGAACCAAACCCCTGGCGATATCGAACCACCGGTTCTGATCACAGGTCTAATATTTAATCCAGATGGCGCTGGCAATGATATCATCACATTCCAGGTGTCAGAAACCCTTAACCTCACCGACAATACGGCTGTGGCTGGCTTCACGGTTTCCACAGGATCCATTTTATCGGCCATCTATTCCGGCAAAGGAACAACCAACACCATTACATTAACCGCCAACGGAAATGTTTGGAACCAGGACGTGACGGTAATTTACGATAATGGAACCGGGACGGCACGTGACGTTGCCAACAACCACATTACGTTTCCTTCGTCATTCCCCGGGGAACCCATATTGATCAAGTCGGTTTCTCCCTTCGGAATTTACTCCAACAATGCCAACAGTTCTCAGTACTCCACCACGGGCAACACAATAACCGTTCAGTTCACTACTTCCCGTGTGCCAACATCTACACCTACCGTTAATTTTCCTGGTATTGGTGCCGCGGTTAGTGTCACTGGAGCTGGTACAGTGCCAAACCCTTACATTGCCACAAGTCCGGTTATCCCTGGTTCACTCGCAGAAGGAGCCATACCGTTTAGCATAACGGTCGTAGAAACAGGCAAATCTACCACCACCACCTTCACCACGGATGGTTCGAGTGTGGTGCACGATAAAACTGCTCCCACCATTTCACCTGTTACCATATCATCCAACAACGCCAATAGTTCGGCCCGAGCCAAAGTAGGCGATGTGGTTACTCTTTCATTTACAGTGAGTGAGGCGTTGGCAGCAACACCCACCGTAACCATAGCGGGTCGTTCCGCAACGGTGGGTAATGCCGGTTTAGATTACACGGCCACGCTAACCCTGGATGGATCAGAAACAGAGGGTACCTTGCCGTTTAATATTTCCGTAGCCGATGCAACCGCAGGAAATGCAGCATCAGCTACTGCAACAACCAACGCATCCTCTATCACCTACGATAAAACTGTTCCAACGGTTGATGATATCGTCCTACCGGACGCGAATCCTAATAATACCAATTCGGTGGACTTTACTGTCACCTTCACAGAATCCGTTACAGGAGTGGATGCAGGTGATTTCTCTGCGACCGGTACAGCTGCGGGTGGCACGTCCATCGGTGTGTCAGGTTCTGGTGACACCTATACCGTAACCGTATCGAACATAACGGCAACAGGAACCATAGGCCTCAGCCTTAACGACAACAACTCCATTGAAGATGTAGCCGATAACCGGTTGGGTGGCCCTGCCGCAGGTGATGGCAATTTTTCAAGTGCTTCCAGTTATACCATGATTTTGCCGGAACCCCCCAACCACGTTACCAACTTCCAGGTAACCACGGCCACGTCTAATTCAATTACCCTAACGTGGACGGATGCCACCGGCAGTCCTGCCCCTACCGGCTACCTGGTGACCGTGAGTCGATCGGGCAGCCCTGCACCTGCACCGGCAGATTTTGGAACACCCATTGCTAATCAGACAGATCTGGTCAATAATACAACGGGATACCTTAATGTAAATCCCGGAGTACAGACAGCTACATTCTCTAATTTGGCCTCTGGCGCGAGCTATATTTTTGAGATTTACCCATACACTAACTCGGGGGCTAACATTGATTTCAAAATTGATGGTAGCATTCCAACCGACACTGAAGTAACGCCAACGGCCACGCTTAGCTCTATTGTACTTAACTCCACACCGGTTACCATTAGTTCGCTAATGGACGGAAACCCGTCCACAGAAAAGGCAGCGGTGATGCAGTTTACGATTTATGACGATGGACAAAATCCGATTTCACCCAATGTAATGACGCTTCACCCAAACTTTGTCGCTCAAGAGTCCATTACATTCAACCTTGCCGATGAACTAACATTAGCCAATGGTGCCAGCTTAACCGGTTTTTCTGTAAGTAGCGGGGCTATTGCGACAGCCGTTTATTCAGGTAAGGGTACAACCAATACAATTACGCTAACCAGTACGGGGGACGGCCAATGGAACTCATCAACAACGGTAAGCTACTCCGCGACAACCGGCAATGCCGAATTTGTTTCGTTGGGCAAGATGCAATCCATTGAAAACCACAGTGTTGTTGCAGTCACGGATTTTGTTGATCAAATTTTTGATACACCAGGCACCTACATAGTGCCCGCTGGAGTCACTAAAATTGTTGTGGAAGCTTGGGGCGCTGGTGGCGGTGGTGGTGCTCTGATCACTGCCAATGGCAACGGAGGCGGTGGTGGTGCCGGGGGAAATTATGTACGATCTCTTTTAACTGTAACACCAGGTGCTTCATTGAACGTTTTGGTGGGCACGGGCGGCACTGGTGCTGCTAACTCAACCACCTGCTGTCCAGATGGGCAACAGGGAGGATCAAGCTCGTTTGGCGGAACCATGGTGGTCGCAACGGGTGGGTATGGTGGAGTAGCGTCCGATTCCAGAGCGGGAGGATCGGTAAATACCTTTGGAAATATTGGTGACGTTGTTTTTTTGGGTGGTGCAGGCGGTCAAGGCGGTGCGGGAGTTGGTGCAACTGGTGGGGGTGGCGGATCTTCTGGAGGCTACCAAAGTGCCGGCAATCAAGGAACAAGCAACCCGTGCTTTGGTTGTTCTGCGCCTGGCGGTAGTGCACCTGTTTTGGGTGGTGCAGGCGGGGCGGGAGTCATCTCTGCAAACGGTGGAAATGGCTTTCTACCA
Source organism: Bacteroidota bacterium (assembly GCA_049324055.1). GTDB lineage: Bacteria > Bacteroidota > Bacteroidia > Cytophagales > Cyclobacteriaceae > ELB16-189. The sequence continues at coordinate 80,981 of JBMOLS010000011.1, read as the reverse complement.
GGCGGTGGGGGTGGTGGCACAGGCGGTAACTCAATCGGTTTCTCGGCAGGGAATGGTGCCAACGGAAGGGTCAGGATAGTCCGTTCTAATGCCTCAGCAGCCGCTGGACCAGACGACTGGTCAGCAGACAACTCGCCTTTGAAGTTCAATCAACTGGTGATTTCGCAGGGTGCCGGTAACAGTGCCGCGCTAGCCAACTGGCAGAACATTATTGCAGGCGCGGAATTGTTCGATGGTACCAACACGATCAGCGATGGCGTTGGCGGAGTGAGTGTTCAAATCAATCCCGATAACATTACCTTCCTGAACATACCCTCTTCCAATCCCACTGATGTAGGGTTCGTACCAGACGCCAACGGGAGCGCTTCTTCCAAAACCTATACGTTGCGTATCTGGTTGCGCGATGATCTGAGTAACACGTTGGCCGCCACGGTGGACGGTCTCAATCTGGCATTTCGCCTGAACCCTGCATCTGGCATAACATACAACGATGTTAGTAACAGCAACCAACAAAGCAGTCGCCTGGTTACTCCCCATCCGGTGCTGGAGTCGGGCGCTAAAGAAATTCAAGTAGAGGCCAGCCAGTTGGTGTATCGCACACCTGGCGTGCCCCCTGCTACGCCAACTGATGTGCCGCCCTCCATTGGGGTAGGGATTGCTTTGTCTAATGTATCCGGACAGGACATTGAGGTCTATGCGTTGGATGCGAACAACAACCTTGATTTGGATTATAACGGCTCAGCTACCATCACTACTGCCCCCGCCTACGGGCAATCAACGGGCACATTGCCATTCTCCTCTGGAAAATTATCGCTCGATCCATTTTTCTTCACTACCGGCACCACCTCGCTGGTGAACACCACGCAAATAACCGTGGCGGGCCCCGTTACCCCGGCAACAAATAATGCCGTGAGTAGCCCGATCGCGCCACTGATCTCGAGCCTCACCACCATCACGGCAGGGCCAACGGTGGAAACCGGCTCGGTCATCTCATCGATGGCCACGCAACTGACGGGCGCAGTGGCACCGCAGCAAAATGCATTACAAAACTTCGACTTCATCATTTCGGATGACGTGGGGGCCAACACAACCACTTTCAGTAACAATGATAACTTGCCCACACGCTTCACGCACCTTACCATCGCGCAAGGTACGGGTAACGATGCCGCTCTGGCTGATTGGACAGACGTGATTGCCATGGCCGAACTGAAATCGGGTGCCTTCACAGCAGCGGGTACAATTGGTGCGTCAACCATCACTTTTGGGCCACTGCTAAATGCCGGCATCAATGATCTGGGCTACGTGGCAGACGGTGGTTCAAAAACGTATACGCTACGCATTGCACTCCGTAGTAATGTAACTGATCCTGACATTATTGATGCTAAAGATTTTGTATTCGAAATAACCACGGCTGGCATCACGCTCTCGGCCACACCCAGTGCAAGCAGCTTTATCCAGACCGCACAAGCCGTCAATTCAGGAGATGGCAATAACCTGATTCAGGTAACCGCCACCCAACTGGACTTTATTAACCAGTGGGCATCGGGGGCAAACCAGAACTACGATGCTGCATTGGCACCTACCCCCACCGCGAAGGCACGCGATGCCAACGGAAACCTGGACATCGGCTACAACACTCCGGTTACGGTGGCAACGGCTGCACCCGCCACTTATCCCCTCGCCAGCAATACGGTCAATGTGTTAAACGGTTTAATCAGCTTCGATGCCAACCTGCGGGTAACGAGCGCAGGTAACGGTACCAATGGCGCCACAACCAGCCTGGTCTTGTCTGATGGATCATTGACAGGTAACAGCAACACGTTTACGCTTAATTATTCAAACACCAGCGACATCGTGCGAGACGGTACCTTTAGCCGAACGTCCAACATCTTGGCCATCAACAACCAGGAAGCTTCCGATCTGACCGCTGCCAACAGTATTGCCATTGATCGATTCATTCTGCGTGACGGGGGTGCCTCCAATGATGGTGATGGAACGCCCACACGGTTATCGCAAATTACCCTGAATATTTCCAACCACACCCTGATTCGAAGAATTGGTTTATACGATGAAACCAACACAGAGATAAAAGAACTAACCAACACTTCATTCGCGGCCAATGGCGACATCACATTCGGTGCGTTCGACAATCCGTTTGAGGCGGCCGATGACGATCGCACGACCAAGCTTCTGACAGTGCGTGTTAGCTTCGCCAGTGCGCTAACGGATAACGAGCAGATCAACGTACGTGTGCTGGGAGCGTTGAGCCAACCAGTAAGCTCTCAACTGATACCGGTCATCAGCATCGGGCCTGCCACACTGGCGGGGGATGAAAACCGCATTGAAGTGGTAGCCTCGCGCATCGACTTCATCAACCCACCTACTCCACCGGGTAGTACTACCGCCAGCTTAAATAGCAACTTTGCGGTAACGGTGCATGCCCGCGATGCATTGGGCAACCTCGATTTGGACTTCACGGCAGGAGCTTCAACGATTACTGCCCTTACCAACGTTTCGGGCGCAACCATGTCCAGCACTCCGGCCGTAGTCGGTAGCAATTTCACCAACGGGGTCTTCACGTTCCCGGCCAACTTCCAGTTTACCTCGGGTAACAACAATGACGATGTAACGCTGACCATCGAGGCAGGCGGCATCAGCAGCAGTCCGCTCGGTATCACCCCCCTAATTACCCTTACCTCTTCTTTCGAATCTGTATTGGTAGTTGACCCGCTGTTTACGCCCGTCTTGGATATTCCATATATCAGCAACCAGGATATCAGTACGCAAGGCACCAGCTTCGAACTTACTCGCTTCCGCTTAAACGATGGTGACGGTACAACACCTGATCTGGATGGTGCGCCCACGAACATTGACGACCTCACACTGTCCATTACCAACCCAGGTAACGTGCGGGCTTTGGGTATTTACCTCGGATCTACGTTGATACAGTCGCGCACCAATGCACAATTTGTGGCTGGTTCGCCCACCACGGTCACGTTCGAGAACCTCTCGGCTAGCCTGGTGGCCCCTGACGATGGAAATATTGTCTTCACAATTCGGGCGAGTTTCTTCGACACACCTGCCCAAATTACCGATAACGAAGAGATACAAGTGCGGGTGGTAAATGTAACACAAAGTGGAGGTTCGCAATTCAATAACCTGGTTGCCAACCCCATTGGCGGTGTTACCGATGGCGCGGTGTCTGCATCGAATGTACAGATAGAGGTATTGGCTACGCGTCTCGACTTTACCACCCAACCCGAAGCCTTTGAAGGCATCAACCAACCGCTGGCCACGCCCCCCGTGGTAGAAGCCCGCGATGCCAATGGTGTGGTAGACCTGGATCAGAATAACCTCGGAACCCTGACAAGTTCCGCTGGCTTGTCTACCACGTCTTTGCCCTTCGTCAATGGCGTTATGGCTATGACGGGCCTTCAGTACATTTCGCCCGGCATCGGAACGTTGACGGTTGCTTCTACCAATAGCGTTGGCAACGCCATTGCCAGCAACGCAGGCGGTTCCACGGCTTGTTCACCGGTAGATGTAATCCATGTAACCGCCAATTTGATACCGGCAGGCACAGGTGGTGTGTTGGGAACCCCGAACATCAAGGGTGGAAGTATTGGTGCGGTTATTTTGGGCTTCACGTTCCAGGCAGACTATGTTACAGTATCTGAACCGACACTGAATGGCTTCTCCATTACTTTCGATAATCCTTACAAATCGGGTGGTTCAGATGTTCTGAAAAATTTCAAAGTCTTCGAATCAACCAATGGTACCTTTGCGGGGTCGACTGATATTGCCGCTTTGACTGGTAGCATAGTCCAGGCAGAATCTGGCGTATTTCTGCCGGGCAATTTCGACCAGCTTAACATAACGTTTGCCACGCCCCGCACATTATATCAGGCTGGTGTGCCTCGCTCCTACTTCCTGGTGGCCGATGTTGATGTAACTGCCAACATCAGCACCCCCGCCATGACGGCAAGGCTAATAGACCGAGGCTTTGGCCATCCGACCAATAACCACATCCTTACCTCAAAGGGTAGTGCCACCGCGGAAGTAATAGGTCAGACGTATTCCTTTGCCTCTACCAGGCCCCCTCAGTTGGTCTCATCCAGTCCCGCAAATGGTCAACTGAATGTGGATCCGGCTCTGGGACAAATTGATCTTTTCTTCGATGTAGATGTGTTAACCTTTGATGGCGTAGCCCAACTCTACGACCGCAAATACAACAAGCTGATTGCTACATTACCCGCTCTCAATGGTGTTTTCAATGGCGATATCAACGACCTCGCATCACAAACTGTAACACCGCTCAGTTTCGATATTCCGGCTGGCGTGGTATTGAAACCAGACAGTTTGTACTACCTGCGTATTGCACCGGGTTCGTACGACCCTGTATCCGGCACGGGTACCGGCATTTCGGACGAGGGGCAAAATTTCTATGGCGGTATTTCCTACAACGGAACGCTTTACTTTAAGATTTCGAGCCCGAACCCGCCCAACATGGTAAGTACCGATGCCAATAAGTATTTTGTATCGAATTCGGCTGCCGTGTTCAATGCATCGTTCGATCAATTTGGCAAAGGTTTCTACCTGGTGATTGATAAAGCGCTGGCGGGCACCTACACCGCCCCCACCAACGCGGAGATTGCCAACCCTAATGTGCTGAATCCTGCGTATGTAACCCATGGCACCTTTGATATTCAACAACTATCGCCCAACCTCCAGTCGGTGGCCTTCAGCGCTGACTTAAACCCGGGTGGGACGTACGATGTCTGGATTTATGCCCAGAACGATGCGCAACCTACGCCTATTGCGGTGAGCGCCCCTTATGGAAAAGTATCTCCGCATACTCCTGGCTCAGCAGGTCCTACCATCACATTGAATGTACCTGCAGTCATTACCTCGAACTCAAACAGACCCATCATTCAGGTTTGTCCGAACAGTAAAGCCATTGTTACAGACGCCATAGTGATAGGTGAATCTGCGCCTGGCGAGTTCAACGGTGGGGCCCAGAATTTCAACCTGCTGTTGCCAACGGGCTTTCAGTTCGACCTTAACGATCTTCCGAATGTTGTTTTGTCTGGGACTGACTTCTCATCAGCGCCAACGGTATCTTTTGTGAATGCCACCATTCTGAACATAGCATTCACAAACTTAGGTACGGCCAGTCTTGATAATATTATCATTTCTGATTTTACGATACTGGCATCAGAGCCGGGGGCCATTTCAAGCATTACACGCTTTGCAGGATCGGGTTTGGGATCGGTGCCGGATGGTACTGTATTGGCAACACTTTTTGCTAAACCAGTAACCGTGCAGGAATTTACCAATACCTATACAACCGGCAACGATTTCTCAGGCGTAGGCTTGGGTGGGCGCATCATCAACGTAATACCCGATAACTTCAATTTGCCATCGGCCGAAGTGCGACTGTTACCATCTATCGTTCCAGAAACTGATTATGGCCCCAGCTTCTTTAGCGGGCCAGGTGTAACCAATGACATTTTGAACCTCACTGGTGTGGCGCTCAATACCGCCTTTGACATCTCAATGACCCATACCGATTTGAATGGGTGTATTTCCACTACCACGGAACAGTATCTGGTGTATGACCACCAAGCCGCCATTCCAATCATCGGCACGGAAGCTTGTATCACCAATATCAACTTCCCCTCGGGCGATTCACCCCATTTGGATTCACCCATCCTAAACTTCAATGCAAAGGCGGGTTACTTTTTGGTGGAATTATTTGCTAACATACCTGCAAGCGCTACTGCACAGTCGCAAATTATGTTTGGACCCGACTGGCAAAACCTGGTAAGCCAGATACCCTATGTGGTAAGTACTAATGGGGATTATAAGAACTACAAGTGGGATTACTCAGTCATTCTTAATGCGGTGACTGAATCAGGTGGAGCGATTAGCGTAAACCCTTATAATAACAATGTTTTTGCTGATACAACAATCAATAACCGACCCTACTGGCGAGGTGGCTCTTTGGGTGTGGTAGAATTCACAGGACGTTACCGCAACACAGCCGACTTAAGTGTGGAGGTACCGTTCCGCCAGGAGGTGGAGTTATTTGTTCCACCCATACCGGTAATTGAAGTGAGTCAATCGTCTGCGATGGCCGGCAGTACCCCTATCTTCTGCGAAACAGGCAGCGGTGATGTGATCATCAATGGCTTCCCCTTGGCAACGGCAGGAGTATCTACCGGTTTCTTTGTACTGCGCGATTCGGCCACCAATGCCGTGATCTACAACGCCACTACGCCTGTGGCAGGCTTCCGCGACAACAGCAACGGTACGGCCAACCTCGCACCCGCAACCCTGGCCGCAACCCTGAATGCGCTTGAAGCCAACCGAGGCTATCGTACGCTGCTCGTGGAATATACATTCCAGGAGAACAACTCGCCTTGCAGCGGTACAGGCCGCGCTTACCTGCGCATTGCACCCAACCCGGTAGCTGCATTCAGCTTTGCCAGTGAAATCACGGAAAACACACCGCTCGGTACAGAAGCATGCGAAGGCATTCGCGTAAACTTCGATGGTTCCTCCTCTTCCATCGCACAAGGTACCATTGCAGAGTATCGCTGGAACTTTGGCGATGCAACCGGGTCTTCGGGTAGCAACCCCAACGATGCAACGGGTACAACAGCCAGCCATACCTACAACACCAGTGCGGTGTACCTACCCACACTCACCGCTCGTTCCACCTTCGGCTGTACCTCTGCACCAGCCGATGCAACCCTGAATGTAGGAAGCATACCGGTGGTCGACTTCACGTTTGAGGGAGTGTCTACGGCTGACGCCATTTCTTTTGAAAGTGAGTCTGTATTGAACAGTGCAAGTGCGGTGAATGATAACTTCGCCAGATTACGTTGGACCTATGGTAACGGCAACAGCCAAAATGTTGACGCCAATTTCACCAATCCTGTAACCAACATTTATGCAACGGCTGGCATTTATACGGTAAACCTTCGGGTTACATCCGTAATCGGTTGTACAGATGATATCGACAAGACCATTATCGTGGTGCCGCGCGTAACGCCTACGGGGGCAGCGGCCTACAACGAGGGATTCGAATCGAATGATGGTGGCTGGCAGACGAGCGGACTGGGCAGTAGTGCCAGCACCTGGGCAGCAGGCGAACCTTCTAAAACAACCATTCAGGTAAACCAAACTACAGGCCGCAGGATATGGACCACCAACCTAAACGGTAGCTATGGCCCAAGCGAACGCTCGGCTTTGTACTCACCCAGTTTCGATCTGCGGCAATTGGATCGCCCCATGATTTCGTTCAACCATTTTGTAAGTCTGGCAGGCGGTGAGGGTGTGGTGGTTGAATTCTCCACCGACAACAAAAACCTGGCCGATGCAACGAAAACATGGAAGGTACTTGGCAAAGTGGGATCAGGAGTGGCCTGGTATGATGCCAATGGCTTGTCTTCGCAACCGGGTGGTTCTGGGAATACGAGCGGGCTAGGCTGGACTGGCATTGGGACTGATTGGAAAGAATCGAAGAATATTTTGGATACCATTCCATCGATAGAGAAAGAAAGGGTAGTCTTCCGATTTGCCGTGGCTACCCAAACGTCAAATCCTTCTCTTGGCGGTTTTGCTATAGATAACATACGCATAGGTAACCGTACACGCACCGTGCTGGTGGAAAACTTCCGTAACCTTGGAGGTAATGTCAGTGTGGAATCGACCGAAAGTGCCAACTTGCGAACGTTCAAAAATGGTGCAGTCGGTACACGCCTGGTGAAACTAAACTACCACGTAGGTTTCCCGGAACGCGATCCGTTCAACCTCGACAACCCGCAGGATCCCAGCTCGCGTGCGCTGTACTATAACATCAAGTCAACCCCTATTGTGCGGATGGACGGTGATGGTGAACCGGGCCTGTTCAGTACATGGGGCAGTCGTTACTACGATGAACAAACATTAAAACTGTCGAACGCGCTGCTTACACCCAATGTTGATGTAGCCACCGATGGCAGTATCAATGTAGATGTAACCGTGCAAGCCGTAGGAAGAACGTTGCCTGCGAACGCTACCATACTTCATGTGGCCCTGGTGGAGAAATTGGTGCCGCGCAACAACCTGCCCCAAGCCATGCGCGACCTGGTGCGTACCAACGAGGACGACTTTGAATATGTGTTGAAAAAGATGCTGCCCTCAGCGAGGGGAACGCGCCTCACTCAGACATTAACGGCAGATGAAAACAGAGATAGCGATCCGATTGTGATGAGCGATTTTAGTTGGACTCCAGATGAATCCCGAATCTATTCGGATTCATTGGCGGTGGTTGTATTTCTTCAAGATGAGACAACTAAAGAGGTCTATCAAGCCGAGATCCATAAATTCCTGTATCGCCCTGCCCAAATTACCGGCCTCGAACCAGGCCTTACCATTTCGGATGTGACCCTCTACCCTAACCCGGCCGATGAGGAGGTAACCATTGTGCTGCCCCGCGCGGCCGTGGCCGATGTGAACGTGCAACTGTACGACCAGGCGGGTCGGGCTTTACAGCAGACGTCCATCCCGAAAGGCGACCGTGAAAAGACACTGAACGTGAAAGATTTGCCCGCCAGCCTCTACCTGATTAAGCTGGAAGAGAATGGCGTGGTGACCCTTAAACGCGCGATGGTGGTACACCGGAATTAACGCTTTGATTCGTTCCACCACGTGGAGTGGAGAGGGACGACTTTTTTACAAACCCATAAACCCCGTTCGCCCAGCGGGGTTTGTGTTTTAATGCCACCTTTTTTAGTAGAAAATACTAATATATTTAGTATTATTGGGCGTGGATCGAAACGTACTGCACTTAGATCTAGATGCTTTTTTCGTGGCAGTGGAGCGGAAGAACAACCCTCAACTGAAAGGGCACCCCCTCATTATTGGCGGCTCGGGCAGGCGGGGCGTGGTGGCCGCGTGCAGTTATGAAACCCGAAAGTTCGGTGTGCATTCAGCCATGCCCGTTTACCTGGCGCTGCAGCTGTGCCCCGATGCCAAAGTCATCTCGGGCGATGTCGAGGCATACAGCCAGCACTCGCACCTGGTAACCGAAATCATCGCAAGCCGTGCACCGGTATTTGAAAAGGCCTCCATCGATGAGTTTTATGTGGATGCCACCGGTCTCGACCGGTTTTTCGGAGCCTACAAATGGGCCTTGGAATTGCAGGAGTTCATCGTGCGCGAAAGCGGATTGCCTATCTCGCTGGGCATGTCGGTCAACAAGCTGGTGTCGAAGGTGGCAACAGCCGAGTTCAAACCCAACGCCCGCAAGCACATCCCACCCGGGGCCGAAAAAGACTTCCTGGCCCCGCTGGCAGTGGAGAAAATTCCCATGGTAGGCAAACAGACCGCAGCCTTTCTGTACGACATGGGTGTGCGCACTGTGGCCACCCTACGTAACATGCCCCTGCCCTTCCTGGTTAGCGCGCTGGGCAAAAATGGTATAAGCCTTTGGAACCGCGCGCATGGTGTTGACGATTCGCCCGTGGTTCCTTACCACGAACAAAAATCCATCTCCACCGAAAGCACGTTCGATACCGACACTACCGATGTAAAAAAATTGCGGGCGATCCTCGTTACCATGGTAGAGAAGGTAGCCTTTCAGTTGCGCGAGCAAAAGAAACTCACCTCTTGCGTCACCGTCAAAATCCGCTATTCCAACTTCGACACCGAAACGAAACAGGTGCACATACCCTACACCTCGTCCGACCAGGTGATACTGCGCACGGTGGGCGAACTCTTCGACAAACTCTACAACCGCAGAATGCTGATCAGGCTGGTGGGCGTGCGGCTGAGCAACCTGGTGCACGGCAGCCACCAGATCAGCTTGTTCGATGACACAGTGGAAGACATACAACTATACGAAGCCATGGACTACATCAAACACAAACACGGGGTAGACAAACTGGTGCGCGCCACCACGCTGAACGTAAACAAGCGTTTGCGCATGGAGATGAACATGTTCAATGGTAAGATATCCAAAAATCTGATGAAGTGATTCCTTCCCCAATGTCTTTCCCTGTTGAAACGGATGTGGAAATGATAACCTTTCTCCAAATCAGCAACGCACAAAAAATCTTTTCTTTCACAATCTGTTGATGTACCTCAACTGCCACACCGGATATAGTTTTCAATACGGCACGTTGTCCATCGCGGCATTGTTCGAAGAGGCCAGGCGCTGCGGCATCCACCAGCTGGCGTTAACGGAAATCAACAACACCGCCTCGTACATCGAGTTGTTGCGACTGGTGGAAGAAAACAAAGCACAAGCCAATGGACTTACGTCATTCGGAAAAATACCGCACCACCTGCAGGTAATAGTGGGCATGGAGCTTCGAAACGACAACGATTTGTGCTTTCTGGCGTTGGCGAGAAACAACCGCGGGTTCGAAACCATCAACCGTTTTTTTGCCCAGATACAAGCTACGGAAACGAAGAAAATACCCAAGCGTGCTCCGGAGTGGTCGGATGTATTTGTGGTCTACCCTTTTGGTCGGCTACATCCGGAAGAACTACGCGAAAACGAATTTTTGGGCGTAGCGGCTTCTCACCTGGCCGCCTACGCACGCTACCAGCCCCGGCAACTCTGGGCGCACAAATTTGTGTTGTGGCATCCCGTTACTTTTCTTCCACCACAACGGGTTATTGACGCTTCTCAGAAATCCAAATGGGTCTACCGCGATTTCAACGCGCACCGGCTGCTCCGCAGCATCGCCAACAACGTGCTACTCAGTAAACTGCCCGTTCACCTCCAGGCACAACCCGATGAATACATGCTGAGCGAATACGAGCTGGCACAAAAGTATGCCGATTTCCCCGAGCTGTTGGTAAACGCCAAAAGCTTGCTCAACGCCTGCTCCTTTCACTACCAGATGGGTAAAGACAAAAACAAAACAACACTCTTCGGTTCATCAGAAAAAGATATTCTTTACTTGCGCGCTGAAACGGAAAAAGGCTACTGCTGGCGTTATGGCACCGACCAGGCGGTGTGGAACAGCCACATCGAAAAAGAGTTACGCATCATTCAGCAGAAGGGTTTTGTGTCGTACTACCTTATTGCTTACGACCTGATTTGTTTTGCCCGTCAGCAGGGCTACGACTATGTAGGCCGTGGCAGCGGTGCCAACAGCACGGTGGCCTACTGCCTCGGCATTACCAACGTAGACCCCATCGAGCTCGATCTCTACTTTGAACGTTTTCTGAACGAAGAGCGCGTATCACCACCCGACTTCGATATCGATTTTTCGTGGGACAACCGCGATGCCATCTACCAGTATCTGTTTGAGCGCTACGGACCCGAGCACGTCTGCCTGTTAGGCACCCATGTTTCGTACCAGCCCAAATCCATTCTGCGCGAACTCGGAAAGGTGTTCGGCCTTCCCAAAGAAGAAATTGACGAGCTGGTGGAGCAACGGCACCAACGAAACCACCGCGATCACATCACCGAAAAGATACAGGCCTACGCGCAATATATTCTGGATAAGGAATTGCCTGCCCATCTGTCGATCCATGCCGGTGGGGTGTTGATCACGGAAAAGCCGATCTACCAATACACAGCCACCCATGTGCCTCCCAAAGGTTTGCCCGTATCGCATTTCGATATGCACGGGGCCGAAGACTTCGGCATTCATAAGTTGGATATCCTGAGCCAACGCGGCCTGGGACACATCAAAGAAACGGTGCTGCACGTGAAGCGCAACCGGGACATCGAGGTGGATGTGTACCAGTTCAAACAATTCAAACAAGACGAAAAGATCAAAGACCTGATGCGAAAGGGCCACACGATGGGTTGTTTCTATGTGGAGTCTCCTGCCATGCGTATGCTGCTGGGCAAGCTGCGTTGCGAGGACTACCTAACCTTGGTGGCCGCAAGTTCGATCATCCGGCCGGGGGTAGCCAGCTCGGGCATGATGAAGGCCTACATAGAGCGTTTTCATGCCGTGCGCAACGGCCGAACTTATGATTCCATCCATCCAAGAATGGATCAGTTAATGGCGGACACTTATGGGGTGATGGTGTACCAGGAAGACGTGATCAAAGTAGCGCACCACTTTGCCGGCCTTACACTCACGGAAGCCGATGTGTTGCGCAGAGGCATGTCGGGCAAGTACCGGTCGCGCGAGGAGTTTCAACGGGTGCGCGATCAATTCTTTTCCAACTGCCACCAAAAAGGCTATGAGCCGCGCGTTACCAAGCGCGTGTGGGAAGAGATCGAGAGCTTTGCGGGCTACTCTTTCGCCAAGGGACATTCCGCCAGCTATGCCGTAGAAAGCTACCAGAGCCTTTTCCTGAAGGCGCACTTCCCGCTGGAGTTCATGGTGGGCGTAATCAACAACTTCGGTGGCTTTTACCAAACAGAATTCTATTTTCACGAGGCCCGTATGCAGGGCGCGGCCATTGAAGCACCTTGCGTGAACCACAGCGAACACCTGACCCGCATTGAAGGCCAGACCATCTACGTGGGCTTCATTCACGTAAAGAGCCTCGAAGAAAAAGTAGCCACGCGCGTGGCGCCCGAACGGCAAAAGAACGGACCATATCAAAGTCTTCACCATTTTCTGGACCGCATGCCGGGCATCGGCCTGGAGCAGGTTCGCTTGCTAATCCGCCTGGGGGCCTTTCGGTATACGGGCCAAACCAAACAGGAATTGTTGTGGCAAACGATGTTGTATTTCAGTCAGCCGCAGAAGCACCAAACCCTCGCGCAAAAGCTGTTCAACACCGATCCCAAAAACTATCCGTTGCCACCGTTGGAGCGCGGCACCCTGGACGATGCCTTCGATGAAATGGAGCTGCTGGGCTTTCCACTCTGCGCTCCTTTTTTGTTGGTAGACACCCACGACCTGGGCGATACCCGCGCCCGGGAGTTGCCCGGCAAAAAGGGAAGCGGTGTACACCTGGCCGGCTACCTGGTAACCAAAAAAGATACCCGCACCCGAGGCGGGCAAATGATGCACTTTGGCACCTTCTACGATGCAGAAGGATATGTTTTCGATACGGTTCATTTTCCGGATGTTGCTTTTAAATACCCCTTTAGAGGTCGTGGGTTTTATCGAATAAAAGGCAAAGTAGTGGAAGACTTTGGGGTGTTCATGATTGAAGTTTCTTGCATGGAAAAATTACCTATGAAAGCGCAAAAACAATTGCTGTAGCAAATGGCCGTCATTTATTACAGACGCTCTACCAATTATAAATAGTGTTGCCATTCGAAAGTGGCGTAATTACCTTTCCCATTGCGCTACTCATTTAGAAACAGCCCGATTAGGGTTGACGTTTTTACTTCATCACCAATGCCAGCATGCCATGAAAAAAAATCGTTTAATCATTGCTTACACGCTCTTCGCACTGCTAACATTCATCCAGGCCAACGCACAGATGGAAGCCACCTGGGTGCTCCCTCAAATCGAAATTCCATTAACCAATGGACGCGATACTTTGGCTGTACTGAAGCCTCGTTTCTCGGCCAATGCTGCCGATTTGTTGGTCGGCTCCACCGTTTACCACCTGAAACTTCGCGCAGCAGGCTACCGGTGCGTCATCTCGCGCGCGGACAATCGCAGTGAGGTGGCGCTGGCAAAACGATTAGGCCAAAGAGCTGGCACTTTATCTTTTTCTGATGGGAAATCGTATGAGATAGTGCGTACTGGAAAGCGCGGCAATTACGTTTACCGCTGGCAAGATGGCTCAATAAAAATCGAGAATGGTTTGATCACCGCTACTGCCAGCACCGAACCTTCTTCCCTACTCACGCAAGGTACGTTGGTTTTCGGCTACCTGCAGCGGCAATATGAAAGAGAAAAGTCGGGAAACACCCAATTTGTTCCCATCGTGGTTTCGCAGTAAAAGTGAAGGGGCCCCGCTAAGGCCCCTCACCCAAACTAAACAAACTAAACCAAAACAGTTCTTCTATTTTTTAGCCGACTTAACAATATCGCCTACAGGTTGGTTGCTTTTGTAGTTCAGCTTCAAAAATGCAGCCAACGTTTGGGCTAGCTGACTTTGATACAACTGCCCCTTTGTCTTCACCTCTCCAAGTGCGGGTGTATCAGGGCCCAAGAACGCCATCCAGATTTCGTCCGCATGGGGTACCTTGATACCGTGGTGGCGCCAGTCAGATGGGTTCACCTGTCCACGACCATGGTCAGTTGTGAAGATGAAGGTTGTTTTGCCTTTGTATTGCGGATCTTGCTGACACCAATTCCATAACTGTTCAATCATACGATCGGTATTGCGTGCCGAATGCAGGTACAAATCGTACTTGCCACCGTGTGCAAAATCATCCGTTTCATCAAAGCCGATGTACAGCACTCGGGGTTTGTTGGCTTTCAGGTATTCGAAGGCGTAGTGAAAAGTAAAAGCATCCAAACGAATATCGCCCAGCGGATTGGGCACCAGGTACATCAATTCATTAATCAGCTTTTCGCGCTCGTTGGGATTCTCTTTCTTTACGATACCCGCATTTACCGGTACGCCACTGCGTTGGCTATTGATGATGTATGGAAATACATCCCACGAAGTGAACGCTGCAACCTTCCCTTTATAACCAGGCTGCTGATGGATGAACTCCAATACATTGGTATTGGGATTATTGATCTTATCATTGCTATTAATACGTGCATCGTCTGCAAAGCCACACAAAATTTCATTATAGCCAGGATAAGAGAACCATTGCTTGTTGGTTACATTTACCAAATTGCCATGCGCCCGATTGCCATATATCTGTCCTTCTTTAGCGATGGTTGACCAAAAGAAGGGGAATAGCATTTCACGCCTCTTCAGCGGGTCATCATTCCAGAATGTTTGCACAATGCGCGCTGAATCGCTCACAAATTCTTTGGTAATGAGGCGCCTCTCAGCGCCACTGAAAAGCTCCTGCCACCGCAAACCATCGAATGTAATCAGAATAACGTTATTGGTTTGCTGTGCCTGAGCCGACAAAAAATGCAGCACAACCAGCGAAAGGGCAAAAAATAACTTTTTCATTTTCAGTAACTTAGGTAAAGGTTTTTTTTCATACTCGTCAACTTCTCAATCATTACAATTTTTTCTGATTGTACAATACCAAGGGTCAGTTCATTTTCTTCAGTGCAAATTGATCAATCATTTTTCCTTCCAGGTTGCGCACTTCCCATCTCAACTGGCTATCATCCACAAATACCCGCGCGATATGGTAAGTCTTCACCAATTTGTCCATAACAGGTTGCGCAGAAGATGCTTCGGGTTCTAGGGGCCCTCCTGCCCCGCCCAAGACCATATAAGTTACCGACTGGTTTCCATACTTCCGTGTCAATCGTTCATAGTCGTGGGTGTGGCCACTAACCACAACATCTACTTTGGCCTTTTCCAGCAGTGGCTCCAGCAAATTGCGCAATACTTTATCTCCCTGATAGCCAGCCCATCCCTGTGAATACAAAGTCTGATGTATCATGATGAATCGCCAGTCTGCTTGATGCCAGGCGTCACTCTCCAACTCCTTCCGCAACCACTCGTACTGGCTGCTGCCCGGTGTCACACCAATGGGGAAATTTTCGTTGGGATCGAGTGCAATAAACCCGCAATTTTCTGCATACCAACTGAAGTAGTTGACCGGCCTGCGAGGCACCAGTTTTTGAAACCACAACGGCCTCAACTCATCGGCATAACCATCGTAATCGTGGTTACCGGGCACCAGGTACACCGGCTGCTTAGCGGCATGCGTGCTGAGCAACCCAAAGAAATGCTGCCACGCAGCACGGTCGGAACCATTCCCCACCAGGTCGCCTACACCCACGGTAAAGGCATCATGTTG
This sequence comes from Bacteroidota bacterium, assembly GCA_049324055.1. Classification (GTDB taxonomy): domain Bacteria; phylum Bacteroidota; class Bacteroidia; order Cytophagales; family Cyclobacteriaceae; genus ELB16-189. Next base: position 65,167 of record JBMOLS010000011.1, on the reverse strand, counting down.
CCACTCTTGTTGGCTCAGGTGTTGGCCAAACACATGCCAGCCCGATTGGCTGTCGGCCCAAAAGCTAAACGGTTGCGTGGTTTGATCTGAAAGTTGAACCCGGTAAACAGATGTAGCTACATTGCCCGATTGCAACCGATACCAGAATTTTTCAGTTGCTTGATCGCCCAATTCAAAATGTAGAACTTCACCCTGCTGCACTGCATGTTCTTGCAAAGGTAAAGAATCGTTGCCCATCCATAACGCAACGGGGTATTCGGGCTCTGCCCACACGCTTATCCAGGTTTGCTTGCCGTGTCGGGTGATCCATGGGCCTACCAATAAAGGATACCCTTTGAAGCAGCTCTCGGCTATCTCTATGTTTTTTGGGGTGGGCCTAGCAACGGCCTCTGCTACGTAGAATCGCGTAGTTTCGTCTCCCAACAAAATTTGTTTCTTCGCCAACCTTTCCACACGCTCGTAAGCATTGCAGCTTTCTCGCCAGGCGAGAAAATCACTTTCTCTTACCATCCTCACGCTACGCAACCCGCCCTCCATGGCATTGTTCAACACCCGAACGGAAACGGCAGCCTTTGCCATCATGGGAAGTTTGAAGATGTTGCCCTCCAGGCGCGGTACTTGTTTTCCATTTACAAAAAGTTGGGCTCCATCGTCTGCCGAGATGATGCAGTAGGATTGTTCGGATAAATCAAGTGTTTGCGTATACCAAATTGCGCGGTCGGGCTGCAAAATGCGGTGTGGTAGTTGTATCGGCTTTCCTCCCGTTGTTGGTATTTCTATAGCAACTAATTTTTCACCTTCCTGCCCCAATACCCAATGCCATCCCGTGTTGAGTTCAATGCCTGGTATCTCCGGCTTTTGCATCCTTTGAAAAGCCGCCACAATCGGGTCTTGTGCATCGGTACACCACCCCTCGTGGTAGGGTCTGATAGTTACCCGATCGCCTTGGGCTGCCACCTTACAACAGCCTATGGCCAGCAGCACCGATAAACCGATAAAGAACTTCACGCGTTTGTCTTTTCTTTTATATGAAAACCGGGACCAGTGCCCTCGCGGTACCGGCCCCGGTATATCATCTATCGCTACTGTTTATCCCACCACACAGGCGTGTTCAGATCATCTGCGCCCTGTCGCGCAACGGCTTCTGTGCGGCCGGTGGCATTTAACGACTGCTCCGACAATGGGTAAATAAATCGAACCGGTATCCTATCTCCATTCAGATTGCTTGCCGCTGGCAGCAAAGCAGGTATGCCGGTTCTGCGCCAGTCGAACCACGCCTCCAGGCCGTTGAAGAACAGCGCCACCCATTTTTGTGTGCCTATCTTCTGCAGCTTTTCTGCGGATGTGCCGGTGTATGCGATGGTCGGCTGGGTAAAGTAATCGGCTGGTACATTCAGATCAATTCCATATTCTGCCGGAACGATGCTGCGGTAGTAATCGAAGTTGGCGTTGATACCGTTGAGGTAGTAGGTTTCAGCTTCTCCCGTGGTTATCAGGTTTTTCTCACGCGCCTCGGCCAAAATAAATTGCAGCTCTGCATACGTCATAATGAGTCCGCGCGATGCATTGGCCACTGGTGCCGCCTGGCCCGCATCTGCGCAAACCAGACATGCAAAAGTTAAACCCACGCGCGACACGTTTTGCGGCCCACCGTTATAGCTCAAGGCCTGGGTATCTTCCAGCCCGTTTGGTATGCCCTCTATGCGGGGGGTACCCTCTTGCACCGACTTTTGTGTAGGGCGGGCAAATACGGCCAGGCGCGGATCGTTCCAGGCAGCCAACTGATCGCCCATGGTTTTGCTCAGGCGAAATTCATCAAAAGAACCTACACGTGCGGTGTACAAAGGCCACTGGTTAGGTGCAGACGGCTGATACACCAGTTGTGCATTGTCGGCATTACTTTCAAAAATGGGACTAGCGGAAGGATTGCTTACGATGGCCTGCATATCGGCCGCCACACTGCGCTTGTTAGAAATGCGCATGAGGTAACGCAAGCGTAAGGAGTTGGCAAACTTCTTCCACTTTTGCACCGAGCCACCAAACAGCAGGTCGCCCCCGATGGCTTCGGCACTGGTGCCCAGCAAAGTGTTGGCGCGTTCCAGGTCGGCCAGAATGCCGTTGTAAATTTCTTCCTGCGAATCGTATCTCGTCTGATAAATGCCATCTGACTTACCTTTGATGGCCTCTGTATAGGGAATATCCCCATAGGCATCGGTCGCCAGCGAGAACATCCACGATTTCATAACCAAAGCAGCGCCCAGGTAGTTGTTCTGCACGGGCGTAGCTTTCTGAGCAATGTTTATAATGTTCTGCACATTGCGCATGTTGCCATAAACGTTATTCCATATGCCATTGCGCTCACCCCACAGGTAGCGGTCTTCATTCACAAATTGAATCTTGGCCGTATGTTGTATCACAATGTTACCAATTCCCCACGCCTCTCCTACCTGGCTGTTCACCATGTTGCGAATCACACCCGCCAAAAGCAGATCAGGCGTTACGGTGGTGGCCACATTGGGGTTGGTGTTGATCTCTTCAAAATCCTGGTCGCAAGCAGTACTTACCGCCAACATTGCGCACACAAATAAAATCTTATTCAACTTTTTCATACAAATGGATGAATGGTGTCTGTTTAGAATTTCATGCCGATGTTAAACCCATAGCTGCGCGATGAAGGGATAGACATGTATTCGATACCCGGCAGCGCTGTACCTCCCGTGAAAGACATTACTTCCGGATCGATGTGCGGCACGTCTGTCCACAACGCCAGATTTCTGCCTACCAGCGTAATGGTAACGCTGCGGAACGGAGTTTTGCCGAACACCTTGTCGGGTATGGTATACCCCAACTGCAGTTCGCGCAACTTCACAAAGGAGGCATCGTAAATAACACCTTCGGCAATGTTACGTCCACCCGTCCAGGCCGTATGCCACTGGCGCGGCAATACCCTGCGGTCGTTCACACGGAAAGTGCCATCGCCATTTTGCTGCACGCCCTCTCCAATTACATATGTTCCCTCAGGCGCATTGAGTAATTGCGGATCGTTCACCACCGATGCCTGCGGGTAGTAGCCGTTCTCCCGGCCTTCGAGCGTCTCCACAATAATGCCACCCTCACGGCCCACCGTCTGTGTTTCTGAATACACCTCGCCTCCCTGGCGAATATCGAACAGGAATCCTAAACGGATGCCTTTGTACTGTAAGCTGTTGTTGATACCTGCCAGCCAGTCGGGATTGTAATTGCCTAGCTTAATGCGGTCGGTGGTGCGGATGGGACGGCCCTGCGCATCGAATACCATCTGGCCCACAAACTGACCGGTGGCATCGTAGTAAGGTTTGGCCGGATCGGAGTTTTGCACGCGTGCAAAGCCGATACCATACATATCGCCCATGCGCTCGCCTACCCTGGCTTCGATGCTCACCCTGCGGCTGGCCATCACAAAATTATTCAACCCATCCGAAAGAGATACTACTTCGCTGCGGTTGCGCGAGAAGTTTACGTCCAGATTCCACTGGAAGCCATTCGCCATTTTAACCGGAATGGTGTTCAGCATGATTTCAATACCCCGGTTCCTGATCTCACCTGCATTGATGGAGCGGCTGTTGTAACCACTGGTGTTGGATAAGGGGATATTCAATATCTGGTTCTTGGTGAGCGTCTGGTAGTAGGTAAAGTCAAGGCCCACGCGGTTGCCGAAGAAACGCACATCGAAACCACCTTCATACGAAGTGCTGATCTCGGGTTTCAGACTGAAGTTGGCGAGGCGATCGGTTTCACCGTACACTTGCGCAGAACCAAACGGGTCGCTGGGGTTGTAGCTCTGCGTAAACGTGTACGCATCGGTATCGTTACCCACCTGCGCAACGCTGGCGCGCAACTTGGCAAACGACAGGAAATCGGGTGCCTGGAACATATCAGAAATCACAGCACTCACCGCTGCAGAAGAATAGAAGTAGGAGTTATCCTCGGAGCCAATGCCTGCATCCTTCAATTCCTGAGGTAGTGTGAGCGCACTCGACCAATCGTTGCGGGCGGTCAGGTCAAGAAAGAGTACGTTCAGGTAGCCTAACTGGGCAGAGGCATATAAGCTGTTAATGCGTTTCTCCACATCGCTCTGCGAGGATTGCAAAGGCGCGCGGAAGTTGGTCAGGTTATAGATACCTGGAATGTTCAACTGGGGCGCGTTAATTTCCAAAAATTCGGACCGCTGACGCAACTGGTTTCCGCCCAGCGATGCCCCCAAAGTAATTTTAGAGGGAACAATTTCACGGTTCAGGCTCAGCAGGAAATCGGAGTTGCGTTCTTCCGTTGCAATGTTCGCTTCGCGATATTGACCGAAAGGAAAGCGCTGGCTACTGAAGGCACGCTTGAAGGTTCTGCGTTCTTTTCCATAGTCGGTAGCTGTGCGCAGTTGCAGGCTTAACCACGAGTTGAAATTGTATTTGAGTGAGACGTTACCCACCACGCGGTTCACATATTGCCCATTGGTATTCTCATACATGGTAAAATAAGGATTGTCGTGGTAGTTGTAGTTAAAGTTGTATTGTCTCAATCCCTCCAGGCCCGGCATCCAGTAGTTCCTCAATGCGTCCATATCTACCGAGCGGGGCAGCCAGCAATTGAACAGGTACATGATGTTCTCCGTGCCATAGCTGATGGAAGGGCGATTGTCGCTTTCGCTTTGGATGTAGCTTACAAATGCGCGGGCTGAAAACTTGTCGGTAAGGTTGTAGCCACCGCCAAACGACACGGTGTTTCTGCGTAAATCAGTGTTCGGTACCGTGCCGGTTTGATCGAGGTTGGTATATGATAGACGGAAATCGCCAGCAGCATTACTGCCCACCAGCGCTACGTTATTGGTTAGTGTGCGGCCTACCTGGAAAAAATCTTCCACACCATCGGCATCATTCAACCACGGTGTGGGCGTAATCACACTGCCAGCGGGGGCATTCAAATCACCACCGCGGAAATCGATCGGCTGGCCATTCAAGGTGCGGGGCGAATTAAATTGCGGGTAGTTTTGCCCGTTGAAGGCAGGACCCCAGCTTTCGTCAACCCCATCGGTAAGGCCTGCGCCCGCCCCGTTCACAAAAGCAAAGTCGCCACCGTTGCCGTTGCCCTGACCATACACGTTTTGGTATTCAGGCAAACGCAATACACTTTCGAATGTGGTGTTCGAGTTAATCTCCACCCCGATGCCTTTGCTCCCCCTGCCCGATTTAGTGGTGATCACGATGACACCATTGGCTGCGCGCGAGCCATACAAAGCGGCCGCTGCCGCACCTTTCAATACCGTCATCGACTCGATGTCGTCTGGGTTAATAAAGCCCGCACCGTTGCCAAAGTCTACTTCCAGGTTGCCTCGTCCTGAGGCACCCGTAAAGCCATTACTGATGGGCACCCCATCAATTACATACAACGGTTGGTTTTTATTCAGATCCACCGAACGCTCGCCCCGGATGGTAACCCGTGCAGAACCACCGATGCCGGAATTGCTGCCCACTACGGTTACACCTGCTACCTTACCGGCCAACTGGTTCACCACATTGGTTTCGCGTGCTGTTGTCAGGCTTTCATTCGACACCGTCTGCAAGGCATACCCCAATGCCTTCTTGTCCTTCTCAATGCCGAGCGCTGTTACCACTACTTCCGCCAGTTGGCGGGCATCTGACTTCAACACGACATTGAATTGCGCCTGTGTGCCCACCACCTGCTCTTGCGGCTCGTAGCCTACAAACGAAAACACGAGCACACTCGATTCGGAGGGCACTTCAATTGAAAAATTTCCGTTGGCATCGGTAATGGTGCCGGTAGTGGTCCCCTTCACAAGGATGTTTACACCTGGCAGGCCACTCTGATCTTCGCCAGATACAACCCTGCCGGTTACGTTACGCTGCGCCAGGGCTGCAGGCGCCAGCAGCAAAACAAACCAGAACAAGCCTGCTTTGAGCAAGCCATACCCTGGTGCCATCAAACGTAGATGTCTATTCATAAATGAATGCTTTATGGGTTTGGTTTTAAATGATAGCTCAAAAATTGAAAGCGGCTTTGACGATGGCTTTAGTGAAAAATTACCGCGATATTAAATAGTAGGTGATGTAAAGCTTTCCAGATAACGAATTGATAAAACCACTGGCGGCCATTGTGCATTCCCACTGTGTTGCTGAGCAAAAACCACTTAACAATTCATTCATATAAACAAAACCAAAAAAAATTCCCGGCTAGAAAAAATTGGTGAATGTTTACACCGAGTAAACACCCAACCATGACGGATTCTGAAATGCTGCCCAAAGTGGCTAAAAAGATCAGACTGATACGCGTGCGGAAGAACCTGACACTGCAGGAGGTGAGCCGCCAGGCCAACATCAGCAAAGGGTTATTGTCGAAAATAGAAAACTCGCGCACGGTTCCCTCGCTGCCTGTATTTCTCAGCATTGTTAACACACTACAGGTGCCGCTGAAAGAATTTTTTGAAGGACTGGAACTGCCCAATGGTAAAGATTACCTGCTGATCCGCCCCAGCGATCAACAGGCATTGCAAAAGGAGGAACGCGAAGGGTTCGACTACCGGTTTATTTTCGGGCAAACCATTACGCCCGCTACCATGGAAGTAGCGCTACTTACTGTGCAGCCGGGTGCCAAGAGCCGCCTCACCACAACTGATGGATATGAAATGAAGTACGTGTTGTCTGGCGCCTGCGACTATTATATTGGAGAAGAACATATCCGCCTGGAGCGCGGAGACGCCATCTACTTCGATGCCTCCAAGCCACACATGCCGGTGAACAGAGGCCATGAACCTGTAGTGATGCTGGTGATTTACTTGCTTACGATGAAATAGCCAGGGGTGATATTCAAAAATAGTAAAAGCTTAGGCGAGGGAGGAACCACCGCAGCCATCGTGTTTCTGGTTTAGAGTGAGAGATTGCTTCACTTCTTTCGCAATGACGTAGATTTTTGAGTTGGCATCTACAAGCTGTTGATTACTTCTTCGGCCAAACCGAACGAGAGCGTCATCCCTGCGCCTCCGAGGCCATTAATGATAAGGACGTCTTTCTCTGGTATTGTTGAAACATGTAACCCCGCTTTGTATTTCGGATAGATGCCATGCCACCGCTCGGTGATGGACAAAGCCCCGGTGGAGAAGAAACCAGACAGGTATTGCCAGATCAGTTGGTTGATGTGCTCACTGTCGAAAGGCTCGTGCGAGAGGCCGTAGTGATGCGAGTCGCCAATGATGAACTCGTCAAGGCTGTTCTGCGATACAAGAACATGGATGCCATTTTCATGATAGGCAGGCATGTCGGCATCGTAGCGGCTGGCTACCTGTGCCAGCGAGCTGCATTTCTGAAATGCATCATAATGCCGGAGCGTAAGGCCCGCACAAAGTGAAGGACCCAGCGGAAACGGTGCGGCTGCCGTTGCTTTCATCATGTGCAGTTTACAGCGGGTAAGACCGAGTTGTTCATATTGTTCGGGATAGAGTGTTTCAAAATCGTTGCCACTGCATACCAGCACCTTCCCTACGCGCCAACGCTCGCGGGGTGTTTTTATCCACGGCATTTCCACAGACGTTACCGGTTGCCCGAAGCGAAACTGCACACCCAGCGATGCCTGCAGCCATTCGGGGATTTGTCGAATCGCTTCCCGCGAATAGACGGTTGCTTCGGTTGCACTGTACAAACCACCCAACAGGCCTTTCTTCAACACACCTGGCGACAGCGCCATAACCCGCTCGGGCGATAACAATTCCAACTGGTACGGCTCTGCGCGATACAACGCAACAAACTCCTGCAACACGCGCCACTCATCTCCGTGGTACGCCAGGTGCAGCGACCCGTTGGGCTTTAGCCAAACGCGGGCCTTCGCAGCCACTTCATTCCAATGCTGTCTGCTGCGCAGGGCCCGGTCGAGCCCAGCGCCCGGTGCCTGCCCGATGGGCCACAACAAACCAAAGTTGCGGATAGAGGCGCCCGTGGCCACCCGGTCGCGCTCGAAGACCACTATCTGGTAACCTTTTTGTGCGGCCATGTACGCGTGGGCCAACCCCACTATGCCTGCCCCCACGATCGCTATGTCTGCAGAAAATTCTTTTTGGCTCATCTGTAAAAGGTCAATCGATTCAAATCACATAGACATCGTACCCGTGTATCAGCGGGTCGCAGAAAAGTTCTCTTCCAAAGCTCCGCACACTGTCCAGGGCGGGCACTTCAAAGTCAGAAGCCGTCTGTGCGCGAAACCCAAACTCAATCGGTACGCGGTGCTCCTCGGCAATTAGTTCTGCCTGGGTAGCAAAGGGCGGAGGCAGGGTTACCATCCACACATGAGCGGAATGTTCCAGTGCCATGGGTTTTGCTTCGAACACCGCGCCCTCCTCGCGCAGACGCAAACAAACGGCCCGCGCCTTGCGCTTTCCGCGGAAGCGAAACAGAAAGCTAATGGGCTGAAACGACAGACAAGCTGCCGCATCAAAAGGCTCATCAAGTATCTGTAAGGTTGGCATGACAGACTATTGTTGGTATCCGAAAGTAACACCGCGGTTGTTACTAAATCGTTACGCCTGAATTAGTTTACCTGTTCACTTTTCAACGGACCTGCTGCCATTGATAACGTAACGGTTACCGTGCATTTACACTCGGCCCAAAGGTGGTAGCTACTTTCGCCAACGTTCCCATGAAGAACGCAACCCTATCGGCACGGCTTGAACGGGCACCATCCTGGCAGTTCACCCTCTTCACTGCTTCAGCGGCCTTTCTGCTCTACACATGCGTGTATGGATTTCGCAAAGCGTTCTCCGTAGCCACCTTCGATGCATGGGTATTCCTGGGCATTGGCTACAAAGTGTGGCTGGTAACCGCGCAGGTGGCAGGCTATGCGTTGTCAAAATTCATTGGCATTAAAGTGGTGAGCGAAATGAAGGCGGGTAGGCGCGCCCAAAGTATTTTCTGGCTGGTATTAGTAGCAGGTAGTGCGTGGGGATTGTTTGCTCTGGTACCTGCACCCTATAACCTGCTCTGCGTATTTCTCAATGGCTTACCATTAGGCATGATCTGGGGACTCATCTTCTCGTACCTGGAAGGGCGGCAGACAACCGATGTGCTTGGTGCAGGGTTGTCTATTAGCTTTATCTTCTCTGCAGGCTTCGCGAAAACGGTGGGAGCCTGGTTGATGGCGCTGGGAACTACTGAAACCTGGATGCCCTTTACGGCCAGCGTGCTTTTCTTCCTCCCCCTGCTGGTGGCCTTATGGCTCCTCGACCATGTGCCACCACCATCGGCCCAAGACGAACAACTGCGCACGAAAAGGAAACCCATGCAGGCCCGTGAACGGTTTCAATTCATGGCCGCCTTCGCCACCGGCCTCGTGCTCATCATTTCAGCTTACCTGTTACTCACCATGCTGCGCGACTTCCGCGACAACTTCGCTGCGGAACTGTGGATGGCGTTGGGATATGCCGATGCGCAATCGGTTTTTACCACCACGGAAATTCCCATTGCCTGCGTGGTGCTGGTGGTAATGGGTAGCCTGATCATGGTGCGCAGCAACGCAAAGGCCCTGTTCATCAACCACCTCATCATCCTGACGGGCTTCGCGCTGATGGGCATCGGCACTGTGCTCTTTCAGCACCAGTTGATTTCTCCGTTCACCTGGATGGTGCTGACGGGCCTGGGCCTCTACCTGGGATATGTCCCCTTCAACTGCATCTTCTTCGAGCGACTGATGGCGGCATTCAAATACGTGGGTACGGTGGGCTTTGTAATGTACCTGGCCGATTCAGTAGGGTACCTCGGCAGTGTAGGTGTTCTATTCTATAAAGAGTTTGCTTTTCCTCAGCTGTCGTGGCTTACATTTTATACCGAAGCAACGCTGGCCGTTAGCGTGGGTGGCATTGTACTGGTGGGTGCATCGATGGTTTACTTCGATCGCAAGTTGCGCAAAGCAGGTGTAGAACTGCCTTCCAACCCAGCAGCCAATGCGTTGGTGTAGTGTTGGTTGTACCAGCGAATCCACAACAACGCATCTGCCTTGCGATGTGGGTTCACTGCCTCTTTAGGCCCCGGGCCGAAGGCTTTCACAACCGGAAACACATCTTTGTAAAACCGCTGAAAAGGAAGAAGCTGTTGATTGAAATAGAGGTAGTATCGAAAATATTCCGGTGCTGTTTCCGACATATCCGGTAACGGCCCTACACACAGCCGCCACACACCAATGGGCCCGTGTATCACCGTTTCATAGAACAGATGCCGGCTCACCGGACCCTCGCTTGCTACGTACGCCACAAAGTGCCGATTGATATCCGCGTGCGCATCATAGTAACGGAACGACTGCACATGCACGGGTGTGAGCACCTTCAAAGTATTTTCTTTTTCCCGGAAGAGCAGTACATCGTGCGCCTGTAGCGAAAGGTCACCCGTATAAACCGCACCGTTGAATCCCACTACTACGCCCGGGTGCCAACGGATGGTTTGTGCCTGCAAGGCCATACTAAAGCAAGCCGTGATGGCTGAGAGTATCCAACGCGCCATGTTATTCTTGTTGTTAACATGAAGTTAACACAAGCGTAACATGAACGCAATACTTCGGTTAGGTAAACATCTGTTTACTATTAGTCAAACAAAGCGGCTACGTGGCGTACATCTTCCACCAGGTGTGTGTGTGGACCTTTTTGCAACGCTTCGCGACTGAAGGCTCCATCGGTTACACCAATCACCCAGCCACACCCCGCGGCATAGCCTTCTTCCAGGTCGCTCAGCGTATCTCCCACCTTGGCCACGTACAGCGGATTGTTTACACCGGTTAAGGCCATGGCCTTAAAGATCATATCCGGAAAAGGGCGACCACGTGGTACTTCATCGCTGGTAATGCTGATATCGATCAGGTCGCGTTGCTCCCACCCCAGCCTTTGCAGCAATGGTTTTGTAATGGCACGGTCGAAGCCTGTATCTACCCCTACTTGTATGCCTCGTTCCCGCAGCGCTAAGAACAGCGCGCTTACACCCTCCTTCTCGCGCACATTCGGGTGGTGGGTGTAGTGGTCGATCATGTACTTTCTGAATTGCTGATGGATTTCACCGATCCAGTTTTCATCGATGGTACGTTTGCCCAGGTACCTGGCGAGCAACAACTTTTCGATGGCAACAGGCTTGGGAATCCCCATTACTTCGTTGGCCTCCTCCAGCGTAATATCTACGCCCTGATCGGCCATGGCGCGCTGCAGTGCTTTGTGCACATCGTGGTCATCGTGCACGGTGGTACCCGCTAAGTCGAATATGATAAGTTCGAGCATCGTCATTTTTTCAGCAAAATAGACCACGTGGTGTTACCGACCGCTGGCGTTGGTGTAAAGCAATTCTTAATTCTTCCCTGCGATCGGTAACGGAAATTTAAAACACGCGCTATCTGCGAGGCATCCACGCTGGGTATCTTTGCTGTATGGATCAATCGCACAGCATTGAACAGCGCCTCGATCACCTGTTTTCTTTGTATCGGCAGTTTGGCGATGCCGATTACATTGGCGAGCCCGTGTCGCAACTGGAGCACATGAGCCAGTCGGCCCAGTTGGCCATCAACGAAGGGTATGACGATGAAGTGGTGCTGGCAGCGTTTTTCCACGACATTGGCCACATTTGTGTGCAGGCGGATGAGCAAAACCAAATGGGTGGCTTTGGCGCTAAACGGCACGAGCAGATTGGCGCAGATTACCTTCGCTCGCTGGGTTTCCCGGAACGTGTGGCCCAACTGGTGGAGAACCACGTGCAAGCGAAGCGTTACCTCACCTGCCGCTTTCCCAACTACTACCAGCAGTTGAGCGAAGCCAGCAAGCAGACGTTGGCCTGGCAGGGCGGCCCCATGAGCGAGGAAGAAGCCAGGGTCTTTGAGCAAGACCCTCTGTTTGAAACCAGCCTGCTGCTGCGGAAGTGGGATGAGTTGGCAAAGGAGACCAACCTGCCTGTAATTGACCTGGAGTTACTAAAAGACAAAGCCCGCAGGGTATTGGCTTTGGAAGAAGCCATCTGATGCGACAAAGCATGCCTATTCCAACATAGATATTCTACTGTTCAGCGTCCTAATAGGTAATGTCCACTACTTTCTTGTTGTTCAGCTTCTGCATCTGCTTTGGCACAATGTCCAGTATTTCTTCTTTCAGGGTTTTGATCAACCGCGTTTTGATATGGTCGCGGTGGGTAACCAGGCTTACTTCGCGCGCGGGACTGGGGTCCTTCAGCCGCTTCACCAACTTCATCTGTGGCTTGCTGAACTCCATTACGGCCAACTCTGGTAAAATGGTCATGCCGTCACTCCGGTCTACCATGCGCTTCAGCGTTTCGATGCTGCCCGTTTCGTACTGAAAGTGAAAGTCGCTGTGCTTGCGCAGCTCGCACAAGTTCAATATCTGCGAGCGGAAGCAGTGCCCCTCCTCCAGCAGCCATAGCTTATCGGGATCGATCTCGTTGGCCAGCACATACTTCTTGTCCACCAGCGCATTCTTCTTCGATACATAGACAAACAGCTCCTCGTAAAACAGCACATCTTCCTTTATCGAGGCATCCTTCAACGGGGTTACCACAATGCCGCAATCGAGGCGGTTGTGTTTCAGTTCGTTCACCACCTCTTCGGTAATGGTTTCTTTAATGACCAGGTTGAGCTGCGGGTACCGTTCGCGCATGTGCTTGTACAGCGGAGGTAGCAAGTAAGGGGCAAGCGTGGGTATGATGCCGATTCGCAATTCCCCCGTAAGGGTGTCCTTCTGATCGTTGATGATCTGTTTGATCAACTCGGCCTCGCGCAAAATCACGCGCGCCTGTGCAATGATGCTGGCCCCGATATCGGTAGGTATTACCGGTTGCTTGGTACGGTCGAACAGTTTTACACCCAGTTCTTCTTCCAGCTTTTGTATCTGCATACTCAGCGTGGGCTGTGTTACGAAACATTTATCGGAGGCCAGTACAAAGTGGCGGTAGGTATCAAGGGCCACAATGTATTCCAACTGTGTTAAAGTCATAGATATTAACTATATAATCATAAAAATAATCAATTTGATTTATCATTGAATACACTGTAATCTTGTCTATTATAATTAATGATTTTGGTCATAGTACTGCTGCCGGCCCCGTGCTAGTATGCAGGCTAAAGGCCGGTCAGGTGAATTGTACCTTGCTATTCGAATTCAAAAAACAAAGTTTAAATAACGTACCTATGGCAGATCACAAACACAATGGAAACGGAGAAGCAAAATGCCCGTTTCATGCCGCCAAGCCCGCAGGCGGTGGCACTCAAAATCAAGACTGGTGGCCCAACCGGTTGAAATTGAACATCCTGCGTCAGCACTCGACCCTCTCCAACCCTATGGGCGAGCAGTTCGACTACGCGGCTGAATTCAAAAAGCTTGACCTGGCCGCCCTGAAAAAAGACCTACACGCCCTGATGACCGACTCGCAGGACTGGTGGCCGGCAGACTTTGGCCACTACGGTCCGCTGTTCATCCGCATGGCCTGGCACAGTGCGGGTACGTACCGCACGGGTGACGGTCGCGGTGGTGCCGGTACAGGCCAGCAGCGCTTTGCCCCCCTCAATAGCTGGCCCGACAACGTGAACCTGGACAAGGCGCGCAGATTGCTGTGGCCCATCAAGCAGAAGTATGGTAAAAAGATTTCGTGGGCTGACCTGATGATACTGGCCGGCAACGTGGCCCTGGAATCGATGGGCTTCAAGACCTTCGGCTTTGCCGGAGGCCGGGCCGATGTGTGGGAGCCAGATCAGGACGTGTACTGGGGCTCGGAGACGGAATGGCTGGGCGACAAACGTTATGCGGGCGACCGAGAGTTGGAAAACCCGTTGGCAGCCGTGCAGATGGGTTTGATTTACGTAAACCCCGAGGGCCCCAACGGAAACCCCGACCCGCTGGCTGCCGCACGCGACATTCGCGAAACCTTTAAGCGCATGGCCATGAACGATGAAGAAACCGTAGCGCTGATTGCCGGTGGTCACACCTTCGGCAAAACACACGGTGCCGCGCCTGCTTCAAACGTGGGGCCGGAGCCCGAAGCCGCCTCCATTGAAGAACAAGGCCTGGGCTGGCACAGCAGATATGGGTCGGGCAAAGGTGGAGACACCATCACCAGTGGCCTGGAAGTGACATGGACCAGTACACCTACCAAGTGGAGCAATAATTTCTTCTGGAACCTGTTTGGTTATGAGTGGGAGTTGACCAAGAGCCCGGCCGGTGCGCACCAGTGGAGACCTAAGAACGGTGCGGGTGCCAACAGCGTGCCCGATGCACACGACAAATCAAAGCGCCACGAGCCGCGTATGCTCACCACCGACCTGGCCTTGCGTTTCGACCCGGCCTACGAAAAAATATCCAGACACTTCTACGAAAACCCCGATGCGTTTGCCGATGCGTTTGCACGTGCCTGGTTTAAACTGACCCACCGCGACATGGGCCCGCGTGCCCGCTACCTTGGCCCCGAAGTACCGAAGGAAGAACTGCTCTGGCAAGACCCCATTCCGGCCGTAACGCACAAACTGATAGATGAGCAAGACATCGCCACTCTCAAGAACAAAATACTGGCGAGCGGTTTAACTGTATCGCAACTGGTGGCTACTGCGTGGGCATCTGCGTCCACCTTCCGCGGCTCCGACAAGCGCGGGGGCGCCAACGGTGCACGTGTGCGGCTGGCACCTCAGAAAGACTGGGCCGTGAACAACCCTGCGCAACTGGCCAAAGTGCTGAAGGCACTGGAAACCATCCAGCAAGAGTTCAACAAGGCACAAACCGGTGGCAAGCAGGTGTCGTTGGCCGACCTGATTGTACTAGGCGGATGTGCCGCCATTGAAAAGGCAGCGAAAGATGGAGGCCACTCGGTAAAGGTTCCATTTACCCCCGGCCGTGCCGATGCTACGCAGGCGCAGACAGATGTGGAGTCCTTCGAAGTGCTGGAGCCCATCGCAGACGGTTTCCGTAACTACCTGAAAGGAAAATATTCCCTGACGGCCGAAGAACTGCTGGTTGACAAGGCGCAACTGCTTACACTCACTGCCCCTGAAATGACAGCACTGGTGGGCGGTATGCGTGTGCTGAATGCCAACTTCGATGGTTCGAAACATGGCGTGTTTACCAAGAAGCCCGAAGTACTTACCAACGACTTCTTTATTAACCTGCTTGACATGGGCACCGTATGGACCGCCACTGACGACACGAAAGAGAAGTTTGAAGGGCGCGACCGGAAAACAGGTGCTGTGAAGTGGACCGCCACACGGGTGGACCTGATATTCGGTTCCAACTCGGAGTTGCGTGCCTTGGCCGAAGTGTATGGCAGCAGCGATGCAGGCGAAAAGTTTGTAAGCGACTTTGTAGCGGCCTGGACGAAAGTGATGAATGCAGACCGTTTCGATGTGAAACAATAGCATCAGACTCAGCACATGAGGTGATTGGTTTGGTTGGATAAAGTAAAGTGGCCCCTGGCGGGCCACTTTCATTTGATGGCCGTTCGATCAGGTGTACAAAGCGTAGACAACGCGTTAATGCGGGGTTGGCAATGCAACAATGCCCGCAACTATTTCGATTAAACGGGGCATTAACCAAATCAAACATGAATCCAAACAAAGCACTTTGGGAGAAAGGCGATTTTACCCGCATCGCAGAAACCATGAGAGAAAGCGGGGCAGCACTGGTGGCCAAGTTGAACATTGCGGAAGGACTGAAGGTGTTAGACCTGGGCTGTGGCGATGGCACCACCGCCATACCTGCTGCACAGTTGGGTGCCAAGGTGTTGGGCGTGGACATTGCACGCAACCTGGTGGCAGCGGGGAATGCCCGCATTGCCGAACTGGGACTCACCAACTGCTCGATACAGGAGGGCGATGCCATGTTGTGGGGTGTGGAAAGTGCCGTAACGGAGCGCTTTGTGCAAGCAGGCATTCCGGCAGAAAAGATCACGTTCGAAAGGGACACCTTCACCTTTAATACAAACGATACGCCCGTAGCGTTGGTAAACAGGTTTAGACAATTTTACGGCCCCACCATGAATGCCTTCGAAGCGGCAGAAAAAAATGGCAAGGCCCGCCTTCTTCAAGAAGAACTCGGAGCACTCTTTGTGAGCCAAAACAAAAGTGGCAATGCGCAGACCACCTCCATACCCGCCACCTATATGCGGGTTACGGTGGTGAGGTAAGGGCATTCAGAAAGGGAGGCTGCCTCCTCCTTTCTGATTTTTTCAACTTATTTACTCACAAGCCAATGACCACTCCAACGGTGAAGGTGCGCGCTGGCAGATAATTCGAATTGCGATCAATACCTGGCGACAACGCATTTAACTGTGGAAAATAATTGGGTGTATCCAGAGACCTGTCTACCCAAACAGGCTCTGGGTTCACACCTGAGTAGCCGGTAATGGTGAATGCCCGTTGCACCGTGGCGTACACGTTCGCTGATCTTATCCGATGTGCGGCACGCAACGGTAATTGGTAGGCCAGGGTGAGATTATCGAGCATCAGAAAATCTGCACGTTCCACATACAGGGAACTATAGCCGGACCACAATAATCCTTCCACTTCTTTTTTTGATCGAATCCGGTTGAACGTATTGATAGCGCCCGCGTCCAGCGGTTCGAATGCAAGGCGTGGAAGATTGACCAGGCTATGGCCAAACGCACCCCTAAAGAATGCAGTTACCTGCCAGTTGCGATAAGTGAATTGGTTATTCCAGCCCAACTCCCAGGAGGGGAAAGCATAACCCGAAGCAACAAAATCGGTTTGTGGATCCAACGCCTGGTAAGACAAGGTTTGAAGTATGCCATCGCCATTGGTGTCTTTCAACAGGGGCGCCCCACTAACATCTACTCCATCGAAAACGGGGCTCCAGATCTGACCAAACTTCTCACCTACTGCGGTGCGGATCATCAGGGTGCCTCCCGAACCGGGCGCATCCAGAAATCCATTTAACTGTGCCTGAACAGGAAAGGCTTCCACTACCGTACGATTACTGCTCAATACCAGGGATGGGCGCCACTGTACAGACGCAACGGACCCTGATTGGTATTGGATGGCCACTTCCAGTCCACGGCCTCTCAGGGTTGCTGCATTTTCAAAACGTCTGCCAGACGGATACTGATTCCAATCTACCGATTGGTCCAGAATCAAATCCTTCACCGTGCGATGATAAACATCGAAGGAACCCGTCCATCTCCCCCGCCCCCAATCAATACCCAAATTGGTTTCGTTTTTTTGTTCCCACTTCAGATCCGGGTTGGCATCGCGGATTTTTACCAAAGTGCCTCCATTAATAAACGTATAATCATAGAGGTCGCTGGCAAGTCCGGCCTGGGTGGGTATCGCACCGGTTGTTCCGTAAGCCAGCCGCAGATTCAGTTGCTGCAGGGCGTTTGGCTGAAACCACTTCATCAAATCGGCATTGGCCCCTGTTGACAGAAACAATCCCGCTTTCTTGTTTGGTCCAAGCTTGCTCGATCCTTCATACCTGGCAGCAGCGGTTAACTGAACTTTTTTGTTTATCCCCAGCAAAGCCCGCAGAAAACCGGCTTCTATTTTGTTGATCGGAGTAGCGTTGCTGTAAATGTCTATCAGGTTGGGAAGTCCAGTAAGTATATCAGCGGCATCCTCGAGCGCATTGTATCCCAATTCATCGGAAGGAAAATTACCCAGTTCGGCACCAAAGCTTTCGGTTTGATCTTGTTGAAAGGAGTAACCACCCGTGAGTTGCAGATTCAGATTTTCACCGGTGCGTTGATAGCTAAGAAAAGCCTCCGCCAGGGTAAATCTTGCGTCATCGGAATAACGTTGCGCCAACCCACCCCTGCTCAATCCATAGTAGAAAGATTCTCTCGAATAATAACTACCTCTAAAATTGCTGGAAGCCTGTTGAGCTGCGTTGAATGTGGCGGTGAGGCCATCCGTGATGTCGAACTCAACGGTACCACTGTAGTTGACTTTTCTGCTTCTGCCTTCGTTCTTATTCTGCAAAAGAACGGCTACCGGATTGTAGTTCTCGAAAAGAATGGGCTGATAAAATACGCCATTAGAAAAACGTATGGGTGCCGTTGGGTTAAATACCGTTGCATACCTGAACGCCTCGGGAAGCGAGAAATTACTGTTGCGGGATGTTACCGACATATTGAAATGAAGACGAAGACGATCGTCTAATTCGCGGTGGGTTACATTTACCCTGGTATTTACCTGATCGAAGCCCGATTTCAACAGAATACCTTCCACAGAACGCAAATGGGTAGACACCCGAAAAGAGGAATGCTCGTGCTCGGCCGAAACTGCCAGGTGATGGTGTTGCGACCATCCTGAGCGCGTAATTTCATCTTGCCAATCTGTGACTGCACCCAAATCATTACCACCCACTTCCACAAATTCCGCGGCATTTAATGCCGGTTGCTTGCGGCTCACCACAGATGCTGCCCCTTCAGTGCGAAAACTGACGGACAATCCTGGTGATCGCGATCCTTTTTTTGTGGTAACCAGAATTACACCGTGACTACCCCTTATGCCATAGATAGAAGCAGCAGCGCCATCTTTCAATACCGAAATAGACGCAATATCATCGGGATCTACATTGCCCAGATCAGCCATGGCGACACCGTCAATGACAATCAGGGGAGAAACATCTGCTTCGAACGAGGAGGTGCCTCGTATGCGCATCAAAGGAATTTCGTTCGGGTTGCCGCCTCGGTTGTAAATACTCAAGCCGGCCACCCGGCCCTGCCAGAGTTGGGCAGCCTGAAATATATATCCGCGATTAAAATCGGAAGCTTCCAGATACACAACCGCAGCACTTATCGCCTGGCGTTGTGTGTGAGCATACCCCACATTCACGTGTGGTCCGTGAAGGGCTGGGTCCATTTCTAATGTTACGTCCAGCACTTCAGAGTTGTTTATGCTCACTTCAACCGTTCGAAAACCAGGACGAGAAACAACCAGCACACCATTTTCCGCAACAGCAATTGAATAACGCCCCAGATCATCAGACAGCGTACCATTGGTGGTTCCTTTTTCAATGATATTCGCGCCCACTAAAGTCTTACCCTCTCCCCTCACCGTACCGCTTACGTTAACAACCTGCGCATATGCGTTACCGAAGGTCACACCAACGACCAGAATACAGCAGAGCCATTTCATGATCTATACATTTATTAATTCACAAGCTTGATATTTCAGTTTGCTGAAACACCTGATTTCTGAAGCATCATCTCACCCGAACGGAAGTTTTGATGATTTAACATCACCCCACCAACAGACGAGTAATTTATGGAAGGAAGGCGTAAGTAACAACCAAAAGTGTTTCGGGTCAGGCCGCAACGGCCGGAATGGATACCACAATTTCTGTTCCTGCGCCAGGGCTACTGGTTACGCTGATATGCCCATTCAGACAATCAACTAATGTTTTCACAATGGAGAGTCCCAATCCGGATGAGCCTTCTCCTGCCGTTGGCCGGGCAGAAAGTTTTTGAAACCTGCGAAACATATTGGGCTGCTCTTCTGCCGATATGCCAGGCCCCTCATCGCGCACGGAGAAACGCAGTTGCGAATCCTCCTGGGAGATTTTCAAGTGAATATTCTTTCCAGATGCGGAAAATTTGCTGGCGTTGCTCACCAGGTTATCGAGGATGCGCGTGAGCATCTGGTTGTCCACCATATAATCAATATGTGTCAGTGCACACGTTAACAGCAGGCTTTGCTGCTTTTGATGGAGCGTTCCGGCCATGGAGGCCTGAAAATCTTTTCCCCAGGCGGACAGATTGATTTTTTGAGGAACCGGCACGGCATTTTCTTGCACGTTCTGCGATTCCAGCAAATTGCGGATCAGGTGCGTGCCCTGTTCGACCGAAGCCTGGATGTAGGCCAGGTATTCTTTTCTTTCCTGCTGTGACAATTCGAAGCGCTGCATCAGATCCGTCAAACCCTTAATTTTATTGAAAGGTGCAATGAGATCGTGCGAAACAATGTTCAGGATACTGCTCTTTTCGCGGTTCTCTTCTTCCAGCCGCCTGGACTTGGCATCTAACGCTTGGTTGATGCGGGCCACCCGCTGCCTTGCCAGGTAAAGAACCAGGGCCAACACAAAAACAAGTGCTGCGATGATGCCGACAAAAAGGGTTTGGCGTTGTTGCCGCAACGACCTTTCCTGCTGCTGCGCACGTGTAGCGGCCTCGCGCTTGTCGAATTCATAGCCCAACTGCAGTTGCACCATCTGCCGAATATGGTCCTGGTTGAAGAGACTGTCGCGCAATTGCACATGGCGCTGGTAATGCCTGAATGCTGCCTGCCAATTACCGGTGGCACTGTCCAGAAGTGCCTGCCCCAAATAGTAGTCTGTCAGCAGCGTCTTACTTTTTAACTGCTGCGCAACCGAATAGGCCTCCTGGTAATAGCGACCTGCCATCGCGATGTCTTTGGCTTCCACATATTTCTTTCCCATCTTGATGTAGATACGGGCCAGCTCATTTTGATTCGATCCCTTTTTGAATGCTTCGGCTGCCAACAAATAATACCGGAGCGCCATTGCCAGGTCTGCTCTTCCATGCCATTCTGCCAATCCCTCATAGGCCGTGCCTACTATGCTGAAGTCGCTGATCGCATTGCCTGTTGCCAGGGCCTGCTGGTAGTAGTTCATCGACTCCTCCATGCGATTAAGGTAGAGGGTGACCTTGCCCAACTGGCACAGGCTATATCCCTGATTGATGCGGTCGCCATAGCGCATATATGCCCCGTAGCTGCGTTCAAAATAACGCAAAGCCTCCCGGTGGTTACCCAACAAAAGGTAGTTTTCTGCAACGGTAGCGGCCGCCATGGCAATACTGCTTGTGTCGCCTGCTATCTCAAATTGTTCCATGGCAAGAAAACTATGACGCGCTGCATCTACGTAGTTTCCCATTTTACCATGCACCCAGGCGAGCAGGTCTTGCAGGTAAGCCTGATTCTCATGGTCGTTGATGCTTTCGTATTGCTGCAACGACAAGGTAAACAGCCGCAAAGCCTCCGGAAAATTACCTGCATCTCCATAGTCTTGCCCCAGGTACCTGTTCGATAAGGCAACGTGGTACCTGTCCCTCAGGCTATCATAAATCCGGAGGGCATCATGGTGGTATTTCAAAGCAAGATCGAAGCGGCCCTCGCGCCAGTACAATCGTCCCACCGCATTCTTTACCGCTGCCACCGCGGCAGGCGAGTTCATTTTTTCCGCCAGTGCCAGGGCCGGTGCCTCATAATTTAAGCCTTCAGGACGATTGAAGGTATTGTAGGTGGTGAGCAGGTCTACGTATAATTCAATTTTAGTCGAATCGGCCGATGTTTGTCGAATGTGGTTCAGGAGTGAGTCCACGCGGGCCTGGCCCTGCAACTGCGCCTGCGCCACCTGTGCAAACCCTACCAAATAAATCCAGCTCCACCGAAGCCTCATGCGCAAAAATTGATTGCGTGTCAAGTTAGTGAATACCTATCAAACACAAGAACATGATCAAACAAATGATATCGGCCGAGTCACTGCAGTCGTTACCATCAAGTCGCAACACAGATCTTATGCTTCGGTGCCGGTAACGGAGGGCTTACGCCCGTACTCGAAAAATAGTCGCGGGGAAAAAATACAAATTTAGATAAGGCAAACTCCAAATTAAAAGAAGTCGCAGGTACTGCGACTTCTTTGCTAAGCTCCACTCTTGCTCGGGCTGTTACTACATCCGATCGCCCAGGTTCACACCTTTCATGGGTTCTTCCCGGGTGAAAGGCTGATTGTATAGGCGTTTGCCGGTGGCTTTGTAGATAGCGTTGGCAATGGCCCCCCCGGTTGGTGGCAGGGCTGGCTCACCCAAGCCGGTCGGGTCAATGCCATTATCTACAAAATGTACGTCTATATCTGGCACTTCATTAAAACGAATCATGCGGTAGGTGTTATAGTTGCGCTGCTCCACAGCCCCGTCCTTAAACGTCAGGTTGCCGAATAACGCGTGCCCCATACCGTCTACAATACCGCCACGCACCTGCTGCTCGGCACCGCTTTTATTGATCACGATGCCACAGTCGCTGGCAGCGGTAATCTTTTGAATTACCGGCTTGCCTTTATTTACCACTACATCGGCCACTTGCGCCACATAGGAGCGGTGCGAGAAATAAACGGCAAATCCCTGGCTCACCCCTTTTTTCTTACCCCACTCCGATTTTTCTGCTGCCAGTTTGATCACCGCCATCATCCGGTCGATATCGTAGCGAATGGCACCTACCGGCTGGGCTTTGGCACGCTCCAGCAACTGAAGCCTGAATTGTACCGGGTCTTTTTTGGCCGCCTCTGCTACTTCATCTAAGAAGGCCTGCTCCGCATAGGCCAGGAAGTTGGTGATGGGCGCACGCCACGCCCCGGTGGTAATGGGCGACTTGTGCTCCACCGATTCGATCAATAGATGATCTACCGCTCCGGAAGGAAAGTTATCTTCTCGTGTAGAATTGCCGGAATTGATGCCCACCCCGCGCAGCTTATAACCTATCATATTGCCATTGGCATCCAAAGCCGCCTCAAAGCGATAGCGAACGGCCGGGCGGTAGCTTCCTCCCATCATATCGTCTTCGCGCGTCCAGGTTACTTTCACCGGTGCTTTAATCAGGCTCGACAATTCGGCTGCTTCCAGTGCGTAGTCGGTCTTCAGCCTACGGCCAAAACCACCACCCAGGCGTGTCAATTCCAAGGTAATCTTATCGGGTGCTATACCTAACAAAGTAGCCACTGCGTTGCGGGCCGCATCGGGTGTTTGAGAAGGCCCCACCAGCTCAACACCATCTTCGCGTACATGTGCAAAAAAATTCATGGGCTCCATAGGGCTGTGCGATAGGAACGGGCACTGGTACTCGCGCACAATGGTTTTGGCGGCCGTCTTAAAGGCTGTATCTACATCGCCATCTTTTCTGCGAACAGTGGCCTCACCTGTGTTCAACAGTTCTTTGAATAAACGGTCATGGTCGGCAGTGCTTTCAATCGCATCCGCTTTTTCATATTCTATCTTCAGCAGCTTGCGTGCTTTCAGAATCTGCCAGGTAGATTTGCCCACCACCGCCACATTGTTCTTAAACACTACCACGTCCACAATGCCCGGCATGGCTTTGGCTGCCGCTGCGTCCACGGATTTTATTTTAGTGCCAAATGCTTCCGGTCGTTGAATCATGGCGTGCAGCATACCCTCCCGGTAGAAGTCCAGGCCGAAGAGCGGTTTGCCTGTATACATGGCCATGCCATCGACATTGCGAATGGCCTGTCCAATGATTTTAAAATCCTTTCGTTCCTTTAACTTCACTTCCGCAGGCACGGTAATGGTGGCTGCTTCGGTGGCCAATTCGCCAAAAGTAAGCTTGCGCCCACTTTCCTTGTGTATCACAAACCCATTCTCGGCTGTAACCGAAGAAGCACTCACGTTCCAACGCTTGGCTCCCGCTTCTATCAGCATATGCCTGGCGGTGGCACCCGCTTTGCGAAGGCGCTCCCACGAATGAGGCACTGCTCCACTCCCACCGGTGAGTTGGCGCTCGAAACGTTTGGTATCTAAAGGCGCCTGTAACACCTTCACCTTGTTCCAGTCGGCATCTAACTCTTCGGCTACCACCATGGGAAACGAAGTCTTTATGTTTTGCCCTAACTCGGGGTTGGGCGAGAAAATGGTGATGACATCATCGGGTGAAATGGACAAGTAACTGTTGAAGTTTACATCGCCTGCAGGCAAAGTATCGCCATTCACCACCTGCATGATGCCTGCCTCGCTGGTGCTCCAATGGAATCCCAGCACTAAGCCACCACTGGCAGTGGCTGCCAGCTTCAAAAAATTTCTTCTGTTTGTTTTCGCGATGGTCATAACGTCTACATTTTAGAGGAGGCAAGCACGACAGCTTCTTTGATGCGATGGTAGGTTCCACACCGGCAAATGTTTCCATTCATGGCGGTGGCAATCTGTGCTTCTGTGGGCTTGGGGGTCTTTGCCAACAGCGCTGCTGCACTCATAATCTGGCCCGCCTGGCAATAACCGCACTGGGCCACGTCTACTTCGTGCCAGGCCTGCTGCACGGGGTGATCGCCTTTTTCTGACAAGCCTTCGATGGTGGTGATTTTATTGTTGCCCACAGCCGAAACGGGTATGGAGCATGAACGCACCGCGTTTCCATTCAGGTGCACCGTGCAGGCACCACATTGTGCGATGCCACAGCCGTATTTGGTGCCCGTTAATCCGAGTGTGTCGCGTAACACCCATAACAGCGGGGTGTCTGCCTCTACATCTGCCTCCAGTGTTTTTCCGTTGATCTGCAATTTGTAAGTAGCCATCGGGAGAATGATAATTGGTGATGAGGAAAGTTAGCAAAAAATGCCAGAAATGAGAACACGTTTAGGATGAATGGACGATGGACAATCCGCCTGTGGACAAACTACCTTGTGCGCCTGCCTGATGGTCTATTTATTCCGACCGAACGGATCGCCAAAAAATTGCCTCTACCTGACGCGTAACACCGTGCGGCCATATCGGGTTAAAGCGGGCGATCCTTTGTCCGTTACGGACAGCACAATATGCAGGTCTTCACCCGGCTTTGCATCGGCCGGCACCGTAAACTCCAGTTGATGGCGCTGACCCGGTGTAAGGGTGACTTGCCCCGGATAGCTATCCACTTCATGGTATTGCCACCAGGTGTAACTTACCTCATGTCCATCGGGGTCTGACACCGCTGCCTCGAGCTTAACCCTTTCTCCCGGGCTGACTTCTAACATTTTAGATTGCCGCAGTTTCACCACTGGTGGGTGGTTGGCCTGGTTGTAGGGCAACACGCACCAACTGGCGCGAGCAGCAAATTCGTTTTGCAGCACCTCTATCCAACGGGTTTGCGGATAGGCCTTGTCCATATGTTTCGTGAAGGGATTGTAGTCGGTCACCCGGTCGCCATCCTCCCACCGATTAGGCACCGTAGCCGATGGTGCCAGTCTACCACCCCACCCACCAAAGTGGGGATGGATGAGGTTATCCAGACCCACATCGATCAAATGAAAAAAGGCAGGCGAGTCGCCCTCGGAAATAAAATCATACTGCGTAAAACTGCCCCACATGTTATTCTTGATTTTTTCGGGGTCGCTGTAAATGTCCTCCAGTTCCCCCGCGGGTGGGTTACCATCTCCATAGCTGTAATACAACTTCAATAGCGGACCACTGTTGTTGATAATGGGGCCCATAAATGAACCTTGTAAATAACGATGCCACGGCTCGGGCACGGCACGCTTCCAGAAATACGCAAAACACCCAAACTGGCTGGCGTTGTAATAGACCTTTACATCGGGCCAGTTCACTGAAATGTATTTGCGGTAAGTGGCATCCTGATCGAGAATGGTATAGATGATGGCTTTGTTGGAAACACGCTGATAGAGGGCATTCCATTGTGCCGTTTCCCTGTATTGATCTTCAATGGATTTGAGTGCGCGGGCAATGGTGTTGGTACCACCCCACGCCTGCAGGTAGAGTGGTTCGCTATTGTTGTCCAGCAGTTTCGCTTTGATAAAGTCCGATCCTTCCGTGTCCTTCTCCATCTCGCCTTCAAAGTCGATGTTACCGATGCGGGTTACCGAGCGCAGGTATGCTGCTGTTGGAAAACCCGGGGCGTGTAGCTTCAGGTTGGGATACACTTGATCGTACGCATCGAGCAGGTTATAAATCCAGTCTGTACCGGGCCAGCGCAAGTCGGTGCGCTCACCATACAATTTTTTGGTAATCTCCATTTCCGAAGTAAACTTCGTGCCTTTGCCATCGCCCTTGTAATGCCACATGGAACTGCTGATGACCAGGCCCTCTATTCGAAATTCATTGGCATGCAGCAGCATCCGGATGAAGGAATCGACATCATCCAACTCGCCATCGGTGGTTACAATGGTGCGGGGCGCGGTTGATTGGGCAACAGTGCTGAAAGCCATCCATACCAAGAACACAAGGCATTTCCATGTTTTCATAACCTCTTTCTATACGCTTAAAGCTACCTCATAGATTTCAGAAATTGAAATGGGTCATCAACACGAGCATAGCACACGAATGCCGCAACGCATGCACCTGCATGCATGATAACGTGTTCAGCAAATGCAACGCTACACAAAAGGCTTCGTATTTGGCTGTATTTTGGCTGACACAGGTTGCCCCAATATCTACTTAGGCTTGTTCATCTTGTCCAAAAACAGGTAGCGGGCATCGTCATACTTCACCGCCTTCGATTCGGTATCCAAAATCATCACGGAAGGATTGTTGTCATTGGGCTGGGCCGCGGGCCACTCCGGAAGCTGGTCTCCATTAGGGTTTCCGGTCTTGATAAAGTTGGCAAAGTAATTCAGCATGGTTTCCGACACTTTGTAATCATCGGCTGTCCATGCATAGTCTTTCACCAGGTGCAAGTTGCCCATACAGTATTCAATTTCGCAGGCGTGCGGTGCACCAATCGGCTCGGGCATCTTCATTCCTCCTGGCTGCGTGCCTCCTGCCAAACCCGGGTTTAAATTCTTATCCACCAGGGGTGGTCGAAGTTTGCTGTAGAGGTATCGGTACACGGGTTGTGAACTATTCTTACGATGTGCATCGAACCATTTCCAGGTACTGTATGAAATAAAACGGTCGGATGCCAGGTTGGTAGCGGCCCACTCCACTTCTTTGGCATTGCCATGAGGATATACTTTCAAAGCGTCTTCCCAATCGTTGGGATAGACCTCTTTCACTTTCTTAATCAGGTTCTCTTCGGTGATGGGGCCTTGTGTGAATGCTACTCCGGGAATCTCTGCGGAATTCCACCCCACTAGCAACGGAACCTGTGCCTGCTCTTTGGCATTAAATGTTTCGAGCATGGATTTGGTGAAGAAATAACCATCGATGACCGGAGGAAAACCAAACCGTTTGGACTCCACATATGCTTCGTACAAATCGCGTGTGGGTGCTTGCCGCATTTGTGCCACCGAGGTGTAGCCTGCGTTTTTGGCAAACTCTGCCCCTATCTTCTCCGCTTCGGCCAGCGGTACTGCGGCCAATGCACTGATGCCCGAACCGCTTTCGCCAATGGCGCCTGCAATCAACTTCCGCGAAAGCGGTGAAACCATTTGTGCACTTACGGAAATAGAACCCGCTGATTCACCTGCTATGGTTACTTTCTTCGGGTCGCCACCGAAGGCGGCAATGTTTTTCTGCACCCACTGCAACGCCAATGCCTGATCGAGGTAGCCGTAGTTGCCCGAACCTTTGTAAGAAGTTTCTTTGCTCAGCTCCGGGTGAGCGAAAAATCCAAACAAGCCCAGGCGGTAGTTAACTGTTACCACCACAATGCCCTTTTTGGCCATGCTGGCACCATCGTAACGTGGTTCAGATCCATCGCCCGCCACAAAGCCCCCACCATAAAAGTAAACCAACACGGGTAGGCCGGTGGTATTGCGTTTAGCGGGGGTCCAAACATTTAAGTACAAACAGTCTTCGCTGATTCCGTCCGAGCGCGAACTCATATCGCCAAACACAATGGCCTGCACGGGGCGCGGACCGAATTTTTTAGTTTGCTTCACCCCTGTCCAATTGTCCAAAGGCTGGGGGGCTTTCCACCGCCATTCGCCAACGGGGGGCTTGGCAAACGGCACACCCAAATAGAGTTGCAAACCCGAGCGGGTATCAT
This sequence comes from Bacteroidota bacterium, assembly GCA_049324055.1. GTDB lineage: Bacteria > Bacteroidota > Bacteroidia > Cytophagales > Cyclobacteriaceae > ELB16-189. Next base: position 37,501 of record JBMOLS010000011.1, on the reverse strand, counting down.
ACAAACCTTCAATGACACCATTTTCAATTTTGGTTTGAACGGGAAAAGCATCGTTGCCCTGTGCCCAAACTGCGTCAGCCGCAACTACCGCCAGCAGTAGAAGTATAAAGCGCTTCATTATTGTCTCATTTTGTAACAATGATAGGCACCCAAGTGATAAATTGCTACTACTTTTGCAGGAAAGTTAGATTCTATGCCAGCAAAGGCCTATTTGCCCCATATTGCCTACGACTCGGTGATTTTTGGATTTTCTGACGGTGAACTGCGTATACTCATTATGGAGTACCACAACACCGGCCTGTTTGCATTGCCCGGTGGCTTTGTGCGCACAGATGAAAACCTGAATGACGCGGTGCAGCGCGGCCTGCACGAGCGTACGGGCCTCACGGATATTTACCTGGAGCAATTCTACACCTTTGGCGACATGAGCCGGTATAAGCCGGAGGTGATGCGCACCTTGCTGGAAGCCAACGGCATTGACGCAGAGAAAGAATTTCGTTGGATGCTGGACCGCTTCATTTCGGTGGCGTACTATGCGTTGATTAACTACAAAGAGGTAACACCCCAACCCGATGCTTTATCCGACTCGTGCGAATGGTACCCGATCAAAAAATTACCAAAGCTGATACTGGATCACAGACAGATTGTGGAGAAAGCCATCCAAACCCTGCGCGACAACCTAGACCGCAAGCTGGTGGGTGGCAACCTGCTGCCCAAAAAATTCACCATGAACGAACTGCAGCACGTGTACGAGGCCATTCTCGGCACCAAGCTGCGAAGAACCACTTTCCAACGCCAGATGTTGGCTGCGGGTGTTTTGAAGCGGCACGAGAAACAATACTCCGGCAAAGCCCACAAGGCTCCCTATTTATACAGCTTTGCGAAGCAGGTGAAACTGCCCTAAGCCGTACCCTCTCAGCAAACAATTCTCAACGCAGGCCTTTTTGCATATCTTTGGACAAAGGTCACTCACCGGTTCGTGATAGGGGGCCGGATCGATTTCCTTCGCTGCCATCATGACAACATTTTTTACGGTTGTTTCGCTTGCAATTCTTCAATCGTCCAGTAACGGTTGCAGTCTTTGTATTTTTCGCGCGTGGTGTTATAATCTCCTGCACGAGCTGCCCAACAAGTTGAGTTTCTTTCGGCCCGAGAAATTGTTTACTTTCAGATAGCATGGGCACTGACAACACAGGGTTGAAATCGCACTGAGAGGCTGGTTCTTAGAAGACGTCCCTCAAAAATTAGGCATAACGCGTGCAAAGGGGCAAGTCTAACCTTTTGCTGCTTCATGGCGGGCCGACTACTCAGGGCACGATGATCAAAGGCGAAGCCAGGTGGCCGATCAGCTCTTCGAAGCTTTCTCTGTTGGCCATGAGCAACGACTTGCCGATGACCAGGAACTGAACCGGAATTTTGCGGGTGCGGCTTTCGATGCGGTCGGTGATGAACCCGATCTCTGAACTGAAGTCGAACGACACATCTTTGCCCTTTAACACACTCTTCTCCAGGGCGGCAAATTTAGTGGCAGCCTCGGCCTCCTTGCGCTTCTTTAAATCCACCAGGTCTTCGCCCCGGTTGGTTTGCAGCAGGCGGTACGGATACAACACGGTGAGGTGCGAATGGTATTGTGCCGAAAGGTCGGCAGCGGTTTGCAGTGTATTTTGCGATGACTCAGAAAAGTCGACCACACAGATAATGGATTTTGCCATAAAAGCAGATTCGCCAACGCGTTCTTTCCACAAACTTAGGTAAGGCCCCGCCCCTGCAGGATTACATTGATCAAACTCGAAACTGATTTTTGTCATATGCGAGTGTATTGCTAACTTGAAATTTTCGGAATGAACGGCCCCATACCCATATCTACCATCTCCAACGATGCCTTCCTCGAGATCTTCCAGAGCATGTCAGAAGGATTGATTATGGTAGACGAGGCCGGTAACATTGTGGCTGCCAACCCGGTAGCCGATCAGATTTTTGGTTACGAAAAAGGAGCGCTGCTCAGTCTGAAGCTGGAAGAACTGCTGCCTGCCTCGCTGCGCGGCTCGCACATCAACTTCCGCAAAGGGTTCAATGCCAACCCAGCACCCAGACGTATGGGCACCGGGCGCGACCTGCTCGCCATCAAGAAAGACGGCACGGAGTTTCCGGTAGAGGTAAGCTTGAGCTACACCAAATACAAAGACCAACTGCTGGTGATGGCTTTTGTGAGCGACATTACACAACGCAAGCTGGCGCAGGATGCCCTGAAGCGCAGCGAGGAACAGTTGATTGTCTATGCGGCCGAATTGGAAAACAAAGTGCAGCTGCGCACCGAAGCACTGAACAACATCGTGCAGGAACTGGAACGCGAGGTGCAGGTGCGCAAGCGGGCCGAAGAAGAAACCAAAAAAGCACTGGAGAAGGAGCGCGAACTGAATGAATTGAAGTCGAAATTTGTGTCGCTGGCCTCGCACGAGTTCCGTACCCCCCTCAGCGCGGTGCTCAGTTCAGCTTCACTCATTCAGCAATACAAAGACAAGAACGAACCCGACAAGATAGACAAGCACATACAGCGAATTAAAACCTCTGTCAATCACCTCACCAACATCTTGAACGATTTCCTCTCGTTGGGTAAACTGGAAGAAGGCAAAATAGAAATCAAGCCCGAGCCCGTTCGACTCGATCAGTTTTTCCACGAGATAGAAGAAGAGCTGAAACCCACGCTGAAATCGGGCCAAACCATCACAGTACATTGCCCCGGTGAGGTGCCGGTGGTGCACAGCGACAGCCGCATTTTGCGCAATATCCTGTTTAACCTCATCTCCAACGCCAGCAAATACAGCAACGAGGGCAAGACCATCTACCTGTCGTGTTCGTTCACGCCCGGCCATTGCGCCTTCCATGTGCGCGATGAGGGCATCGGCATTCCCGACACCGACAAGAAGCATATTTTCGAACGCTTCTTCCGCGCCACCAACGCAGGAAACATACAAGGCACAGGCCTGGGCCTGAACATTGTAAAGCGGTATGCCGACCTGCTGGACGGTACGGTGTCCTTCGAGAGCGAATACGGAAAAGGAAGTATCTTTACCATTACCATTCCTCATCATACCTCATGAAGAAGATTTTATTGATTGAAGACAACCCCGATGTAAGGGAAAACACCACCGAAATTCTGGAACTGGCCAACTATGCCGTGGTAACGGCCGAGAATGGCAAGCTGGGCGTAGAACTGGCCAAGCAGGAAAACCCCGACCTCATTATCTGCGACATTATGATGCCCGAGCTGGACGGCTATGGCGTGTTGCACATCCTCAGCAAATCGCCCGAAACAGCACGCATACCCTTTATCTTTTTAACAGCCAAAACCGAGCGCACCGATATCCGCAAAGGCATGAACCTGGGCGCTGACGATTACCTTTTGAAACCTTTTGACGACACCGAACTGCTGAACGCCATTGAAACGCGCCTGAAGAAAAGCGAACTGCTGCGCAACTATGACGCCACACCCGAGGGCCTCGACTCTTTTTTGAGCGATGCCGGCCGCATGTTGAACATGGCCGACCTGGGCAAAGACAAGCGCACCCGTCTGTTCAAGAAGAAGATGGAGATATTTGCCGAAGGCGATACGCCCACCTACATCTACCTGGTGAAGGCAGGCAACGTAAAGGCTTTCAAATCGAACCCCGATGGCAAAGAACTGATTACCGACCTGTACAAGGCCAACGACTACTTCGGGTTTGAAGCCATTTTGCAGAACACCTCCTATTCCGAATCGGCTGTGGCGATGGAAGACACTGAACTGTTGCTGATACCGAAGCAGGATTTTCTCTCATTATTATATAGCAATCAGGAGGTTTCGAAAACCTTTATCTCGCTGCTCTGCCAGAAGGTGAAGGAGAAAGAGCACCAGTTGCTGAACCTGGCCTACAATAGTGTGCGGCAGCGCACGGCCGAGGCATTATTAAAAGTATATGCGTTGAAGGGCAACGATCCGAAGATCATCATTTCGCGCGATGACCTGGCCAAGATCATTGGCACCGCCTCCGAATCGGTGATACGCGTGGTATCCGATTTCAAAGACGAAGGTCTGATTGAAGTAGAGAGCGGCAAAATCAAAATACTACAGCCTGCCAAGTTGGAGAAGGTGGTGCGTTGGAACGTGGCGCGGTAACTGGGTGTCAGTTCCTTGAACGCAATAAGTGGCCCCCCAACAGGCTGAACAAAGGAAACGTGCTACAGAATCATCTAACTAAAACAATTCCCACACCCTCGGAAATTCGTGCGGCTTTCGGACGTGGTGCCTGACACACACACTAAAGAAAGTGAACGGTAAGCACCCACGATGCTCGAGCCTATTCTCTCAGTGATGGCAAGAGGGCCTTCGTACTTTCGCGGGGCTAGCGGTGGAGGTGCGGCTGGGTGCAGAGGGCATGCGGGTGCGGAAGGACGCAGCCCGGCTTGTCATCACGCGGCCCAGCGGCCGTGGAGCGAAAAACGTAGTAGACAGGCATGCTTTCTTTATTCAGAAGCTAGAAGTGACTGCCTCGAACTGCGTCCAACTATTGCTTCGTTCGTGCAGCGTCCGAGGGTACTGCTTTTCATACGGAGATTCCCTGCCTACGTCAAAACTTCGGCAGGCAGGCTCGGTCGATGGTGAATCCCGGCTTCGATTGATAAACCGTTCCCACTCCCTCGGAAATCGGTGCGGTTTGGATTTGACACAGTTTATAGAATAGACCCCAGACCCTATTCATCACCCACGCGGTCACTATGCTTTGCCCACCCGTTCTTGTTATTTGGCCCACCGACTCACTATTCGTGACCTATGCGCATCTACATTTTACCCATCCACTCCTGATGCTTGGCCTATCAATTCATTATTCCTGACCCATGCTCTTCTACGCCTCGCCCATCCACTCACTATTCGTGACCCATGCGCATCTACATTTTACCCATCCACTCCTGATGCTTGGCCTATCAATTCATTATTCCTGCCCATGCTCTTCTACGCTTTGCCCATCGGCTTCTACACTAAAAACAACTCCTACATCCTGCTATTCATCCATCCTATACTTCACACACTCGCGGTAAAGCGTTATCTTTCCTGAGTAAAATCCAATTACCATGCGCACCCTTCTACTTCTGCTGCTGGCCTTTGCGGCTGCGGCACAACCCATCAGCAACAGCGACCGCGAAATTGTGTTCCGCGGTGTCAATGTGATACCCATGGACACAGAGCGTGTGCTGGCCGACCAAACGGTGATTGTGAAAGAAGGACGTATCACCTATATAGGCGCCACCAAGGGCGCACCGGTAAGTAAGGGCGCGCTCATCATCCCCGCCAAGGGCAAATACCTGATGCCGGGCCTGGCCGAGATGCACGCGCACGTGCCCCCCATCGACAACCTGGAGCCTATGAAGGAGGTGCTGCTGCTCTACCTGGCCGGGGGGGTGACCACCATCCGCGGCATGTTGGGGCACCCGCGCCACCTCGAGCTGCGCACGCAAATCAACACAGGCGAAGTTTTGGGCCCGCACTTCTACAGCACCGGGCCGTCCTTCAACGGGCAGAGCGTGAAGACTGCTGAACGCGGTGCGGCCATGGTGCGCGAGCAGAAGGCCGCAGGTTACGATTACCTGAAGTTGCACCCGGGCCTCACCAAAGAAACCTTTGGCGCCATTGCCACCACAGCCAAAGAAGTGGGCATACCCTTCGCGGGGCATGTAAGCTTTGGCGTAGGTGTGTGGACGGCCATTGAAGCTGGCTACTCCTCCATCGACCACCTCGATGGTTTTGTGGAAGCCATCACACCCGGAGTGGACACGCTGGCGGAACAGCAGACCGGCCTGTTTGGCTCGTGGATTGCACACCGGGCCGACCCCGGCCGCATTGCGCCCCTGGTGAAGGCGCTGGCAGAAAAGAAGATATGGGTGGTGCCTACGCAAGCGCTGGCCGAGCGGTGGCTTTCCTCCACCCCCGCCCAGATGTTTCTGGCGGAGCCGGAGATGAAATACATGAAGCCGGAGGACCGCAAGAACTGGGAGAACGCGAAAAATAACTACCTGAATAACCCCAACTACAGCAAAGACAAAGCCAACAAGTTGGTGGCCATACGCAAAACGCTGATACGCGAATGCCAGCAAGGGGGCGTGGGCTTGCTGCTGGGGTCGGATGCACCACAGGTGTTTAACGTGCCGGGATTTTCGGTGCACCACGAATTGAAGTACCTGGTGGATGCGGGCCTTACGCCTTACGAAGCATTGCGCACCGGCACGGTAAACGTGGCCACCTACCTGGGCCAAACCGATGAAGGAACGGTGAAAGTAGGCAACCAGGCCGACCTGGTGCTGCTGAGTGCCAACCCGTTGGAGGCCATAGGCAACACACGCCAGATTGAAGGGGTGATGATCGGCACGCGCTGGCTCAGCAGAGCCTGGCTGGACGAAACGCTGAAGAAGCTGGAGAAAAATTGATTACGCGCGCGGGCCGATCAGGTCCCACAGGTTGCCATATAAGTCTTTGAACACCGACACGGTGCCGTAGGCTTCCACGGCAGGCGGCCGGATGAACTCCACACCGTTGGCGCGGAACTTTTCATAGTCGCGCCAGAAATCATCGGTATGCAGAAAAAGAAATACACGGCCCCCGGTCTGGTTGCCAATGCGCGTTTGCTGCTCTTCGGTGGCGGCTTTCGCCAGCAATACGTTGGCGCCACCGCTGCCAGGCGTTACCACCACCCAGCGTTTGGTATCGCTCAGGCGCGTGTCTTCCAGCAACGCGAAGCCAAGTTGTTGGGTATAGAAGGCAATGGCTTCGTCATAGTCGCGCACTACCAGGGCTATTTGGGCGAGGGATCTTGTCATTGGGTTGGATTGCATCAATTGCGGGCCAAAAGTCGATAATTATGTTGAGAATGCGTGCGTCCACTCCACTCAACAAGCGGATTCTGCTTCGCTATGATTCAAGCGCAAATACAGATTGCTTCGTCAGCCCGCTGACGCGTGCTATCCTCGCAAGGACGTCAACCATAAAAAGGCGTAAGACGGCTGTTTACAATCGCCATCGAGCCGTCAGTCGCCTGTGCTACATGCTTGCTTCGGCTTCGCTCAGCAAGCAGCCTCTATTCAATCTCAAATACAGATTGCTTCGCCCCAGCGCACCAAATCAACCCGTTAGCTCGCAAAGACGGAAGGTGTGCGAGGGCGCTGCTACAGACTGCATCGTCAGCCCGCTGACGCGTGCTATCCTCGCAAAGACGTCAACCATAAAAAGGCGTCAGACGGCTTTTTACACTTACGGACCGTCAGAGGCCTGATGACTTGCGCCTGGCAACCGGCAACCGTATTTCTTAATGTAGTTCAACGTCCACCGCACGTCACCGGCCGTATCTTTGTTTTACGTCAACCAACTGATGATGAGGCGGAAAGATTTTGTGAAACTGTTGGCAGCAATGCCATTAACCGGAATGTCTATGAACCTGAATGATTTAAGAAAAGCGGTGCAGCCGCTAACGGCCACGGCCACCATGCCTGTATTGTTTTTGGGCCACGGCAGCCCGATGAATGCCATCGAAGAGAATGAATTTGTGAAAGGCTTCCGCCAGGCTGGCAGCCAAATTCCCAAACCCAACGCCATCCTGGTAGTATCGGCCCACTGGGAAACGAAGGGCACCCACGTAACCGCCATGGAGCACCCGCGCACCATCCACGACTTTGGCGGCTTTCCGCGTGCGCTGTTCGAAGTGCAATACCCCGCACCGGGCAGTCCCGAATTGGCGAAGGAAACCCAGCAACTCATCACCAAAACCCAGGTTGGCCTCGACCACCAGTGGGGCCTCGACCACGGGGCGTGGAGTGTGGTGAAACACCTCTACCCTGCTGCCGATGTGCCGGTGATACAGATGAGCCTCGACTACACACAAGGGCCCCGTTACCACTACGAGCTGGCACGCGAGCTGGCTGCCCTGCGCAACAAGGGTGTGCTGATTATTGGCAGCGGCAACATGGTGCACAACCTGCGCATGGTGGCGTGGGACAAACTGAATACAACCGGCTATGCCTACGACTGGGCACTGGAAGCCAGCGACCGCATGAAGGGCTACATCGTGGGCGGAGACCACGCCCCGTTGATCAACTACACGGGCCAGGGCCGCGCCTTCGAACTGGCTGTACCCTCGCCAGATCATTACCTGCCGTTGCTGTATACGCTGGCGCTGAAAACAGACAAAGACGAAGTATCGCTCTTCAACGACAAAGCCGTGGGTGGTTCGTTAACCATGACATCGGTGCAGATACAGCCGCGCTGACTTTAGCGGGTAAGCACCACGTAGTCTTTCAGCAGCGTCTTCAGAAAATCGAGGTCGGTGCCGGGCACTGCGCCCAGGCCGAGCACGGTGCGCATCTGCTGTGCCAGCAAGCCGATGGCTTCCTGGTGTGCGCTGTTGCGGTAGCGCTGGTAGCGCGACAAAGTGCTTTTGATGAGCAGCACGTCTTCTTCGTGCAGGTGCTTCACTTCTTTAAACTGGGGCGTGTACGATTCGCGCGACTGGATGCGCAGCAGGTCTTCGAGGTCTAAATCTACCTGCGGGGTTAACTTCACCACAGCCGTGTTGGCCACCATGTCGCCAATGCGCTGGGCTTTGGCCGAAGAAGAGATGAGGATGGAGGCAATGCCGCCCAGCGAGAAGTAAATATCGATCATGCGGAAGACCCAGCGTGCGGCATAGTCAGAATAGGTGGCGCGGCCGCCCACGGTTTTGATCACCTGAATCTTCATGGCCATTTTTCCGAAACTCTGGCCGTGGTTAAATATTTCGAAGGCCAGCGAATAGAAGAGGAAAACGCAGGTGAGGAACACGGAAAATACGGTGAGGGCAGTCTCCGATCCCGCGAAAGCGGAAAAGCCCACGAGCCCCAGCACCAGGAGCACGAAGCTCAGAATGAGGAAGTCGATCAGGAAAGCCAGCACCCGGTCGCGCAGGTCGGCCAGCTCATATTCCAACGTAACATTTTGCGTTGTTTTAATTTCGATGCTTTTCATTTGTTGCCCGAAAGTAATATTTTGACGACTTCATGAAGGAAACCCGTTTCATCGCACAAAATAAAGAAAAGTGGCTCGAATCGGAAGCCTTGCTGAAGGAGGAGCGGAAAGACCCCGGCAAGCTGAGCGACTTGTTTGTGCAGGTGGTGGATGACCTCTCCTACTCGCGCACGTATTACCCCAACCGCTCGGTGCGCGTGTACCTCAACAAAATTGCCCGCGAATATTTCTCGATCATCTACAACCGCCAGCGACAGCGCAAAGGCCGGCTGCGGCTGTTTTGGCTGGATGAGCTGCCCCAGGTGATTATCTACTGCCGGGTGCCGTTGCTCATCTCGCTGATTACGTTTCTGCTCGCCATCGGCATGGGTGTGTTTTCTTCGGTGCAGGAGCCGCAGTTTGCCAACGCCATACTGGGGCCCGGCTATGTGGAGATGACCAAGGCTAACATAGAACAAGGCGACCCGATGGCGGTGTACAAAAAGGGCCACCAGGTAGACATGTTCCTCGGCATTACGCTTAACAACCTGATGGTGGCTTTCCGTGCCTATGTGTTTGGTCTGTTCTTTTCCATCGGCACGCTGGCCATCCTGTTATCGAATGGCATCATGGTGGGTTGCTTTCAATATTTTTTTATTGAACGCAGTTTGTTTGCCGAATCGGCCCTTACCATCTGGCTGCACGGCACGCTGGAGATTTCGGCCATCATCATTGCTGGTGGTGCCGGTCTTACACTGGGCAGTGGTTTGCTTTTCCCGGGCACGTATTCCAGGCTGCAGGCCTTTCAGCTTTCGGCCATGCGGTCGCTAAAGCTGATGCTGGGCGTGGCGCCCATCCTGGTGGTGGCCGGCCTGATTGAAAGTTTTCTGACACGCTATACCGAAGTGCCCGATGCGGTGCGGCTGCTGCTCATCCTGTTGTCGGCTGCCTTCATCGTTGGATATTTTGTGATTTATCCGTGGCGAAAATCACGGGCGGGCTTTGAAGAGCCACTGGAAGAAATAAGGCTTACACCGGCAGACCCAAGACCAGTGGCTACCCACACGATTAAAAACAATGCGGAAATCCTGAAAGATGCCTTCACCTTCTACCGCCTTCACTTCAACAGCCTGCTGGCCTGGGTTACACCGCTGACTGTGCTGGTGGCCGTTGTTGATGTAGTGACCGAAAGCCGCCTGCTGGTAACGCGCTACTTCGAAGAGTGGTGGGTAAACTTATTAGGGGGCCTTTACTTTGCCATGCGCACACCCGATTGGGTGTATGTGGTGCTGAACACAGTCGCTTTCTCACTCATCATCTACAAAACCCTGCAACTGATTCACCGCGCGTTGCACCCCGGTGAGGTGGTGCGTCATGTGCCGGCTTTCCTGCGGGTGCTGCTGCTGGTGGCGTTGGGCTTCCTTGCACTGTGGGGCATGGGTGGCTGGGGTGCGCTGCTGCTCACGCTCGGTTTTGGTTACGTGTTGCTGGTAACGCAGGTGCAGATGGAAGAAAATACGGGGTCGCTCTCGGGGTTGGCACGCGGGTGGGATTTGACCGCTGCCCAGTTCGGGCCCCTCATGGGTCTGCAATTTACGCTGCTGCTGATGTCGTTTTCGTTCTTGCTGATCCTGTCTGCCCCGCTGATTTATCTCTACACTACCGTCTTCCAATGGAACTTTGCGCGCACCGATACGTGGGCGCGGTACATTGTGCAGTTCATTGAAGTGTTCGTAAAGCTGTTCACCTTTCAGATGATCGTGCCGTTGGTGGTGGCCAGCATGGCCTATTTTTATCACTCCGCCCGCGAAGTAACCACGGCCCGCTACCTGAAGGAGAGCATTGCTGGGCTGGCCGACAAGTATCACAAACGCCCCCGCACCTGAAACAGCTTGTCGTCATATTAGCCCTGTTGTTTCCCCACTGGTTGCAAGCCCAACAGGAGGAAGAATACATAGAAGACGAACAGTTAGAGGAAGGCACTCCCTACGAAGAAGGCTATGAAGAGGCACAAAGCATTGTGCCGGTAAATCCAACCGCTACAACCGGTGCGCAGAAATACCGCTCCGAAAAAATCAATGTGCGCCCTTTCGACACGACTGCGTGGCGCAAAACGGTGGGCAGCACCGACTTCAGCGAAAAGCCGGAAGAAGAAAAAAAACGCGAAGCCGCTCCGGGCCCGCGTCCTTCGCTACCCTGGGGTGGCGAAGTGATGAAGCTGATTGCCTACCTGCTGATTGGCGGGCTGGTTGCCTTCATTGTGTACCAGGTGATCAAGAACACTTCCGTGGATAACAAAGTGGTGCGCAGCACGCCAACAGCCCCCACGGCTGCTACACCCGTGGAAGACATTGAAACAGCTGACCTCGAAACCTGGCTGGCACAGGCGCGCACGCAGGGCAACTGGCGCGAGGCGGTGCGTGTGCATTACCTGCTGCTGTTACGTGCGCTGCACACAGCCGGAAAAATACGCTGGCAAAAAGACAAGACCAACCTGGAGTATTTGAACGAATTGCTGGCACACAACCTACTATACGACCCGGTACGGCACCTCACGCGGATGTACGAACGCGTGTGGTATGGCGAACATACCCTTACCCAGCCCGAGCTCGAGCACCTCGCGGGCGACTTTGAACAAGTGAATCAGGCATTGAAGGATACCTCCCGATCATGACGAGAAGGCGTACCATAACTGTGCTGATTGTTTTGCTGGCTGCCGCCCTGCTGGCATACTTCATTTTCTTTGGCAGCAACCAGCGCAAATTCCAGTGGTACGAAAGCTACGACCCCCAGAGCAACCAGCCGTACGGCACTTCCTTTATCCGCCAGATGCTGGAGCAATACCGGCCCGATGGCAATTTCACGTTCAACAAAAATAAACCCGTACATCAGTTGCTTGACAGCACGCGCAACCTTACCGGTATCGACTATGTGCTGATTGGCCCCTCCCCCTACCTGGACTACCACGATGTAAATGCGCTCACCAAATTCATACAAAGAGGCAACGATGTGTTCATCGCCAGCCAGGAGCCGCCCTTCGAACTGGTGAATGCACTCTACCAAAACGCCTGCGATGTGCAGGTGGCCTACTTCAGCAACGAGGTGGAAGAAATCGAGATGAACTTCTACCACGACAGCCTGAGGGCTGAACAGCCCTACCGCTTCCGCTACCGCTTTGCAGGTGTAGACCGACCTTACCACTGGAGTTACCTGCGCGAGGAAATCTTCTGCGACAGCACCGAGACTATGGAACCGCTCGGTCACCAGGGGGGCAACCTGGTCAATTTCTTCCGCATACGCAGCGGACAGGGTAACCTCTACCTGCATACCGACCCCATCGTGTTTACCAATTACTTCCTGACGCAGAAAGACAAACTGGGTTACGCATCGGGCGTCTTCTCGCACCTGCAGGGCAAAGACATCATTTGGGATGAGTTCAGCAAGCTGCCGTTCTCGCAAGACCGCAACGAATACAACAGTCCATTGTACTTTATTCTACAACAGCCCAGCCTGAAGTATGCCTGGTGGATGATGTTGGTGACCGTGCTCATTTTTGTGTTTTTTGCTGCCAGGCGCAAACAGCGCGTTATACCCGTGCAGGAAATGAAAAGTAACACCTCGCTGGAGTTTGTCCGCATGATCTCATCTCTGCATTTTCGGAACAGCAACCACCTGGACATGGCCCGGAAAAAGATGAAGTACTTCTTGTACTTCATCCGCACCCGCTATGGCATCCACACAGCCCATTTTACGCAGCCCCATGTGCAGTTGCTGGCCGAAAAGGCCAGTGTACCTGTAGCGCTGGTGCAGCATGTGTACGACCGCTGGAATGTGATCGCCTCGTTTGGCTATTCGAGCATTGAAGAACAGCGCCTGGTAGACCTCTACACGGCTATTGAAGAATTTTATAAGGAATGCAAATAACCGTTTTTTGACTATGGAAGAGATGAACACACAAGGCATGGATGAACTACAACAGCGGGTGGATGCCCTGAGCCGGTATGTAGTGCTGGTGAAGCAGGAAGTGGGCAAAGCCGTGGTGGGCCAGAAAAAAACCATCGACCTGATGATGGCCGGCTTGTTTACCGGTGGCCACCTGTTGCTGGAAGGCGTGCCCGGCATTGCCAAAACGCTGCTATCGAAGCTGGTAGCCCGGGCGTTGTCGGTAGGTTTCTCGCGCATACAATTCACACCCGACCTGATGCCCACGGATGTGATCGGTACCACTGTGTTCAATGTAAAAACGTCAGAATTCACGTTTAACCGAGGTCCGGTTTTTGCGAACCTCGTACTCATCGATGAAATCAACCGCGCACCCGCCAAAACACAGTCTTCTCTGTTTGAAGTGATGGAAGAACGCCAGGTGACGGTAGATGGCGTTACGTACCCCATGGATTTTCCCTTTCTGGTAATGGCCACCCAGAACCCCATTGAACAGGAAGGCACCTACCGCCTTCCCGAGGCGCAACTCGACCGCTTTCTCTTCCGTCTGAAGCTGACCTACCCTACCCTGGAGCAAGAGATGGAAATACTGCGCAAATACCAGGAAGACTTCAGCCAGCGCAGCCTCGAGCGGGTGCAGCCGGTGATGGGGGCTGCTGAACTGAAGCAATGCCAGGAGGTGGTGGAGAAAGTGCACATCAAAGACGAAATACTCGGCTACATTGCCCGCCTTACGGAAAACACCCGGCACAACGGCAACCTGACGCTGGGCGCCTCACCGCGCGCCTCGCTGGCCATCCTGCGTGCCTCCAAGGCCATTGCGGCCATACAGGGGCGCACGTTTGTAACACCAGACGATGTGAAGCTGGTGGCTTACCCCGTGCTGAACCACCGCATCTTGCTAACAGCCGAACGGGAAATGGAGGGGCTGACGCCCGAAGACATCATCCGCGAAATCACCGAACAACTGGAAGTGCCCCGTTGATGAAAAAGCTGCGATCACTTTTTTTATCTGGCTTATTCTTCTACGGCTGTGCCGGGCTGGTGGTGCTCATGGTTTTGTCGTATCCCTTTCCGTTGCTGCAACCCCTGGCCTTTACGGCCATAGCCCTTTTTCTGCTGATAACCGCCATTGACGGGTGGCAGGTGTTTAACCGAGGCGTGCGGCTGGAAGCTGCGCGTACGCTCAGCCCGGTGCTTTCGCTGGGCGATGAAAATCCTGTGCAAATTGCCTTGCACAACCGGTCATCGCACCCATTGTGGCTGGAGGTGATTGACGAACTACCCGAACAGTTGCAGCAACGCGACTTTGTTCGCCATGCACACCTGCCGGCAGGCAGACAAGAGGTGTTGCCCTATACCGTGCGGCCTGTTGCACGCGGGGAATACCATTTTGGCGCCCTGCATGTGTGGGTCGCTACGCGGGTGGGCCTGGTAAAGCGCCAGATTTCGTTCCCCCTCCATCGCAGCGTGCCCGTCTATCCGTCTCTCATACAAATGAAAAAGTACGAGTTGAAGACCCTGGCCCGCATTGCCACGGAATATGGTGTGAAGAAAGTGCGCAGAATAGGTCACAGCTATGAGTTTGAGCAGATCAAACACTATGTGCAGGGAGACGATTACCGCAGCATCAATTGGAAAGCCACCGGCCGCAAAGCCCAACTAATGGTAAACCAGTACGAAGATGAGAAGTCGCAGCAGGTGTATTGCATCATCGACAAAAGCCGCGTTATGCACATGCCCTTCAACGGACTGAGCTTGTTCGACTATGCCGTGAACGCCTCGCTGGTGGTGAGCAACATTGTGCTGGGCAAACAAGATAAAATTGGTTTGGTAACCTTTGCCGATACACCCAAGACGCTGATTCGGGCAGACCGCAGCCGGCAGCAACTGAAAAAGATTCTGGAGGGGTTGTATCGCGAAAAGGAAGGCAACACCGAAGCAAGCTATGAGGGGCTCTACCTGGCCGTGCGCAAGTTAATCAACGGACGCAGCCTGCTGTTCTTCTATACCAACTTCGAAAGTACCTACGCCTTGCAGCGGGCCTTACCGCAGCTGCGCAAACTCAACACACAACATTTGCTGGTGGTGGTTTTCTTCGAGAACACGGAAATCAAGATTCAATCCTCGCAAAACGTGAAGACGCTGGAAGATGTTTACGAACACGTAACAGCGGAAGATTTTTCGCTCACCAAAGTGCAACTGGCGCAGCAACTGCGTCAGCTCGGCATCATCACCATCCTAACGCAGCCCGAGAACCTCACCATCGCCTCGATCAACAAATACCTGGAGTTGAAGTCGAGGGGAATGATTTAAACCCCGCGATTGCGGATCTCATAATCTTTTAGATAAACAAATCCTGACGGACGGCCCCTATACTTGATGAGATGGCGTCTGTTCTTAACCTTCGTACACGTAGGTACCGGCCAGCTTATCGTGCAACGCCTGCTTTTTGTCGTCCCAGCCGGCCATGAAGAAGCCGATGAACAAAATAAGTGCCGAAAGAATTTTGCCGAAGTACCGTCCCAAGGCATTTCCGAAGGTGATCTGGTAGCCCTGGTCATCGCCTACCTTCAGTCGGAAAAGCATTTTGCCCAAGGTAGCTTGCCGTGCAGAACTTTCCATGCCCGCAAAGTAACCTACGCC
This sequence comes from Bacteroidota bacterium, assembly GCA_049324055.1. Classification (GTDB taxonomy): domain Bacteria; phylum Bacteroidota; class Bacteroidia; order Cytophagales; family Cyclobacteriaceae; genus ELB16-189. The sequence continues at coordinate 21,909 of JBMOLS010000011.1, read as the reverse complement.
CACTGCTAACGAAATCAAGGACAACATCAGTCCTCCACCATAGACCGAATAATCCCCATAGAACATAAAACTCAAAACAATCTGTATCAGCCACAAAACCATTGAGTCTACAATGTAGGCTACGAAACGAATCCAGAAGCCGGCATAGGAAGCCTTCTTCTCGTTGCGAACAGGTGCATCTAAAATCTGATCCATGGTGTTATTATTTGGTGAGTGAAATTTCTATTCAGGCAGGTTTTCATCGAGCACTCCGAGCGATTGCTTAACGGGTTCTTGCTTCCAGCGATTTTCGAGGAACTTATAAAATCCCCAGCAAGCGAAAATGCCTAAGGGTAACGCCATCAACCCCAGCGCAGTGTCTGAAAAAGTCTCCAGCCAACCCGGCTCGAACAGTTCTATCGCAATGCCCAACACAAAGCCGCCCAACAGCAGCCCCGCGTAGTACGACACCACGCCACCGATGCCATAGCCCCACTTGGATTGATTATATTTGGCAGCCAGATCGTAAAAGGCTTTGCCAACAAAGTAGATAAAAATAAGACCGAGCATAGGCCAAAGGTTAGCCCTTAAAGTAATCCAAATCGTTGAATCACACAAATAGAAATGGTCCAACTGCGTTTACATTTGAATACCCAACGTATAGCCCGGCCAAACGGAACCCGATTTATTGCCCACCCGACCCGCATTCAAAACGATGCTACGTGCCGTATAGGGATCGGCATCCACCCGCTGCAGCAAATAATTGAATGCCAGCCCCGCAAACACATAGCGCGATTTCCACTTGCGGCCCAGCTCTACATGCAGGCGGCTCAACAGGTTAAATTGCCTGTCCAACTCCCGGTTGCGATTCAGGTGCAGGAAGCGGGCACCATAGCTCAGCATCCTGCGCTCGTTTAATTTGTCGATGGGCAGCATGGAATGTTTGTTGCGCAGTATCTTCATAAATCCCCAGCCAAAGCCCCACGTATTTTGTACATGATCGAAACCCAGGATGAGGGCACTCTGATTGAACTTCTTGTTGTTGTCCTCGTAAGGCATACCCACCGGACCCGCGGGTGTCCACGAGCAGTTCTGGCAATTGCCGGTGGTGTATTCTATGTTTGTAAGAAACAAGTCGTTGGTGGTAACCCGAAACACCGAACCCCTCGAACCAATGTTAAGCAACCCTATCGGCACACCTGCATCTACATTTTCTTTGGTTTTGTTTCGGTTGAAAAAATTGATGAGCCCAAACTGGTTGCCCCGAGTTTCCCCACCGAAATTAATAAGCCCCACCTGGGTGCCATGCATGGCTTTGCTGAAGTTGAGTAAACCCAGCTGAAGACTGCGTGCCAGCGCGAAAGGCGTGGAGTTTTTTCCCATCGTCTGCTTGGCCTTGTTCACCAGCGCCAGTTGGGTGCCCGAAAGCTGGCCATCGGTATAGTTGAACAACGTGGTGATCTGCACCCCCATCATAAACTGGTGTGCGATGTTGTAAAAACCCGCCCCCTGAAAGCCAATGGCGTAACCGGCAGAACTGTTGCCCAAGCCCGCCACCTGCACTCCGTTGAAATCCCGACCTACCACATTCAAAGCGCCCGCTACCTGTATGCCCGTAACATGGGTACGCACATAATTGAGAAGACCAGCCGTCTGTATCCCTTGCGTGTTCGACTCATAGCCATCGTTGATCATCTTCCACTCATCGGTTTGCGTCATGTTGAGAAAAGCATTGGTGCCGATGATGTTGGCCATGCCTGCCAGTTGAATGCCCGTGGTGCCATGAATGTTGGAGTTGGTGATGAGCCCTATTTCCAGAAACCGGTTAAATCCCGAAAGGCCACCAAACAGGTTGAAGGAAAAGTTATTGATATAGAAACCACTTTGGATGCCGTTGGTGCTGATGCCCGGAAAGACCGAGAACTGAAGCTTTTTTTTGTATTCGCGCTGCTTGCCCGACTGTGCAAAAAGGGTAAGCGCCATCGTTGTAAACAGACATAACAATCCAAGGCGACACACACATGCGCGCATCAGGCAGGGGGTTGGTGGTAAGGATGCTACTTATACGAGCCGGCCGGCCGAATATTGCACGGGCAAATGGAAACCTTTTGGTGTCAGATGTCCAGATCGGGACGCATGCGCACAAACACGGGCTCGCGGAAGATATTGTCGGGGGTGAAAGAGGCAAAGCTTACCTCCACCGCCAGGCGGGGTTCCACCCAAACACTCACTTTCTCATCGAGCACCTTCTGGGGTATGGGCTTAGGCGTGGTTTTCAGTTTTCGAATTTGTTGGAACAGCGACTTCACTGTAGCATCATCGAAGCCGGTGCCCACTTTGCCGCGGTACACCAACTGGCTGCCTTCGCGTTCGGCAATGTGCAAGCCGCCAAAGGCATGGCTACGGTTGCCTTTCCCCTCGTTGTAGCCAATGATTACACATTCGCGCGTGTTCCTGATCTTGATTTTCAGCCATGCATCGCTGCGCTTGCCCGGCAGGTACTTGCTGTCCATACGCTTCGCCATGATTCCTTCCAGCCCATGTTCGCGGGCCGCCTCCAGCAACGAACCACCATCTTCTACAAACTCACTCACCCGATAGGGCGTTTCCGGCCGCACCGCATCTTGCAGCCACTCTTTGCGTTTCATCAGCGTTTCGTTGATGAGTGGGCGTCCGTCCAGGTAGAGGCAATCGAACAGGTAACAATACACCGGGTGCGATTTCGACAGCTTCTGGATGTTGGTCTCTCCGGTGGCCATCAACCGGTTGATGACCTGTTTGAACGAAGGTTTGCCATCCTTGTCGAGGCAAACAATCTCTGCATCAAAGAGGGCGCAAGTGGCACGGAAGGCTTTGTCGGCTACGTGCAGCTCGGGAAACTGCACGGTTACATCGTTTTGGTTGCGGCTGCGGATGGTTACCTGCCCATCGGTTACAGCCACTAGCGCACGTATGCCATCCCATTTCACTTCGTAAATGTAGTCATCGCCCGATGGTACCGCGGTGGCGCTGTTGGACAGCATGGGCAGAATGGGTTGCTGCAGGTAGTTGATTTGTGGCTCGTCCACGCGTTCCATCAGCCACTCCTTCTCCTTTTGCAGTTTGTAGATGCGGTATTCGCCTGTGAGTTCTTTGCTGCTCAGCCGAAAATAGAATCCGTCTTTCTTGTCTTTGGTGATTTGATATTTACCGAGGGCGTAAATCCACATCTCTCCCGCCCCGTACTGGCCTTTCGGAATCCTGCCATCGAAAGTAAGGTATTCCATCGGGTGGTCTTCTGTTTGTACGGCCAGTCTCTTAATGCCCGGGTGCGGAGGCATGCCGCGTGGCACCGCCCACGACTTCAACACACCGTCTTTCTCCAGACGCAAATCGTAGTGCAAGTGCGAGGCATGGTGGCGGTGCACCACAAAATTGTTTCCGCTGCCATCAATCACACGCGCGGGTGGCTCCGGTGTTTTGGAGAAGTCCCTCTTCTTCTGGTAGGTTTCCAACTGCTCGGGCGATTTGTGCTTGCGCGAGGCCGGAAGCTTCTTTGCTTTCGCTGGCTTGCGGTGGGTGTGCAGGTCTACGGCATAGGCGTCCATACCATCCCACGCATCACCATCGCTTAGCACTTTTTCAAGAGCCGTTTGTATGTTGTATTTCAGCGGACTTTTTAATGTTGCCAGTTCCTCCCACAACAGTGGCATGGACACAGGCGCGCCTACCCTGCCCCGCAAGCTATAAGGCGACACGATGCTTTGGCCCGAACGGATGCGGTAGATGTCGACCAACACCCGCCCCTTGCGGGCCTCTTTTTTGATGTGGAGCGTGAGCCTGTTTTTATGTTGATCGACAAATGGTTGTGCAATGGCCTGGGCTGCCTCGAACACCTCGTGGAAATCGCGCACCGGCTCTAAGGGGCAGCACACATGAATGCCCTTGCCACCGGTGGTTTTGGCAAATGGCGTGTAGCCAAACCCTTGAACGTGCTCTTTCAGCTGAAGCGCAATTTCCACCACATCCGAAAAGGTATAGCCCTCGGGTGGATCTAGGTCGAACACCATGTAGTCGGGGTTATCGAACGAAGGCTTGCGGCTGTGCAATTGGTGTAACTCCAGCGCGGCCAGGTTGGCCAACCATACCAGCGAGGCAGGCTCTGTGGCAATGATGTAGTCCTTTTTTTCTTCTTTGCCCAGCGTGGCAAACTCAAGCCAGTCCGGGGCCCACTCGGGTCTGTTCTTTTGGTAGAACATTTCCCCGTGTATGCCATCGGGAAAACGTATGAGGGTGAGCGCGCGCCCTTTGACATGCTGCAGCAACGTAGGCGCTATCTTCAGGTAGTATTCAATCACCTCGGCCTTCACAATGTGGTCTTCCGGGAACAATTCTTTATCCAGATTGGAAAGCTCAATCTTGCGTTTTCCGATTTGCACCCATTGCCCCTTCTTAGCCATGTGCCACCGATTGTCCTTTGAGACGATGCACGATGCCCATAACCAGCAGCGCCAGGCAGAAAGCAGAGATAATGGTTACCACCAGGTTGCCGATTTTCAGGTTGCTCCACACGAAGCCAAAACGCAAGCCGGTGATGAGGAAAGCGAGCAGCACAACGAGAAGCCAATAGAGCGGCTGCGGTTTTTTTACGGGCACCGCTTCAGGCTTTTGCATCACGATGTAAACCAGCAGGGCCGTCAATCCCACGAAAGTGCTGATATGCTGCAGCGCGTACCACAACGGATAGCGGGCGCCATCCAGCGGCACCACCACGCCTTCGTAGATGAAAGGAAGCTCCGTAACAAAATAGCCATCGTTATGGGTGAAGCCATCCCACGCAATGTGGCTCAGGCCGCCCGCCAATGCCGAGAGCATGAAGATCCACACGTTTTTTTTCAGGGAAGGAAGGAAGGAAAATTGTCGCAACGGGTAAAATCGCCTCTGAAAATACGGGGGCAGGTTGTCGAACAAAGGCGCCTTCACCACCTGGTGGAATAGCAGCGCCAACAGCAACACCACGGGTACATCGAAATACAACAAACCGGCTAACGTATGGCTATAACGGCTGTTCACACTCATCTTAAAGAAATATTCGAAATCGGGGGCCATCGTGCCGATGATGAGCCCCGTGGCTGAAACGTAGCGCGACCTCAGAAAAGGAAGTACGATGGCAGTATGCGCGGGCGTGAATGGCATGACTACTCGTTTACATCGCCCTTGATTTTGTTATTCAGGAAAATCATGCCAACCACGAAGCAAGCAGCCGCAATCACGATGGGGTACCACAAGCCTGCAAAGGGATCTCCTGTGGGATTCAGGTCTGTTTTACTCTGTTCGTACAAAGCCGTGGCGATAAACGGGGTAAGCCCACCGAAAATGCCGTTGCCAATGTGGTATGGTAAAGACATAGACGTGTAGCGGATGCGCGTGGGAAACAACTCTACCAGGAAGGCGGCAATGGGGCCATAGACCATGGTTACCAACACAATCTGCACAAAGATGAGGCCTAACATCCACCAATAGTTGTTGCCATCCAATTTTATGGCAGTCTGACTTGCCGCAGGTTGGCCAACCTTTTCACGTGTAGTGGTTACCTGTGTGGTGCCATCGGTGTAGAATTGGTTCACTGTGGTGATACGAACTGTATCGCCTGTGTCGGTGTAGGTGATTGAGCTGGTCAGGCTTTTCTGCGCTGTAATCTCCGTTTTTGTATTGAGATGGGTGAGCGCATACATCTGCTTATAGATTGGCCGGTACAACACCACGGCCAGCAGCATACCCGCCAGCATAATGAACTTACGCCCCACCTTGTCGGACCAGGAGCCAAAGAAGATAAACAACGGGGTGCCTGCCACCAGCGCGGTAGCAATCAGGTAATTGGATTGAACAAAGTCTACCTTGCAAGTATTCTGTAAAAAGGAAAGTGCGTAAAATTGCCCTGTATACCACACCACGCCCTGGCCTGCCGCAGCACCGAACAAGGCAATGAGCACCATGCGCAGGTTTTCTTTCTTGCCAAAGCTTTCGCGAATCGGGTTTTTAGAAATTTTTCCTTCTGCCTTGATCTTTGCAAACAAGGGCGACTCCTCCATGCGCAGCCTGATGTAAATCGAGATGCCCACCAACAGCGCAGAGAGTAAAAAAGGTATGCGCCACCCCCACTCCGCAAAGGCCTCCTCGCCCATACCCAGTCGCACCGCCAATATCACACCCAAAGAAACAAATAAGCCTAAGGTGGCCGTTGTTTGAATGAAGCTGGTGTAATAGCCCCGCCTGGCTGCGGGCGCATGTTCGGCTACATAGGTGGCTGCACCGCCATATTCGCCACCTAAAGCCAGGCCTTGCAGCAGCCGCAATACCAACACAATGGCGGGCGCAGCCAGGCCAATGGTTTGGTAACCCGGCACCAGGCCGATGGCGAACGTAGAGCCGCCCATCAGCACCAGTGTAACCAAAAATGTGTATTTGCGGCCGGCCATATCGCCCAGGCGGCCAAACACAATGGCCCCGAACGGGCGCACCACAAAACCAGCCGCAAAAGTGGCCAAGGTAGACAAGATGGCGGCCGTGGGATTAGTGGACGGAAAGAACTGGCGCGCTATGATGGTGGCCAGACTTCCGAAAATATAAAAGTCGTACCACTCGATGAGTGTGCCTACGGAAGAGGCAGCAATAACAGACCACAATTTCTTTTTTTCGTCAGGGGTAACGGCAGTCGCTTCCATTTTCTCTTCACTCAAACGTTCAAGATAAGTAGAAGCGTGAAATATTCCAGAGGGCAGCCGGTACTAAAAGAAAATCTCCTGCGCAAGGCGGTAGGTGTTGGCGTGCGCCTCGATGATGTCGCGAAAGTGTAGCGAGTAGCCGCCACCCATACTGGCCACCAATGGAATGCCGTGGCGATGGGCGGCCTCCAGCACCATCCGATCGCGCGCACGGCACCCGGACCGGGAAAGGCTCAGCCGGCCCAACTGGTCCGTCTCCAGTACGTCCACACCCGACTGGTAAAAAAGGAAGTCGGGCTCCACCCGATCGAGTAACTCATTCAGGTGCCGATCTAGTGTGGACAGGTAGGAGGCATCATCCGTAAAGTCCGGCAAGGGCACATCCAAACCCGACTGCTCTTTGTGCAGCGGATAGTTGTTGGCCCCGTGCATGCTGAAGGTAAATACACGGGGTTCGTTGCTGAAAATCTCTGCCGTGCCGTTGCCCTGGTGTACGTCCAGGTCGATTATCAATATTTTAGATGCCTGGCCGGTATGCAGCAGGTAGTTGGCGGCAATGGCCTGGTCGTTCAGCAGGCAGAAGCCCTCTCCCCTATTGGTAAATGCATGGTGTGTGCCGCCCGCGATGTTCATGGCCACACCGTACTGCAACGCATACGCTGTGCATTGTATAGTGCCCTGCATAATCAGCACCTCCCGGTCTACCAATTCGCGCGTAAGCGGAAAACCCGTTCTGCGTATTTCTTTAGCGGACAACTGCAGTGTGTGGAGACGCTGCCAATACTCGGGCAGGTGGGTTTTTGTAATCCACTGCTCGTCCACAGGCTGTGGCTGAAACAGGTTGTTTGTTGCCAGCGTGCCTTCGTGCAACAACTGTTGCGGCAGCACCTCGTACTTGCTCATCGGAAAGCGATGATTGGGCGGCAACGGCAAAACGTATTGTGGACTCCAGGCAACTTTCAGCATAACAATCTCCAAAAACAAAAAAAGCAGCAAGGAGGTTTGCTGCTTCTTTCAAAACAAAATGGGATCAAATCAATGCTCACCGTGTTTGTGCCCGCCACCACCGTGCCAGGCTTCCATGATGGCGTGAAACTGATCGTGCAGGTTGGTAAGCGCGGCCCCCAACTCTTCGTTAGAGCTGCCAGCAGCTACCTTGTCGGCAAACGCACGGGTATCCGTTTTCAGTTGCGCCAAGGCGGCCTTCACCTGTTCGTTATCTACTTTGGCGGGCAAAGCGGCACTTGCCCATTTCTCTGCCTCCGCTGCCATGGCCTCTGCACCTGCTTTGGCAGGTTCCAGGTTGGTGGAGTCCTTATAAGGATGGAACGCTTCTGCCATTACCATGTGGAAGGCATCCATTTCTTTCCATTCTACCAATTCTTCGGAGGCAGCTTCTGCTGTCGTTTCAGATTCTTTTTTGGCGCCACAGGCATACATCAATGCCAGCACGGCTACAAACGCCATTGTCTTTACAGATAGATGCTTCATGTGTTACAGTTGTTTTAGAAGGCGCAAAAATAATAAACCTTACGCTTCCGGCTTCTTCTTTCTGCGGTATTTTCGGTAATTCTCAACGGCATCAATCAATTTCTTCAGCCATTCAAAATAGAGCGCCACATACAACACCAGCGACATTAACCAGATGACCATGAGATTGAAGTAGAATGTGTTTACGTACATGCCCGCAAAATATTTGGAGGGTGTATAAAAATTGGCTCTGAAGTCGAAAAAGTGACGGGGCCGGTGCTCATTAAAATAAATGGGATATATCTTCTGCACCAATTCTCCATCCCACTCGATGATGCGGGTAAGGCTGAGTGAGTTTTCTACCATGCGCGTCACTTCTTCGTTTTGGTAATCCATGCGCATCTTCTGAAACATCTGGGCTTTTTCGGGCGTATCTGTAAGCGAGGCCACCAATTTCTCGCGGGCGGCTATGGCTGCGTTTTGGCGAATGGTATAATACTCTTTCAGCACTCTGATAAATTGGTCCGTTTGCCCCAACACCACAGAATCGATCTTGCCAATTTCCAGATAACCGATTTCCGAAAACTGGTCTGTGCCGATTTGCAGCCTTTCATGCTCAAGTTCGGCCCTTAAAAGATCGAGTGCAGGTTTAATGGGATTGTTCTCGGAGCGGTTGCGCCATTGGCCCCGGTTGTTCGATATCAGAGCAAGTTTTGTCTCTAAGGCTGGCAGGTAGTAAATCTTTTTGTATTCCGCCATCGACTCTTTCTGGTCGAACGCATAGAACTGCTTTTCGAACGGATTGTCTTTAAATTGCGTAACCATGTAGGCTTCGAAAGCCCAACGCGAGGCCATCACCTCCGCCATGGCGGGGATGCCCTTGGGCGTGCCTACCCGGGGGTTAAACTTATCAAAACTGATGACCACTCCGCTTAACAACAACTGTGGAATAATGAGGATGGGAATGAGGATGTAAATGGTAACGGCCGAGTTAAAGGCCGAAGAGATGTTAAGACCTAAAATGTTGGCAAAGCATGAGCAAGAGAAAAGTATCAGCCAGTAACGTAATTCGCCTATGGGAATTTCGAGGATGAAATTACCCACCAGAATAAAGGAAAACGTCTGGATGGCAGAAAGGCTGAATAACACCATTACCTTCGACATGAGGTAGCTGCCGCGACTTAAATGAAGGTAGCGCTCACGCTTCAATATTTTGCGGTCGCGAAAAATTTCTTCCGCACTGATGATGAGCCCCACGAACAGCGCCACCACCGTACTCATGAAGAAATAAACAGGAATGTTGTCGTTGTGATAGAAGGTGTAACCCTGCTGATCGCCATCGGCAATATTATAGTACTTTACAAAGTAGCTGATGAAGAGCGCCAACACCGGTGCCAGCAGCAAGTTCACCGTCATGTATTGCTCGTTGGCTAATTTGGCCAACACATCGCGCTTCGCAAAAACTTTCAGTTGCTTGAACCGCGTAGGTATCTTTTGCGAAATCTTAATGGCCTCATTCACCGTGGGCACTTTCGGAATCTTTACCCGTTGTTTGAAGTATTGATACCACTGACCGGGAGAAATTTTACGGGTGTGGGTTAACCGGCCGTACTCATTCACCACGCGCGTTTCTATGATGTTGAATACCTGTTCGGGATTAATGTTACCGCATTCGGGGCATACACCCGGAGTTTTGCTGGTAGCGTTTACAATCTCCTGAAAGTAGTTTACCGACTCGGAAGGGTTACCGTAGTAAATCTGAAATCCGCCTAAGTCCAATATTATCAGTGTATCGAACAGCTTGAAAATGTCGGACGAAGGCTGGTGAATCACCACAAAAATCATTTTGCCGCGAAGGGTCAATTCCTTCAGCAAATCCATGATGTTTTCCGAATCGCGCGATGACAGACCCGAAGTGGGCTCGTCTACAAAAAGAATGGTGGGTTCGCGCAGCAGTTCCAGCCCGATATTCACGCGCTTGCGTTGCCCCCCGCTGATGGTTTTCTGCAACGGTGAGCCAACTTTGAGATGGCGGATTTCGGTAAGCCCCAGGTTGAGCAGCACCTTTTCCACCAGGTCTTTGATCTGCTTTTTGGTATAATGGCCAAAGCACAACTCAGCCGCAAAGAAAAGGTTCTCATACACGGTCAGGTCTTCCACCAACAAATCGTCTTGCGGAATGTAGCCAACCACGCCCTCTACCTTGTGGGCTTCTTTGTGTATGTCTATGCCGTTGATCATTACCCGCCCGCTCGAAGGCGTTTCTGACCCGTTGAGTACATTCAATAAGGTAGATTTACCCGAGCCGCTGCCCCCCATAATGCCGATGAGCTTGCCTCCCTGCTCGGCCAGGTTGATGTTCTGCAAACCGGCCCGGCCCGATTTGAAGTGATAAAACACGTGCTCGGCCGTCAGGGTAACCTTGGCGGCATCTTCACCCGTCAAAAACTTACTCACCACATCGCTGTAATAGATCGACTCTATTTTGCTACCGCGAATGGTGCTGCCTGTAGGAAACACGTCTATCTTCCGGCTTTTCAGCGGAATGCTGTTGAGAAAAAGCTGCGTAATGCCCAGGTACTTGATGAAGTACGTCTCAATGTCGGGCAGGCGCAAAATGGCAATAAGGCCCGTCAGGTTTTTGGAGATAATGCGCGGGCCGGGGTGTTTGATTTCGTCAGAGCCTTCATCGATGATCAGTATGTTTTTCGATGCCAATTCCTCAATATCCTGTCCCACAATGAATGCCTGCATGGCGCGCAAATCGCGCATCGGAATTTTCAACGCCTCGCCAATGTAGTAGATCAGGTTGCTTTGTCTTTCGGAGAGCACACCATCGGCAAACACCAACTCAATGATTTTGATTACCAGCACCACCTTCTGTTGCATGGTTAGCGCCTGGTTTACCTTTTTGGCAATCTGCATGATCTGCGCCCAGTCGTCTACAAACTGAAGCGTTTCTTCATCTACATTGGAAAGGTCGGCCGTGGCGTAACGCTTGTTCTCTTTGCAAAATGCATCGAACAAGCCCAGGTAGTAGCGGGTAGCATCCTGACTCAAATGCAACGACAGGAAATCCTTGATGTTCTGCCGCTCATCGTCTGTAATGCGCTCTTTGGCAACGATGGCAAACAACTGCACAATGGCTTTCAAAAGTTCTTCACTCATCGGCTAAGCAGAACAGGTCATTTGCGGTTTAAAATAGGTAAAAATAGAGTCTCTATCCCAAAATTGGCACCAATTAAATTACAACCGACAACGGAGGGCGTTATTCCGTTGACCTGATTTTCTAGTTACCATCTTTTCTGTTTTCTTTGTTAACCAACCCATGTTTATGAACCGTTCATTTTCAATATTTGCTATCTGCCTTTTCGCTGTAAGTTCTGCCCTGGCTCAAAACTCTATTCTGTGGGAAATTTCAGGCAACGGCCTTACACAACCTTCATACCTGATGGGAACCCTGAAATTTATTGGGGAAAAGGAATACTACCTTCCGCCCAACGTGCCTGCGCTGATGAAGCAGTGCAAAACGTTTGCCATTGAAGACGAAGTGGACCACCATGCCCAACACGAACTAAACAAAGCCATCCATTTCCCCAAAGGACAGTCGCTGGCGGGTGTGCTGTCTGAAGCGGAGTATAACAGCCTGAAGCAACTGTTCAGCAAAGAGTTTAAAGTGAACAGTAAAGTGTTCGAAAAAAGATATGCGCACATCAAGCCTTTGCCACTGTCTATCCTGATGACGCGGCTTTCGCTGGGCGAGAAGGTGAAGTTTTACGACATCGAATTGCTGCGGTTAGCCAAAGACCTTAGTCTTACCACCTATAGCCTGGAATCGGTAGAACGAGAAGCCGAGGCGCTGAACAAATTCCCGATGGAAGACCAGGCCAGGGCACTGGCTCACTCGGTGGCCAACTTCAATCAGCAAAAAGAAGAGTTTCGCAAACTGATGGCCGACTACCCTAAAGGCGACCTGCACGAAATGTTTGAGTATACCTTGCACCCCACCGAGAATAACCCGGTTTTTCTGGAGGAGTTTTACCACAGACGCAACGAAGAATGGCTACCTAAAATGGAGAAGATGATGAAAGAGGCGCCCTCTTTTTTGGCCATCGGGCTATCGCACCTCGAGGGTCAGCGGGGCCTTTTGGAACTGTTGCGGGCAAAAGGCTATGCGCTAAAAGCCATCGCGGTACAATAAGCCCGCTACCCAATTCTTCGGGAAACCAGTTCGGTAAGCACTAACAGTCCTTCGCGAAGGTATTCGTCTTCCATGGTCAGGTCGTCAATCATAACGCCCTCCTTACCCGTTACTTTGGTACCCAATTTATCGTTGGCTGCTTTGCGCTGCTGCGCGGCCTCCATCTCTTTCCTGCGTTTGGCCTCGTTCAGTGAAATACGTGTCTCCGCCAGGTTTTTTTTCAGTTCGTCCGTTTCGGATATGTATTTCTTCAGGCTGGCGTCCATTTTTGTTCGGTCCAAGTAAGACTTGTTCAACTCGCTGATGGTTTTGTTATCCACACTGGCCGTTTTCTGGAAGGAGGTACTGCGGATAACATCCCACGGCAAGGCGTTGGGGTTGGCACTCTCCCCATACTGCTCGCTGGAGAGAGCCGAGGGCAACTGAATATCGGGGGTTACACCCTTGTGTTGTGTACTGCTGCCCGCCACGCGGTAAAACTTCTGGAAAGTGATTTTCAACTCGCCCACCGGCTCTTTGTCATTGATAAATCTTTTAAGGTCCAGCACGGATTGCACGGTGCCTTTACCAAAGGTGGATTCGCCTACAATCACGCCTCTTTGGTAATCCTGAATGGCGCCTGCAAAAATCTCGGAAGCAGAAGCGCTGAACCGGTTGGTAAGCACCACCAGCGGCCCATTGTACAAAACGCTGTTGTCTTCGTCCTGAAAAACCTGCACGCGGTTGTCCGAACCTTTCACCTGCACCACGGGGCCGTTTTTGATAAACAAACCTGTTAGGTCAATCGCCTCTGCCAGCGAACCACCGCCATTGTTACGCAGATCCATCACTATACCATCTACGCCTTCTTTCTGCAGTTCCTGAATCAGTTTCTTTACATCGCGGGTAGTACTGCGGTAATCGGGGTCGCCCTTCTGGTAAGCATCGAAGTCCATATAAAAACTCGGCAGCGATATAACCCCCAGCTTCAGATTGCGCCCGTTGGCCTGGTAGTTAATCACTTCTTTCTTAGCCGACTGGTCTTCCAGTTTAATCTTATCACGCACCAGCACAATTTCCCGGGCGGGGCCGTTCACACCAAATTCGGCAGGGACAATAGAAAGGCGCACGGTTGTTCCTTTCGGCCCTTTAATCAATTTCACTACCTCATCCAGGCGCCAGCCAATCACGTCCACCATTTCGCCATCTACACCTTGCGCCACACCAATGATCAGGTCGTTCACGTGAATTTTATCCGATTTTTCTGCGGGCCCACCGGGTAAAATGCGCGCCACTTTAGTAAAGTCGTTCTCGGATTGAAGCGAGGCGCCAATACCTTCCAGCGAGAGGCTCATTTCCTGCTTAAACAGACTGGTGGCTTTGGGCGACAAATAGTTGGTGTGTGGATCGTACGCTTCGGTAATGGCGTTCATATACAGGCTGAAGATATCTTCGCTGTTGAACTGACTCAGGCTTTTGGCAAAACGTTCATACCGCTTTTTGATGGTATCCTTTATTTCGTCTGGCTTTTTGTTGGCCAGCTTTAGCGTAAGCCATTGGCTCTTGATGATCTTCCTCCAAAGGTCGTTTAACTCTTGTTCATTTTTTGCCCACGGGGCATGGTCGCGGTTGGTGTCGTAATACTCATCTGCCGTAAAGTCAAACTCTTCATTGATCAACTGTTTCAAAACGTAATCCATACGGCTTTCTGAGCGCACCTTGAAGACCTTGTAAATTTCGTAAGCAGGGGTAACGTTTTCATTGCGCGTAAGGTCGTCAATATTGTATCTGAATTTTTCGAATGTCGCGATGTCGCTTGCTAAAAAATACGAGCGGCTGTTATCTAATGAGGCAATGTAGGCATCGAGGATGGCCGAGGAGAGCGAGTCGTTCAGTTGAATTTTGCGATAGTGGTTGTTATCCAGAATATAAGACACCACTCTGGCCTCCTTACCGTATACCGGTTTTGGCTTTAACTCTACGGTATCCTTTGGAACTGCGGTGGCAGCAGTGGCCCACATCCACGCACACCCAAATATCCATACATGGAATAGTTTTATCATGTTCTTCATTAGATTTCTAACCTGTAAACGCAAAAAAACAGCGAAAGATTTATCCAAAATCAGGCCACCTTCTCTATGTCTAGTTCTTCGAGAAACTTCTGGGCCTGTTCAACTGTCTGGAACTCATAACTTTGCTTTCCTGTTAGCCCGGAGTGTATTTCAATTTTCACCAGGTCTATATTTTTGGTGTTGCGGGCAAATTTGGGTTTCACATTTTTATAATCTTCACTCTGCTTGCGTGATATTTTAAATTGCGTAGCCCTTACATTTTTACAGTAGGAGCATTGGTAGTGTTTCAGTAGCTCTTTAGGCGATCCGTCTTCATAGCGTTCCACAATTTCTTCGCGCCTCACCTTCATGGTATAGAAACCACAACTGTTACAGCGCAGTGCCGTTAGGTGGCCCCAATATTTCTCGATCTTTACATCGCCCGTTTTTTCATCCATCCATACATCGTAGTCAATGGAGAACACGTTTTCTTCCGCCTGCATGCCCTCATCCAGGTGTACGTCTTCTTCATCTTCGCTCAACAGGCGCATTTTGTTTCCGGTAGCCGGGTTTACGCGTGGCATGTAACGCCACTTGCGCAGCTTTTTATTCAACTGGGTAGGGTAATAGTAATCCAGCACCAGGGTGGCCACATAGGCAACCAAAGTGGCGCCTGCCAGCGAAATGAAAATGCGCACAAAAAACCAAACGCCAATATCACCCACCTTGCCGGCTGCATAAAGGTTAATGAACATGGCTACCCCCAGCCCAAAGCAGTAGAAGGTGTATTTGTACCACTTGATCTCGTTGGCATTAATAAAATCGTGCTTCTCTTTGAAATCGCGGATAGATGCAACCCGCAGTTGGTGGATCAGGTAAATGATGATGCCGATGGCAAACATGATGACGCCACCCACTATCATTGCATTGTGCCACGCATCCAGGAAACTGTTCTGAACCTCCATAGTTTAGTCTAAAAGTTGATGATCTTATTTGTGCTAAAGTAAATATATTTATCGATTAATTGAGCCCAAATAGGCCGCCCGCCATGAAACGAAAGTTGTTTAAGATTCTTGCGCGTTTAAACAAGTTGGTACTGCCAAGTTATGGCCAGCGCGACCTCTCCAAACTGTCGAAGATCGACAAAGCCATTGTGGCTTACCGCTACTGGGTTACCTGTAATAGCCTAGAATAGCCAGGAATAAAATTTTGATTTGCGAAGAGGATTGTGCAAAATTACACCAGAAATCGGTGTTTTTGAGTCATTTAGGAAAATTTAGTGCAAAAATGCACTGAAAATTTTTGTCATATCGCTCGTAACTATATATAATTGTGTAATAATACACAGGAATATGACTGACTACGAGCGCAAGAAGATTGAACTGGAGCTTAAAAATTTCACCTCCAGAAACTTTGTAAGGCCCAACGACTGCCGAAACCTCGACCAGATACGCTTCTACGTGAAAGAGCTCTGCGCAAAAATTCAGGAGTACGAAAACACTTTCAACTACGTGCCCCTATGGGCCTATTCGCTGCTGGCGCAGTACAACTTAGTGCAGAACAAAATGATTCTGGTGGAATTTAAAAACGCATACCGCTAAGCGTGGGAAATGAAATACATCCCCTCCCCCATACCGATTCAGTACAACTACATGTACAGCGCCACCGCCAATAAATCGGGCCGCATGCAATACCATAAAGTGCGGCCGGGGCACAGTAAGCTGCGCATCAGCCGCACCGAATTTATCAAAGCCTATAACGACTACCCCATTCTGGCCATCAAACCCATTCAGCAAAAGGGCCAGGAAGCAGTGTTCGAGCTCGAATTTTTCGTTTAACAATCAGCTATTAACAATCTTAGCCAGGTTGGCGGGCGAGTACCCGACCGACTTAATCGTCTTGTTATCGCTGGTGCGATAGACTAGCCACTTGCCATCGGCATGTTGGTAGTAGCAATCCGTGCCGTCTTTCTCTTTGTAAAACTGCACTGTTTGCCTGGCCTCCTCTTCGGTTTGGCAGGCTTTGCTCATGTTCGAGCGCTGAACCTCCTCGAACAACGCCTTGAACTTATCGCCCAGGCCGAATTCTAATACCGCACCTGCCAGCACGTACTGAATATCGGCCAGGGCATCAGCCACAGCCACAATGTCTTTCTCCAAAATGGCCACCTCCAGTTCTCTCAATTCTTCCGCAATCAACGCCACCCGCAGTTTGCATCTGTTTTCATCGGGAATGGTCGGCTTGGGTAATATGGGGTGTTTAAAGGTGCGATGGAATTCTGCTACCAGTTCCAGTGATTCGGGGCTCTTCATGTGTTGCGTTTAAATCAAAACTTAAAAGAAAGAAAATCCTGCCACATTGCGAAAGTCCGGAAGCGTGATTGCCCGCTGTGCGCAAAAATCGGCAGCGAATGCCCTGCGCGGGTCGCACCGCCAATTGATTTCTTCTATCTTTGGCCCCGACTTTTAAATGAGCGTGACGCAGTATGAAACGATTTGTAGATGAGTTGAAGTGGCGAGGCATGATACACGACATGATGCCCGGCACCGAAGACCAACTGAATAAAGAAATGACGCGCGGCTACATTGGCTTTGACCCAACGGCCGACTCTTTGCACATCGGCAACCTGGTGCAGATTATGACGCTGGTACATTTTCAACAATGTGGTCATCAGCCTTATGCCCTCGTAGGCGGAGCCACCGGCATGGTGGGCGACCCCTCGGGTAAATCGGCCGAGCGAAACCTGCTATCAGAAGACACACTGAACCACAACCAGGCTTGCGTACAAAAACAACTGGAGAA
This sequence comes from Bacteroidota bacterium, assembly GCA_049324055.1. Taxonomy (GTDB): domain Bacteria; phylum Bacteroidota; class Bacteroidia; order Cytophagales; family Cyclobacteriaceae; genus ELB16-189. Next base: position 4,723 of record JBMOLS010000011.1, on the reverse strand, counting down.
GTTTCTCGACTTTACCGGCACCAACGCGGCCCAGATGGTAAACAACTACGACTGGTTTAAGGACTTTGGCTTCCTCGATTTTATCCGCGATGTAGGTAAACACATTACCGTGAACTACATGATGGCGAAAGACTCGGTGAAGAAACGGCTGAGTGGCGAAGAGCGCGAGGGCATGTCGTTTACAGAATTCAGCTACCAACTGGTGCAAGGGTATGATTTCTACTACCTGTGGAAGAACCACAATATGAAACTGCAGATGGGCGGCTCGGACCAATGGGGAAATATCGTTACCGGAACCGAACTTATCCGAAGAAAAGGAAACGGTGAAGCCTTTGCGTTAACCACACCCCTCATCAAAAAGGCCGATGGCACCAAGTTTGGCAAGAGCGAGCAAGGCAACGTTTGGCTCGACCCGAAAAAGACATCTCCTTACCGGTTTTATCAGTATTGGCTGAACTCCAGCGATGAAGACGCAGCCAATTTCATCAAAATATTTACCCTGCGTGGAGAAGAAGAAATCAACGCGCTGATTGCCGAACATGCGCAGGCCCCCCATTTGCGCAAGTTGCAGCAGGAGTTAGGCAAGGATATAACCACCCGCGTTCACTCGCAGGCCGATTATGAGGCGGCAGTGAAAGCCTCGGCCATACTTTTTGGCAGTTCGGTAACCGAAGATTTGCAAGCCCTGGATGAAGATACGCTGCTGGCGGTGTTCGAGGGCGTTCCGCAGGTAACCATTGGTGCCAGCACGTTGCGCGAAGCAGCCAACGTAACCGACCTGCTGTCGGAGGCCACCCAAGGAGTCATTTTTCCCTCGAAGGGCGAGGCGCGCAAAATGATTCAGGCTGGCGGGGTGAGCATCAATAAGATAAAACTGGAAGATCCTTTTCAAAAACCGGCTTTCAGCCTGCTGCAAAACCGGTACCTGCTGGCGCAGAAAGGCAAGAAGAACTATTTTCTGATTACCGTGAAGGACTAGCCTTCTATTTGGTTTTCAGCACGAACACAACCCTGCCCTTGGAGCGCTCTGGCGTTTGGCCTCCAGACGTGCGGATGAGCGAGTTCTTGCGAATCTCTTCCTTCAGGAGTTGCTCTGCACGGGGGCTGAGTCCGCGCTCCTTCGTGGTGATACCAATGATTTCACCTTCCGAGTCGCATTCGATCACGAATTCAATGCGTCCGTCTTCGTTGTCAGGCAGACTTGGTATTCGGGGGGTATCGGCCCACGCCCAACCCGACATCTGCAGGCTTAAACCATCGCCTCCACCGCCACCCCCTTGCTTACCGTACAGCGCTTTGGCATCTAAAGAACCTTCCGGATTGCCTTTGTCGCCCGTTTTGTTTTTATCATCTCCCTGGCTTTGCGTGCTCTCCGTCTTGGCTTTGGTTTCGGTAGCGGCAGACGTATTGGTTTCCTCAGATTTCTTCGGTTCTTCCTTCTTTACCTCTTCTTTTGGTTTCTCTGTTTCTTTTGGCTTAACCACTTCCTCCTTCGGTTTTTCTTCCTTCACAGCCACTATGTTCTCTTGCTCAGAAACAATGGTTTCCTGTTGAGGTGCCTGCTGCTCAGTAACTTCCGGAGCCGCCTCTACTTCTTCCGTTTGCTCGTCTGTCTGTTCGGATGCAGGGGGCGTTTCGGGCTGTATGTCGCCACTTCCCTGGTTATCCACGCCAAAGTTAAGTTCAATACCAAACTCAGGAAGAGGCGGATTGGGTGCACGCCAGGCCATGATAAACAAGAACAGCAGCAACAAGGCCGCATGAATACCCAACGAGGTAATCAAGCCTATGTTTCTGTTGCGCTGCTCCCGGGTGGACATGCTTTACTTGGGTTTGGTGGCGATGGATACTTTGGCTTCGAGTGAGGTAGCAATGCCGGCCACATAAACCATTTCCCGGGTAGGTACCGATTCGTCTATGTGCAATACCACCACTCCATTGGGGCCGGCCAGTTTGCTCTTCAGCTCCCCTTCCAGCGTGGCCTTGGTTACTTTGCGCTCGTTCACAAAAAACTGCAAGTCTTTGGTAACCGTTACCGATACCTTTTGCACTTCGATGGTGCTGGCTTTGCTGGTGGGCAAATTAACCGGCAACCCCGAAGGTGTAATGAACGAAGAGGTGAGCATAAAAAAGATCAGCAACAGAAAGATCAGGTCAGTCATGGAAGCCATGCTGAAAGCGGCATCAACTCTGTTGCGCGATTGTAAATTCATAAGTCGCTGTTTAGATGCAACAACACCTTTATTTCCATAAAAGTTACCGGGGTTCCTGCAAAAGGTCTATGAACTCGATGGAGCTGTACTCCATTTTGTGGATGACCTTTGATACCCTGGTGACCAGGTAGTTGTAGCCCAGGTAGGCAATGATGCCCACAATCAACCCGGCAACGGTTGTTACCATGGCCGTGTAAATACCATCTGCCAGCAGTTTGGGGCTAACTGAGCCCTCTTCCTGTGCAATGGCAATAAAGGCCGACACCATACCGATAACCGTTCCCAGAAAACCCATCATAGGGGCTGCGCCCGCCACCGTGGCCAGAATCGACAGGTTTTTTTCGAGCTTGAATATTTCAATTTTGCCCACGTTCTCAATGGCTGCCTCGATATTCTTCAGCGGGCTGCCAATGCGCGACACCCCCTTCTCAATCATGCGGGCAATGGGGCTATCGAACTGGGCGCACAATATTTTCGCTCCATTGATGTCGCCCTTCAATACGCACTCTTTTATTTTAGCCATGAACTCTTCAGGACTTTGGTTAGCCCTGTTGATGGTGAGTACACGCTCTACAAAAATATAGATGGCCACGAACGAACAAAGTACGATGGGTATCATCAAGGGGCCGCCCGCCATGGCCAGGTCCCAAAAGGAAATGGCTTCCGCAGGGGCCGTCTCCGGAGTAATGATCTGAGCTAACATCATGTCTTCAAAAATTTAGTCGCAAAAAATCAAAAAACGAACCAAAATACGAAGGCAGTGCAGCTCAATAGCGAATTACCCACACTTCGTTGCCATAGTCGGCTTTCACACCATCGGCATTGGCCTGTGCCAGGGCAAAGGTTTCATGGTCGGCAATGGCTATGCGGTGAAACTTGTATTTGCCAAACGGAGGAATAATCTTGGTACTGATGCCTTGTGCGCTGAGCTTTTTGGCGTAGTCCATCACCAGGTCGCCATCCACCGCACTCGATATCACCACGTAGTAACGGTTGGTGCGCTCCGAAAGTGTTTCGATGGTGCCTTCTTTCGGTGTTGCGTTGGCTGCAGCCTCCGCTTCCCTGCGTTTACGCTCTTCTTCTTCGCGGGCCTTCCTGGCTTCTTCGTCCCGCCTTTTGCGTTCATCATCTTCCTTTTGTTTGGCAAGCAACTCCTGACGCTCTTTTTCTTTCTGAGGTTTGTAGACAAACTGATAGATGAGAATGCCGGCTACTACTACCACCAAAGCAATAACTACCGTGATGATGGTGGTGGCATTCGATTTGGGTTCTTCGGAGTAGCTGTAAGAAGGTTTGTAGGTGGGCCTGGGTTCTTCCTGTGGGGCAGCGGTGCTGTTCTCAGCCGCCTGGTAGGCTGATTCCTGCGCAACAGGTTCTGATGATTCCTGTGGTGTTTCTGCTGACGCCTGCTCTTCCTGGGGCGTATCTAAAGGTTTGTACTCAATATCAGGAAGACCGAAGTTATCGGCATCGTTTACGTTCTCCATGTTGTCCTGAGAAGGATCCTCGGAAGGTTTTTTGCGTTTTGCCATGGTTTGGTGTTATGAGGGTGTTATCACAAAATTAATCCAATTTATAAAAAAACTGCCATTTCGCTCAGAAACTCCAGCTTATCCCACCCGTTACCTGTAGTCCCCTAACAGGGTAGTTCAGGTACAGCGGGTAGTTAGCACTTAACAAATTGCTTCCCTCCACAAAGCAGGAGAAATCCTTCGACACGAAATACCTTGCCTTCACATTCAGATCGATGGCCGCGTCCAGTGTTTCAGCCCGACCGAGTACTTCGTTCCATGCCTTCATACCTCCCAGCGCCACCGCGTTGGCATGCAGTTGAATTTTGCTGAACAGGTTGAAGTAGGAATAGGCTGCAACCTTGTAGACCGGGCGGTGCCACGCCTCCGCTTGCGTATCCATGGAATAGCCAAAATACTCGGCTCGCATCTTCAGCGAGGCGCGACTGCCCTTCTCGATGCCCCATTCCGCGAAAGCGGAGGTGCGGGTTACATTATCGTACAATGCATCGAATTTCTCGGGCCGCTCGGTATTGTTGATATAGAAATAGAGATGTTGGTAAGAGGCCACCGCGCCCCCCAACTGAAAAGCGAGGCTGGTGCCTACGCGGCCCGCAAGCCCTGCCGTGAAATCAAGCTGTTTGTTGGCGTTGAAAATGTGCAGGTTGGCATTCACCCAATTGTTTTCGCGTGCCAGGCGGTGCAACGAGACTTCCTCCATATCGCCCTTCAGATGGGCGAACGCCTGCACCGTTTTGCCCAGTTGATAACTGGCCTGAATGTGTGGGTACAAATGAAAATCGCTGTCGCCACCAATGGTGTCGTTTTCATAGGCAAACAAAAGTCCGGCCGTTAGAGTGAGTTTCTCCATAGGGCTGAAGCGGAAGGAAGGTGCCACACGCAGCAAACTGCGGGGTTTGGCCTCCACTAATGAATCCTTGCGGGCGAGCAATCTGTACGAACCTTCCATGAGCAGGAATTTGTTTTCGCCCAGCAGGT
>JBMOLS010000010.1:0-14033 GCA_049324055.1 Bacteroidota bacterium | reverse complement strand
CGGCCCTCTTCTTTCGGCAGGTCGTGTTAAAAACCGAACTACTTAAACGCCAGCTTTAAATTTTCGGCTGCCACCGGTTGCTTGGCCTCGTGCGATTCGGCTGCCAGTTTAGCCTGACTTTGCCGCCACGCCTGGTAGTCGGATACCTGAATGCAATCCGACAACAATTCTTTGTCTTTCAAAATCTTGATAATTTTTTCGCGCTCAATCGTTTTAAAAATCCGCTCGCGCTCCTCGGGTGGCAATTGGGCCAGCCTGATAAATTCTATTCCTTTATAGACTTCGTGCTGCACGTTCATCGCTTTTTTTAAACTGAAATTTAATTCTCGTTAAACAATTTTAGTAACCCCCGTTTTGCGCCCAAAGAAAACGGTTAAGTTTAACACATCAAATACCTCGAAAGGATGATTCGCATCGCCAGCTTTCTAGTTGTCAACCTCTTTTGGTTTAGTCTCTCCTCGTGCGGACAGAAACAAGCCACCGTAGGCAGCATAAGACTTTATGAATCAGACGTTTTCAAAAAATACTGGTACACAGGGCAAGCGGAAATCAGCAGCTACCACCTGCAGCAGTCCCGGTATGGCGAAGTGCGCGAGGGGGAGGCCGTCCTCATTTTTGTGACAGAAGATTTCTCGAAAAGCAAACACGTAAAACTAGACGACCCCGGTAAGGCAGGAAATGACAAGGTGAGCGTACTTAAAATGAATTTCACCAAAAACTTTGTTACCGGCATCTACCCTTACTCCATGATGCTTTCGGTGTTTACACCTGTTCAGAACCCTACTACACTTAAAGTTACATCCAGTGTGCAGGAGTGGTGCGGCCAGGTTTTTTGCCAGATGAACCTGAAAGGTACGCGCTACCAGGTGGCTGGTTATTCCTATTTTGAACAGGAGGGGGATGAAACATTCTCCATAAAACAAACATGGCTCGAAGATGAATTGTGGAACATGATTCGGTTGGCACCTGCCGATTTGCCTGTGGGATCGTTTGAAATGATTCCTGGAATGTTCTTTTCGCGCCTGCTTCACGTTAAACAAATGGCACACCAGGCAGTAGGAACCCGAACAGAAAATGAAGACACCGTACACTATGAATTGCGCATAAAAGATATGGAAAGGACTTTGGTAATCCGGTTTCGGAAAGAATTTCCGCACAACATACTTGGATGGGAAGAAACTTTTGTTGAGCAAGGTCAGATTCAAAAAACAACAGCCACCCTATTGAAATCACTAAAAACAGATTATTGGACAAAAAACAAAAACGAACACTTACCACTTCGCGACTCGCTCGGGCTTTTGTCGCCCGCTAAACATTAACCATTTTCTTCTAAACGGCTACAGGTGAAGAATACTTCGCAGGGGTTGTGGATCGCGGGTGTCATCGTCAGCCTGGTGGGTGCCGTTTGCTTTTCTACCAAAGCTATCTTTGTAAAACTGGCTTACCGCGATACCGATGTAGACGCGGTAACGCTGCTGGCCTTGCGTATGCTCTTCTCGCTTCCCTTCTTTACGTTGTCGGCCTGGGTATACTCCAGCAAAGAAAACAACGTGAGGTTTACCGGTAGCGAGTGGGCATACGTTGCCCTCATCGGCTGCCTCGGCTACTACATCAGCTCGCTGCTCGACTTCACAGGGCTGCAGTTTGTAAGTGCCGGTATCGAACGCCTCATCCTCTTCATCTATCCCACATTTGTTTTGTTAATCTCTTCGGTGTGGTTCAAACAAAAAATTTACCCGCGCCAGTGGCTGGCAGTGGCCATTACCTATGCCGGGTTGTTGATTGCTTTTCTCTCTGAGGCGCGCATACAGGCTGGACCCGGTTTTATCAAAGGGTCGCTGCTGATTTTATCATGTGCGTTTACCTATGCCACCTACATAGTGGGCAGCGGCAAGTTAATACCCAAAGTTGGCGCCATGAAATTCAACAGCTATGCAATGAGTTTTGCCTCTGCCGGAGTGTTGGTGCATTTTCTTCTATTCAGCGAAGTTTCCTTGCTAGGCTTGCCGGCCACGGTTTATATGTACAGCCTGTTGATGGCTCTGCTCTCCACCGTCATTCCCTCTTACCTCGTGTCGGCCAGCATCAAAAGACTGGGCGCCAACAACACGGCCATTATTGCCAGCGTTGGGCCGGTGTCTACCATCTTGCAAGCCTACCTTTTTTTGGGAGAGTCGATTACACTGCTTCAGTTGGCAGGAACATTTTTAATACTGATCGGGGTGTTGATTATTAGCTGGCGCCAGGCAGCGCCCATGGCGCAGAAGGAAAGCCTGCCTTAATGCAGCGGTAACAAAACGATAATACAGAATGAAAAGGGGATAACGGGAGAGCCGGGTGCGAAAACACCCGAGTAACAGGGCAGCACGCGGGCGGCTTAAGCCACCGGTTGCAAGCCCTTCTTGCTTTTGCGCAACGCCTGGCGAATCTCTTTCATGGCCTCGCGCTTAAACTCGTTGGTGCGCACGGGCTGATGCATCAGACCCTTGATGTAGTTCAGCACTTCTTCCATCTGAAGTGCATCCATGGCATCAAGGCTTTGAAGGATGGCCAGTTTGGGTGAATTTTTCATTGTCGTAGTGGTTGACAATACAAATAACGCAAAACAACCACCTGAGGTTCAAGGCGCTGCGCGGCAATTAACCGAAATAAAACCTGTGCGTAATATTTCATGCAAGAATGAAGAAAAACACCTGCCCGCAAAACGGCATTAATCTTTGAATGCAGGCGGGTTCATCTCTTCCCACTGGGTACGTTCCTGGTAGGCTTGGGCGAATGATGCCAGGGTGGCTTCGCCAAACAACTTTCCCAGAAACGAAATGCTGGTGGGGCTGCCCTGCGCGGTAAACCCATTGGGCACCACCAGGCAGGGGTGGCCCGTCAGGTTGGTGGTAAGCAATTGGCCACCGCCAAAGCTGGGTGCAACAATCACATCAAAATCGCCTAGCTGTTGATGATAGGCCTCTATGAGTTGCTGCCTCATCCGCGAGGCGTTGATGTATTCCACAGCCGGAATAAACCGCGCAGCCCTGAAGATATTGGGCCAGGCCTGTTTACGCTGATCTGTCAACTGATCGTCCAGGTCCAGGCGCGTCAACTCATCAAAAGCAGCGGCCGCCTCTGCCACCAGCATCAAGCGAATAGGTTGTGCGGGTATTGTGGGCATATCAACAGGTATCAACTCCACACCCATCGAGCGGATGATTTCGAGCGCTTTCTCGTCATTGGCACGCGTGGCATAGTCTGCCTCGAAAGCCGATTGCAGATAGCCCACTTTCAGTTTTTTCAGATCTGTTTTGGCAGCGTAATTGAAGGCTGCGTTCTTAACGTGCTTGTCCAGCAAGTCGGTGCCGCGGATGGCTTCCAGCACCAGCGCACAATCCAATGCCGACCGGCAGATGGGGCCGATTTTATCCATGCTCCAACTCAGCGCCATGGCGCCCGTGCGGCTCACGCGCCCAAACGTGGGCCGCAGGCCCGTGGCACCACAACGCGTAGAGGGCGACACAATGGAACCCAAGGTTTCGGTGCCAATGGAAAAGGCCACCAGCCCCGCCACGGTGCCCGAAGCGGAGCCGGCAGACGAACCGCTCGACCCCTGCGCCAGGTTCCACGGGTTTTTGGTTACGCCTCCATACCAAATGTCGCCCATGGCCAGGGCACCCAGCGTAAACTTGCAAAGCAATACCGCGCCAGCCTCATCCAGCTTCTTCACAACGGTAGCGGTACCGTCCAACACCTGGTCTTTAAAGGGGGCTGCTCCCCACGTGGTTTTGGTATCGGCCACGGCCAGCAGGTCTTTTACGCCATAGGGAATGCCATGCAGTGGCCCCCGGTATTTGCCTTTGGCTATCTCTTCATCGGCCTGGCGCGCGCGGGCCAGGGCAGCAGTCTCCATCACCGAAATCACGCACTGTAACGTGTCGCTGTATTTTTTGATGCGCTGAAGGTAGAGTTGGGTAAGTTCGGTAGAGGTAATCTTCTTCGTGCGCAGCAGCACGGCCAGCTTATAAACCGGGTAGAATGCCAACTCTTCGCGTTTGGCCGGCAAAGCCACCTCTTTGGGTAAGCCCCAGTCAATGGGCTTTTGTGCTGCGTCTATCTGAAAACCGGCAGGCAGCGGATCGAACACCAGCGACATGGGCACCGCATTGGAAAGCTTCTGCTGATGCAGCCATTCAAAATCTTTTTGATAACCTTGCAGCGCTGAGAACAACGAATCCCTTTCTGCCTCGGTAAAGTGCAGTCCATAGTAGGGCTCTATCAACTCGGTAGGTGCGTTCTTCTGCTGTGCCCCCGCAGTGGTGTAAATCCAACACAGAACAATAAACAAAACCTTGTAACTTTCCATCGCTTAAAATTTTTGTTGAAGTTAAAAAACCTGGCAGATAGCCTCCACGACTTTTTGACGTATGAAAGAATATTTTGTAAAACTCTACAAATACAATGAGTGGGCCAACCTGCGTGTGTTGGGTGCTTTAGAAAAACAAAGGGTTACGGATGAAAAGGCGCTAAGTTTGTTCAGCCACCTGCTGAGCGCCCAGTTGTTGTGGCTGCACCGCATCAAAGACCTGCCCCCGCCCGATGTGCAACTATGGAAAACTTACCCGCTGGAACGGATGCGCGAGTTGGTGGTGGAAGGGGCCGCACGATGGAATGAGTTCATTGAAACAACTGAACAATTCGACCGCACACTGAAATACAAAAACTATGTGGGCGATTATTACGAAAACAAGGTTGAACATATCATGATTCACCTTGTTAACCACGGCACCTACCACCGCGGGCAAATTGCGCTGCAAATGCGCCAAAAAGGCTACGAGCCGGTAAATACCGACTTTATTACCTACGACCGCGTGGTAACGGGGCAGTGGAAAGATTGACACAGAAACTTCAAACCTAAAATGTTATGAAAAGATTAGTCCTTTCATTTTTTGCAGTGACAGCAGCTACCATGGGCTGGGCACAGACTGACGACATAACGGTGTGCCATACTTCGGCTACCGACAAGTTTGCACTCTTTGCATCGAACAAAAGTTTTAATGCCGAACACCCCGATCCTGAAGTATATGTGCACATAAGCCAGGCGGGCGGAAAAATGATTTCCTTCAAAACCCCAGATGGAGGGGAAGGAAAAGGCTACCTGCTGGAAGCCAAATCCAAAAGCAACAACTGGATTTTCGTTTTCCAGGAATGGTGGGGACTGAACGACCACATTAAAAGAGAAGCCGAAAAATTATACAACGACCTGGGCAATGTAAACGTGCTGGCCCTCGACATGTACGATGGCAAACTGGCCACTGATGCACAGACTGCGGGCCAATACATGCAGGCGTTTAAGCAAGAACGGGGCGATGCCATTGTGAAAGGGGCACTGGCCTACGCAGGCCCGCGCGCCAAGGTGGGCACCATTGGCTGGTGCTTTGGCGGTGGCCAATCCTTACAAGCCTCGCTCACCGCGGCCAAGCAGGCAGCGGCTTGCGTAATGTATTATGGCATGCCCGAAGAAAATGTGGAGCGACTCAAAAACCTCAACACCGATGTGCTGAACATCTGGCCCACGCAAGATCGCTGGATCAACAAAGACGTAATGGACAAGTTTGAAAAGAACATGACCGCAGCCGGCAAAAACCTAACCATCAAATCGTACGATGCCGACCATGCCTTTGCCAACCCCAGCAACCCGAAATTCAACGAGGCATTTAGCAACGATGCGTACCAGCATACGCTCGCCTTTTTCAAAGCAAGATTGAAGTAAGATTTTCGTGAAAACGGGCGGATTATAAAGTTCCGCCCGTTTTCTATTTGCTGCACCTTCCTGTAATATTGTTCACTCTTTTACCTCCATGAACATCCGGAAAGCGCTCTTCCCGCTCGTTGTTTTATTGTCTCTTCAAAACGCCTCCGGTCAGGATTGGTTGCCTCGGGTTCACAAAGGCGTAATCGACTTGCGCGAATGGGATTTTTCCAGTCGCGGCTCACTGCCCCTGGCGGGCGACTGGCGGTTTTACTGGAACCAGTTGGCACTGCCGCAGGAAACGGCCACGCTCAGGCCGGCCTACTTCCCTTTTCCATCGGTATGGAATGGACAGCATGATGGCCTGAACACGCTGAGCGGACAAGGTTATGCAACGTATAGCGCTACCGTTGTGCTGCGCAACGCGCCCCCCGTTCTGTCGCTGGAGCTGCCCGATTTTTACACCAGCTACCAACTGTGGGTAAACGGGCAACCCCTAGCAGCCAATGGCGAAGTGGGCACCAGTCGCAAAAGTTCTACACCCCAATGGCTGCCGCAAACCATTGTTTTTCCGTGCACAAAAGATACGGTAGAACTGCACCTGCAGGTGTCTAACTTCTATCACCGCAAGGGTGGCAGCAACGACCATATTTACCTGGGCCTGCCCGACCAGTTATATGCCAGGCGGGAGCAAGCAGTGATCACCAACATTGTGTTGTTCGGAGGCCTCGGCCTGATCGGCTTTTTCTTCCTGATTCTTTATCTCTTCTTTAAACGCGACAGGGCCGCCCTTTACTTTGCCGCCATCTGCCTTACCTGGGCGTTGCGGTCCGTCCTCACCAACCTCTACCTGTTTGTTAACTGGTTTCCGCAGGTAGATTGGGAACTGGCCGTAAAACTAGAATACCTTACGTTGTACCTCACCATGATGTGGGGCCTGCTCTTTATTGCCAGGCTCTTCCCTGACGACACGAATGCACTGGCCAAGTACATCCTGCTCACCATCAACCTGATCTTCATCCTGCTCACATTAGCCACACCGGCCTTCACTTACAGCAGCCTGGTGCCTGCCTACCTGGTGGTGGCCTGGTTCATCCTGGCCTACGTCATTGTCATCGTGGTGCGCGCGTTGGTTTTCGAACGCGCAGGGGCGTGGTTTGCCATTGGCAGCATTTTTCTGGGTGTGGTGATGTTCGGCTACGACATGCTCACTTACCAGGGCTATTGGAATTTCAATCCCCTCCTGTTCAACACCGGATACCTGGTTGTGTTTTTTCTCAACGCCACGGCCTTCGCCCACCAACTCAGCCGCTCCCTTCAGCCGCCACGGCAAGACATAGCCTTTCACTTCACCATGAAGTAGCCGCTCTTACAGTAAAAAGAAGGTAGCCAGAAACAACAACGCCAGCAGCAAGGCAATCCATTTTACACTGGCCGGGTAAGTAGCAAACTCATAACTGCAGATGGGGCAGACTTTGGCTGAGGCATCAATCTCCATGGCGCAAGAAGGGCATTCTTTCTTTTTCATGACGGTGCGAATGCGCTAAAGTTACCACCTGCAAAACAAGCACAGGCAGTAAGTGGATTTTTGTTGAAAGGGGGAAGCCGAATGCGTACATTGATACTCCAAACAAATCAAAACCTGCGTGCATCCCACTACCCGTTACCTGTTGGTGGCGCTAGCCGGCCTGATAGCGGCCTGTCAGCCACAGAAACAAACCACCGAAGCCACAGAAGTTTTACCCAACACCCTGAGCGAAGCAGAAAAGGCGGCAGGGTGGGAACTGCTTTTCGATGGCACCACCCTGAATGGCTGGAAGCGCTATAACCGCGACTCCATCGGGCCGCTGTGGCTGGTGCAGGAAGGCATGATTGTTTGTAATGGCGAAGGTCTGGGCGAAGGCAGTGGAGAACACGGTGGGTCGCTGATGACCACGCGCCAGTTCGGCAATTTTGAACTGACGGTAGACTGGAAAATAACACCCGGTGGCAACAGTGGCATTTTATACCACGTGGTGGAAAGTTCCGAGTATGCGCACGACTACGAAACCGGGCCCGAATACCAGGTGATTGACGACAACGGCTGGCAAGGCCAACTGAAAGACGCGCAAAAGGCCGGCAGCAACTACGACATGTTCGAGGCGGCAGCTACCAAAAAGCTGATGCCGGTGGGCGAGTGGAACACCGCCAAAATAGTCTACAACAACGGGCAGGTGGAGCACTGGCTCAATGGCGAGAAAGTGGTAGCGTTTGAAGAGGGCAGCGAAGAGTACGAGAACCGCTACCAGCGCAGCAAATGGGTCGATTACCCGGGGTGGAATAAATCGAAAACCGGGGCCATCTCCCTGCAAGACCATGGTGCCAACGTGTACTTCCGCAACATCAAAATCAGAGTAATGTGATTCCTTAAGCCATCAGAACCATGAAAAAATTTTCGAACCCCATAGAAAAGGAATTGATCCGCAAGATAGACAGGCGCGATTTCCTCAAACTTACAGGTATCAGCGTAAGCGGCATCATTCTGGGCATACAGGCTGGTTGCACTCCTGCTGAAAAAGCAAGTGCAGCGTTGTTTTCTCCCAATGTGTATCTTACCCTGCATGGCGATGGCTCAGTAGAAATCATCGCACACCGCTCCGAAATGGGTACCGGTATCCGCACAGGCTTACCGCTTATTATTGCCGATGAAATGGAGGCCGACTGGCAGCGCGTGAAAGTGGTGCAAGCCCCGGGCGATGAGGCCAAATATGGCAATCAAAATACCGATGGCTCCTTTTCGGTGCGCATGTTCTTCGAGCCCATGCGCAAGGCAGGCGCCATGGCACGCACCCTGCTGCAACAAGCGGCAGCCCAGCGTTGGGGTGTGGCTCCGGACACCTGCAAGGTGCAGAACCATGAAGTGGTGCACGAAGCCTCCGGGAAAAAATTGGGATTTGGCGAATTAGCCGAAGACGCTGCCCGTTTGCCAATACCCGCGCAGGAAACATTGGCGCTTAAACCAAAATCGGAGTGGCGCTACATAGGCCGGTCTACCAGTATTGTTGATGTGCACGACATCTCTTCCGGCAAAGCGGTGTTTGGCCTGGATGTAGTGCGGCCGGGCATGAAGTACGCTACCGTACTGCGCTGCCCCGTGGCAGGCGGCAAAGTAAAAAGTTTCGATGCTACAGAAGCCCTGAAGGTAGCAGGCGTAGAGCAGGTGTTTGAATTGGCCGGAAGTGGCTTCCCCGCCCCGTTCCAAAGTCCGTTAGGAGGCGTGGTGGTAGTGGCCAACAGCACGTGGGCCGCCATGCAGGGGCGCAAACAAGTACAGGTGGAGTGGGACCTGGGTGCCAATGCCGATTACGACACGCGCACGTATGTAAAGGAACTGGTTCAAAAAGTGCAGACCAAAGGCAACACCAGGCGCCAGCAAGGCGATGCCTATGCGGCCATCTCCACTGCTGCCTTCAAGATAGAAGCTACGTACACCATCCCCCACCTCTCGCATGCGCCCATGGAGCCCCCCAACGCAGTGGCGCACTTCAAAGACGGCTCCTGCGAAGTATGGGCCCCCACCCAACACCCGCAATGGGCCCGCGACAGTGTAGCCCAGGCGTTGGAAGTGGATGTGAAAAACGTTACCGTGAACATTACGCTGCTGGGCGGAGGGTTCGGCAGAAAATCCAAACCCGACTACGTGGTAGAAGCGGCCCTGATCTCCAAAAAGATCAATGCCCCCGTTAAAGTTACCTGGACACGCGAAGACGACATCCGGCACGATTTCTTCCACGCCTGCAGCGCCCAGCACATACGCGTAGGGTTAGATAAGAGCCGAAAAGTGGTGGCTTGGAATCATCGCTCCGCATTTCCACCCATCGATGGAACAACTACGGCAGATGCCCACGAACCTTCCTTTGGTGAACTGCAACTCGGCATGGTCGATCTGCCCTTCGACATCCCCCACATTTCGTGCGAGTCGCACGAAGCGAAGGCCAAAACCCGAATCGGCTGGCTGCGCTCGGTCAGCAACATACAGCACGCATTCGCCATTGGCAGCATGCTTGATGAGATTGCCACCCTGAGAAAAGTAGACCCCGTGAAAAACCTGCTGGAACTGCTGGGCCCCGACCGCAACATTCCGTTCGATCAAATGATGGAAGGCTTCGGCAACTATGGTGAGCCGCTGGCGCTGTTTCCGTGGAGCACGAAGCGATTGCGTGGTGTGATAGAATTAGTGGCCCAAAAATCGGGTTGGGGCACTGCCTTGCCCAAGGGTCAGGGCATGGGTATCTGCGCCCATCGCAGCTTCCTCACTTACGTAGCCTGTGTGGTAAAAGTGGCGGTAGAAAACGGCCGACTCACCATCCCCGAACTGCACTATGCCGTAGACTGTGGCGTGGTGGTCAATCGCAACTCGGTGGTCAATCAGTTCGAGGGCGGTGCCGTGTTTGCATTGGGTGCCGCCCTGAAAAGCGGCATCAGCTTCGCAGGGGGTCAGGCGGAACAAAGCAACTTCGATGGCTACCAGGTAGCGCGCCTGGCCGATGCACCCGCCAGGATTTTTGTGCACCTGGTGGAAAGCGATGAGAAGCCCACAGGCGTGGGCGAACCACCCGTGCCACCGGTAGCCCCGGCATTGGCCAACGCTATTTTTGCGGCCACCGGAAAAAGATACCGCGACCTGCCCATTGTTTTGAGTTAGCAGCCGGATTTTGTTTTCTTTGCGCATCTCAAAACAAAAGCTACAACACATGCGCATAGCGAGTTTTATTTTGCTGTTGGTATGCGGGGCAGGTTCGCTGCTGGCGCAATCCAAAAAAGAAATGCAAGACGAGATTGCCCGCCTGAAGGCAGAGAACGAGCAACTCAAGAAGCCCAAAGAACTGAACCTGGGCGATGAGCACGTAAAAATCAGCTATGCGCTGGGCACACTCATGGCCGGCAACGTGAAAGCACAGGGTGCTGACTCACTGAACAGCGAGGCACTGGCCATGGGCATAGACGATGCGCTGAACGGCCGCCCCCTTAAAGTTGAACAAAATGAGGCCATGATGGTGGTGCAAAACTACATGCAGCAGGCCATGACGCGCAAAAGCGCTAAAGCCAAAGAAGCGGGGCAGAAATTCCTGGCCGAAAACAAAGGCAAAGAGGGTGTAGTTACCACCGCCAGCGGCCTGCAATACAAGGTGATTACGCAAGGCAATGGAAAGCAACCTGTGGCTACCGATCGGGTAACCGTTCATTACACCGGCACATTGATTGACGGTACCGTGTTCGATAGTTCAGTAAAGCGTGGTCAGCCCGCTACCTTCAGCGTAGGTGGTGTGATACGTGGCTGGACAGAAGCCTTGCAACTGATGAAAGAAGGCGATAAGTGGATGTTATACATTCCTTACGAGCTCGCCTACGGTGATCGGGGCAGCGGGTCGCAGATTCCTCCTTTTTCAACGTTGGTCTTTGAAGTGGAATTGATAAAGGTAAACTAGGGCCTCAGGTATTCAGCCACTTTATGAAGCGGCCCCACAGGGTTTTGGGTCGCTCTTCCAGGTTAGGCAGCACCTCCACCTCTTCGTCAACCAACTTTGCTTTCTTGGAAGGTGCTTTTGGCTTCACCTTTTTGAAATAATGCTGCGCCTTACGCTCTTTTTGTTTTTTTAATTCTTCCTCGCGCTTTCTACGGGCTTCTGCCTCTTCGCGTTCGCGCTGTAGTGCTACCGGGTTTTTGCGCGGTTTCTGGGGCCGTTGTGGTTTCCGTTCAAAAGGGGGCCTTCTTCTTTCCTGGGCGGGGCGTGTAACCTCCCCTTCGGCAGGGGCCGCTACGTCTTCGGGTGCTGGCCCTTTTTTCTTCGGTTCGGGTAGGTCAATTTTTCCCAGCACCTTTAAACCCGACAGTTCTACTTTGGGCGCCTTAATCAGCTCCGGCAATTCATGGGGCCCGGGTGCCGGTTCCGATACCTCGGCCAGGGTTTCAAGGGGCGCGGGCGCTGCTGGTTCGGCCTCTTCTTCCACCGGCATGTCCTCCACTATTTCCGGGGTGTTGAGCGTGGTTGCCGGCTCATCGGCCACCGCCAGTATTTCCTTCAGCCGCCCCGGGGCAAAATGTTCAATAACCTGTGCCAGGTGCGCATCGGGAACGCGGGCATTCGTGTGAGGATCGATCGGTACCGATATAGAAGCGAAATAATCCGACACCTGCGAAGGCGTAACGGAAAGCTTTCTGGCTAACTGACCAAGACGCATAATCCAAAAACCATTTTGAGGGGCAAATATAGCGCTCTTTCCGCAAGACATACGGCCTGCATGCCGCAGGTGGGTCATCGCCCACGGGCTTTCCGCCTGCGGCTTCCTCGTCAGCGCCCCTACCGGTCTACCAGGTAGTGGCAGCAATATTTTTCGAAGCTTTCAGTATATCCCTCCGGCTGATCTGCCCAATCAACACACCGTTTTCAACCACCGGCAACCTGCGCACGGGCGTGTTCAGAAATTCGTTGGCGGCCTCCACCACATCGGTGTTCGATGGGATGGTTTTTACCTGGGCCGTCATATAATCGGCCACCTTGCGCGTGGAGCCCGGCAGGTTGTGGTAGGCCTGGTCTACAATAATGCGCAGGCAATCTTTTTCAGAAATAATGCCCACCAGCTTACGGCTTTGATCCAGCACGGGTGCGCCCGAAATGCCTTTCGAGATGATAATATCGATCACCTCCTCGATGCTTTGTTCCGGATGAAAGGTGATGAGTTTGCCCACCGGTACCATGTATTTGGTAATGGACTCGTAGCGGGGTTGCTCTGCGGCAATGTCCTCTTTCGATTTCATAGCGGGTTTAAAGTTCATAGGTGTTGAAAGGGTTAGGTTTCAAATCTTTGAAAGCGGTGCGTCAACACTTCAGGGCAGCCACCATTTGGGACGCGGGCAGTACAGGCGGGTGATGAATATACACCAAAAATTCCGGTTTTCACAAAACAGCACCAGTGGTTCCGCGAGCGGGCAGATTTATGTACTTTTAAAAGAAACCCTCTTTAGCGTATGAAAATGCTCTTGATATCCGCGCTGGTGGCTGTGATCTGCCTGGCTTACACCCTTCCCGCCTCCAAACAAGTCAAACACATTGTGGTGTTTAAGTACAAAGCCACGGCCACCGAAGCACAGATTGCCGAGGTAACGGCTGCCTTCCGCAACCTGCCCAACACCATTCCGGGCATCGTGAAGTTTGAGTACGGTGTAAACAACAGTCCCGAAAACCTCAACAAGGGATTCACACACGTGTACCTGCTCACGTTTGCAGATGCGGCCGCCCGCGATGCCTACCTGCCACACCCCGAGCACAAAAAGTTTGGCGCCCTGCTGGGCAAGCTCAACATTCTGGAAGAGCCTTTTGTAGTAGACTTTGAAGTAAGCGAATAAAGGTTAGCGGGTGGGCATTACAAGCGCCAACACCAGGTAGAGTAGCAGACCCGTACCAAAAGCAAAGAAGGCCACCAAGAAAATGATGCGCATCACCGTGGGGTCCATGTCGAAGTAATTCGCCAGGCCACTGCACACACCAAATATTTTTTTGTCAGATCCTTTTACCAATCTCTTTGCCATAGCAACGGGGTTTTACAACCAAGTTACATTAAACTTTTCGATTGGGCCAGTCGGTTGAAGCCTTTTGAGGAGGGGGCCACCCGCCCTTCGCAGCGTGTCTACATAGACGAACGTGGGCAATAGAGGTAACACACCAGCCATCTGGCCTTGGGAAGGGCTACAAGGTAAAAACTCATTTTTCTACCACATTTTGTACTTAATTGTAGAACAAATAGCAGCGCATGCACGTATATTGTCTACAAAATAGTACCATATACCTATGAAGGAAACACGCATTGGCGACCTGGAAGAAGTGCTGTTGTTGCTGGTGGGCATTCTGCAGGAAGAAGCCTACGCCTATCGTATTGCCGAAGAATTTGAACTGCAAACCGGCAGGCCTATTTCCATTGGGGCAACACACTCCACACTCGACCGGCTGGAGCAAAAAGGCTTGCTTGCCTCGAAGATGGGGCAGGCCACGGCCGAGCGGGGCGGAAGACGGAAGCGCATTTTTACCATCACCGCGTTGGGTAAGCGCGTACTGAAAGAATCGCGCGATTTCAAAATGACCTTGTGGCAACAGTACCCCGGTTTCAGCGTTCAGTTCGTTTCTTAACCCAGGTGCCATGAGGAACAGGAGGGATCAACCGCCCGTGTGGGCACAACGTTTTTTGCTGAGCTTTTTGCGGCACGACCTGGCCGAAGAAGTGCTGGGCGACCTCGATGAGTTCTATCATGGCAAGCTCA
>JBMOLS010000009.1:0-14254 GCA_049324055.1 Bacteroidota bacterium | reverse complement strand
CGAGCAATCTGTACGAACCTTCCATGAGCAGGAATTTGTTTTCGCCCAGCAGGTAGTCGCTGTTAAAGTCGATGCCTGCCACACTTTCGGCTGCACGGTAATAGTCGTCCAGGTAGCTGAAGTTGCCCCCCAAACGGAAGTTGAAATCACCAGGCTTTACGTTTTCAAGTTGTCCGCCCACCGAAACAATGTGGTATATCTGCCGCAAGGTGTCGCGTTTTACCTCGCGTGTAGAGGGTTGGTATCCGTAAAAGTGGGTGGCTATGTTTTCGTAGCCTGCCTGCAGCCCGGCTGCCAGCACCTTATTAAAACCTTTGGTGAATAAATTAACCTGGGTGTTGCCGCTGGCCGAATTGGCCCCACCCACCGGCCCCTTACCGAAGCTGCGATGAAGGAAATCGGCACCATAGTAACGGCTTTCGTTCCGTTTGGAAGTAAGAGAGGCCGCCAAAAAGGGTGATGCAAAGTTTCCAAACCCAGCACTTACGTAGCCCCCATTGATTTTCTGTAACTCTTCCGCTTTGAGTCGCAGCGGCCTGATTGTTGGCTGGAAATCGGGTGTGCTGAACCTGAAGTTCTTGAAATCGTAGGTCATTTCCGGCACAACGGGTTCTGCCGGTCGCGGAGGTATCTTTTCAAAATTACGGTTGGCCCTTGGTAAGGTAATCTGGCGTTCTTTCACAATTTCAATTTCCACGCTTTCAATCTCGCCTCCCTCCTCCCACTTCTCCTGGGCCCGCAACGATGAAAAGCTCAGGCAGACCATCGCCAGCGCGAGCGCGGGGAAAAGCAGATATGTTGTGTTTCCCTTCATTGGTTGTCGGTAGTATCTTTTTCAACCTGCTGCTGAAGTTCGCTGTCTAATTTTTTCAGCTTCTCCGCTGCCAGGTCGCGAATGTGTATCAAAGGAAAATTATTGTCGATAATGGATTTTAGCGTTGCGCGCGCCTGGAAGTTATCGCCCATAGCCAGGTAATTATCGGCCAACAGCAGAAAAGCCCTGCCTACCCATTCCTGATAAGCGGCAAAATCGCTAATGAGGCTAAACAACGTTTCGTTGGATGTCTTATGGTCTTTTGACAGATAGAAGATTTCGGCCAGCAAATACTTGGCTTCGGCACCAAACTCATCGCGTGCGGTATTGAGGGTATTCAAAAACTCATCTTTCGCAGTTTCATAATCGCCACGGGCCATGGCCGTTTTACCCAAATACAACGAAGCTTTGTTTACCGCACCCGCGTTGATGTTGCCCTTCTCCAGTATGATGCGCGCATACACATCGGCAGAGTCGTACTGGGCCAGCAAATAGTGCGACTCCATCAGCCCGCTCCAAGCTGTGTATTGTTCTTTCTTGTTATTCGACAAATGCACCAACCGCCCGAAGTAATTCAAAGCTACGTCAAAACGCCCTTTGCGGAACTCCAACTCAGCCACACGCGCCACCACCCGCGACAACATGCTGAAGGCCGATTCATCCGCCACCGTTAAATACACCTCCAAAGCCCTATCGTAATCTTTCAACCGGTAATATGATTCTGCCTGGTAATACCTCGCCTCTGCCAGGCGCGGACTCTCCGGGTAGGAACGCTGGTAGTCGGTAAATCGCTGAATGGCCCTGCCGTACTCCTGGTTAAAGAACAGATTGCTCGCAGTTTCAAATTCGATGGACTCAATGCCTTTTACATCGGGATTGGCGTTCTTAAACCGGGCCAGGTAATCTTCAAATTCTGACGATCTGCCAGCCAACCCCAGGGCTTCCTGCAAAGGCAGCAGCGCATCTTTTACCACCGGGTGCGTGGGGTACTTGTCCACAACGGTCATATAGTCGTTGGCAGTTTTGTCGTACTCCTTCAGGTTATAGTAGGAGGCCGCTCTGCGCATGTAGGCATAGGGAACAAACCGCGAAGATGCACTCGTTTCAATCACACGTCCATATCCGGTAACGGCCTGCGCATATTTACCTTGTTCGAAATCGAGCTGCGCCAGTTGGAAGTAAGCCTCTTCGCGGTAACCCGATTGAGGAAAGTTCTTCACCACCTGAGTCAGCGCATCGGTTGCTTCGGAGTACTTTCGCTGTATACCCAATATAACGCCCGCCTGCAGGTGGGCATAGTCTTTATCGGGAGAAGCAGTTTGCAACACCTGCCGGTAGGTAGCCAACGCCTCGTTGTATTGCTTACTTACGTATTGGCAATCGGCCAAGCGCAACAAGCCATCGGGGTAGTTGGCATCGGCCTTCGCAGTTTTATTTACAAACTCCCTGAAATTGAACAGCGCCCGATCATATTGTTGGGTGTTATAGAATGCATAACCCAGCCCATACCGCGCTTTCGACAATAGCGAAGGCGATACCGTGGCGTTGGGCGATAACAGTGGCGCGTAATGATCGATGGCTAGTTCGTACCTGCGGCCGATGGAGTAAGCCTCTCCACACCAAAAGTGCGCCTCGGCCGCCAGCGCTGCATCTATGGGGTATTGCACCGACTTCTCCCACATGGCAATGGCCTCGGGGTAACGTTCCATGTTGAACAACTCAGTGCCTTTCAGGTACGTTGCCTTTTGATAGGCCCGATCGAGTGAGGGGCCTCTCCTGCTCAAAGACTCAATATATTCGATGGCTTTGTTGTAGTTGTTGGCATTGATGTAAGCGTGCGAGAGAATTTCCTTAACCTCTGCCAGGCGGTCGCTGGTGGTGTAGGTGGTAATGAAATTCTCCAATTCATCGATGGCCTGATCAGAGCGTCCCAGATCGTAGGCAATTTTGGCGTATTGAAAAGAGGCTTCTTCCGCCAACACCTTGTCGGCTTTAAATTTCCGGGCCATTTCAAAGCCCGCCAGCGCCAGGGGTTTTTGGTTTGATTTCAGATACAAAGAGCCCAGCAAGTAGGATGCGTAGTTGGCCACGCTGTCGGCACCCAAGGCAGCCCGTTTCAAATAGCCAATGGCCGTTTCATCTTGCTCTGCCTTCAGGGCCGAATAGCCTGCCCTGTAAAGAACGGCACGGTCGGCCGACTTATGGTCGTCCAGGTAAACTTGGTAGCCTGGAAGCGCGGCTGTGTAATCGCCTTTGCGGAAGTACACTTCAGAAGCCAGCAACGCTATTTCTTCCACTTGATTAACGCCCTCGCGGTTTTTCACCTGCTGGTAGTACGCGATCACCTCATCGTTTTTACCCTGCTTGAAAAGCACCTGGGCAACATAAATGGGCACCACCGTGGCATAAGCGGGGCTTAGCTCAGCACGCTTCAAATCGATCAGCGCATTGGCATAGTCCTGCTGGCTGTACTCGATGTAGCCGGCATAGTAGCTGGACGCAGGGCCGTAGTTGCCGCCTTGTGCCTTAGTGAAGTTGAATTGATCCAGCGCTTCGCTCAGTTTCTTTTGACTAAACAAACTGTAGCCCCAGCGGAAGTGCCCTGTGTTTTGCTGTTCGGCTGTGAGCAGGCGGAACTGCGTTTTAGAGAAATAAGTGATGGCCTTATTGTAGTTCTTTTGCTGGTAAAACAGCGAGGCCAACTCGAAGTTTGCGGTGGCCGACCGGGGATGGTCGGGGTAGCTGCGGATGAAAGTCTCCATCTGGCGCTCGCCATCGGCATGATACAAGTTAACGGCACAGAAAGCCGCCTGATAGTCTGCTTCTGGTTTTCTCACATCGTTGGGATATTGCGCACTGAAACGCGCAAAGACATGGCGAGCCGCACCATATTGCTGGTGTGCCAGCAAATCTACCCCGTGGCGAAACACTTCGTCAGCGGTTTGTACGTTCAATGCCTGCTGCGCTGCTACCTCCCCTACCACCAACCAGACAGCAGCAAAGATCAAAATCCTCATCTGGGTCTTTTTCAAAAAACCTGTTATGCAGAAAAAAATTGCAGAACTCAGTCTAAAAAATTTAGCCATGCCAAAAAATTGAACTGCATGGACTCAAAGCTAATCAAATATTACCGATTATCCATCTGCCGTGTTGCCGAATGGCAGGTGCCATCTGCTCACTACAAGATTAATTGAAACACCACCTCTCTCAGAATCTGTCCTTCATCGACACTACCCGCATCCACCCCCTTTAATTTCAAGTCGGCCGTTTTAAGCAAGTGTATATTTTCCACCAACTTCAACGTTCCGTAATAGCGTAAAGCAACACTATAGTCTTTAGCAGTAAAAGGATTGATTTTTAGAGCACTAACCAGACCTCGCTCACTTTTATCTGTAAGATTGGAAGCCGCCAATAGTTTGCTGAAAAACGAGTATAAGAAAGCCACCACCGGTATTACCGGGTTCTTTTTGGTGTTACTTTCGAAGTAGTGAACGATTTTTGCGGCCTGCAAAGCGTCCCTCATCACCAGCGCTTTCTGTAATTCGAAAATATTATACTCGCGGCTGATGCCCACCTGGCTCATCACCTTTTCTGCGGTTATGGTTTCGCCCTTCTCCACGGCAATCAGCACCTTGTCGATTTCGTTGGCCAGCCTGTTCAGGTCGTTGCCCACGTATTCGCACAACACCCGCATTGCCTCATCATCCAGCTTTGCCCCTTTTGCCTTCACATACTCTTGCACAAAGGTGGGAAGCTGATTTTCAAAGGGCTTCTTAAACGTAGCCGACACGGCCAGTTGATCGATTTTCTTTCCCAGTTCGCGCCTTTTATCGAGCGTTTTGTGCTTGTGGCAAAACACCAGTACGGTGGAGGGCACGGGGCGCGCCAGGTAATCCAACAGCAATTTGGCACCAGTATCTTTCTGAAGATCGGGTATGTCCTGGGCCTCGCGCACAATCACCACCTGCCGCTCAGCCATCATGGGGAAACGCCTGGCGTGTGTCAATATCTCGTTCATCAACACATCTTTTCCATACACAATCACCTGATTGAATCCCTTTTCAGATTCGCTTAAGGCATGTTCTTCGATGTAGTTGGAAATCAAATCAATGTAATAGGTCTCTTCACCTTGCAGCACGTACACAGGAGCATACTTTCCGGCTTTCAGGCTGGCTATAATTTCTTTGGCGGCAGCATCCATGATCGTTAATACACCCTTTTCTTATCTTTCAACTGGAAGGCACTGATCGTTCCTACGATGAAGCCTGCCAGGTGCGACTCCCACGAAATGCGGGGATCTATGGGCAAAACTCCATAAAAAATTCCACCATACGAAAGGATTACCACGATAGAAATGAACAGCGAAATGAAATCTTTGCGCAACAATCCGAAGAAGATAAGAAAGGCCGACAATCCGTAAATGAGCCCGCTGGCACCAATGTGAAAACTGAAGCGCGTGCTAAACAGCCAAACAATGATGTTGGTAATGAAATAACATCGCAAAAAAACACGGTGCGCTATCTGCTGGTAGAAGAAAAAAAGTGTAGAACCCAAAAACAATAACGGGAACGTATTGGAAAGAAGGTGTTGCAGGTTGCCATGCACCATGGGTGCCGTGAAAATACCCACTAACCCCCATCCTGTTCGGGGCAATATTCCCAGAAATGCGAGGTCTATATTATACAGCAGTTGAATGGTAAACACCAACCACATGAGGAACACCAGCCGAAAGGGAACGATGGCGCTGCTGAAAAAAGATAGTCGTGTGGGCGCCAATTTATTGAGCCGGGTTTTGAATCATAGGCAGGTTAACGTAACGGGCCTCTTCGTGGCCGATGGCGTTGAGCCCCAGCAGCCCACCCGATGAGGACGCTATTTTTAATGCCAGGTCTTTCAGGCTGCCATAAAACTCGGTGGCAAAGGTTTTACTGAGTTTGGGAAAAATTTCGTTCAACATCGTTAACTCTTCAATTATCAATGGGTTGCGTTGCGTTGCTTCAACAGGAAAACTCTGCAGCACAATTTTCAACTTGTCTTCAAAATCTTCGCCCACCAGCTGGTAGAATTCCATCAGGCTGGCTTTCGATTTGTTCGCCTTTCTTCGCGCCACCTGTATAGCCTCCTGTATTTCCTTACGGTCAATATTATTGTCGGCTCCGGCAATCAGTATGCAAGTTAGCAGTGGCGCCCGCAACATTCGCTCTATTTCGGCATCGGTTAATTTATCGAAGGCAGGTATCATAGTCAGTTGCCATTTCAGAACTTATAAAAGTGTTGATAAAATGGTAATTTTGAAACAGTTGCGGATGTTAATTTGTAGCCCTAATTTTCTGCATGTACGAAAAAGACCCCGTTCGCATTTTTGTTGTAGAAGACGACCCCGCCTACACGAAGTTTCTTCGCTTTGTACTGGATTTGAATCCCGACTTTGAAGTGGATTTTTTCTCCAGCGGCAAAGAATGCCTGGCCCACCTTCATAAAAAACCATCTGTTGTTACCCTGGATTACTCCCTTCCTGACATGGAGGGAGAAAAAGTGCTGAAGGCCATTCTGGAGTTTGATCCTTCCATCAGTGTAATCATCATATCCGCGCAAGAAAAAATTGGCACCGCAGTGGGGCTGCTGAAAGCGGGGGCGTTCGACTACATCAGCAAAGATGAGGAGGCAAAAGACAGAATCCTGAACTCCATCAACAACGCCAGAAAGAAGTCATCGCTCATCAAAGAAATAGACTGGCTGAAGCAAGAGATATCTACCAAGTACGAGTTTGAAAAGAGCATCATCGGCACCAGCCCGGCCATCAAAAAAATATTTTCGCTGCTGGAAAAGGCAGTGAAGACCAACATCACGATTTCGATTACCGGAGAAACCGGCACGGGTAAAGAACTGGTGGCCAAGGCCATTCATTACAACTCCAAACAAAAAAACAAACCCTTTGTAGCCGTGAATGTGGCCGCCATTCCGCGCGAATTGATAGAGAGCGAGTTATTCGGCCACGAGAAGGGCGCTTTTACCGGTGCCGTAAACAGGCGCATCGGCAAGTTTGAAGAGGCCGAAGGGGGTACGCTGTTTCTGGACGAAATAGGCGAAATGGAGCTGAACCTGCAAGCCAAGCTACTACGGATATTGCAAGAAAAAGAAGTTACACGCATTGGTGGCAACGAAGCCATTAAGCTGGATGTACGCATTATAGTGGCCACGCACCGAAACCTGCTGGAAGAAGTAAAAAACGGGCGCTTTCGCGAAGACCTCTACTACCGGTTGCTGGGCTTGCCTATACACCTCCCCCCCCTTCGCGAACGCGGGCAGGACACCCTGCTGATTGCCAAATTCTTCCTCGACCAATTTACCCGCGAAAACAAACTCCCCAAAATCAAAATAAGCCAGGAGGCGCAAGAGAAGTTGTTGCAATATCCTTTTCCAGGCAACGTGCGCGAACTGAAATCGGTAATAGAACTGGCAGCGGTAATGTGCGATGACAGCGAAATTAAAGCCGATGATATTTCGTTCAATAGTTTAAATGGAGACCAAGCATTTCTGATGAAGGAAATGACTTTGGAAGAATTTACCTTCCGGCTGATACGCACCTACCTGAACCGCTACGACAACAACGTGATTGAAGTAGCTAAACGCCTGGGCATCGGCAAATCGTCTGTTTACCGTTACCTGAAAGAGATGGAAGCAGCCGGCATTTGAAGACGGAGGCATGAAGAAACTGAACGACTATGTTAAAAAAGGGCGATTCTACCAGTCCGTGGTAGAAGACGGCTCAGATATCATCTTCGTGGTAGACTACAGCGGCCAAATTCTTTACCACAACAACTCCGTTGAAGAAGTATTGGGATACAAGCCCAACAAACTGGTGGGCCGGCTCTTTTTCGATTTCATACTTCCCGACTCGCTCCCGCAGTTTAAGCGCAATTATTCTCAAAGCCTCCGAAAGCCTTACAACGAGGGTGTTGAATTTCAATTTCTTTGTTCAGATCAAACTTACAAGTATCTGGAGTTCAACTCCATTAATCTGAAGCAGAAAGAAGGACTTGAAGGATTGATACTCGACTGCCGGGACATTACTGAGAGGAAACGAGATGCCGAAGAATTGTTGCGTGCACAAAAGGCAAAGGAACAGTTTCTGGCCAACATCAGTCATGAAATCCGAACCCCCATCAACGGTATTGCCGGAATGGCCGCGCTTTTAAGCAAAGATACTTCGCCCGAAGAAAAACTTATTTACCTGAACGCTATCCGCAGTGCAGCCGATAACCTGAAAGTAATCATCAACGATATCCTAGACCTAGCCTCCATCGAATCGGGTAAGTTAAGGTTTGAAAAAATCGGCTTTGTGCTGGAAGACCTGTTGCTGTCGCTCATCGATACGTTTACAGTACAGGTAAAAGAAAAGGGACTGGATTTGCAGTTAGACCTCGACCCCTCGGCAGATGTGATTCTGATTGGCGACCCGGTGCGTCTGAACCAGATATTGATCAACCTGATTAGCAATGCCATTAAGTTTACCCATGTAGGCTCTATTCGGGTAAAATGTGCTGCCGAAAAAACGGGCAAGAAGAAAGCCATTATTCGCTTCGATGTGGTGGACACCGGTATTGGCATACCGCGAGATAAACTCTCCACTATTTTCGAAAGCTTTAGCCAGGCCGATGCCAGCGTAACCAGGAAATACGGAGGTACAGGTCTGGGGCTAACGATTGTGAAGCAATTGGTTGAGTTGCAAAATGGAAAGATTATTGTAGAAAGTGAGGAAGACAAAGGCTCGGTCTTCTCCGTAACCATTCCCTACCTATTGGGAACAACAGAAGATGTTACGCACGATGCCCTTACTGCACAACAAACAGACTCCTACCGCAACACCTTCCAGAACCTGAAAGTTCTATTGGTGGAAGACAACGACATTAACCGCCTTTACGCCAACAGCATTTTAAGGAACTGGAATTGCGCCATAGAGATGGCCGAAAACGGTTATGTGGCGCTTGAAAAAATTAAGAACCAGCATTTTGACATTATATTGATGGATGTGCAAATGCCGGTAATGGATGGATTTGAAGCTACGAAAGCCATCCGTCAGGGTGACGCACCCAAGAGCCAGACGCCCATTATTGCGCTAACTGCTAACGCTACACGTGCAGACATTGAACGATGCCTGATGGCCGGTATGAACGATTGTATACCCAAACCTTTCACACCTGAAGACCTCTTTAGGATACTGGTTAAGTATTACAGCCCTAACTCTGGGCAAGTATCCGAACCTGTGGAGACAGTAGACCTGAGCCATTTAAAACAAGTGTCGAACAACAATGACGCCTTCGTTCAGGAAATGATCGATACCTTCATTGAGTCAATCCCAAAATCCATTGACGACATCAAAACATCGGCCAGGGCGCGCGATTGGCAACAGTTAGCGCGGGCGCTGCATAAAATAAAACCCTCATTAAGTATGGTAGGCTTAAACAACACAAGAGCGCTGGTGGTAGACTTAGAGCAGCAAGCCAAAAACAAGACGGCTTTAAAGTCTCTGCCCTTGCAGGTTAACAACCTGTGTAAGCAGCTTCAGTTGGCGGTTAACCAACTGAAGCAACTCTAATTTCTATTTAGTACTACCAGTTTTTTGTACGTGGCCTGGCCTCCAGGCGTGGTAAAGATCACCAGGTACACACCATTCGGCAAACTGCCTATCTCCACTTCCCGCACGTTGTCAACCAGATTCGAGAAATCGCCTTCACGAACCACCACCCCGCGCTGATCAGCCATCTTCCAGGCAGTTCCCGCTGGCAATTCACCAGGCAGTTCCAGACGTACCGATTGCGATGCCGGGTTCGGATAAAGCTTGATGTCGTTCAACCTTGCCTCCAGCGGCTCATCGTCTTGCACGCCTACAATAACGGCACCTCGCTTGTTAGGCGCATCAATGGATACGGCCTGGTATATCTCCCTGGTATTCTTATTCTGAACAAATGCAACCATTTTAAGTAGGGCAGGGTTTACCACGGGCACATTAATTTCAACGGCTCCCCTATCGATGGTAGCCGGCTGACCGGCTGTCCAGGCATTGGTGAGTGTCAGGCCGTCTGGTCCATACAGCAGCTTTCTTACCACATTCAGATTACCGGCCACATTGGTCTCAATCAACGCGATGTTGACCAGCAATGGATCGGTATGGTCGGCCAAAGAACGAAGGGTTAATACCGGGTTGATGGTATTGTTCACGTTCGTGGCGACCGTGTCGATTGTTACGATAAACTGAGGGTCCTCCAAAGACCTGCGGTCGATCTCAATCAGGTTCAGGTTTTGCAGGGTACCTGTGGGTGTTTTATTACCATCCATAATCGTGGCTGGTGCACGTTGCACACCCATGAACAGACCACGTGCAGCGGGGTCGATTGGGTTGTAAAGATTAAGCGGGCCTGCCTGCGGAATACCCAGGTGGTATTGAATATCAACAAAATCCTGAATGGATGACGACCTCTCGTACAAACTGAGCTGGCTCAGTCCATTGATATACGTGTCTTCGAAAAGCGTTCCGCCCCCATTAGGCGAGTAAGTGAAATGTTCAATCAATACGTTGCGCGTTTTATCACCAATAAATACGTTGTCAATGCCAAAGCCTTCAAATTGTCGTTCTACGGAACCGTCCAGCTCGCGCTCGTTGTCCTCATCGCTACCAAAGGCAACGCGGAATCGCACCTGATCACGCTGCCCTGCCGGTATCATATCCAGGTTAAACATCGCAGTGCGCCATTGATAGTTCTGCGTTCCTGTTTCCAACGTTTTTCCAGACCATCCAAAGTTACCCAAGCTCTGATTACCGGGGCGGCCCAGGATATTGAGTGAATTGTACCAGTTTACTCCTTCGTTTCGGTTCGCGCTCGATTCGGGAGGTCCAACTATTCGCCAATTCGCGCCACCATCTACCGAGTATTGCAGCACGGCACCATCGCGGTTCAGTTCAGTGTCCGAAATGTAATCCAGCCTGATCATGGGGCGCGTCAGTTCCGACAGGTCGAAGCAGGGGCCGTTCAGGGCAGACGTTTCATTCTTGAAATAAGTATCCGGATTCACATACCTTTCACTCTGGCCTGCTGGCGTGTTCATAGGATAAGGGTTCGTCACCACCCTGCGACCTGTCCACCACGCACGGGCACCGGAGGACGCCCCATCTATGTAATTTCCATCAGGCGAATTCCATATCCAACTGTGACGAACAGAATCGACTTCAGGTGCATTAATGTCGCGTTCCTTAAAAAGTGATTCGGGCACCCAGGCGCCATCGGTGGTTTCAAAATCCTCGAAGTAGGTCTGACCTTGCTGCAATTCAACTTCTTTAAACGGCAGAATACGCACGGTACGTTGCTTTGTGTTCACGCATCCATCAGACGTTTCAATGGTAAGCCTAACGTTGAAGGCACCGAAAGCCCCATAATTGTGCTGAGGCATTTCGTATTTTCCCCGGGTAGATGGAGCCACAACATCATCGCCCGGGGCACCAACAATTGTAATACCATCATCAAAATTCCATTGATAGTTAGTTACAATGAAGAAACCTTTTGGCGTTTCATCTTTGAAATTCGTGAAGTCGTTTGTACAAATGCTGGTCCATGTAAAATCCACCTGAGGAACAGCCCCAACCCTGACTGCCTTACTACTGCTGGACGAGCAACCCTGATCTGTTGTGACCGTCAGTACAATATCGTGTGTACGAGCTTCTCCAAAGTAGTGGCTGGGGTTCTGAATGTTGCTGAACGACTGGTCATCAAAATCCCAGTTCCAGGCCGTTATGGTTGTAGCAAATGGTGTAGGTTCAATGGTAGATCCGTCATTAAACTGCACGGCATCCTCAATACAAGAGTTATCTGCAATGATGGTAGAAATGGGACTGGCAAAGATTCGAACCGGGTACTCTTTGAAGGTGATGGCATTGAAGGCATTTTTGAAAGTATAGCGCACCAGGTACGTGTCAGAAACCAGTCCGTCTGTATCAATGAAATAATCGCCACCCTGGAACACCACGTTGATGGCATTTCCGAGGAGAAAACCCGAAGTAGCTGTAAACCGGGATTCTGGAGGCAAACCGGCTGAAACCACTGGATTACCCACCAACTTCACCAGGCCTTGGTTAGCGCAAAGCTCCCACTCTTGGGTAGCATTTAGTGTAGCCTTTTCCACGATAAAGTCAACGGATGTAACAGGGTTAATCAACACCACCTGCTCTTCAAAGTCGGAACAGCCAATCGCATCGGTGTACGTGTAACGTATGGTATTAAGACCCAACTCAACTATAGCCGGGTCGAACGTCACTTTATCAAAGCCATCTCCACCAACTGTTGTGGCGCCAATCACCGATTCCGCTGGAGTAATGGTAAAAACCCCTCCTGCCTCTGTTCCACTTAGCACAATGGGCAACTGATTCTCCGCCATTTGTGGTGGTGAGCCTGCAGGTAGACCAAAGAATGATACATTTACCACAGGCTGAACAGTTACCGTGGTACTTTGAGTCGATGTACTGAGAGGGCACACTGGATTGGTGCCGGGAGTGGTCACGCTGAATGTATAGGTTATAACCGAAGGAATATCGGGTACCGGATTGGTATTTGTGAGGGCACCTTCGGCCAAGGCTCCTGATTCTGCAAATGTTCCTCCAGCCGCATAGGCACCACCCGACACATTGGTATACGTTACACTTTGAAGGGCAATAACGGCCCCTGAGGTCGGGCTGCTTACGCTGATGTCGGGAGTATCTCCGCTACAGATAGCTGGCGTTAGGTTTGTAATGGTAAATACTGGATTGGGATTAACAATAACAGAAACGGTTTGAGAAGCACTTGGTAAACATGAACCGGTTAAAGCCTCAAGTTCGTATTGAACGGTAACAGGTGCATTTGTATTGTTTGTGAGTATTTCTGTTATTTTTTGGCCATTCGTGAACAACAATCCGGCAGAAAGATTTCCAACAACAGCTCCATAGGTGACAGATTTAAGCCGGACTTGACCGGCCGTTACCGGTGTACTCAAGGTAATATCCACCGGGCTGCCGGAGCAAATTTGTGGTGTGGTGTTGGCGGTTGTGAATGCAGGTGCAGGCAATACCGTTACAGTGGTGCTTTGCGTGGAGACACTCAAAGGGCATACAGGTGTTGTGCCAGGCGTTGTTACGCTGAATGTGTAGGTAACAACAATCGGATTATTCGTAGCATTTACAAGGTTGCCTTCAGCCAGGGCGCCACCCGTTCCAAAAGATCCACCACCGGCATAGGCTCCATTGGTGATGGAACCATAAGTTACATTCTGCAAGGTAATCACGGCACCGGCAGTAGGGCTGCTAACACTGATGGCAGGTGATGTTCCACTGCAAATAGTGGCCGTAGTGTTATTGATGCTAAAGGTAGGGTTCGGGTTAACCGTAACCGTTCGGATCACAGGTGCACTGGGCGCACAAGATCCTACGATTGCCTCAAACTCGTATTGTACTGTTACCGGAGCATTGGTAGTATTGAGGAGTGTTTCGGTTATTTTTTGCCCATTGGTGTATAAAGCACCGGCTGACAGTGTACCAGTCACCGCGCCATAATTCACAGACTTCAAACGAATTTGCGCACCAGTGACGGTGGTGTTAAGGGTAATATCTGTCTTACTGCCTGAGCAGATTTGTGAAGTGGCGGGCGTAGCGGTGAAGCTTGGCGGAGGTAGTACATTTACTGTTATCGTTTGAGCCGCACTGAAGCAGTTATTCGCCACCGCTTGTACAGTGTAAATAACCTGGCCTGGGTTATTGGGATCGGATACGTTTAAGATGGTATTTATGGCGCCTGCAGGTACTGGGGCAAGTTGATCGGAAGCACCAACTATGTTTGTGCTTGCTACGGTCCATACATACTGGGTGCCTGTAACATTATTAGGATTGGACAAAGTAATTCCTGGATTCTGACCATGACAAACGGAAAGAGTTGTTGCACTTATGCCTAAGGTAGGATTCGGATTCACTGTTACCGTAGTCATGGCTGGCGTACCGCTGCAACCGTTGGCCGAGGGTGTTATGGTGTAAGTTACGCTACCCGGAAGGTTGGGAGCCGTTGTAGTTAGCAATTGATTGATTGAAGTACCTGTACCAGGAGTTGCTCCTGTCACATTGCTGGATGAAACTGTCCAGGTGAATATTGTCCCAAGCACTCCGTTTGGATCATTCGCCTCAATGTTTGTAGACTCTCCGGAACATATTACAGTTGCACCGTTACTAATTGTAACAGCCGGAGTCGGATCGATGCTCATCACTACCGTCACGCTCGACCCACTGCAGTCCGATGCCACTGCGCTGCCCGTGATCCGGGGGGTGATCACGTAGGTAACCGTCTGGCGTACCGTGCTGCTGTTGGCAACGGCCACCTCCGTAATGTCTGTACCTAAACTGATCCCACTGCCGCTGGCCGTGAA
>JBMOLS010000008.1:0-16144 GCA_049324055.1 Bacteroidota bacterium | reverse complement strand
TCTTTATTCTCCTGCTCTTGCTTTTGTTGGTCTTTGTTCTGGTCGTTCTGATCTTTAGAGTCTTTGTTCTGATCTTGCTGCTGCTTGTCTTTCTGGTCTTGTTGCTGCTGTTTTTTCTTTTCCTCTATTTTCTTCTTCACCATTTCATAGTTGTAGCGGGCATCTTCATTGGTGGGATCTGTCTTTAAGGCCTGCTTAAATTCAGTCAGCGCTTCTTCCAGTTTACCCTGCCGGTTGTTCAGCACGCCCATTTGCTGGTGGGCCACCGATTTTAATTTGGCATTCTTACTCTGCGTAAGCGGCAGATAGGCATTTAACGCCTGGGTGGTGTCGTTGGCCTGAAAGTAGGCATTGGCCAGGTTCATGCGCACCTCGTCCTCGTCTACCTGCATACTGTCGAGCAGGTAGCGGTACCGGGCAATGGCCGTCTGGAAGTCGCCTGCGAGGTAGGCCTTCTTTGCCTCTGCCTTCGCCACGTTGATTTTCCGAATGTCGCCCGGGTCGATGGTGGTTAACAACAATACAATCAAAATCAGCCACTTCATATCCGCACAGTCTTTATATTCAATAACATATCAGCGACAAGCAAAAACAAAGCCGCCAGTAAAAAATAGTGGTACCGGTTGGCCGAAACATCTACCATACGCGTGTCGCGCAATTCGCCTTCAATGCGGTTGATGGTGTTAATGAGCTTTGATACATCGTTGCGCGATTCGTTGATTTCAAAATACTCGCCATCTGTTTTTGCTGCCAGCGCCTGCAAGGACGATGAATTGATCTTGGAGATCACCGTTTTTCCTTCGCGGTCGGTCTTGTAACCACGGCCTGTAGTAATGGGGCTGCCTTCATCGGTGCCCACGCCCAGGGTAAATAGTTTGATGTTGCGTTCTTCCAGATCTTTGATGATGTTATCGGTTTCTTCGCCAAAGTCTTCACCATCGCTTATCAGCACAATGATCTTCGACTTTTGCTGTGTGCTGGGACCTTCCTGGTCGTTCAGTTTATTCAACGCCATTTTCAGGGGTGGGCCGAAGTCGGTTCCGCTGGAAGGCACCAGGTTGGTGTTCATTGTTTCAATAAACAGGTTCAAAGCGTTTTGGTCGTAGGTGAGGGGGCACTGCATGAAAGCTTCGCTGGAGAAGATGATGATGCCGATGCGGTCGGAACTGAAGGCAGCGGCCAGCCGTTTCATCTCGTACTTCACTTTCTCTAAACGGGTAGGTTGCACATCGAAGGCGTCCATCGACTTCGACAGGTCTACGCAGATCATGATGTCTTTGCCCACCGACTTGATCTCGCGCTTGGAGTCTCCAAAGGAGGGCCCCAGGTAGGCCACCAGCAACAGGGCCATGAACGCCACCCGAAAAAACAACTTGATAAATACGGTGCTGTAGGGCGTGCGAAGTGTTTTGCCGATCCTGACCACCCGCAGGATGTACAAAAAGTAGAACAGCACAAAAAGTGCGATCACCAAAGCCTCCATCCATCCAGGTTCACGAAACCATGCCATCGGGTTCAAAATTAGAATCTTTTAAGAAATAAGAACGATTTGAGCAGGCAGTCGGTTGGCACGGGCACAAAATCAGCAAAAAATAGGTTTGGCAGGTAAATAGATTGGCGGCAGCCGTTATATTTGCACCTCGTTTTTAGAAACGAGGAGAGGTGGGTGAGAGGCTTAAACCAACAGTTTGCTAAACTGTCGTACGGGTTAAACTGTACCGGGGGTTCGAATCCCCCCCTCTCCGCAAAATGAAAAGTCTCGGGGTGTAGCGTAGCCCGGTATCGCGCTTGGTTTGGGACCAAGAGATCGTCAGTTCGAATCTGGCCACCCCGACTTTTTTGAAAAGGTCTCGTAGCTCAACTGGATAGAGCAGCTGCCTTCTAAGCAGCAGGTTGCTGGTTCGAGTCCAGCCGGGATCACTACTCCCCCAATCTATCTGTTTTGCCATACTGGTTCTTTTAATTGCATGTTAAAGGACTCGGCCGGCACGCTGCGGCTGCTATGCTATTCAGACACAATCTTCTGAATCTCGCTGATGATGTTCCCCAGGTCGTCCAATTCCTTCTCAATCATCTTTTCCAGGGCGGCATGTTCTTCCACAGGAGTTACTTCGCGAAGTTGCTGCAACCCTTTGATGCGACAAAAAGGGGCGCGCAACTTGTGCGCATTCAAAAAAGCATAGTCCGTGAGTCGTAGATTTTTTTCTGCCAGTTCCTCGGTTCTGTTCTTCACCATTTGCTCCAGGTTCTCATTCAATGTCTGAAACTCCTCGTTGAGCTTTACCAGCGTTTGGTTGCTTTGCAACAATTCTTCGTTGATCGCAGTTACTTCTTCTTTCTGATCTTGAATGATCTTGTTGGCCCGCGCCAGGTCGATAAACAGGTTTTCGATGGCATTCACGATAAAAAATATCAACACAGACGACAGGAGCCAGTATAGTAGAATGACGAGCTTGAAGTACTTGTTATTGACCACCGCAATTAATTCGGGAGATTGGGCGTCTTCGGCAGATAACAAAAATGGGATGGCATAAAATACGAGCAAGAGATTAAGCCCCAGCAACGGCCATAGCCAAATGCCTTCGGTTCTGCGTGAGAACATCAACTGAATCAGCAACGAATGGAAAATCAGGCCAGCGGGGTAGGCAAAATAATAGTCGGAGGGGGCATGCTGGTACCAGATGGGAACGATGTGCATCAACACCGGCCAGGTGAGGATGAACAACAACCGGCTCACGGTAAAATACCCTGCCTTGTTCAGATAAATGCAGGCAATGCAAATGCCTATTTCGAGCAGAAAGATGAATTGGTCCCACGCCAGTTCTCCAACGGGCTTCAGGTAGGCCTGAATATCGATGAGTACGAAAATCAGGTAAACTATAGGAAGCGTAAGGAAAATGCTGTTGGCATAAATCAACCGCCTGTTATAGCTGTCGGCAAAATTGGTGTTTGTGCCCTGGTGAATGATGTTCTGAATAAGGGCCTGCATGCAGTTAGCTGGCTAGGTTTGGGTATGGATATTCAAGATGGCATAAATTTCATAGAAAATTGAATCCGGACTGTTTTTGATTACGGTCCGCTGTTTAATTTGCTCAACAAACCGCTATCAATTGTTTCCATTTGGAATGGGTGAACTAACTTTATCCATGCAATTGTCACAACCGAAACGCTTATTTCTCTTTGTTTTCTTTTTTGCAATTGGCTGCGTACAGACGGGTGAAAAGGTGAACGAACCCGTTCGAAAAGTGACCATAGCAGAAATTGAAGAAGGCATACGTACCTACATTTTAAAGAAGGAGCAGGAGAATGGCGGGTATTTTGAGGTGTCTGACAGGGGAAGGACCTACCGCATGAAGTTGGTACGCGTGCACACCGAATACCTTTCCAACTTAGGGCGCAACCACCACTTTGCCTGCGTAGATCTGGCAGAGGAAGGTGGAGATGTGTACGATGTTGACTTTTTCCTGACGGGGAAGCCTGGGGAGATGGCTGTTACCGAAACCAGTGTGCACAAGTTAAACGGAAAGCCTTTTTATGCCTGGAAGCAACAGCCTGACAAAACGTGGCAGCGGGTGCCGGTAAAAGAAGCGTCTACCCGCTTGCTGGGCGTGGTAGAAGGTACCGATGCCTTTGAATTTTTTTATCAGGTGCAACTGCCTGAAATCGCCAACGGTGGCAGGCTCTGGATGCCCATTGCCACCACCGATGCGCACCAGCAAGTGAAACTGCTTTCGCTGAAAGCACCGGGTGAATATCAATTGCTAAAGGATCCGGATTATGGCAATACGATCTTCTTCATGGAACTGACCCCACAGCACAGTGGCCAGCAGGTCGAAGTAGCGTATCAGGTGGAGCGACTGGAGAAAGGCCCCTGGGCCGAACCGGGTTCGCCCGATGCGCGCTACCTGGCCGACAACCGTTTGCTGCCTGTGGGTGGGCGATTTGCTGAGATTGCCACGGGTGCTATGCAAGGCCGCGATGCCACCCCGCTGATGAAAGCCCGGGCGTTGTACGACTACATTATCGACAACATGCGTTACATGAAGTTTGGCACCTATGGCACAGGCGATGCCAACTATGCCTGCGATGCGCGGACCGGCAACTGCACCGAATTCCACTCATTCTTTATTTCACTGGCTCGTTCGGCCGGAATTCCCGCCCGGTTTGCGGTGGGAGCCTCCATTCCTTCCGAAAGGAATGACGGAGGAATTGATGGCTACCATTGCTGGGCTGAATTTTATGCAGAAGGAAAGTGGTGGCCGGTCGACATCAGCGAGGCCAACAAGTACCCGGCATTGGCAACGTATTATTTTGGTCACCATCCGGCCAACCGCATTGAGTTAAGTCGGGGACGAGATCTGGATGTGCAGCCCGGTCCCCGGTCGGGGCCGATTAATTTTCTGGCTTACCCCGTGCTGGAGGTAGACGGCAAAGAGGTGGCTGCGCGGACCGGCTTTTCATTTTTGCGGCCCGGCAAGCCTGCCTCCTGATGTTTAGTTGCTGGTAGAATCGGTAGGATGCTCCGAAGGATGCTCATGTTCGGTCGTATCCGAGGGATGTTCGGTGGAATCCGAAGGGTGCTCAGCCGACTCTTCTGTCTGGGTTTCTTCGCTGCCTCCCTGCTTACCGCAGGAAATGATTGTGAACGTGGAGAAGAACACCACGACCAGCAATCCAAGCAGACTTTTCTTCATTCTCAACATAGTTTACAGGTTTTGGGTAAATGATAAGCACTAAGTTAGTGGCTTTCCGGCAAATGCGAAACCACACCTGGATAGGCGGCTGCGCGTGGGTGCGGTAGCCCTACTTTCTGGGGGAGAGAAAGCCGATCACCTCTTTGCGAAATCGCTCTGTTTCTTCAATGAAAATAAAGTGGCCGCTGTTGCGGAAGGTGAGCAGGAAAGCTTTGGCAAACGAAGCCTTGGCCTGCTCTTGCAGTTTAAGGGGCATCATATCGGCTGCGCCATGCATAATAAGCACGGGCGTTGGGCAATCTGCCAGTCGCGGGTAGTAGTTGTACTGACTGAGGTCCGGACCCAGGCCGGTAAAAAGCGCCCGGCTGGCCCATGTGTAGTTGCCCGGTATTTCAATATTTAGTTTGGCCAGGTTGGCAGGCCTGTAGAATGCGTGCCGGAACGACAGCAGCAACAGTTCTTTGTAAGCAGCCGCCTCGCCTGCTTTAAAAGAGGCCGAGTTAAGAAGCGTTACGCGGTCTATGCTGTCTTTTTTTGTCATTCTCTTTTGTTGCAGCCTGGTTAGTTCAGGATTGTACTCGGTGCTCAAAGCCACCGGGTTGCACAGAATCATTTTGTTTAACCGTTTGGGATAATCAAGTGCGTATTGAACAGCCGGGATAGCACCCCAGGAGTGGGCCAGGATGTTTATTTTTTCCAGTTTTAGGTGACTGCGTAGCGCCTCCATATCGGCCACCAGGAAATCGAGCGATATTGAATCGGGAGCGGGCGTGGCGGATTGGCCGCTGGCGCGTTGATCAAGAAAGATTAGCTGGTAGCGTTTAGCCAGACTGTTCAAGTGTGGGAAGAAGTAACTTTGGTTTAGGCCGGGGCCACCGTGTACTACCAGAATGGGTTCGCCCTTGCCGATAATCTTCACATAAAGTTGGGTTCCGTTTAATTGCTTCAGCCCCTGGAATGAAACCACCTGTGCCGATGCCGATAGAACAATCAGCACTAAGGTAAGAGCCACTGGTCCCCTTCGTGCGAGATCATTGCATGGGCTCTTGCCGCACCTGGGTGTGCCTCCTGTTTTCGAAATGGCCTTTAGCCTGGCAGAGAGCCCATACATGTTACCACTTTCTTTTTTTCTTATAGGTGATGAGGGCGCCACTCAGCGCAGCAAACCCGCCCACCAGGCCGCCCACTATGGCTGTTAGCACCAGCAGAAGCGGTTTGGTTTGGGTGGGAAAAAGACGCGCCACTTTATCGGTCAGTATGGATTGCGTGGTGTAGTCTATATAGAACGCCATGCCAAACCATAGCACTGCCACCGCCAGAAATCCGGCCAAGAACGAAATGCCTCCACTATTTCCAAAGACGGCCCCCATCAGCAGGCAGCCGATGGCCAGGCTCCACCAGGGCAAAAACAGTTGCAGCAGCCAAACCAATAGCAGTGTAAGTATCAATTGAACGAGGAACTTCATTCGGATGCGGGTTTAAGTGTGAGCGTTGTGATGGCGCTGGCCGCTACGCGGTCGGCCCGGTAGAAGGGAAGCTTGAAGTAAGCACCTTTGGCCCAATAGGCAATCATGTTGTTGTAAAACGGGCTGCCCGGGTTGCCCGACTGGCCACCGGGGTAGATGCCCCATGCTTGCACGCCCTCTTTTTCGAGGCTTACCACCATGCGCCAACTGGGGCCGTGGGTGCGCGAGGAGGCGTTCACAGCATCGCCATGGCCTCCGTGTTCAACATGTACACTCAATGGCTCCTGCCGCAGCAGGTGCCCGATGTAGGTGTCTTTATAATCCGCCCAACGGGGCGCTTTGCCTTTTTCTGCCTTCCACTTTTCCACTGTCTGTACACCTTCGCGAAACGCCCTTCTGATCACATCGGTGGCGGTTTCTTTTTCTGCAGTTCCCTGCACATCGAAAAAGGAGAGGTTCGGCTGTTCTTTGATTAACTTGATGGTGGTGAAAGCTGTGGGGGTTTCCAGTGCCATTTTGCTGTCGCGCATCTCATCCCACGTAAGTGTGTTGATGGCACGCCACCAGGCTTCGTGGTACGAGGCCGCTTCAGAGTCTGTGTGGTAATAGAAGTCCCAACTTTTAAGCAGTTGCCATGCCTTTGTCTCCGTTTCATTGAGTGCGGTGGTATCCAGGTGGCTAAGAAACAGCGGAACACTTTCTGCTGCTTTCAGGTTGTAGGTGTCGAATTGCAGGTTCATCATGTCGCGCACGGTGGCGCTGTCCAACCGGCTCAGCACCTGGTTGATTCTGCGGTTGCGGTACGCTTCGAAATTAACAGCCGTTACGTAGTAGGGGTACGTGGCATCGGCCGGGTATTGATTGGCGGAACTTACAAAACCCCTTGCCGGGTTTTTGTACATCACGTTCTGCTCGTTGGGTATGAACGCCTGCCACTCGTAGGCAGTTTTGGTGCCGTCCAGAACAAAGCGCCCCTCTTGTTGCCTGCGCACGGGGTAGCGCCCCTGTATGCGCATGGCTATGTCGCCTTGCACAGAGGCGAAGGCAAAGTTCTGCGCGGGCGAGCCAAAATGGTTCAGCGCCTCCATGTAGTCATCGTAATTTTTTGCTTTGTTCAACTTGTAAAATGTCACGATTTCTTCGGCCGGTTCGTGGGCTATCCAACGGAAGGCATACAGCGACTTCTCGTCTTCGCCATGAAACTGAGGGTCGTACACAATGGGGCCATGGTGGGTGTAGCGCACGGTATCGTAAAAGTCGCTGCCCCCTTTCACTTTGATGTGTTCCACCACCGTTTTTACCGGCTTCCACTTTCCATCGCTTAGGTACTCCTTATTGGTGGCATCTTTCATTTTAATTTTATACCAGTCTACCAGGTCGCGCTGGGCATTGGTTACGCCCCAGGCAATGGAATCGTTGAAACCGCTGATCACTGCGGGTGATCCGGGCAGCGAGGCACCCATGGCGTTGTAGCCGGGTGCGTTCAGGTGGATGGCATACCAGATGGAAGGCAGGCTGAGCGTGAGGTGGGGATCGTTGCACAGCATGGGCGCACCGGTGGCGGTGCGCGTGCCGCTCACAGCCCAGTTGTTACTGCCCACGTTCTTGTGGGGGCGTGGCTGCGGCTTTTGGGTGATGAGTTCCTCGGGCACAGCCAGGGGCAACGTGTCGATGTCGATGGGTTGGAATTTCCAGTTGCCTGCGTTGTCTACAATCGGGTCGCCCACCAACTCGCGGTCGGGGTAGAGCAGGTCTACTGTTTCTTTGCCAAACAGCTTCAATGCGTTGGTCATTTCAAAGTCTTTGTCGCCAATGTTCAGTGTCTGCGCCATGTTTTGCAGCAGCAGTGCGCATTTCAGCGGTGTCCATGGCTCGGGTTTGTAGTTCAACAGTTTGTATTCGAAGGGCAGGCTTTTGTTATCGAGCGAGGCGATGTAATCGTTGATGCCGGCCGTGTAGGCGTTCACCATCTTTGCCGCGATGGGGTTCGACTGCATGCGTTCGAGTGTTTTATGCGAGGCAGACACCATGCCCAGCCTGCGCTGCCTGCGGTCGTAGTCGAGGGCGGCTGCGCCAATTATTTCGGAGATGCGCCCGGCCCCCGCATGGGTTTGGAACTCCATCTGCCACAAGCGGTGGGCGGCCGTTACGTAGCCTTGTGCGCGAAACAGGTCTTCTTCGGTGGTGGCGTAGATGTGCGGTATCATCATGCTGTCGTAGAAAACCGTTACCTCGCCTTGCAAGCCTTTTAATTCCAGTGTGTGTGCTTTGGGCACCCCTTTTTCAGCGTTCTGCCAAAAACCCTGAAAAGGACTGAGGAATTTACCCAAGGCTGGCACCTGGCCCCAGTTTCGGTTCAGCGCATAAATCAGCGCAAGCGTAATGACCAGGGAGAGCGTAATCTTGAATGTCTTCATAGCAGGTGAACCAAATTCGACTAAAGTAAAAAGGTTTTCCTAATTTTCGACCTCAATACATGACATCCTGCCGCAAAATCCTGTGAAAGAACTGTTAGAGAAGTATCCCAAGGCATTGGTAAAAAAAGCCTCGACTGTAAAAGCCCTTTTTTTTGATGTGGACGGGGTGCTGACGGATGGAAAGATCATCTACGATGAGGCGGGCAAAGAAACCAAACAATTCAACGTGAAAGACGGCCAAATCATGGCGCACCTGCGCAAAGCGGGCGTGCTGATCGGGGCCATCTCCGGAAGGGAATCAAACGCAGTGGCTAAGCGTGCCACAGAACTGAAATTCGACTTCTGCCACCAGGGCATTGTAGACAAAGAGGCAGTGTTTGTAAAACTGGTGGAGTTCTACAAGCTGA
This sequence comes from Bacteroidota bacterium, assembly GCA_049324055.1. Taxonomy (GTDB): domain Bacteria; phylum Bacteroidota; class Bacteroidia; order Cytophagales; family Cyclobacteriaceae; genus ELB16-189. The sequence goes on along the minus strand of JBMOLS010000008.1, from coordinate 7,160 downwards.
AGAAAAAAGAGGTGGCCTTTATAGGCGATGACATCAACGACCTGGGCATATTGAAACAAGTGGGCCTGCCGGTGTGCCCGGCCGATGCGCCTGCCTACGTGCGGGCCTTTGCCGAGTTAACCACCACCGCCAAAGGGGGGCAGGGCGTATTGCGCGAAGTGGCCGATTTGATTCTGGCATCATCGGGCTACCTGGAAAAATTAGTAAAGAAAAGCTGACATGGAAATATTTAAAGAGCAAGTAAAAATTACCGATACAATAACCCTGGGAGGCGAGCGCATGGTGTTGTTTGCAGGCCCCTGTGCTGCAGAGAGTTACGACATCTGCATGGAAACGGGTACGCACGTAAAAAAACTTTGTGCAGAGCTGGGCATCGACTATGTTTTCAAAGCCTCGTACGACAAGGCCAATCGTACGTCAGGAACTTCGTATCGTGGGCCATCCATGGACATGGGCCTGGAGATTCTGGCCATGGTGCGTAAAAACCTGGGTGTACCGGTAGTTACCGATGTGCACGAGAGTGTGCAGTGTGCTGAAGTAGCAGCCGTGGTGGATGTGTTGCAGATACCTGCTTTTCTGTGCCGCCAAACCGACCTGTTGGTGGCGGCTGCGAAAACCGGAAAACCCGTGAAGGTGAAGAAGGGTCAGTTCATGGCTCCGGAAGACATGCAATACGCTGTAAACAAGGTGCGTGGCGAGGGTAACAAAAACGTATTCCTCACTGAGCGCGGCAGCATGTTTGGCTATAATAACCTGGTGGTGGACATGCGTTCATTGCCCATTATGCGTCAATACACACCGGTGGTTTTTGATGTTACCCACAGCGTGCAGCGGCCCGGGGGGTTAGGTGGCAAGAGCGGGGGCGATCGCCAGTTTGCACCCTATCTGGCGCAAGCCGCGGCCGCAGCCGGGGTGGATGGTTTTTTTATTGAAACACACCCGCACCCTGAAAAGGCGTTGAGCGATGGCCCCAATATGGTGCCGCTGCCCGATATGAGGGCGTTTCTCGAACGATTGCAGGCCTTCTGGAAGTTGAGCCGCGTTGGAAAATAGTAATAACCTCTTAAGTCTACCTGTAAAGTAGGCTTTAATTGTTAGTTTTGCGTTTTATTCACACGCATGTCTCCGTATTATTTGTCGCACCTGAAAGAATTAGAGGCTGAAGCCATCTTTGTGATTCGCGAGGTGGTGGCGCAGTTTGAGCGGCCCGCCCTGCTGTTTTCGGGGGGTAAAGATTCAATTGTGCTTGCCTATTTGTCGAAGAAGGCATTTTATCCGGCCCGCATACCTTTTCCCCTGGTACATATCGATACCGGCCATAATTTTCCTGAAACCATGAAATACCGCGACTGGCTGGTGAATGAGTTGGGTGTGCGGCTGGTGGTAGGCTCTGTGCAGGAGAGCATCGACAAGGGGCGCGCGAAAGAAGAAACCGGCTACAATGCCAGCCGCAACTCGCTGCAAACCGTTACGTTGCTCGACACCATTGAGGCCAACAAGTTCGATGCCGCCATGGGCGGTGCCAGGCGCGATGAAGAGAAAGCCCGCGCCAAGGAGCGGTTCTTTTCGCACCGCGATGAATTTGGACAGTGGGATCCGAAGAACCAGCGGCCCGAGTTATGGAACCTCTTCAACGGGCGCAAACACATCGGTGAGCATTTCCGCGTGTTCCCCATCAGCAACTGGACGGAGATGGATGTGTGGCAGTATATTTTCGAAAACAACATACCCATACCCACGTTGTACTTTGCGCATGAGCGCGAGGTGATCCACCGCGATGGGGCTATTCTGTCCACCTCGCCCTGGCTGAAGCTGAAGCCCGATGAGGTGCCGGTGCGCAAGCGTGTGCGTTTCCGAACCTGTGGCGACATGCCCATTACCGGTGCCGTGGAGTCGGATGCCGACACGTTGGAGAAGATCATTGCCGAAGTGGCCGCCTCGCGCAAAACCGAACGCGGCACGCGCGCAGACGACAAGCGCTCGGAAACCGCCATGGAAGACAGAAAGAAGTCAGGATATTTTTGAGAATTCGTGGTGGGGTGTTAGTTATTGGTTGCTGGTTTCAACAAATAACTAACAACTGCCAGCTAACAACTTAGTTAAATGAACCAACTACTCCGATTCACCACAGCCGGCAGTGTAGACGATGGCAAGAGTACGCTGATCGGCCGCCTGTTGTACGACAGTAAATCTATTTTCGAGGACCAACTCGAGGCAGTAGAGGCTTCCAGTGCCAAGAAAGGTTTCGATTATGTGGACCTCTCTTTGTTAACAGATGGGTTGAAGTCGGAGCGGGAGCAGGGCATTACCATTGATGTGGCATACCGCTACTTTGCCACTCCCAGGCGCAAGTTCATCATTGCCGATACGCCCGGTCACATTCAATACACCCGCAACATGGTAACGGGTGCGTCTACGGCCAACCTGGCGCTGATCTTGATCGATGCGCGGAAGGGACTGGTGGAACAAACCTATCGCCACTCGTTTATAGCCTCGTTGCTGAAGATACCACACATTGTGGTGTGCGTGAACAAAATGGACTTGGTGAATTACGAGCAAGAAGTTTTTGAAAGGATCATGGCCGACTACAAAGCGTTCTCTGCAAAACTGGAAGTGTCGGACATCCAGTTTGTGCCCATCAGCGCGCTGGCGGGCGACAACGTGGTGAATCGCTCGGAAAACATGCCTTGGTACCAGGGGGCTACGTTGCTGCACATGCTGGAAACGGTGCACATCGAGAGCGACTACAACCACATCGACAGCCGGTTTCCCGTGCAGTACGTTATCAGGCCGCAGTCGAAAGAGTTTCACGACTTCCGCGGCTATGCGGGCCGCGTGGCGGGTGGCATCTTCCGTCCGGGCGAAGAGGTGTTGGTGCTGCCTTCGGGTTTCACTTCGCGCATCAAAAGCATTACGTTAGACGGACAACCCGTTACCGAGGCCTTTGCGCCCATGTCGATAACCATGACGTTGGAAGATGAAATCGACATCAGTCGGGGTGATGTTATCGCCAAGCCCGGCAACCACCCCGAAGCGAGCCAGGATGTGGAGGTGATGTTGTGCTGGATGAACCAAAGGACGGTGAACGTAAACACCAAGTTTTACCTGCGTCACACCACGCGCGAGGTACGCGCAGTGCTGAAAGATATTGACTATAAGCTGGACATTAATACCCTGAAAGAACAGACTGGTGTGGATCAGTTGTCTATGAACGACATTGCCCGGGTGCGGCTGCGCACGGCCCAACCCCTTACGTTCGACAGCTACCGCAAAAACCGCATCACCGGCAGCCTGATTTTGGTGGACGAGGGCACCAACGAAACCGTGGCAGCAGGGATGATTGTGTAAAACGGGCCCTACGGCACCGTGTTAGTTGCGAATAGCACTTGTAGACCCACTGGCCTAAAGAAGATAAATTAACTTTGTAAAGAGGATAGCTGTGGCAAGAACTGGAGGGGTACTCTTCATTTGGCGGTGGCAACCGGTCAAATATTGACTCTGTTCCCCCAGCCGGCATACACATGGCTAAACGATGGTTTGGCATTTTTATGTACCCGCATAAAACCTGAAAGACTTCAGCTATGAAAGTTTATCGCACCCGAAAAGGAATTGTATTGGAGCACGAGGGCAACTATTACAAGTCGGCCGTTGCAGATTGGGATGCTTGCGTGAACCGGCCCCATTTGTTTGTAGCGCTATTAGCTGAAATAAAGAATGCAAAGACAGAGGGTGCTTTGAAGCAACACATCGAAACTGAGTTATTGCCCCCCATCGGCAGCCAGGAAGTGTGGGCATCGGGCGTAACGTATTTGCGCAGCCGCGAGGCACGCATGGAAGAGTCGAAAGGTGCTGGTGGCGGAGACTTCTATGCACGCGTATATGAGGCAGCACGACCGGAATTGTTTTTCAAAGCACCGGCCTATCGCGTGGTGGGCTCTGGAGATAAAGTACGTATTCGAAGGGACTCGAAGTGGAACGTTCCCGAACCAGAGCTGACATTATTCATCTGCTCGGCCGGAAGCATTGAGGGCTACACGGTGGGCAACGACATGTCTTCGCGCGATATTGAGGGAGAAAACCCACTCTACCTGCCGCAGGCCAAATCGTACGATGGGTCTACGGCCATTGGTCCCTGCCTGTTTGTGCCAGAAAACCCGATAGCGCCAGATGCCATGATCAGCATTTCCATTCAGCGAAATGGGGCAGTGGCTTTTGAAAACCAGATTTCCATAGACCGCATGAAGCGCAGGCATACTGAACTGGTGGAGTACTTGTTGCGCGAAGTCACTTTTCCAAACGGAACGTATTTGATGACCGGCACCGGCATTGTTCCACCCGATAACTTTACGTTGCAGTCGGGCGACTTTATTAAGATCACAATTCAGTACATTGGTTCGTTGGAAAACACAGTGGCGTAACAAGGTCTTTGCTGTGGTTCACCTGTAAGATTTCCTGTTTTTTTATCGGTGTTGAAGCACTAAATTGTAATATTTAATTGCCACCTGGTGCTTAAAAAAATGCGCGGCAACGGTCGCATCGAAAGCAAAAAGTAAAAAGATTTAAAATGTAATAACCACATGGCCTACAGAAGCGCTGAATGGTTTGGTAAGAAAGACAAAATGGGTTTTATATACCGCAGCTGGATGAAAAACCAGGGTATACCCGAAGATCTTTTCGATGGGCGCCCCGTGATTGGTATTTGCAACACCTGGTCTGAACTAACACCCTGCAATGCGCACCTGCGCGACATTGCCGAGTGGGTGAAGCGGGGTGTCTATGAGGCAGGCGGTTTTCCGTTGGAGTTTCCCATCATGTCGTTGGGTGAAACGTTGTTGAAGCCTACTGCCATGTTGTTTAGAAACCTGGCGAGTATGGATGCAGAAGAATCCATTCGCGGCAACCCGATCGATGGCGTGGTGTTGTTGACCGGGTGCGATAAGACTACGCCCTCCACGCTGATGGGGGCTGCCAGTGTAGACCTGCCTACGTTGGTAGTGCCCGGTGGCCCCATGCTGAACGGCAAATACAGGGGGCGCGACATCGGTTCGGGCACGGCTGTTTGGCAACTGACGGACGAGTTGAAGAAGGGAAAGATTACCTACGATGAGTACGCACAAGCCGAAAGTTGTATGTCGCGTAGCCATGGTCATTGCATGACCATGGGCACCGCATCTACTATGGCGTGCATGGTGGAGTCTTTAGGGATGACGTTGCCCGGTGCGGCTGCTATTCCGGCAGTAGATTCGCGCAAAAAGGTGTTGGCGCAACTGTCGGGAAGAAGAATTGTGGAGATGGTGAAGGAAGACTTGCGGATATCGAAAATACTTACGCGCAAGGCTTTCGAAAATGCCATTAAAGTAAACGCGGCAGTGGGTGGCTCTTCAAATTTCTTAATTCACCTCACCGCTATTGCGGGAAGAATCGGTGTGCCGCTGGAGCTGGCAGATTTCGATCGGTTGGGAAGTAAAATTCCGCTATTACTAAACCTCATGCCATCGGGCAAATTCCTGATGGAAGATTTTTATTATGCGGGTGGGCTGCCGGTTATCATCAGCCAGTTGAAAGAGCAACTGCACATGGATGCACTTACCGTGAACGGTAAAACCCATGGCGAAAATATTGTCGGGCGCGATACGTGCTACAACCATGAGGTGATTGCCGCCTATAACAAGCCCTTCATTCCCGAGGCCGGAATTGTGGTGTTGAAAGGCAACCTTGCCTTGAATGGTGCCGTCATCAAGCCTTCCGCTGCCACACCTGCGCTGATGAAGCACAAAGGCCGGGCGGTTGTTTTTGAAAACATTGAAGACTACCACAAGCGCGTAGACGATCCCGACCTGGATATTGACGAAACCTGTGTGATGGTGTTGAAGAGCGTGGGACCCGTGGGCTACCCCGGCATGCCAGAGGTGGGCAATATGACCTTACCGAAAAAACTGCTGGACAAAGGCGTAACCGACATGGTGCGCGTTTCCGATGGTCGGATGAGTGGCACCGCTTATGGCACGGTGGTGCTGCACGTATCGCCCGAGTCTGCCATAGGTGGCAACCTGGCCTTGGTACAGAATGGAGACCTGATTGAATTGGATGTGGAGGCCAAGCGCATACACCTGCACGTATCGGATGAAGAATTGGCCACGCGCAGAAAAAGCTGGAAACAACCCGCACCCATGGCAGAGCGTGGCTACGTGAACCTGTATGTGAAACACGTGCAGCAGGCCGACAAAGGAGCCGACCTTGATTTTCTGGTTGGCAACTCCGGGTCCAGGGTTACCCGCGATTCGCATTGATGCTTTTAAAACGACTAAGCATAAAAGCGTACTCAGTTTCTTTTGTCTTCGTGCTGACCCTGGTTACGTGTGCCCAGCCCACCGCAATGACTTGACAATAGTGGGGGTAAAACACCCATATTCTATTAACATTCAAAGGCAATGACACTTTCCGGGCTATAGTTTTCGGTAGTGACTGGCCTTCGGTTTTTCCAACGCCTTGCCGATGGCATTGTGAAGGATGTCGTCCACGGTACGGGGTGTTGCTGCTTTGTTGTTTGCAGCTTTGCAGTGTTTGCAAACTCGGGTTTGTGGTGGGTGTAAGGACTCTTTATTGCTTCGAGAATTTCTCTTTCAGGTAAGTCAAAATGCTGTGTACATAAAAGTTCAACATCGGACTGCGATAAACTAGCTCTGTTGCACAGTAGTGATGTGCTCGGTGATACCGACTTTCATCACCCATTCACGGAGTTTTAAGTTATGCCTGGCACTATAATACAAGCCTTCAAATACTCTATCCTCGGGCCTTCTTCTTTTCACCTAACAACTGAAAAGCCTGTTCTGAAATGGGCAAGGTTTCGGCTCCCTTTGTTTTCTTCTGCCTGAAACGGATATAATACCCTTGATTGTCGGTTTTAAAATCTATATCCAACGGTGTGAAGCCCTCGGCTTCACCGGTGAAGGCACATGAGATAAACTCTTTGGTCGGATTTGTAGCGACCTGCGGGAAAATGTTGGCTACTTGCTTAGGGAATAATGACCTGTGAATACGTGGAAACTTATCCTGTTCTTCTTCATGCAAATAAAAAGTAACCGGCTGCTTGGGCCAGTCAAAAGTGAGAATGTTGAAGAATAGGTTTTGTTCTTGCATATTCGACCGTTTTCATTATT
>JBMOLS010000007.1:0-150331 GCA_049324055.1 Bacteroidota bacterium | reverse complement strand
GCTCCAGTTAACCTAATAAGCCACCAATACATGGCCCGTTAATGGCGTTTTATCAGGGCAGCCGGCAATAACGAAGTAGTAGGTGCCTTTGGGCACAATTTTTCCATCATAGGTACCGTCCCAGTCGTTCTGATAGCCGCGCTGCTCAAGTATTCTCCTACCCTGGCTATCGAAAAGAGAAAGTGTGCACTCAGCATAGTTCTGTATGCCGGGTATTACCCAGAGGTCGTTTACGCCATCGCCATTGGGAGAAAACACGTTGGTGATGCGCAGTTCGCCTTCCACCTCTACCGTAACAGAGGCTTGGGCCGAACAACCATCGTTCAACGTTCCCACTACCGCATATGTGGTGGTTTCCAATGGTGTGGCTGTGGGATTGGCCAAAGTGGGATCGTCCAACGTTTCCACCGGAAGCCAGGCATAGGTATCGGCTCCGCTCGCAATCAGTTGAATGGTGAGTCCCGGAGGAATGGACGCAGGTGATGGATCGGTGGTAATTGTTACCACCGGCACTTCCTTTTGGGCAATGGAAACGGATGCCGCTGCATTGCAGCCGTTGGCATCCTGGGCTTCAACGGAATAAGTACCCGCAACGGGCACGGCAATGGCAGGCGTAGTTTGATTGGTGCTCCATAAAATGGAGCTGAAGGTGGTCGGTATTTGCAAGGTTACTTCTTCATCGGGGCAGATACCGGTATCGCTGGCGGTGATCACCAATTCGGCAGGAGCCACGATGTTGACTGACTTGATTTCAGAATCGGAACAGGTCGCCACGTTTTGATACCCTACGGTAAGTGTGATTGTAAATGCCTGTGCCGTGGCATAGCTATGCACAGGCGATTCTGCAACCGTGGTTTGGGTGTCGCCAAAATTCCAGTTGTAGGTTACTTGCCCGCGGGTGTCCACCTGCGAGGCGTTGGTGAAGGTAACTTCCTCGTTCAGGCAGGCGGTTGCGACCACATTAAAAGCGGCCACGGGGGATGCCAATACCGTTACCGCTAACGCTTCGGTAACAATATTACACCCCTGCGGATTGGTGACACGCACCTGGTAACTACCTTCCTGATTCACATTGAGGGTATTGGCCGCCTGCCCGGCCATGTCGGCATTGTCCTTTATCCATTGATAGGTATGCCCCACCTGATTAGCGGTGGACAACGTGAGGTTGCTGCCCTGACACAGCGTATTGGAACTCACGTTGCTGGTTACCGTAAAGCTGGCCAGGTTCACCACGTCTACCCGTACGGTGGCTACATTGCTTTTACACACTCCGTTCTGCAATTGCAGCGTATAAAATCCAGCCTGGTCGCTGGTAATGTTGTTGAGCGTATTGTTTTGATTGGAGGACGAGAAGCCGGCAGGCCCCTCCCACGCATAGGTAGGTTCCGTGTCGATGGTATTAAGTTGGAGCGTACCTCCCTGGCATACGGTAATGACCCCACCGGTTGCGTTGGCGATAACCGGGTCCTGGGTTACGGAACTCGTGTTGGTGGTTACTGTCATGGCGGTTGCCGATTTCACACAGGTACCGCCTTCTGATGTAGCCGTGACATTGTAGGTTCCCGCTGTCGTGATGTCGAAAGTAGCGCTCGTTCCCAGTACCGTAGCGGGCGCTGCCGCTTCCGACCATGCGTACGTGGCACCGGGATTGGCAGGCGCCTCCAGCGTAATCGTCTGCCCATTGCAAATGGTAAAGGGAGCTTCGTTGAGTACCGCGGGAACAAAACAGTTGGCATTTCGCCATACCTCCAACGAGTTACCTCCCACGGTTGTAAAGGCCAAATCAGGTTTACCGTCAGCATCAAAATCGGCCATGCGCACATTCCGCGATTTTTTGTTGGTGGCACCGGTAGACACAACCTGATGCGTAAAGGTAGGATTGGTGCCTCCCCCATTGATCAGCAAAGAAAACTCGTTGTTGGGCGGACTGGCGGTAAAATCGATGTCGCCAATCATAATGTCCACATCACCATCACCATCTATATCCCCCGCGTCAATACCGAACGGACCATCACCTACATCTATTTCGGTTGAAGAGGGGAAGGAGAAGCTACCCGGTGTGGATGCATTAAACACAACGTAGGCCTTATTATTAACCGTACTGTTGGTTACTGCTATATCCAGGCGGCCATCGTTATTAAAATCTGCTGTGGTAAGGTGATTGAGTGTGCCTGTAACACCTCCGAGTGGAATTCGGAAGGCCGTTGCAAAGGTAACTTGTCCGCCTGAACTCGTATTCCGCAAAATAAAAACATCTGGTTTATTGAATTGATTGACCACAATATCGGCCTTGTCGTCACCATCGATGTCCTGCACATCAATACCGTAAGAGTTGGTGGCGCCATCCACGGTAAACTTCACCGGTGTGGGATTGAATGACAGTGTGGCGGTTGTACTGGTGTTGATGAACACGTAGACCTTATCCGTATTTGCATTTGATACTATCACTTCCGGCTTGCCGTCACCGTTCAGGTCGCGTATCACCATTCGAAATGCCCGGTCTGTTACATCGAGTACCAGCCGGTCGTTCGGAAAAGAGGGCGTGGTAAACGAAATGTTGGCTGCCCCAATGGCGCTGGTATTCAGGCGCACAAATACTTCGTTGAGGGTGGCCCCTCCGCGCGATGCCAGCAGGTCGGGTTTTCCGTCTCCATTCAAGTCGCCACAGGCCAGGTTAAAGGTGGGGGAAAACAAGTTGAGGTTGGTGGGCACAAAATCGATGGTACCGGCAGACCCACCCGCAGGCGGTGTGGAAATATTTCTGAGCACCAGTACATCCGATGCCGGGCTCACGGACTTACTCGCTATTAAATCGGGTTTGCCATCCACATTGAAATCGCACGTGCATACATCAAACAACTCGGTACCACCCGGGAAAGATTTGCTCAGTGAAATCTTGTTTGCATCAAACGCTTCGCCCGAATAGGTGGGCACAAACTTGGCTGCAGAGCGGGCAGAACGGCCTGACAACTTATTGACGACAACCACATTGCCATGCCGGGCGCTAACCGGCACCGTTACTTCAATCGCAAATTCCGATGAGGCGGTAATCGTAGCCCGTACATTGTCGAACCATACCTCCAGGTCGGAGCTGGTAGCGCTGAAGCCTGAGCCTGTGATCAGCAATTGGCTGCCCGGGCTTGCCTTCACGGGCTCAATGTTCGTAACAACAGGAACCTGCGCAGAAACATGATGCGAGAAGAGAACAACAAGGATTGATATCAATAATACGCGCATGCTCATTCTTTACGGGTGAACAGTTAACAGCCACGCATCCTTAAACATCTTCATCTTTCGGTATTTGTCGCGTGCCGCTTTGGCCTCATTAATATCGTTGGATGAAGCCACGTAAACGTACCATAGATTGCGGGCCGACAGGAAGCCGTAGTGCACCTCCGGAAAGCCCATGTCAACCATTTGCCTGTCGCACCGTTCGGCATTTTCCTTCGAGCGGAAGGCGCCCACAATCACATAGTCGGCCAAATTCATCTCCTCCGGGTGGTCACCACGCTTCACAAAATCGTGACGTTCTGCATTCGGGTGATTTTCTTCGGCATGTTGCTCATCCGGATCATCTTTGTGTTCCTCAATGCGTGTCAATATTTCCTGTTCGTGCAGGTGCTGATCGCGCTCATGCTCGGGCACCGAATCGGCAGACACCAGCAGGGGATCGGCCGCCACACGTTTACGCGGACCGCCAGAGTGTTCTACCTGGCGAGGTTCCACTTTGGGCTCCTCCTTGGGTTCCTCCTTTGGCTCTTCTTTAGGCGCCTCCCTGGGTTCTTCCTTCTTAGGCCCTTGCTGCGCAACCACTGGTTCCTGCTTTTTTGGTTCTTCTTTTGGCTGTTCCTTCTTCTGCTGTGCTTCTTTCTGGGCAAGGGCGAGCGCCTCCTTTTTCTTTCGTTCTTCCTCCAACTTCTTCTTTTCGGCTGCCAATTGCTGAGGCGTTTTGCGATGTTTTTCCACCTCGGTATTGATAAAGGAATACATGGGTGTATTCTTCTTGTGCTTGCCCAGCAAAATGGCCAGGTGAATTTCGTGCGATGGAAACTGCAACTGGTTGTGGCCCGAATTCTTCAACGTGTAAGAATAACCCAACACCGATTGTTTGTTGAGTTTGATGCCTCCCAGGGCAGAAATGCCAAAATCCTGTTTGAAGGCCCCCCCTACCCACACTTTGTTTTGCAGGTGCAGAACGGCAGCAGCCTCCAGTTGCGAGGGCACACCATTGTTGAGTCGGTACGCCAGATAAGGCTCGAACGCATTCTTGCCTTTATCGAAATAAAAGCGGTTACTCAGGTTGAAGATGAGGCTTTGAAACGGCTTCACTTTCGCGAAGGTAAAACCATCAGTGGCCACATAAGTGGGTTCGAAAATGCTGGGAATGGCCAGGCCCACATGAAAAGTTTTGCTGTGAAAGGAAAGACCTGCGTTACCCAACACTTCTGCGTTGCTGCCAACCAGGGTGGTCAAGGCCGGGTCGGAAGGATTGACATAATATAAACCATTGATGTCGACCTTATTCCAAGCACCGCCCATCGAGAGTCCAAAACGCAGATATTGCTCTTCCGCCAAAGACACCCAATAGCCGCCCGTAAAAAGCACGGATGAAGTATTGATGAGTCCCTTGCGATCAGAGACCAGTGTGGCCCCTACCGATACTTGTGTGGGCAAAGGTGCCTGAATATTGAAATAACCAATGGAAGGTCCACCCGAAAGGCCGGCCCATTGGCGTTTGTATCCTAAAAATGCCGCTGGCCGTCCGTCAATACCTGTGTAGGAAGGATTGAGAGCGGATGCATTGATGAAGAACTGTGTGAAACCGGAAGGTTGTTGCGCAAACCCTGCTGCGCCCGTTAAGGACAATATAGTGATAAGAATACAGCTACTCTGTCGAACCTTCAATTTAGGCGTATTTAAAATGCTAGATTATGCCAAAGATAATGGCGTTTATCGTTTTTTTGCAAAATTGAAGTCACAAACTAACAACCGTTCAACCCGTTTCAAAATGCATTTAACGAAAGGCATCCTTTCACTTGTTCTCGCCACTGCCTTTCTGCACGTACTTGCCCAGCCGCAATCGCAGCCTTTCTCGCTGGGTATCAAGGCAGGACCGAACGTTACGCTGGCAGCTTACGAAGATCGTGACCTTCAAAAACAATTCAGCCCCCTGCCTATTCCTGGTTATTTCGTGGGTGGCTTCATCAAGTTCCCGTTGAAGAATGAGTACGCGTTTACCAGCGAGTTTGCATACACCCGGAAAGGAAGAATTACCCGCTTCAACGAAGACTGGACGAATCGGGCGAATTATCACTTTGCCGATATTTCGATGGCCCTGCGCAAATCTTTCCGAGTGAAGTTGGGAAAAAATATACCGGCCCATTACTTTTTTAGTGTGGGTCCCAACATAAGCTATTGGCTAAAGGGGGCAGGCAAAGTTTCGGTCAACCCGGGCGGATCATCTAAATACGAAGTTGTTTTTAATGGCGTGCCCGATGCCAATTTTTTTCGAAACTATTACAACGAGGTGAACCGTTGGCTGTTCGGCATCGACCTGGGCATTGGTGGCGATGCACCCATTTTAAAAAACCAGCGTGTCTACGCGGAAGCCAGATTTACGTGGGGGCACACCTACATGGGGCGCAAAAACAGCAGCAGTTACATGGAGATTTTAGGTTTTGAAGATAACCTGCGCGCCAACTTTCAAACACTGTCGTTCGTGCTTACCTATGCCCTCGATTTCGATTTGCGCAACCGGAAAAAAGGAAAGAGCACGAAAGACAAGGAAATCAAGCGCGGGCGGAGGCGCTGAGCTTATGTGAATGGCAACACCACCCGGATGGTGGTTCCGTGATTATGGGTACTTTCCAACTGAATAGTGCCATTCAGTTTTTCTACCGACTTCTTCACGATATACAAACCCAGACCGTTGCCCTTCGATTTTTCGCTGGCGCGGAAATACATTTCGAACACCTTGTCGAGATACTCCGGGCGAATGCCTTCTCCGTTATCGCGCACCGTGATAATGACCCCGTGAGGGCCATCTTCAATAATAATGGCAATTATAGGGTTTGACGGAGAAGCAAAATGAATGGCGTTCTCCACCAGGTTGCTGAGGATGATGCGCAAAATGGCAGGATAAGATTTGAACTTGCGGTTGCTATTGACTTCGGTGCGAAAATCGATACCCTTGGCCAGCAATTCTTCCTTAAATGTGTCGAACACATAATCCAGCTCGGTCTGAAAATGAATTTGACGGAACACGGTTTCTGCCGCACCCACCGCACTCACCGACTGAAGTTTGCTCAGCATCTTATCGAGGTTGCGCGCGGTTTCTTTCACTTTGCTGAACAACTCCAGGGCCGCAGGGTCTTTCACCGTCATGTTTGCCACTTCCGATAAGCCCATGAAGGTGGTGAGCGGTCTGCGAAAATCGTGTGAGGCACGGTAGAAAAAAGTATCCAACTCGCGGTACGCTTCTTTCAACTGCGCGGTGCGCTCTTCCACGGCCGTTTCGAGGTTGCGGTTGATGTTTTGTATAGCCTGATTCGCCTCAATCAATTCCTCAGATTGTGCCTGTATTTCTTCCCACTGTTCCGTTACTTCGCGGTTTAGGCGCAACAGCCGTTCGTTAGATTCCTTCAACTCCTCAGCCTGCACCTCCACCTCTTCTTTCTTCTCCTGAATTTCCCGGTTCAATTCCGCTAACTCATCTGCCATTTCAGATTTTTCCTGATAGTACCGGTACAATACAAAAGCAAGTGCTAACAGAAAAACGCCTCCCACCACCGAACCGATGGTAACGGCACTTTGCCAGCGCAACTGACTTTGCTGAATGAGCAATTGATTTTGCGCCAATTGGTTGGCGGTGCTGAGCCGTTCAATCTCCTGCTCTTTTTTATCTAACTGATACAGGGCGTGGATTTGGGCAATCTTGGTATTACTTTCATTGCTATACAGACTGTCGCTGAGGGCTATGTATTTTTCGTAATAATCGTTGGCCAACCCTGGTTGATTAGTGGCCTTTGCCCATTTGGCCTGCAAACGATAGTTGTTGCGTTGCTCATTTTTATTCAGCAACTGCTCAGCTTCTGCCTCCGCTTGCTTCAGGTAGCTCGAGGCCAGTGGATAATTCTTCATCGCCAATGCGGTTTCACCCAGCGCATTGAGGGTGCCTACCGCACCGCCTCTGTTGTTTCGGCCTCTGTCTACCTTCAATACCGCCAGAAAGGCTTCGTTGGCTTTTTCGTAATTGCCTTGCCGGGCGTACACGCGGGCCATGTTAAACAAGGTGTTAGCACTCAGCACCACCAGGCCCAGGGCACTCCTGGCCTGGTAAGCTTTCTGGAAGTAGTGCAGGGCACTATCGTTACGAAAGTTTACATAGTGAATATAGCCCAGCATATTGTTAGCAAAAGCAATCCCCTCGCGGTCTTTTAGCTGGGTGCAGAGCGACAGGCTGCGCCTGGCAAAGGCACTGGCAATGGAATCGTTGCGCTGACGGATATGTACCCATGCCATCAATCCGTGGGTGCGGGCAGCCATTTGCCTGCTTCCAATCTCCTCATCGATCTTCAATGCGTTGACAAAACTTTCCAGCGCACGGTCGTAGTCGCCCAGCGCTTCGAACACGCGACCCATTACCGTGAGCACCTGGGCATGGTATCTTTTAAAGTCGTGTTTTTTTAACTGCTCCAGCCCGTTACCAAGGTGCCCCATGGCACCCACCAGATCGCCCTCCAAAAAATCAACTTCACCCAGATGAATAGAGGCGAACATCTGTAACTCGGGGTCATGAAATCGGTTACCTACCTGCTGTATATTAACAAAGTGCCCACGGGCCTCCTGGTAGTTGCCCAGGTTCTTGGCTATGTTACCTAAGGCACGCCAGCATTCCGCCATCAACAGGCTGTCGCCTAGGTGTGTGCGCACGGTGAGTGCCTTTTGCGTATAGCGCACGGCCTCTGTATAATTGCCGGTCTCCATCTCTAACTGGCCTAGGTTGTAGTAAGCCGAAGAATGAGTAGCCTCCTCGGGCTGCCCCGAGAGCGAACGAAGGGCGGCTTCATAGTACCACCTGGAAGAATCGAACATACCCGTTACCCGGTACAGATTACCCAGCCGAATGTGGGTGTAGGCCGGAATATCACCATAAGTTCTGCCAGCCGCATAGTGAAGCGCCTGCCAGTAGTAACGCAACGCAGTGGGATAATCTGCCTTAAAATAATGATACATACCCACAGAAGTGGCAGAAAAAGCGAGGTTCCGCGGGTCGTTTGTCTGGCGGGCCAGTGTGTAGGCTTGCTCGGCCAATTCCAGCCCTTTTTCAAAGTTATAATCCCAGGTTTGAGCCACTAGGGTATTGAGCAACTCTACCTTTTGCACCGGGTTCTTTTCCTCTCGCACGGCCCGCGTCAGGCTGTCGATCATTTTGTTTTGTGCATATAAAGGGCCAACAATACAAAACCACCACGCACCCATCAGTGTTATGATACGCAAAACGGAAAGATGATGGAGATACACGTTCAAATAAGAAACAATTAACTGCAAACTAAGTACTTTTAAGACTCCTCTTAAGATACTACTTTTAACTATGAATAACTGCACTACACATACGCCCCCCTTTAGGCTGGTTTGGGGCTTACAAAGGTAGGTTGCCCTAAACCCGATAAAAAACGCGCTGACAAACAACCCTTAACTATGAATAACCGAAAACTCCCTTTCATCATCCTGGGTATCATTGCCATTATTGTACTAATGGCCATCTCATCCAGCCTGTTCTACAACATTGCAGCCACCGAGCGAGCCGTAATTTTTTACCCGTTTGGCCGCGGATTAGACAAGGAGAATGTAATTGGTCCGGGCACACACCTGAAGGCCCCGTGGAACGATGTATATGTATACCGGGTAAACGAAATGTCGGCTGAGGAGAACATGGACATTCTGGATAAGAATGGATTGTCGATTCACGTAGATGTAACCATTCGTTTCTACCCCATACCCGATAAAATTGGTTTTATTCATGAACAGTTTACCCAAAGCTATGAAACCGCATTGGTAATACCCGAAGTACGCTCTACCGTTCGGCAGGTGATGGGTCGCTACACGGCCGAAGAAATTTATTCCACCAAGCGGGCCGAGGTAGAAACGGCCATCAAAACGGAAACCGAAAACATATTGAACAAAAACAACGTGCACGCCACAGCCGTACTAATCCGCTCCATTTCACTTCCCGAACAGATCAAGGTGGCCATCGAAAGCAAACTGCAGCAGGAACAGGAGGCCCTGGCTTACCAGTTTCGCCTGGACAAGGAAAAGAGCGAGGCCGAGCGCAAACGCATTCAGGCTGAAGGCGAAGCACGGGCTAATAACATCATCAACAACAGTTTGACCGATAAACTATTGAAAATGAGAGGCATCGAGGCCACGCTGGAATTGGCAAAATCGCCCAATTCTAAGGTAGTCGTGGTAGGATCGGGCAAAGATGGTATGCCCTTGATTTTAGGCAATAACTAAATTTCACAATTTTATACGGCCCGTTTTTAACTGATGCCTTTGGGCCCTATTTTAACAGCAAATTTTAACCGAGTATGGCAAAGACAGCACAACTAATTTTGGATGGAAAGACCTATGAATTTCCTGTAGTAGAGGGCACCGAAAATGAAGTGGGCATAGACATTAGTGAATTATTGGAGAAGACCGGGGCTGTTACGCTCGACTTTGGTTACAAAAACACCGGGGCCACCAAAAGCGCTATTACATTTCTGGATGGCGACAAGGGCATTTTGAGATACCGTGGATATAGTATTGAGGAACTGGCGGAGAAATCCACCTTCATAGAAGTGGCCTACCTGCTCATCTTTGGAGACCTGCCCAACAAACAACAGCTGAATACGTTTACCAACGACATCAAAACACACACGCTGGTACACGAAGACATCAAGAAGATACTGGATGGCTTCCCTTCTACCTCTCACCCCATGGGTGTGCTGGCTTCTTTGTTCTGCGCACAAACCGCCTTCTACCCGGAGTCGCTCGACCCGAACCGCTCGGCAGAAGGGGTGTACCTCAGCATCGTGCGTTCGCTGGCCAAGATGCCCACCTTCGCTGCCTGGGCCTACAAAAATGCCGTAGGCCATCCGGTAAACTACCCCGACAACCGACTCGACTACTGCTCGCGTTTCTTGAAAATGATGTTTGCCTTGCCAGCAGAAGAATATGAAGTAGATCCCGTGGTGGCCGATGCGTTGGACAAGCTGCTGATTCTGCATGCCGACCACGAGCAAAACTGCTCCACCTCTACCGTGCGCATTGTAGGCTCTTCCAAAGCCAGCATCTATTCTTCTATCTCAGCGGGCATCAACGCCCTGTGGGGACCACTGCACGGTGGCGCCAACCAGGAAGTGATTGTCATGCTGGAGAACATTAAGAACGATGGTGGCGATACGGAGAAGTGGATTAACAAAGCCAAAGATAAAAACAGCGGCTTCCGCCTGATGGGCTTTGGCCACCGCGTATACAAGAATTTCGATCCACGCGCCAAGATCATCAAAAAAGCAGCCGATGATGTATTGAAGAAACTGGGCGTGAACGACCCCGTATTGGAGATTGCCCAGAAGCTAGAGGAGGCCGCCCTGAAGGACCCGTATTTCGTAGAGCGCAAGCTGTACCCCAACGTAGATTTCTACTCTGGCATTATCTACCGTGCTCTCGGCATACCCGTAGATTTGTTTACGGTAATGTTTGCCATGGGCCGCATGCCCGGCTGGATTGCCCAGTGGAAAGAGATGCGCGAGAACAAGGAGCCGATCGGCCGTCCTCGCCAGATTTATGTAGGTAAAACCCAACGCCCTTACGTGCCGTTGGAAAAACGATAATCCCCTAAAAAAGATCAATCACCACAGAGCAGGGCCACACACGCCTTGCTCTGTTTATTAAAACACTAACATGGCACTAACAGACGACTTTCAGGCAGCGGTGGCACAATCGCAGCAGTTAACCAAGCGCCCCGGCAACGAAGAATTATTGGAATTGTATGCCCTCTTCAAGCAGGCATCTGAAGGCGATATTGCTGGCGAACGTCCCGGTGGCTTCGACTTCAAAGCCATTGCCAAGTACGATGCCTGGGCAGGAAAAAAAGGAATGGACAAAGAAAAAGCGATGGAGGCCTATGTGGCTTTGGTGAAGAAGCTACAAGAAGCTTATGCCTGATTAACCTATCGCCATGAACGTCTTCTACCAGCCGCGCATCGAAGACCTATTTGAGCTGGCGCAGGAGGAAGCGCACCACGCCCTGCGCGTATTGCGGCTGTTACCCGGAGAAAAAATACTGGTTACCGATGGCAAAGGCACGCGGGCAGAAGCCGTGATTGAGCGTTCCACTAAAACCATATGCACCTGCCGTGTGGTGGCGCGTATGGCAGTAGCACCCCCCTCCTATTCGTTTCACCTGGCCATTGCGCCCACCAAAAACACCGACCGCATGGAGTGGCTGGTGGAGAAGTGCGTGGAAATTGGTATCAGCTCCATCAGCTTCATGCGCACACAGCATTCCGAAAGGAAAAGAATCAATGCAGACCGTTTGCTGAAAGTGGCCATTGGCGCCATGAAACAGTCGCAACAAGCGTGGCTACCGCCCCTGCACACCGATGTGGTTTTTGAAAACCTGATGACATTGCCCGCAGCGCAAAAGTTTATAGCGTATGTAGATGCGGCTAACCCGGTGCACCTGGCAAGGGCCGCACAAGCAGGCAAGAGTACCCTGGTATTGATTGGCCCCGAAGGCGACTTCGCCCAAGAAGAGTTGGCGTTGGCCCTGCGGAACGGATTTGTAAAGGTAAGCCTGGGTGAAAGCCGGCTGCGTACAGAAACAGCAGGGCTGGTGGCCACAGCCATGCTGCACTTCGTACACGCACGATGAGCACTGCTCAATTTGCAACTCATCATCGATTCTCATTGTTTTGTCATGTCTAATACCAGAAGTATGTCGCCACAGGAGGCTCAGAAAAAAATCGACCAGTTGACAGAAAAAATCAACTACCACAACGAACTCTACTACCAGAAGAACCAAACCGAGATTTCTGATTTTGAATTCGATCAGTTGTTGAATGAACTGATCGAGTTGGAGAAACAATACCCTGAGCTGAAGGCGCCCGATTCGCCCACGCAGCGGGTGGGTGGAACTATCACCAAAGAGTTTGCCACCGTTGTGCACAAATACCCTATGCTCTCGCTGGGTAACACTTACTCGGCCGAGGAACTGAGAGACTTTGACGCGCGTATAGCCAAAGGGTTAGATGGCGATGCCTACGAATACATTTGCGAGTTGAAGTTCGATGGCGTTTCGATCAGCCTCATTTACGAAAACGGCATCCTCACCAAAGCCGTTACACGGGGCGATGGTGTGCGTGGCGATGACGTGACCACCAACATCAAAACCATTCGTTCCCTGCCCCTGCGGGTAAAGGCCAAGAATATTCCAGACTATTTCGAAGTAAGGGGTGAAGTGTTTCTGCCACGCGAGGTATTCAAACAACTGAATAAAGAACGCGAAGATATTGGCGAAGAAACGTACGCCAACGCGCGCAATACGGCCTCAGGAACCGTGAAAATGCAAGATTCTGGCGAAGTGGCCCGCAGAGCGCTCGACTGCTATTTATATTACCTGCTGGGAGACCCTATTCCTGCTAAAACCCATGAAGAGGCCATTCATATTCTGGAAAAATGGGGATTCAACGTGTCGCCTACGTATAAGCGATGCAAAAACATAGACGAAGTACTAAACTACATTGCCAGTTGGGAGAAAAAGCGCGCAGATCTGCCACTCGATACCGATGGTGTAGTTATTAAAGTGAACAACCTGGAGCAGCAACGTACACTGGGCTTCACAGCCAAGAGCCCCCGTTGGGCCATTGCCTATAAGTACAAAGCGGAGAGCGTAAGCACCCGCCTGAAGGGCATTACCTACCAGGTGGGCCGCACGGGCGCTGTTACGCCCGTAGCAGAATTAGAACCTGTATTTCTGGCCGGCACCACGGTAAAGCGCGCCTCACTGCACAACGCTAATGAAATTGCCCGTTTGGGCTTGCACATTGGCGACTATGTATTTGTAGAAAAGGGCGGAGAAATCATTCCCAAAGTAACCGGTGTAGACCACGCCAAACGAGCCAACGACCTGAAGCCAGTACATTATATTACACATTGCCCGGAATGCAACACCGCCCTGGTGCGCCACCAAGACGAGGCCAACCACTATTGCCCCAACGAAAAAGGCTGCCCCCCGCAAATTAAGGGCCGCATAGAGCACTTCATTCAGCGCAAAGCCATGGACATCGATTCGCTGGGCGAGCAAACCATTAAGCAACTCTACGACTTAGGTTTGGTAAAGACGCCAGCCGATTTGTACGACCTTACCAAAGAAGACCTGCTGAAACTAGACAAAGTGAAAGACAAGTCGGCCCAGAACATGTTAGACGGCATTCAGGCGTCTAAAGCGGCCCCCTTCGAGGCCGTGTTGTTCGCCATCGGCATTCGCTATGTAGGTAAAACGGTGGCGGAAAAAATCGCCCGGCACTTCAAGTCGATGGATAACCTGCAGAAAGCTACCTACCAGGAACTGCTGGCGGCACCTGAGGTGGGCGAAAAAATCGCGCAAAGCGTCTCCGCCTTTTTCAAAAATCCGGAGCACCTGCGCGAAGTGGAGCGGCTGAAAAAGGCCGGCCTGCAGATGTTGTCAGCGGCCAAAGAGCCTGAGAAGGTGAGCGATGTGCTGCAGAACAAGTCGTTTGTCATTTCAGGTGTGTTCGAAAAGTATGAGCGTGACCAACTGCAGGAAATTATCCTGGCCAACGGGGGGCGTATCCTCTCGGGTGTGTCGGGCAAGCTTGATTATTTGCTGGCGGGAGACAATATGGGCCCTGCCAAGCGCGAAAAGGCCGAGAAGCTGGGCGTGAAAATCATTTCCATCGAAGACTTCGAGCGGATGATAAGTTAGGTCAAGTGGCAAATGCCCGCAACTTGTCAGGATTACGCACCACATAAATGGCATCAATACCCTCCTCATTGCCACCAAATACCACGAGCGAATCGGGTTGGTTGGTTTCCTTTAGCACCGACAGAATGGCCTGTTGTCCGTTAACCGCAACCAAGTGATAACGAAGAAGGTTTCCATACTTGCTGTGGATACCTGCGAGGTACTTGAGCACCAACTCTTTGGTGCGAAGTGGGTTCAGCGCAGCCTTGGCTTTTCCACCTCCATCGGCATAGAGCACCACCTCCTGTTTCAGGTAGCGGGTAATGGCGGCCAGATCGCCCGATTCGCAGGCCGCCAGAAACAACTGCTCGAAGCTTTTTGCTTGTTGCGTTCTCCGCGTCTCACCGCTAAAACCGCTTATCTTGGCTTTTGCCCGGTGTACAATCTGCCGGCAGTTGTCCTGCGTCAAGTCCAGCAGTTGTGCTAGTTCGTGATACTGAAAGTCGAAGCATTCGCGCAACACAAAGCAGGCACGCTCCACCGGGTTCAGTTCCTGCAAGATAACCACTACCCCAAAAGAGATGTCGTGACGAATTTCCGTAAGGAGCCACTCATCTGCCACCGGCTCGGGCAAGTCGATGCCCACGTAGACCTTGCTGGACTTTCTGCGAAGAAAATCAAGACACTTGTAGATGACCGCTTTTGCCAGGTATTTTCGCTCATCTTCCACCTGGCCAGGTTGACGGGTCACGAAATCCAGCAACACATCGTGTACGATGTCTTCGCTCTGTACCCGGCTCCTGGTCATCTTATAAGCAACGGTAAACAGTACCGGCCGGAGTTGGAGCAGTCCTGCATCGAGTGCGTTATCGCGAAACAAAGATGCCATCTTAATCTTTTCTATACTTGTTCACCAGGTAATCCATCCAACCAATCGAACGATCGCTCTGCTCGGGGCAGGTAGCGTAGCCGTTTTTAAGCGCCCGCATAAAACCACCAAAAGCCGGCAATGCCACGGTTCGCTTTTGTACACCCGCCATCGCCTTCCAATCATCGAACAAGTTGGCAAGCGTATGCACATGCGGACCTCCAACCTGCACCAGTTGGTTGGCCGGGGGAAGTTCGCAAATATCGAGCAGATGCGAAGCAACCGCCTCCACTTGTATGGGTTGAAAAAGAAGTCCTTTGGGGAAAAAGGCAACGGGCAGCTTCGCCAACATCCTGAGTTGAAATTCGATGAACTCATAAAATTGTGTGGTGCGCATCACGGTATAGGGTATACCGCTGTCCCGAATCATCTGTTCAACGGTAAGCTTGGCGCGATAGTAAGCCAACGGAATGCGATCCACGCCCACGATGGAGATATACACCAGGTGTGCGATGTTGGCCTGCTTGGCCGCTTGCAACAACGTTCTGGCAAAAGTTACCTCCAATGGTTCGCCTTTTGCAGCGCCAATCGCGCCCGCCAGATGCAATACAACACCTCCGGGCGGCATGGCACGCTGCAATCCTTTTCCTGAAACCAAATCCACCTCCTGCCAATTAAATGTGCGGGGCGGACCGGGTGGTTTTTTTGTTGCATAACCAGCACCTTCATCGCGGTGGCGGCTTACAGCCAGGTAATCGAGGTTGCGTTGCCTGGCAAGCTCAATGGTGGCCGAACCTAAAACGCCCGTCCCACCGGTAATCAACAATGGTTTATTCATAAGTAATAAATTATCAACGGATGGGAAACAACATGCCTGCAAGGCTGGCCACCACGATGCACGAATCGATAACGGCCAGGGCAATGGCCGTAACGCTAAACCAAAGGCCTGTGATGTGCACCCCAAAGTAGCAAACGTAGTCGGGGGTATCGAGCACGAAGTGATAGACCAAGCCGTGCACAAAGGCAGCTCCGATGCCCAGCAGAACTGGCGCGAAACTACCGGCCGACCGCCAACTGAAATGCAGAAAGCCGAGGGCCGGCAACAGGTAGTATCCAAACACGATGATGAACCAACCGACCGGATCGGGGTACACGTCATGGTAAACGTGGGCGCTACTGTGCAGCACCAACAGGGCAAAGTGCAAGGCCAGCAGCCATGTAACGGGTCTTCTGAAATGTTGCATAGGGTTATTTTTTCTTTGTCAGGTACAAGTCGATCAGAGCGCCTGGCTGTGACAAACCGCCCACAATTTTTTTTGCCGCCCGGGCGAGAGGCGCGGGCCGGTTCGAACCACAGGGTTCTATTTTCATTTTCGAAATTCAACTCTATCTTTCGGAGATGTTCAAAATGAGTTTTTTGCGGATGCGCACCCGGTCGGCCCTAAAGAAGAACAAATCGCTGCGCATCAGCATACCCTACAGGCAAGCGCAAAGTATTGGCATTATCTTCACAGTGGAAGACCGGCAAAAGCACGATCTGATCAAGGAAATGGTGAAGCACTTCGAACAAGATGGAAAGAAAGTGAAGGTGCTGGAGTTTCTTCCCAAAAAGAAGGAGAATTACGAATTTCTGTTCGATTTCTTCACCATCGAAAACCTGAATTTCTGGGGTAAAATTGAATCGCACCAGGCGCTGCAATTTTCGTCTACCCCTTTCGACTACCTGTTCTACATCGACTCGCAGTCGAACCCGCTGGTGCTCAACCTGCTGGCCCAGAGCAAGGCCCATTGCCGCGTTGGCAAATACAGCGAAACAGAGAGTGCTTTTTTCGAACTGATGATCGAAGAAAAGAACGGCACACGCTCCCTGGTAGACAACATGTACAAGTACACCACGCAATTGAAATAATCATGAAGAAGTTGGAGGGCACTGGTGTAGCATTGGTTACACCCTTTTTGGAATCGTTGGCGATCGACTGGAAAGGTTTGAAGAAATTGCTGACCCACACCGCCAAGGGGGTGGACTATTACGTGGTGATGGGTACTACCGGAGAATCGGCCACCCTTACGAAGGAAGAAAAGAAAGAGGTGTTGGCTTTTGTGAAAGCAAACAATGCCAAAAAATTACCTATCGTTTATGGCATTGGGGGCAACCATACACAGGCCGTGTTGGATGAAATTAAAAACACAGACCTGACGGGAGTGGATGCCATTCTATCGGTAAGCCCGTATTATAACAAGCCTTCGCAGGAAGGCATCTACCAACACTTCAAAGCCGTGGCAGACGCATCGCCCGTTCCCGTGATTCTCTACAATGTGCCGGGCAGAACATCATCTAACCTCACCGCTGAGACTACGCTGCGTTTGGCGAGCCACCCCCATGTTGTGGGCATCAAGGAAGCTTCCGGCAACCTGGAGCAGTGCATGAAAATTGCGAAAGAAAAGCCTGCCGGTTTCTTGTTGATTTCAGGCGATGACCTGTTAACGCTGGCCATTTCGGCTGTTGGGGGTGCAGGTGTTATTTCCGTGCTGGCCAATGCCTACCCGGTGGTGTTCAGGAAATTGAACGAGGCCATGGCAAGGAAAAACCTGAAGAAAGCGCAGATGGAACAGTTCAAACTGCTGGAAATAAATGGCCCCATGTATGAAGAGGGCAACCCGGTAGGAGTAAAGCACCTGCTACAAATACTGGGTGTGTGCCAACACTTTGTTCGGCTTCCGCTGGTGCCTGCCTCGGCTGCTTTACAGAAAAAAATTGGTAGCCTGGCCGAAAAAGTGCACTAATCTTCAAATGAAAGGGCCTGCCATTTGGCAAGCCCTTGTATGTCGTTGCTGTCAATCTTGCTTATTGCCCTTCCTTGTTCTTTAGCTCCTGCACCTCTGCACGAATAGCCTGGGCAATGTTTTTCAGGTCTTGCATACCCTTTCTAACACGGGTACCCGCAGCGCTGTTGCCCTTAGAATAGAACTTTTCAGCATCGGGTTCGATGGAAGCGATCAAGGCTTTCAGCTCTTCAAATTTTTTCATTGGTATAGGATGTTTAAGATGGATAATTGTTTTCTAATGCCAATTTAAACAAAAACCCTATAAACCAAGTGAAAAACGCAGTTTATTATACCCCCTTGGTGACGGCCACCAGCTGTTCTTCCTTATAAAACCCGCCATCGAGCTTGGTTTTCAGAGCTGAAAAGGCTGTCAAAGTCTCTTCCACATCGGCCAAAGTATGGGCCGCGGTAGGGATGATCCGGAACATGATAACATCCTTAGGCACAACGGGATAGATCACCACAGAGCAGAAAATATGATAGTTCTCACGCAAATCCATGGCCATGTTAGCTGCCTCGCCCACTCCGCCCTTAAACAGTACCGGGGTAGGTGGTGACTGCGAATCGCCCACGGTGAATCCGCGCTCCTTCAGGCCCGTCTTCATGGCCTTCATGATCTTGTGAAGGTTTTCGCGCAATTCGGGGTTTTTTTTCAGCAACTCCAGGCGTTTCATCCCTCCGATAACCAAAGGCATGGGCAGACTCTTGGCATAAATCTGCGAACGCAGCGTGTAGCGCAGGTATTTCAATATCCTTTTATCGCCTGCTACAAAAGCACCGATGCTCGCCATCGACTTGGCAAAGGTGGAGAAATACAGGTCTATCTGGTCTTGCACACCTTGCTCCTCGCCTACACCGGCACCCGTTTTACCCATGGTACCGAAGCCGTGGGCATCGTCTACGAAAAGACGGAAGTTGTATTTCTTCTTCAGCGCTACAATACCTTTCAGGTCGCCCATGTTACCCGACATACCGAAAACACCTTCGGTAATTACCAGAATCCCTCCACCGGTTTCATTGGCCAACTTCGTGGCGCGCTGCAACTGCTTTTCGAGGTTCTCGATGTTATTATGCGGGAAAACAAAGCGCTTGCCCATGTGCAAGCGAACGCCATCTATGATACAGGCGTGCGATTCTGAGTCGTACACAATCACGTCTTTGCGATCTACCAACGCATCGATAATAGACAGAACGCCCTGGTAGCCATAGTTCAACAACATGGCATCCTCTTTCTTTACGAAATCGGCCAACTGCTTTTCGAACTGCAGGTGATAAACCGAGTTACCCGACATCATGCGGGCCCCCATAGGAGCCGCCAACCCGAATTGAGCGGCTGCTTCGGCATCGGCCTTGCGCACTTCAGGGTGGTTGGCTAAACCCAGGTAGTTGTTCAAACTCCAGTTCAGCACTTCCTTACCGTTAAACCGCATACGGGGGCCAATTTCGCCCTCCAGCTTAGGGAAGAAGAAATAATCATCGGGCAGGTGCGAATATTTGGCCAGGGGGCCGGCCTCCATTTTAAGTTTGTCGAATAAGTCAACCATTGTCTCTCTCGGTTTAAAATTGGCGCAAAAATAAATAAAAATGGCAGATAACTACTGATAGGTGTCAGCCTTTCAAAATTACTTTGTTAGGGTCAAAAATTGTACTTTTACACTTTTTCAATGGATGGAAGTTATTCGGAAAATAGTTACCCTTAAAGACCGTGTTCTGCATATAGAACTTCCGGAAAGCTATCGCGATAAAACGGTCGAACTCATTATTCTGACTGTAGAACAGATAAAACCCGGTCAGGTTGAGGAGAAAGTAGACTACAAGAGTGTGCAGTGGACATGGAAGTGCAAGCTAACGGACATAGAATTGGATGAACGTTTAAAAGCCCAAAAATCAAACTCCCTAATGCTATCATAGCTACAACTGCATCTGCCATTGTTCATGGTTTCACACTGATCACCCGAAACGAAAAAGATTTCAAAGCATTTCCGGCCTTCGCTGGATCAATCCATTTTAATACAACATGAAGTCTATCAAAAAATTATTGGTCGCCAACCGGGGCGAAATTGCATTGCGCATTATGCGCAGCGTGCGCGAAATGGGCATTAAAACGGTTGCCATTTATAGCGAAGCCGACCGGCAGGCCTTGCACGTGCGCTTTGCTGACGAAGCGGTTTTTATTGGCCCTCCCCCTTCCGCACAATCGTACCTGGTGATGGATAAAATTCTGGCTGCCGCTAAACAAACCGGTGCCGATGCTATTCATCCCGGCTATGGTTTCCTGTCAGAAAACGAAGAGTTTGCCAGGCGGGTGCGAGAGGCAGGATTGATTTTTATTGGCCCCTCGCCAGAATCCATCGAGTTGATGGGAAGCAAGCTGGCAGCCAAGGCAGCAGCCAAAAAATTTGGCGTGCCCCTGGTGCCGGGTACCGATGAACCCATTCAGGACATAGCCGCTGCCAAGAAGCTGGCCAAAGAAATTGGTTATCCCATACTGATAAAAGCCAGTGCCGGTGGTGGCGGTAAGGGCATGCGCATTGTAGAACGCGAAACGGAGTTTGAAGAGCAAATGGAGCGTGCCGTGAGCGAGGCGATCTCTGCCTTTGGCGATGGCTCTGTTTTCATTGAAAAATATGTAACACAACCCCGCCATATCGAGTTTCAGATTTTTGGCGACCAGCATGGCAATGTGGTGCACTTGTTCGAACGCGAATGCTCCATTCAGCGCAGGCACCAGAAAGTAATTGAAGAGGCACCTTCGGCCATCCTTACGCCTGATATCAGAAAAAAAATGGGTGAAGCTGCCGTGAACGTGGCCAAAGCCGCTAACTACTACAATGCCGGTACGGTGGAGTTCATTGTAGATGCTGACAAGAATTTCTACTTCCTCGAAATGAACACACGTCTGCAGGTAGAACATCCGGTTACCGAACAAATCACTGGCTTAGATCTGGTAAAACTGCAGATACGGGTTGCCGAGGGACAAAAGCTTCCATTTCAGCAAAAAGACCTTTCTATCAACGGCCACGCCATAGAGGTACGCGTTTATGCCGAAGACCCCGCTAATAATTTCCTTCCCGATATTGGCACGTTGGCTACCTACAAACGCCCGCAGGGGCACGGCATCCGCGTAGATGACGGTTTCGAACAAGGCATGTCGATACCTTTTTATTATGACCCGATGATTGCGAAGATGATCTGCCATGCCGATACGCGCGAACAAGCCATCGAAAAAACTTTACGTGCCATCGATGAATATGAAATAACCGGTCTGGAAACAACGCTTGGCTTTTGTGCCTTTGTTCTAAAGCACACTGCCTTTACCAGTGGTCAGTTCGATACCAAGTTTGTGGAGAAATACTTTAAACCTGAAGTTTTAAAGGCCCAGCCGGCTGCAGACGAAGAAATACTGGCGGCCGCTTTGGCCGCCACGGCTACCGCAGCAAGTAAACCGGTTGCGGAGTTGGTACACAACGCTGCCACGCCCGGTAAGTGGAAGAAAAACCGATTGAACGGATAGCCATGGCAGAGATTAAACCACTGCGCGCCTGGCGATACAATCAGGAGTTAGGAAAACGGATAGACGAACTGACCTCTCCCCTTTTCGATGTAGTGTCAGACAAACAACGGAAAGCACTTTATCAGAATCCCTATAACTCCATTCACCTTTCGGTACCCATGGGGCCGGCACCTGCCCAACGCGCGGCAGAATTACTTGAAACATGGAAAAAAGAAAAGGTGCTGGTGCAAGACCAACTGCCGGGTATTTATGTCTACTACCAATACTTTCAATTGGCGGGTTCGCCAAAAGAGTACTGCCGAAAAGGTTTTGTCTGTAACATTCGCGCGTACGACTGGAACGACAAAGTCATCCTTCGTCATGAAAACACCATACCCAAATCGGTAAACGACCGGATTGAACTGCTGGCGAAAACCGAATTGAACGTAAGCCCCACGCACGGGCTTTATACCGATCCGGCCTTCGAACTGGAGCCCTACATGGACGAAGCCATCCGGTTTCCTATCTACGAAACAGAAGACTACCAGGGCGTGCGCGATGTACTGGGTATCATCCACGATGCCCGGATCATTCAAAAATTTATCGATGTGCTGCACCCCAAAACAATCATTCTGGCAGACGGGCACCACCGCTACGAGGGGTCGCTGGCCTACAAGCACAGGCGGCAGGCAGAAAATGTTCAGCACACCGGCAACGAAGGTTACAACTTTCACCTGATGTACTTAACCAACACCGAGTCGGACGATCTGCGCATTTTGCCTACCCACCGATTGATCCAGAACCTGCCATCGTTCGATGAGGAAAAGATCGTAAGGCAATTTCAGGAGCATTTTATTGTGAAGCCCATAGCCGATGCCGATACGCTGAATGAGATCATCATCGGGAAGCAGTGGGCATTCGGCATCATCTTTAAAGACAGCGCCTATAAGGTAAGGTTGAAGCCGGAAGCGTTGCCTTCTATGACGTGGCATTTTCCTGAAGAAGTGAAAAAGCTGGACCTCACCGTGCTTCACTATTTCATCATTGAAAAGATACTGGGCATTCCGGGCAAAGACCAGCGCAAATCCGAATACATATCGTTCGACCGGAGTTTCTCCGACTGCCTGGCCAAAGTCATCAAGCAGGAAGCGCAAATGGCGATCATCACGCAGGAGGTTTCCATTGAAGATGTAAAAAAAGTATGCGCCAGTGGATACACCATGCCGCAAAAGTCTACTTACTTCTACCCCAAGGTGATCTGCGGCTTTTTGTTCGGCTCCATCCGGGAAGCCGAATTTGAAAAGCCAGCGTACGCATTGTTTTGATTTTTTAAATAGTAAAATGACTTTTTCACGATCGCTCATACTTGCCTCTGGTTCACCCAGGCGCCAATACCTGATGAAAGAAGCAGGGTTTCAGTTTGAAATACGTCCTTCGCATGCTGACGAAAGCTTTCCCGTTTCAATGCCCGTTCAGTTTGTTCCATCTTACCTGGCAGAGAAAAAAGCCAAAGCGCTTCAGGATCAGATAACCGATGAGGTGGTCATTACAGCCGATACCGTTGTAATTCTGGGCGGGGAAATCATGAATAAACCAGCCAATCGCGATGAGGCCGTCTTTATGCTGAACCGCCTTAGCGGGAATTCGCATATGGTGATTACCGGGGTGTGTCTGCTCGACAAAACCAAAACTGAAATCTTTGATGACCGCACCAAAGTGACATTCAAGAAGCTGACATCCGAAGAAATTGCTTTTTACGTGGACACCTACAAACCCTACGACAAAGCGGGCGCTTACGGAGCGCAAGATTGGATTGGCATGGTGGCCATCGAACGGATTGTGGGGTCTTACTTTAACGTAATGGGTTTGCCCATACACAAGGTTTATAAAAGGCTGCACGCCTTCTAAGCGGTGCGCAAAATCTGGCAGATACTTCGTGCGCATCTCCAAGCCGACTTCCAGGCCGGTCTTTATATCAGCATTGCGCTGTTTCTTGCCTTTTCAATCGCTGTTAACTACACGCTCGATCTGGAAGATAGCCTCATCGACAGGCATGTAACGAAGCCCATACGCATGGTATGGTATTTTCTGCTCTACGGATTTGCCTACTACGGTGGAGCCATCATCACGCTTGCATTCTCCCAAAAACTACACATCCTAAAGAAACTTTCATTCTGGGTGGCAACGCTGGGAGGCCTGCTGATCCTGGCTTTTAATGCAGGTTTTCCATGGCTCTCGCAACTGGTGCGGCTTGTCTTTTCCGATTATCGCATCTTTTCATGGGCCTATTCTTTTTCATCCAACCTCATCAATTTCTTCACACTCGCCCTTCCACTCGTATTATTCAGCAATTTTTTCAGGCCACGCGAAAACATGGGCGTTACGCTTCGCGGTGTTGACCTTACCCCTTACTATTGGATATTTGCTGTTTTGGTTCCCATCATCGCCATCACATCATTCGAACCGGGTTTTAAGAACTACTACCCTACCTACAAAGCCAACCAGGTAGCTGAAATCATGCAGTGGCCTGCATTGTTTCCTCCCTTGCTTTATGAACTGGCCTATGGTTTGGATTTCTTCAACGTGGAATTAATGTTCCGCGGCTTTATGGTGATCGCGCTTTCGCGCTGGCTGGGTAAGGAGGCAGTTCTGCCCATGGTTTGCACGTATTGTTTTCTGCATTTTGGAAAGCCGTTGGGCGAGTCCATCAGTTCGATTGTTGGCGGCTATATTCTGGGTGTTGTGGCACTCTACACCCGCAATATTTGGGGAGGCGTGTTGGTGCACATGGGGCTGGCGTGGATGATGGAACTGGCCGCGTGGATGCAGAAGAATCTTTAAATCAGTTGTGTGTATTGCTGCATCAGTCGCTCGGCAATCACGCTGGGCTCGAAATGCTTTACGTAAGCTTGCGATTTCGCCACAATCTCCTTTCTCAATTCCGCGCTCCCCAGCAATTCGTCAATTTGCGTGGCCAATTCATCGGCCCGGGTGGGATTAACGTAACGCGTGGCCGGTCCACCTGCCTCAGCGAAACAGGAGCCATGAGAGGTAATGACGGGCACCCCCGACACAATGGCCTCCACAATGGGGATACCAAAACCCTCGAACACCGAAGGGTAAACAAACACCGATGCCTGTTGATAAACAGCGGGCAAGTCATTAAACAAAACACCATGCAATACCCGAACCTGGTCTTCCATGCCGAACTGTTTTATCGCGTGGCCTATTTTCCTCATGTAAGGCGTAGCCCGGCCGACCAATACAACGGGGGCCTTTGTTTTAAGTAGCGAGGCGGCTTTTACCAACTGAACCGCATTCTTGCGTTCTTCGAGTGTGCCTACAAACAACACATACTCGTCCGGCAGTTGATGGGCAGCCTTTACCCGTTTTTTTTCCTCATCGGTAGCCACGCGTTTAAAAGCCGGGTGGCAACCCTGATAGATAACCCGCAGCTTGTTAGCCGGCACACCCATGAATTCGTGCAAGTCGGCAGCCGTCTGTTGGCTCACGGCCACTATCAGGTCAGCCGACTGGCACGCGTGCTTTAGCTTCCATCCATAAATGCGCACGTCTATGGGGTTGTAATAGCCGGGAAAACGTTTAAAGATCAGATCGTGCACGGTAAGCACTGTTTTCAGAGCAGCGGGCTTTGTTAATGGCAGCTCGTTGCTCAAGCCATGAAATATCTGCACACCATCGGCTGCAGCCACGTTACCCAAGGCGTAACTCCGCCACCACGCGGGTAAACGTTTGGCCGGCCCTGATTCAGGCTGGCGCACAACGAAGCGGTTGGTTTGCAGGTACGCTTTGGTCTCGGGGTGGTTTTTTATGCGGGGGGTGTACAGTAGATATTCGTGCTCGGGATAGTACGCAGCCAATGCATCGGCCACAAAACGACTGTAGTTACCTAAACCGGTAAAATTGTTAAACAGCCTTTTGGCATCGAAACCTATTCTCACTTCGCAAATTCGGATTTATAGCGTTCAATGCTTTGGGAAATAATCTCTCTGGCTTTCATCTTCGACTGAAATTCGTCTACCACTACTTTTTTATTCTCCAGTGCTTTGTAGTTCTCGAAGAAGTGCTTCAGCTCCACCCGAAAGTATTCCGGCAGTTCTTCTACATTTTCAATGTGGCTCACGCTGGCATCTTGCATGGCTACTGCAATAATTTTGTCGTCCGCTTCTCCCCTGTCTATCATACGCATTACACCTATTACGCGGCAAGGTATCAGGCAGCGTGGCACCACAGCCACTTGCGTTAGCACCACAATATCTAACGGATCGTGATCTTCGCCCAGTGTTTGTGGAATGAACCCATAGTTGAGCGGATAATACATGGAGGCATAGATGACGCGGTCGAGCTTAATCAGCCCGCTCGCCTTGTCGATCTCGTATTTGGCGCGCGACCCTTTCGGTATTTCGATGATGGCGTTCACCAACTCCGGTGGGGCATCGCCAATAGATACTTCATGCCAGGGGTGTTGAACCATGAATTTCAGAGGTTATGGTTGCGAATATAAAAAAGAAGCCCCGCATAGCAGGGCTCCTCTCCTAGTTTGTTTCAGTGCTTATTTCTTATCGTCTTCGGTCTTCTCGGTTTTTTTCTCGGCCTTGCGGATCTTATCTCCCTCCTTCAATCGTTTAGACACCACCAAAAAGGGGCCGGTAACCACTTCAGTGCTATCAGAAACACCGCTCAATATTTCAATATTCTCATAGTCGCTGATGCCGGTCTTCACCTCAACCATTTTCGCCACGCCCCCGTTATTCACAAACACCACCGTTTTGGGCTCTTTCTTGGTCGGCTTCTTGTCATTTTCGTTCACTACCTGCGGCTTGTTATCGTTGTCGTTGTTCGATGGCTTCTGGTCGTCCGCCTCGCGCGTAGTTACCGCAGCCAACGGCACAGACAGCACATCGGCCTTGCGGGTAGTTAGAATTTCCACGCTGGCTGTCATGCCAGGCCGGAAAGGATAACGATTGCCTTGCTTGATCAGGTCTTGGTACGATGATTCAAGAATCTGGATACGCACCTCAAACTCGGTAATAGCATCGGCCGAAGTTTTGTCTTTGGCGGTGTTGGCAATGTTGGTAACAACGCCTTTGAACTCTTTATTGATGTTGGAGTAGGCATCTACGTCAATCAAAACGGAATCGCCCAGGTGTACACGCACAATGTCGTTTTCATTTACATTCACCCGCACCTCCATCAGCCCCAGGTCGGCAATACGCAACATTTCGGTACCCTGCATCTGCGCAGTGCCCACCACCCGTTCTCCTTGTTTCACGTTCAGTTTGGATACTACCCCGCTAATGGGCGCTACCACGCTTGTTCTGCGCACATTTTCACGTGCTTCTTTAACAGACGCTTCCGTGCTGGCTACAATATACTTAGCTGCTTCCAGCGATTGCCTGGCCGATGCCAGATCATTCTGGGCCACCTTAAAATTCTGTTGTGCCAACTGCCAGTCGGCCTCCGATATCACTTTTTCGTTCCACAACTGCTCTTGGCGCTTGAACTCCTGCTCGGCACGGATAAACGTTGCCTCCGCGCGCGATAGAGCCGCTTCAGAAGACTTCACGTTGGCCTTCTGCTGGTTCAAAGATGCTTCTTGCCGCTCCAACTGACTTAATTGTTGGTCGGGGCGAATCTTCACCAGCAATTTTCCCGCTTCTACCGCATCACCATCTTCAACGGTCAATTCAATAATTTCGCCAGAAACTTCCGGGGCCAGTTTCAGTTCGGTAACAGGTTGCACGGTGCCCGATGCACTTACCTTCTCTACAATGGTAACCTTTTTGGCTTTGGCCAGTTCCACCTCTATGTCTTTGGTCTTGCCTATCCAACCGGCAGACTTGCCAATGATCAGAAACAGAATGAGAACAACTAAACCTCCGATAAGGTAATAGACCAATTTGTTTGATTTGCGCTTTTGTTGCTTTGCCATGCTGATAAAAAAAATTAAGGGGTAGTGGTTTAATAGTCGATTGGTTTTCCCTGGTAGAAGTCCAGTATCTTCTTGCGGAAAATAAAGTTGTATTTAGCCCGGGTTAAATCGCTGCGCGACTGGAACAGGTCGTTTTCTGAAATCTGATACTCCACGAAGTTAATCGCGCCTAACTCAAACCGTTGCTGGTTCATGCGGTAAGCCTCTTCGCGGGCATTTACCTGTTTTAACGATGACGCATATGTTTTGGAAGCTGCCAGCGCATCATTATAAGCCGTCTCTATGGTTTGACGCAGGGTGTTTTGGGTTTCAATTTCGCTGATGCGAGCCACTTCTGTGTTTATGGCAGCGCGCTGTACCGCACCCCGGCTCTGCCAGTTGTTGAAAATGGGTATCTGCAAACTTAAGTTGATATTCTTAAACAGGTTATCCTGCAACTGGTCTTTCTGACCGTACTCGCGGGTTTCAAAGTTCTGACTGTATTGATAGCCCAGCACGGGCACCTGCGTGCCGGCAAAATCGAAATACCCAATGGGCTGTTGCGTGGGTATTAAGTCAGGGGCTCCTACCGGGATTTGCAGATCGCGGTTGGCGCTGGAGTAGTTGGAGGTGGCGCTGGCATTGAGGGTAAGTCTGGGGTACAAGCCACCGCGGCTAGCCTTCAAGGCAAGGTTGGCGCTTTCTACGCGCAACAAAGCGGCCTTTATTTCGGGCATTTCTTTTAACGCTACCTGGTAAACCTCGTCTGCTGTCTGGTCGAGCACCAGGTCTTCTACGGCCACTTCAGGTATTACCACATCCACCTCTTCGGAGGCGGGAATCTGCAGCGCCTGTTTCAATTGCAGCAACGACAGGTTCAAGGCATTTTCCTGATTCACCAGATTCACTTCGTTGGTTGCCACCTGGGCTTCCTGATTCAACTCGTTGGCTTTAGGCAGTGCTCCGGCTGCCACCTGTTTTTTAATTCGCTCCAACTGTTGTTGGCTCGAATTAAGTTGAAAACGGGCGTTCTCAAACAGTTCTTTGTTGAAAATAACATTGATATACTGCGTCACCACGTTGATGATTACATCGTTCTTAGCCTTTTGCAGGTCGGCATCAGAGGCCTCCAGATCGCGTTGGTTCTGACGGAAGGCGTTTTGTAACCGAAAGGCGTTGAACAACATCATCGAAGACGTAGCCTGTACGTTCAACGTGTTGTTATCGCGGTTGATGAACTGATTGGTTACCGGGTTAATGGCACGTCCATAGTTTTGGCCATAGCCACCACCCAGGTTTACTGTAGGCAAAAAGGCCATCTTGGCCTGCCACAAGTTAACGTTAGCTGTTTGCACACCATACAGGCTCCTCTTCACCCGCAGGTTTTTCTCTAACGCTATATCTACACACTCGCGCAGGTTAAGTGTGCGCTGCGCAAAAGAGGGCGCCCCTGCACCCATGAAAAAAATAAATAGTAGAAACTTGTTCCTCATAGATCGATGAGCGGTATGTAAATAACTTCTTTTACCCACGTTAGACTCTTTAAATACTCAAATGTTACAGGCTTGATGCCCGAATCCACTTCAATTACCAAACAGGCCAGATCGTTCTTGCCCTTGCGCGACACAGACATGGTGGCGATGTTGCAATCATCGTGTGCCAACACATTGGCAATGAATGCGATGCTACCCTTTTTATCTTCAGCAAAAATGATGAGCGTGTGCAGGTTGGCGCTAAAGTCGGCACGGAAGCCGTTTACTTCTGCAATATTGATGATGCCCCCTCCCTTGCTCTCGCCCAACACCTCAATGGGTTCATCGTTGGTGCGGCTAATGCGCAGGCGGATGGAGTTGGGGTGCATGGTAGAGGCATTGCCTACCGATTTGAACGTGTAGTGGAGCCCCATCTGGGGGGCCAGGTCGAGCGCATCTTTAATCCGTTTGTCGTCCGTTTTAAAGTCGAGCAGACCGGCAATAATGGCGCGGTCGCTGCCGTGGCCTTCGTACGTGCGGGCAAAAGAGTTATAGAAAATCACCTCTGCCTGTTCGGGTATGCCACCCAGTATTTTCGTGGCCACCCTTGCAATGCGCACCACTCCGGCTGTGTGCGAGCTGGAGGGGCCTATCATAACCGGGCCTATCATGTCGAAAATGCTGCTTTTTTCAGCCATACGCGATAAATAACGAAATAAGGGGGAAAAGGATATCCTTTTAGGGCCATTTACACCACTTTTTCGGGTATTTCTTAACAGGCGGCAAAAATAGGGTTTATCCCCTCATCTGGATGATTCGGGAGGATAATATTACCATTTGAGAGAAAGAGAAGTTAAACAGCGATGGGTGCCTTAATGGCTGGGTGGCTTTGGTAATTAACAATCTCAAAATCTTCAAATTCGTATTCGAACAAAGAGGCGGGCTTTCGCCTGATGACCAACTGTGGCAAAGGGTAAGGTTGGCGCGACAGTTGCAGCCGGGCTTGTTCGAAATGGTTGTTATACAGGTGCACATCGCCACCGGTCCATACAAACTCTCCCGCCTCCAAGTCGCACTGTTGCGCCACCATGTGGGTAAGTAGCGCGTAAGAGGCAATGTTGAATGGCACGCCCAGAAAGAAGTCGGCAGAGCGTTGGTAGAGTTGGCACGAGAGCTTGCCATCGGCCACATAGAATTGAAACAGCGCGTGGCAGGGTGGCAAGGCCATGTTATCCACTTCAGCAGGGTTCCAGGCAGACACAATATGCCTGCGCGAGTCGGGCTTGGTTTTGATCTGCCGCAACACGTTGGCAATCTGGTCTATGTGCCGGCCATCAGGAGCGGGCCAGCTGCGCCACTGGCTGCCATAGACGGGGCCCAGGTTTCCATCTTCATCCGCCCACTCATCCCAAATGGTCACACCATGGTCGTTCAGGTATTTGATGTTGGTATCGCCACGCAAAAACCAAAGCAACTCGTAAATGATAGACCGTAAGTGCAGCTTTTTAGTGGTTACCAGCGGAAATCCCTCAGACAGGTCGAACCGCATTTGCCGGCCAAAAACCGACCTGGTACCCGTACCGGTTCGATCGGTCTTCTGTGCACCGTTTTCCAGAATGTCCTTCATCAGACTGAGGTATTGCTGCATGTATCTTATCGTTAGCTGCCGCTAAAATAAGGTGGACAGTCTAAAAATGCTTCAACCAAAACTTGAAGCAACCAAAAAAGAAGCACCCTTAGCCGGACAATTTCTGTGCTAGCCCGACTACGGTTTGGGCGCCAGCAACGAATTGATCCACGCGGCAATCTTCAACGCCTCATCTTTGGGAACCTGAGGCATTGCGGCCATGGGTGTTTCATGCTCGGGCCAGTTCTTGGGTTCGGGCGTGTAAATCAGTTGTACAATGCGCTCGTTGCTGTATTTGCGTTTGGCAATGTCGCGAAAAGAGGGGCCCACCTGCCGCTTGTCTACGTTATGGCAGGCTGTGCAGGTGTTCTTCACCAACAAAGGTTCTATTTCGCTGTAAGTGGGTGCTTTTGCCGAAGCCGCAGGTTGAGCGGTTACTTTCTTGGGTGTTACCGCAGCTGCGCGCCTGGTACTCAATTCACTCAATGGCAGTTTGTCGCCATCGGGAATATTGTTCAAAGTGTAGTAGGCGGTGGCATGCAGCAACGGCAAGGCTCCGTCTTTGGAGCGTATGCCGGGCAAGCTTAATTCATGCAGGTAGTAGTTCCTCAGATTTTCAATCACCACCCGCACGCGCATACCATCTTCTGATACCTTCACGCCTTTGATGTTGAGTTTCTGATCGTTGATGGCGGGGCTTCCATACACCGGGTGGTATTTGTATACGTAGCTTCTGCCATAATACGAGTCGAGGTTTTCGGCCGTGGCCTTGTCTACTGGCATCGTGAATTCAATCTCGAACCCATCGGGGCGGGCGCTGACTGTCTTCATTTCCATGGGCACTTTATTCATCCACATCAGGCGTTGCAAGCCCGAGTTGGTGGTGCCAGCCGAACCCCAGCCGCGGTTGGCTTCGCCCACAAACAACGAACCATCGTGGCCCCAGTTCATGCGCAACACCCCTGATTGGAAGCCGGCACGGAAATCGAAGGCAACGCCCTGGTATTCGCCCTTCACTTTCTCCAACACCACCCGCATGATTTTACTCTGGCCCTGGTCGCCCACAAATACCTGCCCCGCAAAAGGACCGAATTTGCCTTTGGTTTCGTCTACCAGAATTTCGGAGTTGGATATACCCAGTACGCCATGCGGCAACCACACCGCAGGCGGACGGAACTCAGGAAATTCCTTTTTCAACTCGAAGAACAATTGGGGGTTGGCCTCATCGGTTATGTTTTCGGGCTTCACGTACTGTCCGTTTTTCCTCACCTGGCGTGGATCTACTTTGGCGTAGAGCTGCTCCGTGGTCAACTTCACAGGCGAGTTCGGCATGTTGGTCCAACGCAGGCCTGCCGGATGGCCGGTGAAACTGCCTTTCGTTACATGCCACAACCCACCAGAGCCAATCCAATCGCCCTGGTTATCGTCATAAAACAATTCACCATCAATGATACCGAGGCCGCAGGGCGAACGCATGCCGGTAGCCCATGGTTCGAGGGTGCCGTCAGGGTGTATTTTCATGGTCCAACCACGCCAGGGGGTGCGGCTTTCGCCACGCCACCATTCTTCATCGCCAAAGGCCACGTTGCCCGTTACAAAGAAGGCGCCATCGGGTGCCAGCTTAGGGCCGAAGGAATACTCATGGTAATGACCAGAAATAGGCCATGCATGTATGGTTTCATACACATCGGCTTTGCCATCGCCATTGGTGTCCATCAGTTTGGTTAGCTCACCACGTTGCGCTGCAAAGAGCGCGTTGTCTTTGTACAGCAGACCCAGTGGCTCGTGCAAACCGGAAGCAAACAACGTAAACCGCGGAGCGCTGCCGTTGGCCATGTGCGCATTTTCAATCACCCACACATCGCCTCTGCGGGTGCAGACCGCCACCCGGCCATCGGGCAAGGTGGCCACGCCTCCCACCTCCAGCAAAACGCCTTCGGGTGCGGGGATGGTAATAATTTTATAGTAGTCGTCTTCGGTGGGTAGTTTGCTTTGCGCGATGGCAGGTGCCAGCAATGCAAGCAGGGCGAGGGTTAATACTATCTTCTTCATGGTGATTGCTTTACCAGATAATGACATACTGTATATCGTTGGATGTAACGGGTGCGATCAGTTCCTTCACCCCGTTCACCTCTCGCACCGTGGCATTCAAGGGGGTCTTCACAAAGTATTGTCTGTCGTCTATTGCGAAAGAACCATCCGCCAGGGCATCGATGCGGCTGCCTTCCGCAAGCTTGATGTACAGTCCGGATTTTCCTTCTGAATTTTTGATGGTAAGTTGGCGTTTTACCACGCGCTCCATTTCAGGTGTTACGCGCTCCTCCACCTCCAAACCTTTGTATTGATATACAAATACAGGTCTTCCCGTTGTTTCTTCCATGCGGTAGCCTTTCGACCGAAAGGCGGCTTCCTTACCCGGTGCCGGAAATGCCTCCGTTGCACTGTTCAGAAATGCCAGCGACTGGTTAAGGTACGTAAACTGGGCAGCGCCAAGAGGTCTGAAAGAACCATCGCCCCGATCGTGCCACATGGGTGTGGCATCCGCAAAATCGCCACGCCACACACAGGCCACATTGCCCGCATCCAGATCGTACACATAATTTACACCGCTGGGGTCTCCCACCCCGATCGAGTGGGTAATGCGCCTTTTGTAGTCGCCTTTGAAGTCTACAAAAGCGCGCAGCAACCGTGGCTGTGCCCCGGCCTGAATCAGGATAGGCGATGTGGGATTGTCGTCTGGCGGGTAAGAATTATACGCATGCAGATCTACCCGCGATGAGGTGGGCGTCTGTACGCCAAAACCCAGTCGGGGGGGCATCCACGAAGCTGTTTTGAAATTGTGAATAACAAACGGATAGGTGCCTGGCTGCAGGGCAATCTTGCCTTCATCCAGCTCCCATGCATCGCCCCGCTGAAAATCGATGAGGGTTTGACCGTTGACCTGGAGCACCGCACCACCGGTATAGGCCAGCCAAAACTGGTAGGTATCTTCGGCAAACACGCGGATGGTTCCCTTGTAGGTAACGCCATACTCGTCTTCTTCTTCCAGCACTTCACACGTTAATTCGTTTGTCGTGCCCTGCGTAGAAGGCTTCAGCGCAATAAAATCGGCCACTTCTTTAAAACGCCCGGCATAGGTTTGATAAGAAATGGGCGACAACTCCACACGCAAATCGCTGGTCATCTGATAGCGTACATTGCGGAAGGCCACGGGGCCATGGTCGCCCTGTATCATCAGCGGGCCGGTAGGCCGCTCGTTGTTTTCAATCGGGCCACCGGTGGGCAGAGGCACCTCTACGTTATCGTGAATTCTAACTCCATTTAGCTCTACCGATACAAAACGGGCGTTAACCACTTTGTTTCCGTTGGCATCGAAACGCGGAGCTTTGAACGAAATGCGCAACTTCTGCCACAGGCCGGGCGCTTTGCTGGGGTTGCTCAGCGGTGCTTTCCCCATGTAAATCTTGCCGGGTTCATTCTCCCAGTTGCGATAGATGCCGCCCATGTCAGAAAATTTGGGGCTCTTCACGCCCCAACTATCGAAAAGCTGCACTTCGTAACGGCCCTGCAGATAGATACCGGAATTGGAACCTTTGGGTAGCATCACCTCCAACTCCAGGTCGATGTCGCCATGCTCAATAGTGGTTATCAGTTGGTCTTTCTTCTGATCGTCATTAACGTTCAACAGCACACCCGTACCCGCCTGCCACGTAACGGCCTTGGGAGCCGCTGCAACGGGCTCGGCTTTTTGCTTCTTTCCTTTTTGTTTTACTTCCACCGGTGGTGGTGGCGTATGAATATCGGCATTTGGATCCATAGATACATCGCCCACAATCATCCAGTTGCCTGCCTGCGCCCGAAAGGCCGACAAATCGTTGAGCGGAAAAGGTGTGAGTGAAGACTGTGCCGAGACGGACAGACTCAAAAGCCAGCCAGCCAACAACACCACTCCATTTGTTAATCGCATATAAATAGTTTTATGAGGTACCAATATCTAACTAAACCCTGTTTTACACAACCGTATCGGGCCGAGGCCCTTCATTTTTAGAAGACAAGTACTATGCGTTAACACCTTCTGGTGGCGATTCTGGCAGTATAAATTCGATAGGATTCGGCACCAGGCATAGAATAAAGATTAGTAGGGCCAGCCAGCCCAAAAGTTGGCGCATAGGCGACAGGGGCTCTTCGATATCGGCAGGCGGGTGCGGTATGCGCACAAAACGCCCCACAATAAAGGCGAACAAAAGCCAGCCACTGTAGCCTTTCGCACCGGGCCAGATAATTATTGCAAGGTATTGTGCGGCAAAGATGATGACCGCGTACATCCAGGTGTCGCGCTTACCTAACAAAAGGCCACCCAGGCAGAGGTAATAGAAGCCTACCACCAGCGCTATGGAAAGCAGATGAGGCACTTTCCAACTCAATACATACAATTCTTCGCCTGGAAGCAACAGGCCCAGCCCTGCATAAAACAAAAACACACAAAACACCACACTTGCCACTACACGGTGCTTTTGGAAACCCAACAACCCATACAAAACATGGCCGCCATCCAGTTGGCCCACGGGCAGCAGGTTCAGGCTGGTAAACACCAAAGCCAGGAATCCGGCAAATAGCAACGGGTAGTGTATCAACTCGTGTGGGTTAGGCACGCGGGCCGGGTCTGCCACATAAGTTTCCAAAAGCCACATCAACAGGTTTTTGCCAATCACCAGGTCAACCGTGCCAGGTGGCAAATTTTCAGGCCGGTACACCTGGTCTGCATAGTTCAAGCCGTATTGCTCATATTCCGGGTGAAACTGGTAGATGTATTCCGCGGGCGGCAGTGTGGCGTATCCGTAAATCAGCACCACCAACGCTACCACAAATCCAGCCAACGGCCCGGCAATGCCAATGTCGAAATTAACGGTGCGGCTTTGAATGCGACTCTTGATGCGAATCAGCGCGCCCAGTGTGCCCAGCATCAGCGGAAGCGGTGGCAGCGGAATGTAATAAGGAAGTGTGGTGCGCACCCGGTAATAAAGCGCTGTAAAATAATGGCCAAACTCATGCACCGATAATATCAAAAGAAAGGGTACCGAATACGGCAGGCCACTGAGGAAATCGTTCCATGTGTAGCCGGGCACCAAGATGGATTTGCTGTACACCCACTCTGCCCCCGCCAATGTGGTGGTTATAAAGGTGAGCAGAAACAGGCCGCCATGGGTAAGTGCCGTTTTGAATTTACGATTCATGAAACAAAGTAAAGATGAGGTCGGGATGTTGCACATGGAAAGTTTGAATGCCTGCCTGGCGTGCACCTTCCAGGTTGGACAGGTTATCGTCTAAGAACAAGGTGGCAGCCGGTAATAATTTGTTTTCTGCCAGCACATGCTCGTAAATTTCAACATCGGGCTTACGCATCTTCATTTGGTGCGAGTAGTAAGCCTTGTGAAACCATGGTTCCAACCCCGGCTGGCCGGTAACTCCGTGGGCTATTTGGTTGAAGCATTGCAGGTGAATGTCGTTGGTGTTGCTGAGTAAAAACACGCGGTAGTTTTTCTTCAGTTTTTCCAACAGTTGTATCCGCTGCAGCGGGATGTCGAGCAGCATGGCGTTCCAGCATGCATCCAGTTCGGCATCTGACGCCTCCATATTAAACAGTGTGCGCAGCGCACTTCTGAATTCGCGGTTGGTGAGCAGGCCCTTTTCATACAAGTGAAACTCC
Organism: Bacteroidota bacterium; assembly: GCA_049324055.1. Lineage (GTDB taxonomy): Bacteria > Bacteroidota > Bacteroidia > Cytophagales > Cyclobacteriaceae > ELB16-189. Next base: position 114,434 of record JBMOLS010000007.1, on the reverse strand, counting down.
GGGCGCTCGCTGTAGGCCTTCAGCACGGTTTCGGGCGGCAGCCCCGACAAGCGGGCAAAGGCTTCTACCGTTTTTTGTGGTGCCAGGTTAATAATTACTCCGCCCAGGTCGAAGATGATGTTTTGAATGGAAGGATCGGGATGACGCATGGTAACAAAGGGCTAAAAATAGAAAACGATCTTGCGCTTAGGGCAGAATCTTTTAGTAAAAAATGACAAAGTTTTTCTAAACTTGCATCCGCTTTTAGCGAAGGGCCCTTAGCTCAGTTGGTTAGAGCACCTGACTCATAATCAGGGGGTCGCAGGATCATGCCCTGCAGGGCCCACAATTGGAAATCAAGTAGTTAAACCTGCTTGATTTTTTTGTTTTATGGTAAGCGATGGCTGCCACGCGCGTGAAGCTTTGCCTTATTTGCGTTGAATCCGCCACAAATCGAACGGCCTGCAAACGAGTTCACTACCTCCTGTATGTAGCAAAACCATAAAATAAAAGATCGCACTTCGCAAGAATGGAAAAATGTGTTAAAATTGAAGGCAAAACCGTAAAACCCATGAAATTTACTCGCTCTATTTCCCTTTTCAGCGCACTGACCGCTGCACTTCTACTCGGCAGTTGCGGTGGCTCTCAGAAAGAGTCCAGTTCCGAGGAGTTCGATCAGGCGCAGAAGTCTTTGAAAGACCAGATTGAAGATGTTGTTTATAATATCCCTTCCCCTACTGAAATACCTTACCTGCTGGAAGCAACTGGTGCCGAATTTAACCAGAGCCTGGTGAACGACCGTGCCAAAGCAGACCAATATGCCACTAAAAACGACAAGGCTGCTTTGAACCTGGGCATCTATGCGGCCGACATCGGTTACCTTACTTCTTACGACAAAACCCAAGAGGCTATTGACTACCTGAACGCCTGCAAGAGCCTGGCCGATGGCTTGGGTGTAATTGGCTCCTTCGATATTGATGTGTTGAAAAAGTTCGAGGCAAACATCAGCAACAAAGATTCGCTAGGCGCCTTGCTGAACGAAACCGTGCAGAAGACCGGCACCTTCCTGAAAGATGATAGCCGCAACAAGCTGGCTGCGTTGGTGGTAACGGGCAGCTTTGTAGAAGGTTTGTACATCTCCACCGGCCTCATTAAGTCTTACCCCAAAGATTTGCTGCCAGACGACCAGCGCAACCTCATCCTCACCCCCATTATGCGCGTAGTATTGCAACAAGAACAGTCGGTAGACGAATTGCTTAAAATGTTGAAGTCTGTAGAGCAGGATGAGTTAATCGGCACCATCGTCAACGACCTCACTACCCTGCAAGCCAGCTACCGCGCGCTGAACATCGAGGAGCAAATCAAAAATAACCGTGCCGATCTGGTGTTAACCGACAAGAACCTTCAGGATATTACTTCCTTGGTGGAAAAACTAAGAGGCGATATTACGCAATAACCCACGCCTTAGCAGTGTAATAAAAGGATTGGCCTGGCCAGTCCTTTTTTTTTACCACCAATCGGGCATCTTTGCTAACTTTAAAAATCGCGTACTAATTATACCACTCCATGAGCGAACCGGTACTAAAAGCCATCATCAAACTATTTGCCCTGGTTGCCCAAGAAGATGACGTAACCAGCCAGGAGCGCGACCAGATTGTTGCCTTTTTGAACGACCACCTGAGCCAACGGGCGGTGGCCATGCACCTGGAGACATTCGATCAGTACTGCCAGCAGATAGCAGCACGGGCTACAGGCACCCACGAGGAGGAGGCCATTCAGAATATCTGCTCGTCCATCAACCGGGAGGTTGCCCAAAAGCAGAAGGCCGTCATCATGCTTGAACTGATGAGCATAGTATGTGCCGACAAAACTATTACCCCCCGCGAGCAGCAACTCACCACCTTGATTTCGCGCGCGCTGAACATGAGCGATGAAGACCTGGCACTGATACGCGACTACGTGCTGGGCCAGACGGCTTTCGAATTGCAAAACGAAAACATACTAGTAATCGACTCTGCGAAGACAGGCGGCAGCAAACACCTGTACCGGCCCCACCTCGATGGACTCATTGCCATTCTCTACCTGGCCTCGTCCGACAACTTCTTTTTTAAATACCTGGGCAAAACAGATGTGTATCTGAATGGCGTACCCCAGAAGCCGGCTAATATCGTTGCCTTCGCCACCGGCAGCTTGGTGCGTTGGGCCTCGGCCGACCCGGTGTACTACGGTGAAGTGCTGGCGTTGTTTAAAAAAGCAGACGATGTAACGCGCACCAGCTTTCAAGCCACCAACATATCGTTCAAGTTCAAAAATGGCAAGTTGGGGTTACGCAACGTAAACGTGTTCGAGCAATCGGGGAACCTGGTGGCGCTGATGGGCGCCAGCGGTGCCGGCAAATCTACCTTGCTGCACGTGCTGAACGGCACGGAGAAACCTTCAGAAGGCCAGGTGCTCATCAATGGTATAGACATTCACAAAGAACCCGAAAAGATTGAAGGCGTTATTGGGTTTGTACCCCAAGACGACCTGCTGATAGAAGACCTTACTGTTTATCAGAACCTATACTATGCGGCTAAGCTGTGCTTCAGCCACCTGACGGAAGAACAAATTGATAAGCTGGTGATGCGCACACTCGATGACCTGGGCCTCACGGAAACCAAAGACCTGAAGGTAGGCTCGCCCTTGCGCAAAACCATCAGCGGTGGACAACGCAAGCGCTTAAACATCGGGTTGGAGCTGCTGCGCGAACCGGCCGTGCTTTTTTGCGATGAGCCCACCTCGGGCCTCTCCTCGCGCGACTCTGAAAACATCATCGACCTGTTGAAAGAGCTTTCGCTGAAGGGCAAGCTGGTATTTACGGTTATCCACCAGCCTTCGTCCGACATCTTTAAGATGTTCGATAAGCTGGTGATACTTGACACGGGTGGCTATCAGATTTACTACGGCAACCCCGTGAATGCCGTTACCTATTTCAAACAAAGCATTAACCAGATCAACAGCGAGCAGGGCGAGTGCCCCTCTTGCGGCAACGTGAATCCGGAGCAGATTTTCAACATCATCGAAACCAAGGTAATCAACGAGTTCGGAGCCTTCACCAACGAAAGAAAATTTTCACCCGAACAGTGGCGCGACATCTACCAACAACGCATTCAGCCGCAGCCCGTAGAAACCGTTAATGAAAAACCACACTCCACCCTGCGCATACCCAAGTGGCTGAAGCAGACAAAACTTTTCTCCGCACGCGACCTGCGATCCAAACTAAGCAACCAGCAGTACCTCATCATCAACCTGGTAGAAGCTCCCCTGCTGGCATTTATCCTCGCCTTCATCGTGAGGTTCTACAATGTAGACGATCCACTGAAAGCAGGTTACCTTTTCAGCAAAAACCTGAACATGCCCGCCTACCTCTTCATGAGTGTGATTGTAGCCCTCTTTATGGGTCTAACCGTCAGCGCAGAAGAAATCATCCGCGACCGTAAAATTTTGAAACGCGAAGCCTTTCTGCATCTCAGCCGCAGTAGCTACATCATTTCAAAAATCCTCATCCTGTTCATGATCTCCGCCATCCAAACTTTTTTGTTTGTACTCGTAGGCAACTACATATTGGAGATCAAAGGTATGTTCCTTATTCACTGGGGAATTCTCTTCACGGCCTCCTGCTTCGCCAACCTGTTGGGATTGAACATCTCTTCAGCTTTCAACTCGGCCGTAACCATCTACATACTAATACCCATATTGCTGATACCGCAACTGATTCTGAGTGGCGTGGTGGTGAAGTTCGACAAGCTGAATCCGGTAATCGGAAACACTGCCACCGTTCCGTTTGTGGGCGACCTGATGGCTTCGCGGTGGGCCTTCGAGGCCAGCATGGTGGCGCAATACAAAGACAACAACTTCGAAAAAGAATTTTATCTGTACGATAAAACCATGGCCGAGTCGGACTACAAAAAAATCTACTACCTGCCCGAATTAGAAACACAACTCGATTTTGTTAACCTGCATTATAAAAACCCAGACCCCGCCATTCAACAAGAAGTGGCCGGAAACCTGGCGTTGATTCAATCGGAAATCAGGCGCGAGTTAGCCGAAGTGGGCCCCGACCGCTTCACACGACTTGATGACCTGACCCCGGACCGCTTCGACTCGTTGACATTTGTAGAAACCCGAAAGTTTTTTGAGGCACTCAAGAAATTCTACATCAACCGTTACAATGCCGCAGATGAGCGCAAAGAACAGAAAGTTAAGAGCCTTACTAATACATTAGAGAAGGAAAGGGCCTTCGAAGAATGGCGGCATGCCTACCAGAATGAAGCCATTGCGGAATTGGTGAAGAATACCACCGAAACACATCGCATCATCGAAAAAGATGGTAAGCTGATCCAGAAAATTTATCCCATCTACAAAGATCCGGACCCCGACCACCTGGTAGACTTCGATGCCCAGTTTTACATGCCGGCCAAGCATTTCCTGAATCAGAACATAGATACCTACTATTTTAACCTGGGCGTTATCTGGTCTATGACGCTGGTGCTGGCAATACTGCTGTACTTCGAGGTGCTGCGCAAGGTGGTAGACGCGCTCGGTAACCTCTCGAATCCTCTGCCTAAGCGTATGTGATATGTTTTTCTTTCTTTCGAAAACACTGGGATACCTTACGCAGCCGCTGGTAATCATATGCCTTCTGCTGGTGGGCGCTGCCTTCATCAAAAAGCAACGGCTCCGCTTATGGTCATTCCGCTGTGGAATCGGTTTGTTGCTATTGTTAAGCAACGACTTTCTGGCCTCGGAAGTAATGCGCTGGTGGGAACCCGACATTGTGCCCTTCGCATCCATCAACAAAAAATATGAGTATGGAATTGTTTTGACTGGTGTTACGCGCGCGGAAGTAGGCCCTACCGACCGGGTTTATTTTCAACGCGGTGCCGACCGGATTACCCACACACTGCAACTCTACCGGCTCGGCATCATCAAAAAAATTCTTATCTCCGGGGGGTCTGGAAGGTTGATCGACATCGGCTGGAAAGAAGCAGATGAATTGGCCGCCTTTCTGAAGTTGGCCAATGTTCCTGATTCGGTGGTGGTGATTGAAAACAGATCGAGCAACACACACGACTCGGCCATAGAGGTTGCCAAAATGCTGGAAGGCCAAGCCCAGCCAGCGGAATGTTTGCTGATCACCTCAGCTTTTCACTTGCGCAGATCGCTGGCTTGTTTTAAGAAAGTAGGTTGGGAAATGGATATCTTTGCCACCGACCCACTGGCGCACAACCGGGTATTTTACCTCCATGTGCTCATCGTTCCCAAAATAGAAGCACTCGCCATCTGGAACTCACTCATCAAAGAATGGGTGGGTATGACAGCCTATAAAGTGGCGGGGTATATTTAAATACGCAAACGAAAGACGCCCGGTCTCCGCTCGCGAAGATCAATGCCGCTCTCAAAAAACAAGTGTCACCCGCACATTTATTTATTATCTTAGGCTCTCACAACATAGCCTAACCTTCTCACCATGACAAACCATGCACGAGCCCTGGCGGTATTGATGGGCTGCTCCATCTCCCTGAACAGCCTTGCGCAAACGCCCTCGCGTAAGTTCGACCCCATCAACTTCTCGCAGGTAAGCATTACCGATGCCTTCTGGAAGCCAACCATGGACAAGGTGGCCACCACCACCCTGCAGGCATGCATCTACCAGACAGAAGTAAAAACACCGCGCATCAAAAATTTTGAGAAGGTGGCGCGCGGGGCAACCGAAAAGCACGAAGGTATATTTTATGACGACAGCGATGTATTCAAAGCGCTTGAAGCAATAGCCTATTCGCTGAAAAACAGACCCGATGCGGCACTGGAACAAAAGGCGGACGAATGGATAGATAAGATTGCAGCGGCCCAGCAGCCCGATGGCTACATCAACACGTACTACACACTGGGGCGGATGCACGAACGCTGGACCGACATGAGCATGCACGAGGATTACAACGGTGGCCATTTGATTGAGGCGGCCGTGGCCTACTACAATGCTACAGGCAAGCGTAAGCTGTTGGATGTAGCCATTCGCTTTGCCGATCATTTCGATTCTTTATTCGGACCGGGCAAGCAGCATTGGGTAACCGGCCATCAGGAGTTGGAATTGGCCCTTGTAAAGTTGTATTCCGTAACCAACAACAAAAAGTACCTCGACCTTTCGCACTGGCTGTTGGAAGAGCGTGGCCATAAATTAGCCAAAGGCTACACATGGACATCGTGGAAGGATACGGCTTACGCACAAGACGTGGTGCCCGTGCGTGAGCAAAAGGAAATTACCGGCCATGCGGTGCGTGCCATGTATCTCTACACGGGCGCTGCCGATGTGGCTGCATTAACCGGAGATGCCGGTTACATGGCCGCCATGCAAAGCGTGTGGGAAGATGTAGTGCACCGCAACATGTACATCACAGGGGGCATTGGCTCTTCGGGTAGCAACGAAGGCTTCAGCAACGACTACGACCTGCCCAACGAACAGGCCTACTGCGAAACATGTGCCTCAGTAGGCATGGTATTCTGGAACCAACGCATGAATCTGCTTACAGGCGACAGCAAATTTATTGACGTGCTGGAGCGCAGCCTCTACAATGGCGCGCGCGATGGCCTGTCGCTGAGTGGCGACCGCTTTTTCTATGGCAACCCTTTGGCTTCTAACGGCCGGCACTTCAGGCGCGAGTGGTTTGGCACGGCCTGCTGTCCGGCCAATATTGCACGGCTGGTAGCGTCTCTGGGCGATTATGTCTATGGCTCTTCTGATAAAGGCATATGGATCAACCTTTTTGTGGGAAGCAATACAGTTGCCAGAGTGGGAAAAAATGAAGTGCCCCTGCAAATGGAAACCAACTACCCGTGGGAGGGCACAGTGAAGGTGACCCTGCAACCCAAAAGCAAAGTGAAGATGACGTTGAATCTCCGCATTCCGGGCTGGGCACGTGGCGAGGCAGTGCCGGGAGATTTGTATGTATTTGAAGACAAGGCAGCTACTCCATTTACCCTTTCGGTAAATGGCAAACCTGCCGCCTATACCCTCATCAACGGCTATGCAGCCATAGATCGTGAATGGAAGAAAGGGGATGTAGTAGAGTTGACCTTGCCCCTGGAGGTGAAACGCATTGTGGCTCGTAAAGAGGTAAAACAGAATGAAGAACGAGTGGCACTACAACGCGGCCCTTTGGTTTATTGTGTAGAAGGTGCTGACAATAACGGCCAGGCATGGAATTTTACCTTGCCGGACAAGGCCACCTTCAAAACCACCTTTCAACCCAACCTGCTCGAGGGCGTAACAACCATAGAATTTGAAGCACCGACCCTGCAAATAGCAAAAGATGGACAAGCCGTCACCACTGAAACAAAAACCATCACCGCCATCCCCTATTACGCCTGGTGCAACCGTGGGCAAAACCCCATGCAGGTTTGGCTGCCTCGAAAAATAAAGGACATCAAAGTGAACTACTAATGAAAAAGTTACTGGCTGCTTACACAACACTGGTGTTGGGCATCATGCTTCCCACAGCCTTGAGGGCACAAGCCTACCAGGCCGAACTTTCACGAACGCTGCCGCGGAAGGAAGGCAGCCGAGACCAGCCCCAGCACTGTTCCTCCTCCTAAAATCAAAACCAGGTTGACCACAAACATCACGAGGTGATGGGCAGAAATACCCTTCAGGTAATCCATACTTAAAACCGTGAACAACCCGGCCGCCCAGGCCAAAAACGAACCCAACCACCAGTATTTAACCCTTAGTTGCTGCCTGTGGAGTGCCCGCTGCTGTAGCCATGCCGCCATACACGCGCCCGTTAAAGCTTTTGGCAACAAGTTAGCAGAAGAGGGCTCTGCAATCAGAAAGAATAGATCGAGTGCGAAAAAGCCTAGCCCCATTCCGAGTGAAGTACTTATCAACCACGCTCTGAACATACCGGGCACCACGCGCCACAAGCGTGCCTGCAGTAAACCCACTCCGCCCCCAATGCACAGCCCCAGAAAGAATTGAAACTCATTCAGTCCGGCTGCCTCGAAAAGTGAGGAGAGCAACAAGATAAATACTACTCCCAGCCACCAGCCGAGGGTAGAATGCCATATCCAGATTTTGCGTGAAGGAAATACCATGAATGCATCCTGAAAGATGCATCAAATTAGGATATCTGAGTGACAACCCATTACCTAGATTGTCACGCGCGAAGTTACAGCTGCCGATTTTTTGTGATCGGAACGAACCGGGAATCAACCAATCTCGATCACCACATCATCGGTAAGTGGATGCCCTACACAGGTAAGCACATAGCCCTCGTCTTTTTCACTTTGCGAGAGGCCTTCTTCTTCGTCTAATTTCACCTTACCCGATAGCGCTTTTCCGCGGCATGCCGTGCACAAACCACTTTGACAGGAGTACGGCAAGTCGATGCCCTGGTCGAGTGCGGTTTCCAGGATGGTGCGATTGGGCGGTACCACTACCTTAAACTCCTGCCCATCGTAACGGATGGTTACCTCGCGGTCTTTGGCTTCCGTTGTTTCAGCCACTGCCTCCTTCTTCTCTTTGTCGATGGTACCCTGCACAAAACTTTCTTTGAAAATCTTCTCTTTAGGGATTTGCAACTCAGCCAGCAGCGACTCCACGTTTTTCATCATTCCTTCGGGGCCGCACATCAGGTAGGTGGTTTTGTCGATGCCCCAGTTAGGAATGCGTTCGAAGAGTTTTTTCAGCATGTCATGGTTAAGCCAGCCGGAGTAGCCCTGCCAGTTCATGGGGGCGGTGTCGAGTACGTGGATAACATGGAGGCGACCTTCGTCTGCGGTTTGCATCCGATCCAGCTCATCTTTAAAGATGATGCTGTCTATGTCGCGATTGCAGTAAATCAGCGAGCAGACGCTTTCTGGCTCCTGGTTCAAAATGCTTTTGATGATCGACATCATGGGCGTAATGCCCGACCCTCCGGCAAACAACACAAGATGGCGTTTGCGGTCTTTGGCGTATTCGGTGGTGAACTGCCCGGTGGGCGCCATTACTTTCACCGTCTGCCCTGCTTTCAGGTTGTCAGCCAACCAGTTCGACATCAAGCCATTTTCCACTCGCTTTACCGTAACAGCCAGGTCGGTATCGGTAAAAGGCGAAGAGCACAACGAATAGGCCCTGCGCACCTCTTTTCCGTTTACCTGAACAATCAGCGTGAGAAACTGACCGGACTTATAGGTAATCTGACCCGCAGCAGGTTGCTCGAACACAATGGTGATGGCATCCTTCGTTTCGCGAATGATGTTTTTTACTTTCAGATCGTAGTAGTGGGGACCGCTGTGCGATTCTTCCTTACCCTGCTTGCCCGAATCGCCCTTTTTAAAAATGCCGAACATAGTACCGTTTTTTGTGCGGCAAAGGTACTATTTACATGGTTAAATATTAAACCAATAAGTGAGTTTGAACACCAGTGCGCGGTTTTTGCTGCTAAACGAACCGGGCAAATAATTCTCTGTGTACACCACAAAAAAGTCGGAGGCGGGTTTGTAGCGCCACTGGAAACGGGCGTTCAGGTTCACGTTCTCCGCCAGTGTATTGTATTGGGCAAAGGTGGTAAGAAACAGTTTGTCTGTAAAAGTGAGGTCGATGCGTGGCCCCACCAGGAACAGTTTCTCCTTTCCGTAATTATCAGGCAATCGCAGGTCGTTGTAGTCGAAGCGAACGGAAACATTGCCATAGGGCTGGTAGCGATAGTTCAACTCTCCGTTAACATTGTTGTTGGTGCCATTGTAGAAACCCCCAAACGAGGCACCCAGTGTGTAGCGCAACAGCGTGCGCTGGTTAGACCTGTACCGGCCGCTCATGTTCGTCCAGGTATAGGCATCGCCTTCGTTATAATTGGTGTATTTATCCGAGTCAATCGGGTTAAAAGTATTGGTCAGTCGCTGGTAGGTATAATTGTAATTCACCTGCAGGCTGGCTGTGTTTTGAAAATCAATGTTGTAGCCGATGAACGCTGCCTTGTCGGTAATGGTGCGATCGGGGGTGTTCGACAAGCTCAGGTCAACAAACGGTCCCATGTTCACAATCACCTTGCTTTTGGGGTAAAGGGTTAATTCGCCAAAGCCAAAGGTATTGAACACACCGGGGTAAACGCCAATGCTGGGCACAAAGCCGGCTTCGGCATTGAAATTTTTCTGCACAAAACTTTCGCCCAGCCCAAAGTTGTAGTTGCGCTTGGTGTGTTGAAGAAAAAATAGACCCGACTGGTTCTGGCTTTTATTGAAATCATCGAACGAAAGGCCATAGTAGGCGCTGCCATACCACGTATTGTTGGCACTGCGTGTTTCCAGGTCGAGGGCGGCCACACGGTTGTAGTGGTTGAGCACGCTGCGCACCTGCCCGCCAATGGTTTTCTCGCGCCACAGGTCATCATTAAAATATTTCAACGAGTCGTGGGGCTCTACCCCCATCGATTGTTTGTTCACAAAAGATAACTGGATGCTGCTCTGCTTCCAGAAGTTGCGCTGCAAAGCCGCCACCGTAAAGTTCTGGTTCGGTAAACCAATCTTCAATTGCTCGCGCGTCTGCATGTTCAGCAAACTGATGCGCCAGTCTTTGGTAATGGAGCCACTCAGGCGGGCACCGTACAGAATAGGCACGCGCACAATGTTGCCGGCCGTGTCGCTGGCCAGGCCCAGCCTGCGCGAAAAAAATGGCCGTGAAAAAGGCGAACCAATGTTGCTGAACAGGTCGCTGTTCTCCAGAAAAAATTGTCTGCGCTCCGGAAACTGAAACTCGAAGCGGGTGAGGTTGATGACCTGACGGTCTACCTCCACCTGCGAAAAGTCGGGGTTCACTGTCAGGTCTAAATTAAGCGAAGAGGTTACACCAATTTTCGCATCGAAGCCCACCTGAAAGTCATTAGTGCGCTCAACCGGTTCGCCTTCCAAATCAGAAGACATGCCACCCGCAATGAAGGGAATAACCGAGATGTTGGTGGAGGGCTCGGGAGAAGGATCCTCCCATACCAACTTACCCGAGTAAGCAAAAGAGGCCGGTATAAACTGAATGGGTGTGGCAATCCAACTGGAGGCATTGTTGCGCTTGCGGTCCCACCGCATAAAGGTAACGTTCCACTCTTTCAGGCCGCTTTTGTAGCGAAAGCTTTTGAAGGGAATGGACAACTCGGCAATCCACCGGTCTTCGTATTTCACTACTTTCGAAAACCACTTGTTGTCCCACGTATCGTTAAAGCTGTCATCCTCGGCACCGCCACCAGAAATGGTGCCTTCAGACTGCACGCCCAGCGGGGTGATGGTGAAGAAGAACCCATTGATGCCATCGTTATAAGGCCCCAGTATAATGTTTACATTATCATTATTATCGAACTCGATGTCTCTGCGCAGCGATTGCACGATGTTGGGCGTCTGGTCATCGTAGCAAACAAAAGCAACATAGAGGTTGTGTTTGTCAAAAGTCACGCGTGCCTCCGTCTGAAATGTAGCCAGCGCAGTATCAATGGGGTAGTTCAAAAAAAAATCTTTGGCCACATTGGCTTGCTGCCAGTCGGCTTCATCCAACTTGCCATCCAACACGATGGGGCCCTTTGCCATACGAATGCCCAGCGAGGTGCCTGGTTTATTACCCGATTGCGAGTATCCTGTTACGGCAACCAACAAGAAGAGCACAAGTGAGCGCGCAAATTTCATAAAGCGGCCAAAAGTAAGTAAAGCAATGGAATCCTTTTACGTGAGGTGCGCAATAGAAACTGTTAACGTTTGGTTAAAGTCTGAGGTTACAAGTTTATTTTGGCATAGGCACAAACATGAGCCAGTGTAGGGCAATTGTAACCTGGCCTGCAACAAATCTGCCCGAAAAAATCTATTTTTACACTTTAATGAACAGAACGTGTCGCTAACAGCACTTACAGCCGTATCTCCGGTTGACGGAAGGTACGGTAAAACCACCCATCCACTCGCTTCTTACTTTTCAGAATTCGGGCTCATCTACTACCGTGTGCGCATTGAGATAGAATACTTCATTGCCCTTACCTATACCTTGCCCGAACTTGCTTCGTTTCCAAAGGAAAAAGAGGCTGTTATCCGCAACATCTACATCGGGTTTACGGAAGCAGATGCCAACGCAATCAAAGAAATTGAGAAGACCACCAACCACGATGTAAAAGCCGTGGAGTACTTTATCAAAAAAAAATTCGATGGGTTGAACCTGGCCGCCTTTAAAGAGTTCGTTCACTTCGGTCTCACCTCGCAAGACATCAACAATACCGCCATACCGCTTTCGCTGAAGGAGTTTCTGGTGCGCGATTTCTACCCCCTGTTCGACCAACTGATTCAGGAGATGACAAACCTCTCGGTGCAGTGGAAAGACATCGCCATGCTGGCCCGTACCCATGGGCAGCCGGCTTCGCCCACCCGGCTGGGCAAAGAAATCTACGTTTTTGTGGAGCGGCTCCACCAGCAAATGAACTTACTGAAAGCCATTCCCTTTGCGGCCAAATTTGGTGGTGCCACCGGCAACCTGAACGCTCACCACATCGCCTACCCCGATATAAACTGGGGCCACTTCGCTACTGAGTTTGTAGGCAAACAGTTAGGCCTGATGCGCAGCAACCCCACTACGCAGATAGAACATTACGACCACCTGGCGGCCCAATTCGATGCACTAAAGCGCCTGAATACCATCCTGATCGACTTTAGTCGCGATGTGTGGCAATACGTGGCCATGAACTACTTCAAACAGAAAATCAAGGCAGGCGAAATAGGCTCATCGGCCATGCCGCACAAAGTAAACCCCATCGACTTCGAAAATGCCGAAGGCAACCTGGGCATTGCCAACGCATTGTTCGAACACCTCAGCGCCAAGCTACCCATTTCGCGCCTGCAGCGCGACCTCACCGACTCTACCGTGCTGCGCAACATAGGCGTGCCGTTGGCCCACACCTGGCTCGCCATTCATTCGCTGCTGAGAGGTATTGGTAAGCTGGAACTGAACCGCGCAGCCATCGATGAGGACCTGGAGGACAATTGGGCGGTGGTGGCCGAAGCCATTCAGACTGTTTTGCGAAAAGAAGGATACCCTAACCCCTACGAGACGCTGAAAGAATTAACGCGTACGAACGAGAAAATTACCAAAGCGTCTATTCATGCGTTCATCGACACGTTGAGTGTGAATGCCACCGTGAAGCAACAACTAAAGGAAATTACACCTTTTAACTATACCGGCATTTGATCTTAATTTTTGGAAGAAGCTACGGTTCTTTAGCCCATAAATTCCTCCAGTTTGGCTTCCTCTCCGAATAGCAACAGTCGGTCATCTTGTCTAAGCTCTAAGCCATTACCAACAAGCCCCAACGCCTTGCGTGCAGAATAAACTGCCCCAAAAATATTTCGCGACTCTACCTGGCGAATAACCGTCACCAATTTAACCTCATATTCTGCCTCAAAGGGAATATCCCCAACTTTCAGACCTGCAAAACGGGCTGGCAGATTTACTTCAGCCAGCTTATATCTGTCGGTAACGCGGTGAGAGTCCAGAACACCCTTCACATCGAGCCGGTAGGCCAATCGCTCCGCTGATTCTGCTTCGGGGCTCGTAAATTCATCTATACCCATGGTTTCCAGTACAGTTTGTTGTAAGGGCGAAATCACCCGATTGATAATACGCTTAACGCCCATTTGCTTTAACAATGCGGTAACCATGATGGAAACACCTGGCGTTTCTCCGATTGCAACGATCACCGCATCAACATCGCGCACGGGCAGTGTCTGCATGGCCTCTCTGCTGGTGGCATCCATGGTAATGGTGTGGGTTATGGCTTCCTTCCATTTATCCACCATCTCTGCCCTGTGATCTACCCCGATCACTTCATGGCCCAGCGTTACCAGTTTGCCGGCAAGCGATGACCCAAAACTTCCTAAGCCAAAGACGATAAACTTCATGGTTTAACCGATTTTATTTACATTGTTATCTTTCACTCAAAAAATAACCTCCTCCGTTGGGTACCGATAGTGCAACTGCTGCGACTGATTAATCAACGCCATGAGAATGGTAATTGCGCCAACTCTACCCACAAACATAACCACCACCAGCACTAACTTGCTGCCGTCAGACAACAAAGGCGTGATCCCCAAAGTTAACCCAACTGTGCTAAACGCTGAAAACGACTCGAAGGCAATGGGAAGCAACCCCATGTTTGGATCGCTTACGGCCATCAGAAATACAGATAATCCTACGATCAGCAACGAAAGCAGGATAATGGCAAACGCTTTGCCGATAGACTGTGGCCCAATTTCGTGTCGATAAATTTCAGTACGGTTTTTACCCCGCACCACACTTGCCAAATTAAGAACGGCCACTGCAAAAGTAGTAGTCTTAATACCACCACCGGTTGAGCCGGGCGAGGCCCCAATCCACATAAGTAACAGGTATATCATTGTGGTGGGCAGCGAAAGTTCTGCCAGTGACACCGTATTGAAGCCTGCCGTTCGGGGGGTGACGGAGCCAAAAAAGGAGGTGACGAGTTTCCCCCACAGAGTGGCATGAGATGTCAATGTGTTTTCCCATTCAAAAATGAGGTAGGCGCAAAAGCCCACCAGCAAAAGCATGATTGAAGTAGTAAGGGCCAGTTTGGATGATACGCTAATGGCGCGTAAATAGTTTGGACGCGTTGGGCTGCGCAGCACCTTATGCCACAGCCCGAGCAGGCGGGAACGCAGAAAGGCGAAGATGTTGAACAAGATTGGGAAACCAATGCCGCCCAACAAAATCAAACCGGCAATAGACAGTTGCAGGCCATAGTTGAAACGGAGCGCACTGGTATACAACCCATCGGTAACAGTAGAGAACCCTGCATTGCAAAAAGCCGATACCGAATGAAACACAGAAAAAAAGAGCCGGTCGGTATTTGCCTCCATTACACCCTGTGGCAGATTCCACCAAATAGCCAGCACACCTACGCCCTCGAAAAAAAAAGTAACCACTACAATGCGGGTAACCAATTGCACAACATTGCTCATTCGGTTGCTTTGCAACATATCTTTTAGCGCCATCTGATTTTTAAATGACATTGACCCCACAGCCAAGTAGCCAAGCAAAGCGGTAAAAGTCATAAATCCGAGGCCTCCAATCTGTATCAGTAGTAAAAGAATTACCTTGCCCATTGGGGTAAAGTGCGTGGCCGTATCCACCACGGTGAGCCCGGTAACACAAACTGCGCTAGCCGATGTGAAGATGGCATCCACAAACGATATCCCCAGATAGGTTGCATTAGGCAGCATGAGCAGCAACGCGCCAATTAGTACCATTACAAAGAAGCTGGCTACAAATACAAATGCCGGACGCAGGCTGCGCTGATAAATAAACCTCAAAATTTGCGATACCTCGGAAAGAAAAATCAAGGCAATACCCGAAAATAATACGATACGCCTCCAAAAAACATCTTCGCCTTCGCTGTATGCCGACTGAATAACGGCCATTAAGTGTATGAGATAAAAAACACCTGCCACTAAAATAAAACTGTATAGGTGAGTCCACCATTTCCGCGGCTCCCACCACTCGAATAAGAACCGAGCCGCTACCGACAACGCCAGCGCAACAATTAAATAATACATCATCAATGAAACTGTGGCGCTCACTACCGAAAATTGGTTAAAGCCGAGGTCGTAAAGCATAAGACCAAATACCAGGAGCGAAAAAATGGGTATCAGCGCACCCGACACTGCATATCCGCGAATAATCACTTGGCGAAGGGTATACAGAAACCGCTGCCAAACGGCCTGCTTCGCCACGCGTTGCAGTTGGATAATCAGCCTTCCGATTTTTCTGAACAGCCGCGATCTGATCATAGTTGAAAAATAATCATTATCCTCGTTAGTAAACTACAATCCTGCACGTTTCCTTTCTGCGGGTGTATTGATATTTAACAATAAACGGCTATCCGGGGCGTGCACACAATGTGCCTTCTGCTTAACCAGAAACTCCCGCGGACTGATACCGCCTGCCTTAAAAAATGCCATCAGTTGCGAACCTGCCTTGGCCTCCCACAAAGCCAGCAGCGGCTCTGGCATTTTACCGGTGGAATCGAAGAAGCATGTAGCCACTGCCTCTGGATTTCTTTGCTGCATTAAGAAACCAATCAGAATACTATTCACCAAAGGCATGTCTACCGGCAACGTTAGCCACATGGCATCCTGATGGTGGTGGAAGGCGGTGAGCAAACCATTCAGAGGACTCTCTACAGAAAAACGGTCGGGCAGCGGATGGAGATACGCGGGCACCTGCTGCTCTGCCCGGCACGACAGGTACACGCGACTACAAAATGGGGCCAGCAGCCTGTACGCATATTCGCGCTGCGGCAGACCGTGGTAGATCAGTTGGCCTTTATCCTCACCCATTCGCGTGCTTCTGCCTCCGGCCAGCACCAAGCCATAGCACACGTCAGTCATGCAGGGCGCCACCACAATGGGGGCACTTTTTTTCTTTCTTGTTGCGCTCGGTGTGCAAAAGTTCAAAAAAACCTGACGACAGAATACCGGCAGGCAAAGCCAACAGCCCCACACCTGCTATGGCAAACAAGCCCCCCAGGAATTTACCCAACGTAGTGATGGGCACCATATCGCCATAGCCCACCGTTGTAAGTGTGGCTATGCCCCACCACATGGTGGCGGGAATGCTGCTGAACTTATCGGGCTGGGCATCGTGTTCGGCATAAAACATCACAAACGAAATAATGACCAGCACAAAAAGAATAAATAAAAAACTCAGCACCAGTTGCTCCCTGCGGTCGCTCAGCACCCGCTTGAATACACTGAGCGCATGCAGGTAGCGCGCTATTTTAAACATGCGGAAGAGTGCCATCAAACGGAAAATGCGCAGAAAACGCAGGTCAATGGGCAAGAAGGTGAGGTAAAAAGGAATGATGGACAATAAATCGATAAGCCCGATGGGCGACAGTATGAACCGCAACCGCCCCTTCACCGGATCTTGAAAGCCTGCCTTCTCCACAATGCAATACACGCGTGCCAGGTATTCCAACGTAAAGAACCCAATGGAAAAAACCTCAAACCAATAGAAGAGGCTGCGGTATGCTGCCTCCATCCAACTGACGGAAGCCAGAACAATGGCCACTATATTCAAAATGATCGTAATGATCAGTACCACCTCAAAAAGGCGCTCAAGCCACCCTCCTCTTTCGGTTGGCTCCAACGTTAGGTACAGCCGCCTGCGCAAAGTCATCATAGGCCTGTTCTCCTGAAATCCTGCTTGCCACCGGTTTTCTCCAGCAGCACCACTTCCTCAATCACGATCTGGTGCGACATGGCTTTGCACATATCGTACACAGTAAGCGCTGCAACGGTAGCCGCGGTGAGAGCCTCCATTTCTACGCCTGTTTTGCCGGTCAGCACGGCCAAACTATCAATCACCACCTTGTCTTCCTGCAATGACAAATGCACCTGGCAGTCGTCTAAGCCGAGAGGGTGACACAGGGGAATCAGATCAGCCGTCTTTTTGGCGGCCATTACTCCGGCCACGGAGGCTGTATGAAACACAGCGCCTTTAGCCATGTTGTGTTGGAGCGCCCGTAGGTGGTGTGCTATCTGTTCGCCCACCCGCACTGTGGCCCGCGCACGCGCTGTTCTCCGGGTGGCCGCTTTCTCGGAGACGTCTACCATCGTGGGATGACCCTCGGGGTTGATGTGGCTCAGGTGGTTTTCCATATCCTGCTTGCTAAACTCGTGACGACCTAATGGTCGTAGCGTAGGTGGGAATTCATTACATTTAACCTTGATTCAAAGTTACTGCTTTCATGATTAGTGTAAACGAAGCTGTGCAAATTATTCAGGCACACCAACCTGTTTTTAAAAAGGAGAAAAAAAATCTGGCCGATGCCGAAGGCCGTGTGCTGGCTGAGGAGGTACTTGCCGACCGCGACTTGCCGCCCTTCCACCGGGTGGCAATGGATGGCATCGCCATCCGCCATGAATCGTTGCGCAAAGGTAATCGCAACTTTCCAATCGCCAGTACGCAGGTAGCTGGTAAGCCACCCGCCTCTCTCGATAACCCGCTACTTGCCATGGAAGTAATGACGGGGGCTGTTCTGCCCCCTGGCACCGACACGGTGGTAAGATATGAGGATGTGCTTATTGACAGGGGTGTGGCCACCGTACACCAGGCGGAAGTGGAACCGGGCCAACATATTCACCACCAGGGGCAGGATGCCCGGGAGGGTCAACGACTGCTAAGTCCCGGCATTATGCTGTCGGCCGCAGAAATTGCCGTGCTGGCCTCAGTGGGGTTGCACGAGGTAGATGTATTTGGTTATCCGCGTACAGCTATTATCAGCACAGGCGATGAGTTGGTAGCCATTGAAGCCCAGCCGTTGCCGTGGCAAATCCGCAGATCGAACAGTTATGCCCTGCAGGCGGCCCTAAAGCAACTGCGCCACGAGGCCACACTGTTCCACCTTCCCGATCACGAAACAGCCATGGAAGATCGGTTGAAAAATATTTTCGAGTCGTATGAGCTGGTGCTTTTGTCGGGGGGCGTTTCGAAGGGCAAATTCGACTACGTGCCTCAGGTTCTTAAGAAACTGGGTATCGAAAAGAGATTCCACCAGGTGAGCCAGCGGCCAGGCAAGCCGTTCTGGTTCGGCACCAGCCCCCGCCACACGGTGTTCGCTTTACCCGGCAACCCGGTGTCCACCTATCTGTGTTTCTTTCGCTATGTAAAACCCTGGCTGCTGCGATGTGCCGGTGTAGACGCAAAGCCAACCCAGGCACGGCTGGCTACCGACTTTACCTTTGCAGCGCCCCTCACCTATTTTCTGCAGGTGCGGGTGCAGAATGAAAACGGTGTGCTGATGGCATATCCGGATGCCGGAGGGGGTTCTGGTGATTTTGCCAACCTGAAGAACGTGGATGGCTTTTTAGAACTGTCGGCCGAACGCACAGACTTCAAAAAAGGTGAACCCCTTCCCTACTGGCCGTTTCGCACATGAATAGCCTGACACAAATAACAGGGGCGCTGGTGATAGCCCTCGGGTTACTCATCGCGCTCGGGCGTTGGTGGAAGGTGCCTGCCTTTTTTGGATTGCTGGCAGCAGCCTTGTGCTTTGGTTGGCTTACGGGCCAGCACACCACTGCCATTCTCGAGGCCGCACAACGTGGCTTTGGTGCCATGTTGCAGCAGATCGGCCTGCTGGTAGCGGTGGGCTGCTGCCTGGGGGTGATGCTCGAAAAAACACGCGCCATGGAAACGATCAGCCACCAGTTGTTGGGTTGGTTCGGTACCCGTTACACCGTGCTGGCCATGGCTGTAATGGGTGCCGTGGTAGGCATACCGGTCTTCTGCGACTCCGGATTCATCATCCTCTCGCGGCTCATCCCTTCCATCGCATCGCAGGCCACCGTGGCCCCCGCACAGCTTACGCTGGCCCTGGCCTCGGGATTGTACACCTCGCACACACTCATTCCGCCCACTCCCGGTCCACTCGCCTCTGCTGCCGCCCTTGGTCTAACCAGTCAACTGGGTGTGGTGGTGGCGGTGGCCGCACTCACCTCGGTTCCTACCATTGCGGTGGCCTATGCCGGTGCCCGTTGGCTGGGAAAGGATGTTCAGTTCATGCACGTGCCCGATGCATCAAAGTCCACCGTGGGGCTTCCCTCTGGCCTTGCGTGGGTGCCGTTGCTTACCCCGATTGTATTAATCGGTGCAGGCACACTGGCTCCGTGGCCGGCTGCCAAAATATGGGGGCATCCGGTGGTAGCTTTGCTGGCCGGGTGGCTGCTCAGCTTTTTCTTGCTCCCACCGTCTGAGAAGAGCCATTGGCCCTCCTGGCATGCAGATGCGCTGAAAGACGCGGGCGTTATTTTGCTCGTTACGGGTGCAGGTGGGGCCTTCGGCATGGTGATTAAGAATAGCGGTATAGACGGGGCGTTGGCAACGTTCATTTCAGAGCATCCCACCCATGGGGCATGGTTTCTGGTTGTTGCCTTCACCATTGCCGCGGTGATGAAAACGGCCCAGGGGTCTACCACGTCTGCGATTGTTATTTCCAGTGCCATGCTGGCGCCACTGGCGGGCAGTGCCGGCATTGGTGCCCCTGCGCAGTTGGCAGCGCTGATGGTAGCCATCGGTGGCGGCAGCATGGCTGTATCGCATGCTAACGATTCTTATTTTTGGGTGGTGAGTCAATTTGGAGGTATTGATCCGAACGCAGCAGCCCGCAGTTTCACTGTGCTGACATTGTTGCTGGGACTCACCACGTTGCTTACATCCATAGTCTTATTTCTCATCCTTTGAAAATCCTCATCGCACCTGATAAATTCAAAGGTACGCTCACCGCAGCGCAGGTTTGCCGTGCGGTGGCAGAAGGACTTGTCGTACAGGGGCATGACGAAATAAAAACGCTGCCATTGGCCGATGGTGGCGAAGGCACCTTCGAATTATTGATGCAGGCATACCAAGGTACTGAAATAAAGGTGACGGTGCGCGATCCGCTGCTGCGCCCCCTACAAGCTACTTACGGACTTTCGCAAGATGGTACCACTGCATTCATGGAGATGGCTTCTGCCAGTGGCCTGGCGTTGTTAACCCATCAGGAGCGAAACCCGATGCGCACCTCCTCGGCCGGCACGGGCGACCTGATTGCAGACGCGCTCGACAGAGGTGCGCAACACATTGTGTTGGGTATTGGTGGCAGCGCTACCAACGATGCAGGAACGGGGATGGCCGCTGCGTTAGGCATTCGTTACCTCGATGAACACGGTGAGCGCGTGGTACCCACCGGTGGCAACCTGGTGAAAATAGCTTCCATTGATACGTCTGGCAAACATCCGCGCCTGGCCGAAGCACAGATCACGGTGCTCTGCGATGTCAACAATCCACTAACTGGCCCGAAAGGTGCCGCTTTTATCTATGGCCCGCAAAAGGGGGCCACTCCTGAACAGGTGCGTGCGTTGAATGAGGGCCTGGTACACTACCAACACTTAGCCCAAAGGTTATTCGGAGTTGATATAGATTTTCCTGGTGCAGGCGCTGCCGGTGGGTTGGGCGCCTCGCTACGGCTTTTCTCGCAAGCCCGGCTCAGGCCGGGTGTTGAATACTTGGGCGAACTCCTTCAACTGGAGGTACTTATTAAAAGCTGCGATTGGGTGATTACGGGTGAGGGCAGAATAGACGAGCAGACTTTTTCCGGCAAGGTGGTATCTCACGTGGTGGCGTTGGCCCAACTACATCACAAAAAAATTGCCGTGGTCTGCGGTCAGTGCTGGCTATCGGAAGTGGAATTGCAAAACAATGGAGTGCATCGTTGGCTAACGCTGGCTGCGAACGAAGAGGAACTAACCCTCGCTATGAGTGCACCCTATCATCTGCTAAAGGCCAAAGCGGAAAAACTGGTATTGAAATAAGCAGATCAATCCACAATAACACCCAGCGAATGGAATGATCTGCCATGAATAATTTTGTTCAGATCTTTCTGGGTTTTCATAATTTCGTCCAGCGAAAGCTTTAGCTCCGTGTGGTAGATTTTATAAATAAACATCCACTCTTCTTTATCCATAAAACCATCGGAGTTGGCCACCACACACAACCAGGCGATACAACGCACCTGTTGCTTGCTGTCCAACTTACGCAAGCTCGCAATACTGTCTTTCAAAATAGTGCCTTTGTCCTTTGTTTTCAATAAATCGATGTGCTTGTGCAGCGCAACTTCATCCATGCCCTCCGCTGCCATCATCTTTTTTCCCAATACTACTTCTCGGTCGTTTATCTTGCCATCGGCATAGATAAGTAAGTAATACAAATTGGCGAGCACAGATTTCAGATTCATAGTGGCAGTGTAAGGTCTAGGTAAGGGCCAAAAAAGTGCCGTTTATAAAAATAGGCAATTTTGAGGAAATATGGCGCTTTTTTATTGGAATAACATCCCACAATGGGAATTTTTGATCGGGCTATGAGAAGTTTTGATGTAAGAATATAGCCCCTATTGAAAAAGATTAGGGGGTGTATGGAGCAACCGTGGGGCCCGTAGCCTATTTGGAAGCGCCATCCGCGCCAGTTAATTTTGCATCCTTATTTAAAGATACTTGCATGTTCGAAAATTTAAGTCTGAAGCTGGACAAGGCCTTTCAAACCCTGAAAGGTCAGGGACGCATTACCGAAATAAACGTAGCGGGCACTATCAAAGAAATACGCAAAGCGCTGATTGATGCAGACGTTAACTACAAGGTTGCCAAAGAAGTATCAGACGAAATCAAAGAGAAGGCCATGGGGCAAAATGTGCTCACGGCCATCTCGCCCGGGCAGTTGTTGGTAAAAATCACCAACGATGAGCTGACCCGATTGATGGGAGGCGAAAGTGAAGAAATTCAAATTAACGGAAACCCCGCGGTTATTCTGATAGCGGGTTTGCAGGGCTCGGGTAAAACCACCTTCTCTGGAAAGTTGGCCAGCTACCTGAAACGCCAGGGCCGCCAGGTGATGCTGGCCGCCTGCGACATCTACCGCCCTGCCGCCATCGACCAGTTGAAAGTGCTGGGGCAGCAGATCGAAGTGGAAGTGTATGCCGAACCCGACAATAAAGATGCCGTAAAAATTGCCAAAGCGGCCATCGCCCACGCCAAAACCATCAATGCGCGTGTGGTAATTGTGGATACAGCCGGCCGTTTGGCGGTAGATGAGGAGATGATGGATGAGATTGCGCGGCTGAAAGAAGCACTCAACCCATCGGAAACCCTGTTTGTGGTAGACGCCATGACCGGGCAAGATGCAGTGAATACGGCCAAAGCCTTCAACGACCGTCTCAACTTCAATGGTGTAGTGCTTACCAAAATGGATGGCGACACGCGGGGGGGTGCCGCTCTTTCCATTCGCAGGGTAGTAGAAAAGCCGATCAAGTTCATCAGCGCAGGCGAAAAGATGGATGCCATCGAACGCTTCTACCCCGACCGTATGGCAAGCCGCATTTTGGGCATGGGCGATGTGGTAACGCTGGTGGAAAAAGCACAACAGACCTTCGATGCTGAAGAAGCTGCGCGCCTCAACAAGAAGATCCGCAAAAACCAGTTCGACTTCAACGACTTCCTGTTGCAACTGGAGCAGATCAAGAAAATGGGTAACATGAAAGACCTGCTGGGCATGATACCCGGCATGGGCAAAGCGCTGAAGGGCGTGGATATTGACGATAACTCATTTAAACCCGTAGAGGCCATCATCCGCTCAATGACCATTAAAGAACGCGAAAATCCGGACATCATTAACCCCAGCCGGAAAAACCGCATTGCCAAAGGAAGCGGCACATCGGTGCAGCAGGTAAACCAATTGCTGAAGCAATTTGAAGACATGCGCAAGATGATGAAGACCATGAATAAGATGGGTGGAGGCAAACGCGCCTTGTCGGCCATCAATCCTTTCGGCAGGTAGCCTACCGCGGCTGGAGGTAATTTGAGGAATAAGGCGGTGGCGGATGAAATAACTTTGTTAAAAATCCGTTAACAGCATTGGTAGAGAGGTTTATTACAGATAGTTTTGAATGCCCCGAATTGAAAAACAGTTTGGGGCATTTTTCTGTTGAATCGATTAACTTTAACCCAAGTAGTGTTATGAAAACAAAATTAGCTTCGTTGTTTTTGCTCGTATTCGCCTCTGCCTTTGGTGTAATGGCGCAGGAAAAACCTTCCAGCCCCCCCGCAAAAGCAGAAGGCACCATCGATGGTGTAAA
Source organism: Bacteroidota bacterium (assembly GCA_049324055.1). Lineage (GTDB taxonomy): Bacteria > Bacteroidota > Bacteroidia > Cytophagales > Cyclobacteriaceae > ELB16-189. The sequence goes on along the minus strand of JBMOLS010000007.1, from coordinate 90,738 downwards.
GGTAACCATAGACTATCATCAGCCTTCGGCCCGGGGCCGCAAGATCATGGGTGGATTAGTGCCCTACGGTGAAGTTTGGAGAACAGGCGCTAACGCAACCACCTCAATTGAGTTCAGCGCACCCGTAAAAATTGAAGGCAAAGAACTTGCTGCCGGCAAATATGGTCTGTTTACCATCCCTGGTGAAAACGAGTGGGTGATCATCTTCAATAAGACGATCAAGTGGGGAGCATATACTTATAAGCAAGACGAAGACGTGCTTCGCGTAAGCGTGAAGCCTGCAAAGACCAGCAGCTTCGTAGAAACTTTCAACATCGCTGTTGAGAAAAACAGTGTAGTACTGAAGTGGGAGAATACTCAAGTGGCATTTAAAGTATCCAAGTAGTCGGTCCAATTCTCATTTAAAGGCCCTGTTCTTGCAGGGCTTTTTTATTTTACTCAAATCAATTAGTTTGTGAAATGCTAATTCTGGGGCGCTCCGACCGTGTGGACTTACCCTCGCTGGGGTTGTACAACATTCACGCTAAAATAGATACAGGTGCCTACACGTGTTGTCTGCACTGCTCTACGGCCGAAGTGGTAAATGGCCAACTGGAATTTGTTTTGTTAGATGAAGAACACCCGGAGTTTACCGGGATGAAATTTGTGTTTAAGAAATTCGACCAGCGCGAAATAAAAAATTCATTTGGCGAAGCTGAGATGCGTTACGTAATCAAAACGCGTATCAAGATTTACGATCGTTTGATCCGTGCGGAATTTTCTTTAAGCAACCGCGGCAGCTTGAAATTCCCCATCCTGTTGGGCCGTAAAATATTGCGCCACCGCTTCCTGATCGATGTAACCAAAAAAGACCTATATTACCAACATAAGTTAAACGCAGGCCTGGCCCCAGGGCAAACAACCCAACCACAGTCCTAAAATATCAATTATGAACATAGCGATTCTATCGCGCGATGCCCGCCTGTACTCAACCGCCCGCCTGAAAGAAGCAGGCGAAAAGCGCGGCCACAAGGTGGAAATCATCGACCACATGAAGTGTGTGTTGCTCATTGAAAAGAAAAACCCGATGGTGTGGTACAACGGCCGCAAGATGGATTATTTCGATGCGGTGATCCCCCGCATCGGGGCTTCCGTAACGTTTTACGGAGCAGCCGTGGTACGCCAGTTCGAGATGATGAAAGTGTTTACTGCCGTAGAGTCGCAGGCGTTGATCCGCTCGCGCGATAAGCTGCGCAGCTTGCAGATACTTTCGCGGGCCGGGTTAGATCTGCCCAAAACTATTTTCATGGACTACTCCCGCGATACAGAGGGTGTAATAGAAGCTGTAGGTGGTGCACCCGTAGTGATCAAACTGCTGGAAGGAACACAAGGCCTGGGCGTTGTGCTGGCCGAAAACAAAAAAGCGGCACAATCTGTAATAGAAGCTTTTCATGGCTTGCACGCCCGCATCATTGTGCAAGAGTTCATCAAAGAGGCCAAAGGCTCCGACATACGCGCCTTTGTGGTAGATGGCGAAGTAGTGGGCGCCATGCGCAGGCAAGCCCGCGATGGCGAATTTCGCTCAAACCTGCACCGCGGTGGCTATGCAGAAGTATATAAGTTAAACCGCCAGGAAAAACATGCCGCCATTACGGCTGCCAAAAAAATGGGCCTCGGTGTGGCCGGTGTGGATATGCTGCCCTCCAAGCGGGGTCCGCTCATTATTGAAGTAAACTCTTCGCCCGGCCTCGAAGGCATTGAAGGTGCCACCAAGGTGGACATTGGTGGAAAGATTATTCAATACTTAGAGAAGAATGCCGCCAAAAAGAAGATTCAGAAAGACAAGGTGAATGCGTAGACTCAGTAATGCCCCCTGCACTTCAGTATTAAGATTTGCGTATCCGATACCTTGTAAATCAGGCGATGTTCATGGTTAATCCTCCTACTCCATGCTCCACTCCAATTACCCCTCAGCGGTTCGGGTTTACCAAGGCCATGAAAGGGATCGCGGTCAATATCGCGAATCAGCAAACGAATTTTCTCAACCATCTCATCGTCCTCCGCAAACCAATCATTAAATTCTTTGAAAGACAGTGGCGTAAAGCTGATTTGCCTCATGCCTACTTCTTTTTGGCCGGATGATAGTTCACAAACTCTTCCATGGTAAAGGAAATAAGCTTGTTTCCATCCTTTGCCTCTTCTTCCGATCGTCTTAAATCTTCGGTAAAGGATGGATCGAACTCGCGAACGGAAATAGTAATATCTACATCCTTGTTGCCAATGAACTCCTTGATTTTTGCGAGAAGTTTTTCATTCAATTCCGAGGGTCGCACGCGTATTGTCGTCTCCATACTAACAAATTTAGGATATTCCGGACATAAATAAATCAGCAAATCACGTTACCTTACCTTGCAGTATGAAGCTGCAAAAGATAGCCCATCACGAACTGCGGCCAGGCGAGTTCAAGGAAATCAAAATCAACATTGCGCGGCTCCCCTCGCACACGCAAATTGATACACCCATTTACGTATACCGGGCTCCGGAAGATGGCCCCACGCTGGCGCTGATGGCCGGCATGCATGGCGATGAGATCAACGGGATGGAGATTGTGCGCAGAATACTGGATGTCGGGCACCACAAAGTGAAACGCGGCACCGTGCTCTGCATGCCCATTGTAAACATCTATGGGTTTTTGAACTATTCACGCGAAGTACCGGACGGAAAAGACATCAACCGCTCCTTCCCCGGCAGCAAAGGCGGGTCGTTGGCATCGCGGGTGGCCTGGCACGTTACACACGAAATCATTCCGGCCATCGACTACGGTATCGACTTCCACACCGGTGGCGCCATGCGCACCAATTACCCGCAGGTACGCTGCGTGCTGCAAGATGAAAAAAATGCCGAACTCGCAGCCGCTTTCCACGCACCCTTCACACTCGATGCGCCCTTTCGGCCCCACTCCCTGCGGCAAACGGCCGCTCGCCACGGCAAAAACATCATTGTTTACGAGGGAGGTGAATCCATCCGCTTCGACCAACACGCCATCGAAGAAGGCATCAACGGTACGCTTAGGTTGATGAAACACCTGCACATGATCGACTGGGCACCAGCGCCCAAAGAAGAAAACCGCATCGTCTGGAGTTCATCGTGGGTGCGGGCAAAAACAGCCGGGCTCTTCCAGGCAAATATTCACAGCGGGCAACTGGTTCACAAAAATGAAATTGTGGGTACCATTACCGATCCGTTTGGCGAATTCAAAGAAACCATCAAAGCCCCGGCCATGGGTTATGTGGTGGGCCTGAACAACAACCCCGTGGTAAATGCGGGCGATGCTTTGATGCACCTCGGCTTCGACAATGTGTGCAAGCTGAATGCCAGTGGCGAAGATTAAAATTTATTAAATTTGATGTATGAACATCGATTTCGTTTATCCAGACTCTGTGGAGCAGACTGATGAGTGGCTGTACGAATTGTGCACCTCCAACAAGCAGTTGAGAATTGAACGCGATGAATTAGGCCAAATCATAGTCATGTCACCTACCGGAGGAACTTCCAGTAACCAGCTTTTTAAAGTTTTAATCTATTTCATGGAGTGGGCTGCTGCCCACGAGCATGAAGGCTTCGGCTTCGAATCATCAGCAGGTTTTCTCTTGCCTAATGGTGCCATGAGGGCTCCGGATGCTGCGTGGGTATCGAAAGAACGTTGGGACAAACTCACAGACAAACAAAAAGAGAAATTCCCGCCCCTTGTTCCCGATTTTGTCATTGAAGTACGATCGCATTCGGATTCACTAAAGGCGCTTAAACAGAAAATGACCGAATGGATCAGTAATGGGTGCCAGTTGGCCTGGCTCATCGATCCATTGGAAAAAAAGGCCTACACCTACGATATGCACGGGCACACCGAAGAGATAACCTCATTCGATAGCGACCTCGTTGCAACCACCGTGGTGCCGGGCCTTACCATTCCGCTTAAAAAGTTGAAAGTTTAAAAATCAGGGCAGGGAATCACCAGCTTATCCTTGGGTGGCTTGCGTGGATTGCGGATGGGCCACGAGTAAACCAAACTGAACTCATGCGACCCGCCACTGCCGGGCCCCAGTTGCGAAATGGTATAGTCGTAGCTGTAGCCAATATTCAGCACGTCTTTCTGCCCCTTCAGCGTGAGCCCCAACAACAACACAATCGATTCGTTGTTGCCAAAACCATTCACCGGCTTGAAGGGAACACCACGGTACCAGGTTCCCAAAATCAACGGTTCGAACGTAAAGTACATGCCCACATCCAACTGGTCGAACGGCCCCTGGTGACGGTACTGCACGGCAGGCGCCACACTGCGCTCGCTCTTGCGGGCGTACACGCCATCGCCAATTACGCCCGGCTTGAAGAAAAATTTCCAACCCGCATGCGCAGAATATTTTATCGGCAGGTTGGCCTTTTCGCCAATCAGCGACTGGTTAGGCTGGGTAAGGTGATGGGCCGCAAAGCCAAGCCACGCGTTGGGCGTGTACAACAATCCGCCCATGGCAATGTCGGGAAAGAACCTGCTCTGGCCGGTGTTGATTTGTTCGCCCGTTGGGAAAGTAAGGTCGCCTGTGCTGGGATCGAACTGATCGCCAAACGTTAACCGCCCGAAATTGATCGACCGGTTGTAAATAGCAGCCTGAAAGCCAGGGCGAAAGCCAAGACCCTTGGTAATTTCGAGTTGGTAAGCATACTGAACAGCGAGGCTGATAGACTGCAGCCCCACCAGGTTCACATAGTCTCGGGTTAGCAATGCGCCCACACCACTGTTTTTATCTTCAATGTAAAAATCGGCAAAGGCAGACACGGTGGTGAAGTTGGCATCAATGGCTGGCCACTGGTTGCGGTAGTTCATGCCCACGCGCCCCTGCTGGGTAGAACCTGCAAAAGCGGGATTCAGGTACAAAGGGGCGGCATAAAATTGAGAGAACTGAGGGTCTTGTGCGCTTACCGTGGACGGTGCCCACAGTATTACCGCCAGCAGTACAAGTACGGATGTTCTACTTAACCAGATATACAACAAAGAGGGGTATTTCACACAGTCCATCCCGACAAGTTAAGCGATAAGTTCATCTCACAAAAATGACTAACAACGGCAAAAGATACACAATATCGGAATTAAAAAATCATTGGCCGTTTAGATGCCAAGTACGGCCGAAGGTCTAACGATATTTTGCCTCAAATTGTATACTTTAGTGCACTTTGGGCGTTTTATTTTTCGACAAAACAGAGAAGTGGACAGACGAATGAGAAGGATTGGAGCAAGAACAGTTGTAGGAACAGTTTGGATGGTTGGCCTGATGGCATGCCTGGCCTTGCCAGCACGGACGCAAACCCTGGAACAACACAACTGGTTGTATGGCAACTCTGCCAACGGCATCCGGTTTAACCGCGTGGATCGAACGGCATCGCTCATCACCAACAAAGCCGTTCCCTTCGGCAGCGGTGGCAGTGCGGTGGCTACCGATCCAGCCAACGGCAACCTGCTGTTTTACACCGATGGCACCCAGGTTTACGACCGAAACCACCTGCCCATGCCCAACGGGGGCGGCCTGAATGGATTTGCTTCCGCCAATCAACCCGTGGCCATTTGCCCCGTACCCGGCCAGGCTGGCAAATACTTTGTCTTCACCAACAGCGCTGATTTTATGAATGGTGTGGACGGGGCCATCTCTTACACAATTGTTGACATGGGCTTATTTGGCAACGCGGCCTTCCCGGCTCCTGCCGCAGGCGATGTAGAGTCGAAAAATACCGCCATTCCCGGCCTGACCCAACGGGCCGAGGGCATGGTGGTGGTGCCGCACGACAACCAAATTGACTTCTGGCTGATTACGCAGCAGGTGAATACACAAACCTTTACTGCCACGCTCATCAATGCGGCCGCCTACACTGGCACGTTCAACACCATTACATCGGGAGCTGCGGCCCTGCCCACGGCCGCGGCCCACCTGGGCTACCACCCGGCCACACAAAAAATAGCCGTGGCCCCACAAGATGCAGACACCGATGCCATCATCCTGAACTTCAACAACGCCTCGGGAGTTCTTACCTTCGACCGCACCATCCTGAACTCGGCCACACCCGCAGCCAACAACCAATCGATTTACGACATTGAGTGGAGTAATAACGGCAGGTATTTGTATTTATCGCGCCATGGCGATGCAGGCGTTACCGCCATGGTTTTGCAATACGACTACCTAAATGCGGCTGTTACTTTGGCTCCGGTAATACCGACCGCTATTCACCGGAGTTTTGGTTTGCAGATGGCACCCGACAGCACCATTTACCACCTGTACCAGGCTGCATCGGGCGGCCCTTTCCTGTTGGGAAGAATAGCCCACCCCGATAGCGTTGCTGCGCGGGTGCAGTATGAACCCGCTCCGCTGGGCTCCGCAAATTGGGTGGGTACGCAATTTCCGCAATTTGCTCCCAAAGACTCCATACAGCTAACGGTGGACTTTACGTTTGCAGGTACGTGCCAAAACGCACCCACCACCTTCTTTGCCACGGTAAGACCTGGCGCAGACAGTTTAGTGTGGGATTTTGGCGACAGCAGTTTTGGCGCAGGGCCCAGCCCGGTACACACGTATGCTACGGCCGGCACATTTAACGTAAACCTCACGGCCTTCTATCGCGGACAAAGTCAGAGCACCTCGCAGCCGGTTACAATCAATGCGTTTGCCCTGCAGATACAAATGACGCAGGATACCACGGCATGCCGCAGTGAGTTCCCCCCTCCACGCGGCTCTTCGTCTCCCAGCCAGTTTCAGGTTACGGCCAACATATCGGGTGGCACGGCCACTTCCATTGTGTGGTCGAACGGAGACCTGGGGCCGGTGCTTACACCTGACTCGGCCGGTTATTATTATGTGGTGGTAACCGATGCAACGGGCTGCTCGGCCTATGCGGGCGTGAACGTGCGTGAGTATGGGTTGCAAGACCAGATATTTAATAAATGGTATTTCGGCAACCGGGCGGGTATTGATTTCAACACACAACCGCCCACCGCCCTGAACGAGAGTGTGATGGATGCCCCGGAAGGTTGCTCGATTGTGTGCGACCGGAATGGCGAAACGATTTTTTATACCGATGGCAACGCTGTCTTCGACCGCGATCATAACCTGATTGCCAGCAACATTGGGGGGAACCCTGCCTCCACCCAGTCGGCATTGATTGTGCCCGTACCGGGCGATGAAACGCTGTATTACATCTTCACCACCCAGGCCATCAACGGTACCGATTCCTTGATTATGAAATACTCGCTGTTCGATCTGAAGTTGAACAACGGGTTGGGTGCCGTTACACAGCAAAACATCGGCTTGTTCGCCAAAAGTACCGAACGGATTACAGCCAACGGGCAGTTCCTCATCGCACATGAATACGGCAACAATACGTTCCGGGCCTACCGCATCACACCCAATGGCATCGGCAACCCTGTGTTCTCCAGCATTGGTTCCGACCACGATCAGTCCATCCAGCAAAACGGAGAGGGTTATATGAAATTGGGACCCCGCAATAACCTGGCGGTGCCCATCTCCAACCCAGGCGTTAGCAACCGGGTGGAGCTGTTTACACTCGATACAGCAGGGCACGTAACCAACCTGCGCAACATCGACCTGAATGAGCCCAACGGGCAGATTTATGGGGTGGAATTCTCACCAGCCGGCAATAAGCTGTTTGCCACGGTGAAGGTAAGCAGTGGCTCCTCGCACCTGTTCGAGTATTTCCTCGACTCGTTGAACCGCCCCTTCTTCAAGCAGAAATTATCGCCTGCGGCCGAATTGGGCGCGGTGCAGGTGGCACCCAACGGACAAATCTATGTGGCTGTTAATAATGCCGCCAGCAGTGGCTCGCTGGGAACCATTCAGGCCAATGAAGACACTACCCAACTCTCAGTGTTTACTCTCAATGGGTTCCAGCTTGCTTCAGGCACCAACAGTAGACTCGGTTTGCCTAACTTTATTCAGATCAACTCCAACGCCTTGGGAGGTCCCTCCATCACTGTGGACGGTGTCTGCCTGGGGGACAGCACACGGTTTTCAGGTTCTTCGCGCGACCAGATAGATGAATTTAACTGGAGTGTGTTTCAGGGTTCTACGCTGATTACACAATCAACCGATGCCTCCTTCAACTTCCTCTTTGCTGCGCCCGGCAATTACTCGGTAACGTTGCGCCTGCACAATCGCTGTGCGCCAGATACCACGCTGCGCGAAAACTTCACCATATTTAACAGACCCAATGCACCCAATGGTGCCGCTGTGCTTTGTACAGGCCCAGCCACCCTCGATGCCAACCCAACCAACCAACCGGGGCTTACCTATTTCTGGTCTACACAAGAAACCACGCAAACCATTGTAGTAAACGAGCAGGCGCTGATTACCGTAACCGTAACCGATGCCAACGGATGCGTTGATGACGGGCAGTTTCTGGTTGCGGAAAACAGACCCATTGTAGACCTGGGGCCTGACATCACCGTGTGTGAAGACAATAACACGCCCGCCCTGAACGCACAAAACCCGGGCGCCACCTATGCGTGGACCATCAACGGCACGGCAGCGGGCAATTCGCAAGCGCTGGCAGTAGATACAAACACCCCCGGTGTATTTACCTATGCCGTTCGAGTAACCGATCCGATCACCACCTGTTTTGTGGATGACAGCAAAACGTATACGGTCAATGTATCGCCCAATTTTACGTTTACCGGTACAGACCCTACCTCTTGCGGTACACCAACCGGCTCGGTTCAACTACAACTGAATGCTTCAACACCTGCCGGTGGGCCATTGTACCAGTATTTCATCTCAGGTGCAGGAACTTCGCAAGCCGACATAGATCAAGCGGCACCCACCACCATCACGGTGCCTAACCTGGTGGCGGGAACCTATTCGGTAATCGTAACCGACCAGATTTCGGGTTGCACCCTCTCTCAGTCCATTGGTATCAATGATATTAGCCTCACCATCACACCCACTATTTCAGGCATCAACTGCGACCCGGTTGACTACTCGATTGCAGTAACGGGCGGAGTGAGTCCGTACAGTTTCACCATTACCAACAGTAGCACCGGTCTGGTGGCAGACACAAGCCCCACAGCAGTTGCCAGTCCGTATATAACGCAGAATGGACTTACGGCCGGAAGCTACGTGATTGAAGTAGTAGATGTAAATGGTTGTTTAGACACGGAGCCTTTAACAGTAACGCCAGATGCACCCGTGCCAGTAACACTCACACCCAACCTCTGCGACCTCGAAATTGTTGCCACGGGAGCTTCCACCTATAGTTGGAGCAGCACCCCTGCGAGCGCCATTACTGGTGCCACCAATCAGGCAACAGTACGGTTAACGGCAGGTGTTGGACAAGCCACCTTCACGGTTACAGCGACCGCGCCCGGTTCCTGCCCCGCTACCCAAACCATCGATTTGAATGTGGGCAACCTCACCACGCCTGTGCTAACACAGTCGAATGAATGTGCCAGTTCTGTACTGGTGTCGGCTGCACCGGCAGGCAGTTTTACCTACCGCTGGTTTGTGAACGGAGCGGCCACCCCCGACCTGACGTTGGCCGGCAGCCAGCAGTTGGTAGACATCACACAGAGCGGTATTCGGTATGAAGTGGCCATCTTCGATCCGCAGTCGGGTTGCACCACCAGCCGATCGAATCAACTGCAGGTGTCTGTCATCGGCCCGGTAGATGCATCGCTTACCTCTACCCCGCCCTGCCAGGATGAGCAACCTTTTACGCTGACCGCAGCCACCACCGCCACCGGGGTAAATTATGCGTGGACATTGAATGGAACCACCTTGACAGGTGTAAACACGGCCACTACCGATCAAACGGCCGAGGGCACCTACCGCGTTACCGTCAGCAAAGCATCGTGCAACGCTTCTGCTTCATTGCTGATTACTCGTCAACCGTTGCCGGTGGGCTCGCTGCCCAACCGCGTGGTGATCTGTAACGACCCCGACAATGTGGATCCCGATACCCGGAGTGTGGATCTGGACCCAGGCACCTTTACCAGCTATGCCTGGTTTAAAAACGAACTGACACTCAACTACACCCAACAGGTATTGACAGCCGACAGCGAAGGGTTGTATGAAGTGGAATTGACCAACGAATTTGCCTGCGTAGCCACCGATGAAACCGAGGTGCTGAACGAATGCCTGCCGAAGATCAACGCACCCAACGCCTTCCGGCCCACCAGCGCGCAGGAAGCCAACAAGAACTTCCGGGTGTTCACCTTCTTTATTACCGATGAAAACTTCAATGTGTTTATTTACAACCGTTGGGGAGAGTTGGTGTTTACCGCGGCCAATCGCGATTTTACCTGGAATGGCGGCTACAACAATAACCCGGCACAGCCCCTTCCTCCGGGCACGTATTCCTATGTGATACAATATGTAAGTTCCTTCCGCCCCGATAAAGGCGTGCAGGAAAAACGAGGGGGCGTGGCGCTGTTGCGGTAGAAAGTTGGGGGAAGGTAATTCTTTGGTAGCCCGAAGTACCCTTCCGCACCTCGTGTACCTGCGCTACCTTCGCTTGACCTCAACAAGTGGGCATCAGACCTGCACAACTTCGCACCTGACCGCAACAAGTACGCATCAGACCTACACAACTTCGCACCTGACCTTAACAAGAAAGCATCAGACCTGCACTACCTCCCGCCTGACCCCAACAAGTAAGCGCCAGACCCGCACAACTTCGCACTTGACCTCCACAAGTGGCTCGATGATTTACTGCATGAGTCGGAAATATAAATTTGGAGATAACGATAAGCTTTATTTTTTCAGCTTTTTAATCTTTGATTAGCCTGTTAGATAATATTGCCCATACACTTAAATTCGATCTACATAATAAGCCACATAGGAAACTAGCTTCCTAAATACAAGCGTTGGGCGCAATTTTACTGAGATAGATGACACTACAAGAATTAAAGGCAGAAGCTACAAGACTTAAGGAAGGCCAAGACTTTCAAGAGGCTCTACCTTTATATATTAAGATTTGGGACTTAGAAAGGAATGAGTGGAATGGATATAGACCAGCACAGTGTCATCGAAAAATTGGAAACTTTGATGAAGCGAAAGAAATTTATGAGTTCTTCGACACACATTTCCCTACCTTCAAACCAATACAAAATGAAAAGCTTTGGCTGACATACACGGAAAAAATTAAGGATTGGCAGAATAGTAATTTAATTGAGGATGCAGAGATTCTTCTATCTCAAACTAATCACTACGACAAATACACAGGAAGCATATTCATAAAAACTGTATTAAGGGCTGCACGACACCTTCGTTCGGCCGGGGAAAATCAAAAAACATTTGAATGGTTATTAAAACTTGACCAATCTGTAATTGCTAACACAGTATTTACATATCAGGGGACAACATATGCTGCTGACAGGAAGGTGTCAACACTTAGGCAGGCAGGCTTGGTCGATGAGATACCCTGCTTCGGAAATAAACCATTCCCCTCCCTCGGAAATAGGTGCGATACGTGTGATTTAACCCGCCAACTGCTTACCACGGATAATCCAGTTAGCCTGTCGGCTGGCAGTGGCTTTTTTCAGCGGATTTTAGTAACTACGTGACCAAAATACTTCACTTATGAAACTTCCGAAACTTGTTATACCGGCACTCGCAGTGCTGCTGTTGTCTTTCCAGATCATCAAAACCCAGATGCACATTACCATACGAAACGAACTGGGCAACACCGAAGAAGGTGTGACGGTGTCGTTGTATGAAAACGAAGCCGACTACAAGGCTGAAAAGAATGCGGTGCAAACAGCTACTACCGATAAGAAAGGCGTTGCCAAATTCAAAGACCTGAAGGCCATTTCGTATTTCGTGCTGGCGCAAAAAGGCGACAAGAATAATTTTGGCGGGGGCGAACAAACCGGTGAACTGCAGGCAGGACGCATCAACAAAGTAACGGTGGTCATTGAGTAGCCTCTTGAACCGCACCGCGCTGACGGAAGCGCTCCGGGCTTACCAAACCGCTTTTGAGGAAGAGCAGCATTTTGTGGCCCGCTTCCTGGCGTTGCTCGCTCATCCCCGCTGCTTCCACCGCAACCATTTGCCCGGGCATGTTACCGGCTCTGCCTGGATTCGATCGCACGATGGAAAAAAAGTGTTGCTGGTGCATCACGCCAAGTTGAATAAATGGCTGCAGCCGGGTGGCCATGCCGATGGCGAAGAAAATGTGTGGGCCGTTGCCCAAAAAGAAGCGCAGGAAGAAACCGGCCTGCTGGTACAACCCGTTTCAACCGGGCTTTTTGATATCGATATTCACGAGATTCCGGCACGGGGCAGTTTCCCCTCACACGACCATTACGACATTCGCTTTTTGTTTGAAGCCGATGAAACCACCCCTCTTCAAATCAATCACGAGTCAACCGAGCTGAAGTGGGTGTTACTGACTGACCTCGAAAAGTACAACAGCAGTACGTCTGTGCTTCGCATGCGCGACAAGTCAGCGCGAAGCAATCAATAGCACACCAAAGGCAAAAACCACCATCCAAAACTTGTAGGCGCTGATGGCGGGTATGATGATCCACTGCAACTGCATGGCTACGGCCAGCAATACCACCAGCACTGCCACCGCTTTTAGTATCGAGCGTGTCTTGTTACTCATGTACGCAAAATAGCGGGTTTATCGTGCGATGGCAAATTATGGTTAGCTTTGCCGCGTGGCACAAATTGGAACTGACATCGCGCGCGCCAAAACTTTGCTTGTGAAGGGCGAGTTGGTGGCCATACCCACCGAAACGGTGTATGGCCTGGCAGGGAATGCTTTAAACGCAGGGGCGGTGGCGCGCATTTTCGAAGTGAAAGAGCGCCCCACCTTCGATCCACTGATTGTGCATGTTCCGAATTGGGCCAGCGTGGGCAGGTACGCCAGCGAGGTGCCACCGAAAGCCGCGTTGCTGGCCGAAAAATTCTGGCCGGGGCCACTCTCCTTGTTGCTGCCCAAAAGACAAAACATTCCCTCGCTGGTTACCTCCGGACTTGATACCGTAGGGTTGCGCTGCCCCAACCACCCGTTAACGCGTGCACTCCTGCAGCAGTTGGACTTTCCGCTGGCCGCACCCAGCGCCAACCCGTTTGGCTACATCAGCCCCACTTCGGCCGCCCACGTAAACGCACAGTTAGGCAACCGTATTCCCTACATCCTGGATGGCGGGCCCTGCGAAGTGGGCATCGAATCGACCATCGTAGGCTTTGAAGGTGAACAAACGGTGGTGCACCGGCTGGGCGGCATCACCGTTGAACAAATCGAAGAGGTGGTGGGGCCGGTGAGCGTTCGCATTCACTCCACCTCCAACCCACAAGCACCCGGCCAGTTGGCCAGCCATTACGCACCACGCAAGCCTTTACTGCTGGGTAGTTTGCCCGAGCTACTACAGGCGCATGCGCACCGGCAGGTGGGTATTCTCTCCTTTCAAACCGATTATCGCCACGCCCACCAGGTGGTGCTGTCGCCCGCTGGAAACTTGCGGGAGGCCGCCCAAAAACTTTTTACGGCACTGCGCGAGTTGGATGGAGAAGATGTGGACATCATTCTGGCGGAACGGGTTCCCCAAGAGGGCTTGGGCCGGGCCATTAACGACCGATTGCAGAGAGCTGCGGCACCGAATGAGGTGGCCCGTTTCACCGGCTCGAAACTTCGCTGAACAAACGCGAAAAATTCAGTTATTAATCCAGGTGGTAGTCACTAATTGAATGAACTACCATCCAAAAATATTGTACTTTTCCATTTCATACTTGTGCATATGGAAACAAAAAAAGTGCTGGTGCTAACAGGCGGTGGCGACTGCCCCGGACTGAATGCGGTGATCCGCGGCATAGCCAAGCGGGCACGCAGGCAAAATCAGATGAACAAAACAGTGAAGTGGGAAGTATTTGGTAGCGTGGAAGCGTTCAATGGCGTTTTGAACGAACCGCAGGAAATTGTGCCCCTTACTTCTAAGCGCACGGCAGGCATCCACATCAAAGGCGGCACCATCCTGAAAACCACCAATAAGTCGAACCCCATTAAGTACCCGGTTGTTCAGCCTGACGGCACCGTGCATTTTGAAGACCGCTCGGATGAGCTGGTAAAAAAATTAAAGAAGCTGCAGTTCGATGCGGTCATCAACATCGGAGGCGATGGCTCACAGCGCATCTCTAAAGTTTTGTTTGATAAGGGTGTGCCCATCATTGGCGTACCGAAGACCATCGACAACGATCTTTCTGCTACCGACATGACCTTTGGGTTCCAAACGGCTGTGCAGATTGCAACCGATAGTTTTGATAAGCTGGTAACCACGGCAGAGAGTCACCACCGCGTGATGATCATGGAGGTGATGGGCCGCGATGCCGGCTGGATTGCCCTTCATACCGCCATTGCGGGAGGCGCTGAAATATGCCTGATACCCGAGATCCCCTACGACATCAACAAGCTGGTGAAACGCCTCGACCTGCGCTACAAGCGAGGGAGAGGTTTTGCCAACATTGTAATTGCCGAAGGTGCCAAACCCAAAGACGGCACCATTGTTTCTTCTGCAGGCGACAAAGGCTCTGAGCACGTGCGCCTGGGTGGCGTGGCCTACCAGCTTTCCAAACAACTAAAAGATGCGGGCTGTAAAGCTGAAATTCGCGAGACGGTGCTGGGCCACACACAACGGGGCGGCACACCCATTGCATTCGACCGCGTGCTGGCCTCGCTCTTTGGTGTGAAGGCTTTTGAGTTGGTGCTGCAGAAAAAATTTGGCAGCATGGTATCATACCGCAACAACCAGATTACGGCCGTTTCGCTGGAAGAAGCAACCCGGGAAATGAGCTTTGTAAAACGCGATTCATTTTTGGTGGAAGCGGCCAAAGGCCTCGGTGTTTCCTTCGGTGACTGATCAAACGATTGCGGTAAAAACATAGTGCAAACTTGATTGCCAGACGAAGGTATTGCTAAATTCGTGACCTTTTTAACTTGAACTATGAAGACCATCAACGACCTTTCTTTTGCCGGCAAGCGCGCCCTCATTCGTGTAGACTTCAATGTTCCGCTGGACAAAAGCTTCCAGGTTACAGACGACAATCGCATACGTGCCACCATCCCCACCATTCAAAGAATCCTGAAGGACGGGGGCAGCTGCATCCTGATGTCGCACCTGGGCCGACCGAAAGAAGGACCCGAAGAAAAGTATTCACTGAAGCATACGCTGTCCACCACCGAAAAACTGTTGGGTAAACCCGTGCAATTTGCCAACGACTGCATTGGCGAAGAAGCCAAAACCAAAGCGGCTGCCTTGCGTCCGGGAGAAGTGTTGATTTTAGAAAACCTGCGCTTCTACAAAGAAGAAGAAAAAGGCGATCTCGCTTTCGCGGAAAAACTATCGAAGCTGGGCGATGTATACGTGAACGATGCCTTTGGCACCGCACACCGGGCACACGCTTCCACCACCATTGTGGCGCAATTCTTCAAAGAAAAAGCGGCAGGTTATGTCATGGCGGCCGAGGTATCGAATGCGAAGAAGGTGTTGGAAAATGCAGAGAAGCCTTTCGTGGCCATTATGGGGGGTGCAAAAATTTCTGATAAGATTCTGATCATTGAGCGTTTGCTCGACACGGTAAACCACCTCATCATTGGCGGAGGCATGAGTTATACCTTCTTCAAAGCCTTGGGCGGCCAGGTGGGTAAATCGCTGGTGGAAGAAGACAAACTGGACCTGGCCAAAGAATTGATACAAAAGGCGAAAGCCAAAGGCGTGGAGTTGCATTTGCCCATTGATTCTATTGCAGCCGATAAGTTTGACGCCAACGCTGCCACCCAAACCGCTATGAACACCGCCATACCCGATGGTTGGATGGGTTTGGACATCGGACCCCAGGCCATCGCAGTGTTCTCTAAGGTAGTGGAAGACGCCAAAACCATTTTATGGAATGGCCCCATGGGCGTTTTCGAGATGGATAAGTTTGCGAACGGCACCAAAAAAATTGCCGAGGCTGTAGTGCGTGCCACCGGCAAGGGCGCCTTCTCCTTAATCGGTGGTGGCGACTCGGCTGCAGCCGTAGCGCAGTTGGGCTTCAGCGAAAAAGTAAGTTATGTATCCACCGGTGGTGGCGCCCTGTTGGAATACTTTGAGGGCAAAGTACTACCGGGCGTAAAGGCGTTGGAAAATTAGAACTTCCAACCGATTTCTATCGGAGCTATACCGCAGCAGGAACGGGCGCAGGGGCGGCAGGCAGCCGCCCTCCTATCCTGGATTTATGAATGCCGAACAGCCGGTACGCCAATAGTTTGCCCGCCCCAGCTAATTCGTTTTCTTCTACGCGCAAGGTGCCCTGGTGCCACACGTGTTCGTGCGTAGCTACCTGGTAATGCACGTCAATCGCAGCGCCCTTTTGCTCGAACGAAAGCGTTACGTTGATTGCTTCTTCGCCATCGTTGAA
The DNA here is from genome assembly GCA_049324055.1 of Bacteroidota bacterium. Taxonomy (GTDB): domain Bacteria; phylum Bacteroidota; class Bacteroidia; order Cytophagales; family Cyclobacteriaceae; genus ELB16-189. Next base: position 74,308 of record JBMOLS010000007.1, on the reverse strand, counting down.
GGCGATGCTGGTATTTTTCAATTCGGCCAGGATGGCCTCCTCCCGTTCGCCTACCTTGCCATTCACCGCTAATCCGAAAACCATTCTCAAATCAGAGAAGGGAACCAGTTGCGGATAACGAATATAAAATTGCCCCAGGTAATCCGCACGATCCTGACCAGATGTAGCCAACGCAAGGCCCTCGTAAGTGCGTGCTACCAAAAGAGTTTCATAGGGGTCGTCAATCTCCGGGTCAGCCAGCACCTCTTCAAAGTAACGCACCGCCTCCGATTCATTGCCTTCGGCCAGGTACAGCTTTCCTAAAAAATACCGGTAATACTTTTTCACGCGGGGGCGCTTGTCGGTTTGCAGGCGTCTTTTGTAAAGGTCGATGAAATATTCGTTGCCAAATCCGTCCAGCACGGCCCACACCTCATCGAACGTCATCAGGTTTTCGGGCGAGAACACGGAGTAGATCACCTGCTCGCGCTCGGGGTTTCCGGCCACCAGCGAGGCCAGCACCATCTTATGGTGCCTGATCTCCAATGTATACTTGATCCACCGATACCAGTTTACCGGATTCAGCCAGAAGTACCATTCATCGTGTTCGAACCAATACTCTTTCTTGAACTGAAGCTGATTGATGTAGTGCAGCGATGCCACTGCCAGGTTGTACTGCTCCTGCCCCCACGTGGTTCCGATGTGTAACTCTTGAAAACGAGCAGCTTTGTTAGTGCGTTCCTGACTTTCGGCCGTCAGTCCCTCGTAGTGCTGCGCACGCGCCTGCCCTATTGAATGCCAGCCGTAGCCGGGTGTGCTGCCTTGCTCGCGCAATACTTTCGACAACAGCGTATCGGCCTGCTCGGGCTGGCCCCGGTAGGTGGCCAAAATGCCGCGCATGTAATAGTATTCTTTCGTAGTTTTTTCTGGACTCTGCTCGCGCTCTTCCGCTTCCTTAAAATACAGTTCTGCCTCCTGGAATTCGCCCATCGCCATTTTGAACTCTGCATAGTTGTTGGGCGAGTGTGCATTGTTTTGAATCAGCACATCGTAATAGTAATTGGCCGAGTCAATGTCGAGCAGGTAGTCGTGAATGATGGCTTTGTAGTGAAAGGTGCTGAGAAATTGCCTGTTTAGAAAGTTAGGGTCGAACAGCCCGGTGTTCATCGGTATATCTTTCCGCAGTTTCAAAATGGCTGAATCGAGGTAGCGGTTGGCCGCGTTTACATTCTCGCGAACAGAGTTCTTCAAAAACGGATATTTCTCGGAAGTATAGACCCGGCTGCGATGCACAATCCACGCCATGGTATTGTACGAATCCATGTTTACTTCCATCTGGAAATTCCGGTCGCGGATGTGCATCAGTACCTCCATGGCTTTGTCCTGCTGTTCCACATTCTGATAGCAGCGACTCAAAAAATAGGTAATCAGGCCGTAGTCAAAATGGTAGCGATACACCGCGCTGTACACCGCATAGTTATTCGAACGTGTTCTCAGTTGTTTGTCGTAATCGTTCTCGATTTTGTCGAGCGCTTTCTGTAAGGGTGTGGCCGCCTTGCGGAACCCCAACTCATCGTTAGCGCGGAAAAACAGGTAGGCACCTTCCAGCATGTAGCCCAGGTAGTAGGTGCTGTCTCTGCGGATAAAGCTGCGGGCTTTCTCCAGCATCTTCGGGTCGAGGAAAGAGCCGCTTCGCTCGCTATCCATCTGTTGGCGCAAACTATTCTGCTGGGCGCGTGTGCACACACCGGCCAACATCAACACTCCGAATAAAATACAGTACCGTATCACCTCGTTCAGGCTTTTGTAGCTATTCCCATCTTCACCAACTTATCCACTTCTTTGTCCACTACCTGTTGCAGAGCGGTTCGGGCAGCCTCGCGGTTTCTGAAAATCAAGCGGTGGTGCAAAACGGGTTGAGCGAGTGCCCGCACATCGTCCTCAATCACATAATCGCGTTGGTGAACCAGGGCCCACGCCTTCAAACATTTGATGAAGGTAATGCCTCCTCGTGTAGAGCACCCGAGTGCAATCTCGGGGTGGTTGCGTGTGCCTTGCACCAGGCGCACCACGGCACGCACCAACTCCGGGTGCAGGTATACCTGTTCTGCCTCCTGTTGTAAGGCGATCACATCGTTGTAGCTCAACACTTGCTTTACCGTGTTTTTGGAGTTGCCAATGCTCAGGTAGTTGGTGTAAATGTCAAACTCCACTTCTTCGGACACATAGCCAAAAGAGATCTTCATAAAGAAGCGATCTAACTGGGCGGCCGGCAGCGGGTAGGTGCCCTCCATCTCAATCGGGTTTTGCGTGGCGATGGTGAAGAAAAACTGATCGAGCGGATAGGTGGTATCGCCTACCGAGATCTGATTTTCGGCCATACATTCCAGCAAGGCGCTTTGCACCTTGGGTGAGGCCCGGTTGATTTCATCGGCCAGCAACACGTGTGTGAACAGGGGCCCCTTCTTAAAAACAAAATCCCTGCGGGCTTCATCGAAAATGTGAGAGCCGATCAAATCCATGGGCAGCAAATCGGGCGTAAACTGAATACGCTTAAAGCTGACCCCGCCACCCGGTTGATGGAAGTCGGTAGCAGCCTCGGAGATCGATTGTGCCAGGGTTTTGGACAACACCGTTTTACCTGCACCTGGGTTGTCTTCCAGCAAAATATGGCCACGGGCCAGCAATGCGGTTACCACGTATTTCACCTCCTGCGATTTGCCGCGGATAACGGTTTCGATGTTGTCGGTTAATGCCTTTAGTTTGGTTGTAGCATTTGTCATAGAGTAGAATTTTCGATGTCGGTTGCTATGGGCTGCTGAAAGTAACGCCACGCCTGTAGCAGGTTAAAATAGTTGATGAATATACGGCCTGGCCCAAAATGTTTGTGCAACGCGGGGCCCAATCCTTTTCGGAATGTATCGATCACTTCGCCATCGCCAGAACGCAGTTGCCCTTGCGTGTACTTTAAACGCAGGTAAATCCGCATGAAGTCCGCAAAAGAGGTTCCCAGCAACGGGTCTACTTTTTGTTGCGCATAATTCAAAGGTGTATCGGTGCCGCGTGCTAACCCCGCCATGTGCAACCGGTACAAAGCCATTCGATACACCTCGTCAGCACGAGCGGTTTCTTTTGCGGCCAGTGCCACCCGCCCCAGGCGGTACAACAAGTAGAGTAAGGGTGCAAAGATCAATAGTATCAGTATCGACCCGATCGCTTTTGCCGTTAGCACTCCTATCTTCTTCCAATCGGTCTTTGGCTCCTCTGGTTTGGTTGGCCTGCCCGAAGTGTCTTCTTTCTTCTCCTCCTTCTCGCGCGGCCGGATGTGTATTTCATCGGCAATGATGGGTGCAGGGAACCCTGCCACCTGCTGCTCGATCTTTACACCCGGTCTTAATGCAGGTATTCGTTTGGCCTCATCCTTATACGACACGATGATCACGGAATCTCCCGGCTGTATGGCCTGGAAGGTGGTGTCTTTCTCACCATACAACACACGGCACAGTGTGGCATCAATATTTTTTTGTTGGCTGTTGGCCAGCTCGAAGGGTGTATTGTGAAAGAGCAAGCTGCGGAACGAAGCCGACAGGGATTTGCTCACTGCGTCTGTTGTCTCCACTTTGGCGTTCAACACCAGCCACGGATCGGGCGGTGGCAACGGAGGCGTTCCGTCTGGTTTGGGTGCGCCCTGCTGGTCTTCGTTGCCGATGGTCATGTCGAAATCGAGCCATCCGTATTCAGGAAAATATACCTGCGTCCACGCGTGGGCTTGGCTGGCATAGAACCAATACCAGCCCTTGTTTTTGTCGCTGCGGTTAACGGTAGCAAAGCCGGTGGTAAAGCGTGTGGGTACACCCAGGGCGCGCAACATAAAGTGCGATGCACCCGCATAGTAGGTGCAATAGCCGGCATGTGTCTTGAAAAGAAAGTCGTAGAGCATTTTAGAGCTGGGAATATTCGGGTCGTCTATGGCGCCTGCATTCAGCGTGTAGCGAAATACCATTTTACCGTTTTCATTCCGTTGCAGGAAAAAATCGCGCACGGCCAACACCTTATCTACGGGTGCGGCATCCATGGGCACCAGCTTTTGGGCCAGACGAGCGATGGAATCATAAATACCACCCGTTGGCATTTGGGTGTAGTAATCCAGAAATGCCTGGTCTACACCCTCATAATTCTCCACCACCCGTAACTCTTCGTGCCGTTGCTCTTGCAGCGGCTCCAACTGCGGGCTGGCCGAAATGTTGTACACAAAATAGGCATTGTTTAAATCAGACGCGTAGGCATAAATCTTGTAAGCCGCCAAAAACGTTTTCTGGAAATCCTTCTCTACCGGAATAGTTTGAATGGAAAAAACACTGGCAGGCCCCAGCACGGAATGTTTCCAGGTATTTTCCGACAGGTAGACCTGCGCTTCCACCAGCTTGCGGTAACGGTTGGCTTTTGATTTGCGGATGATACTGGTATCTGTGAAACTATAATACATAGGCAACTCGGTCGGATCAACTTCGAGCTCATCAAACGAAGGCACATTCACATCGCGGGTAAAGCTTTCCTTTACGGGATCGTAGCGCGTGAGGTAATGGTACACAAAGTAAAGTGGAATGGGCGTGCCATCGGGGTAAAAGTTATCGAGTTTGCTGCAAAACATCAGCTTATCCGACTGGCTCATGCGCGAATTCACCCGCATGGTGTCTTTCAGGCGGTAGCCATCGTCATCCTTCTCCATTAGGCCATAGCGCTCATCGTAACCCCCTTCGTTGTTCTGGCCATCTTTGTCGCCCTGCGCCCCGCGGGCAGCCAGTTCTTTTTCTACTGCCTGTAATTCACCCCGCAACAATCTTTCGGTGGCCACCAACGCAAGCAATACCAAAAGCGCAAACAACGCAGTGCGCAGCAGCAACTTGCCTGACTTTTTTGTAGTGAGCGTTGCGTTGGCTACCAGCAAGGGCGATAAGAAATACATGTACAGACCATACACCAATACGGGTGCTAGGTGCAGTAAGATATATTGCAGGCTCAGGTCAACCGTATCGGAAACCGAAACCAGCGTAACCGTGCCCAACAACGCAAACAGTAGTACATAGGCCCACCGCAGTTTAATCAACAGAAAACCAAATGCCCATCCGAACAAAAACAGCGTAGAATACAATTGAAAGCGTGCTGTGGCATAAAACACATCAAACTCGCCCGGCAGGAAAGTGATGATCCGTTCAGCAAGCAGATAGGCTAACACCAGCAGGGCCCCGGTCACCGTCCAGCGTGCGCGGAAAAAATAGAGCGAATAGGAAATGACCAACCCTGCCCCGAAATAAAGGGTTTGGCTTACCAGGCCTGTGTTCAAAGCCGTGTACGAAAAGTTAAGGAAGCTCAGCGTAATGAAGCCGATGAGCAACGTGGGTACCACCACCCACGCCCAACGCACCATCAATTGCTGCCACCGTGTTGTGCTACGCTCTTCCATCTGTCTCAATGTTTTTAGTGAGCCACGCATGGCCCCTTTGTTTCAACAGGCGCTCGATATTTTTTTCATTTTTCAGCAACTCCCTGCGCAAAGGCGCCAACAACCACGACTGCCGCAATTGATCGGTCGGCTGCTCTTCGGGCCTGAAGAAAATATCTTTAAAAGTAAACTGGAACGGTGAAGGTATTACCTCCGACAATTGAATAACGATAACCGGAATCGACAGCGGGAGGTTTTTAAGAATAATTTCCACCTCCGTTGCGGGCACCAGCGAAGGCAGCGCTACAAAGGCAGCTTTGGTATATTGAATGAATGCGGCCGGTGGCGTTTCGGTTTGCCACGAGGCAGCCGCTATCTGAAACAAACTATCTTTCTTGTCGGCCTGGCCCTGCAGGCGCGGCACCTCCTGGTCGTGTTGTAAGCGCACATCGTAGCCATTGCGTTGCAAGGCTTCCAGCAGGTTGCGCAGCCGGTCTTTGTAAGCGTTCAACAGTTCTTGTTCAAAGGCGCCCTGCGGAGTTCCCATTCCCAGAAAATAGCTCACATAGAAATACAGGTGCGAGGCATAGGGATCTTTGGTTTCGGGAATGCGCACCACCAACTGGCCGCTTTTGGCGTAAATTTTCCAAACAATGCGCTGAATGTTGTCGCCCGTTTCAAACTCCTTGTAGTTAACATACTCCCCCTCCACCCTGCGCGGAATATCGATGCGGTGCTTCTGCTCTTCCACGGCATGGGGTTGCGCCTTTACCTGTACGGCAGGCTGCGCCACCGGCAACGTAACCAGTTGCTGTACGTAGGGCAGCGTAACCGGCAACGACACCAGTCCGAACATGTCGCAAAAGGAAATCAACACAGCCTCTACTTCATAAATACCGCGGTCGTGCAGCAGGGTGAGGCCCGCTCCCCGCAGGCCATCGCGCACGATGCTTCGCGGTTTGCGCACACTGGTATCCAGCAAGATCCGCTCCGAGAGCCGCTGCTGCGAGAAAAGCAACCGCGCCTGCACGGTGCCCAATAACGGCCGCCACGTCAAGCCCGTTACCTGAATGGAGACGGGCGCCCATCCGGCCTCGGCCTGTCGGCCATCGCCCAGCGTAACCTGTGCCTGCAAACGCCCTGCCCTTTGCCTCGACTTGCTCAACAGCCAGATCAACGTAGCCGACAAGAGGCTGAAAGCGAAAAGTCCTACCACCGTCCACTGCAGCAGCACCAGCAGCAAACGCATCACAATCCACAGGTTCGAGTCATCCTGCCCATATTCATTTTGCAGCCAGGTGCTCACCGCCCAAAAGAAAATCAGCGACAGCAGCAGCGTGAGCCGCACGCCTGCCCTGCCGGACCAAAGCGAAAATGTTTTAATCAAAGATGAGAAGGAAATCGTCATGCGCGGAAAGGGGCCATCAATGGAAAAGAAATCTGCCTGTTAACGCTGGTGGCATTGCAAAAAGTGTTGCCGGTTATTGAAATAACTTCTGGTAGGCAGGCTCGTCAAAGCCCAGGGTAAGTACCTTCCCCTTTTCTTCAATAAGCGGTCTTTTGATGACGCTCGTTTTCTCCAGCATCAACTGTATGGCAGCCGCTTCGTTGGTAATTTTTTTCTGTACCGACTCCTCCAACTGGCGCCAGGTGGTGCCTCGCTTGTTCACCAGGCTCTCCCACCCTACCTGCTTGCTCCAGCTCTTCAATAATTCCTCCGTCACGCCCTTGGTTTTATAATCGTGAAAGTCGAACGCAACCTTATTTTTCTTCAGCCAGTCCAGGGCCGCTTTTACCGTGTTGCAGTTCTTGATTCCATATACTGTCATGCGGGTGAAGATAGGAAAACCCGCTGAAAACAGGACGATTTTTTATTCGGGCGCGGCTCCTTTCATTTCGGCCACAAAAGCTGCAATGGCCGCCTCATCCCCTCCTTTCGATTTTAACAATTGGATGAAAGCGCTCCCCACAATGGCCCCGGCACCATACCTGCAGGCTGTGCGAAACGTTTCGTGGTTGGCAACCCCAAAGCCCACCAGAAACGGGTTCTTGAGTTGGGCCTCCTTTAGTCGCTGAAAGTAAGTCAGTTGCTCGGGGGTAAAGCTACCCCGTGTGCCGGTAGTGCTCGAAGCGGATACAGCATAGATAAAGCTATCGGTGGCGGCATCGATGCGCTCGATGCGCGCGGCAGCCGTGGTTGGCGCTATCAAAAAAATATGCGACAAGCCCGATTTTTGAAACAGCGTTTTGTACTGTTTTTCGTAATCGTGCCACGGCATGTCGGGAAAAATACAACCATCGGCACCAGCCGCGGACGCATCCGCACAGAATTGCTCCATTCCGTACTGCAACACCGGGTTCAAGTAGCCCATCAAAATAATGGGCATCTGCACCTGCTGCCGCAGCTCCTGCACTTGTTGCAAGATGCGTTTTACGTGAATACCGTTGTCGATGGCTACCTTGTTGCTTTCCTGAATGGTGGGGCCATCGGCCACCGGGTCGGAAAAGGGTATGCCTATTTCAATCAGATCGGCACCGGCTTTCTGCAACGCCACCCCTATGGGCACCGTGTCATTCAGGTTGGGATAACCGGCCGTATAAAAAACCGATAAAAGGTTTGTGTTTTTTTTCTTGAAGAGATTTTGAAGTCGATTCATGCGTAGGCAATGTTGGCAACACTTAGTGCTTGTTTCCTTCGTAATTTTTTTCACCGGCCGTAACAGCCAGTGCCAATACATTTTGCCGGGGCGGAAGCGGGCACGTGGCAAAGGGCGTAAAGGCACAGGGCGGGTTGTAGGCCTTGTTAAAGTCGATGACCACCTTATTGTCTGCTCCGGGCTTCTTCACATACAAATACCTCCCGGCCGGGTAGGTTTCTTTTCCATTGGTATCGTCAGCGAAAATGAGGAAGAGCTCATCGCCACCCTCCAATGCGTCAATCGAATATTTCTTTCCGTCTATTTGAAACGTGAGAACACCGGGCGATGGCGTGGGTACGGTTTGGCCTAATACGTTGGTGATGTCAATGGTCTTGCCTTCGGTGGGTTCGAAGGAGGCTTCTACCCTCCACTGCAAATCCACCGGATATCTTTCAATGCCTTTGAACCGAGACACTGCGGCACTGTGTAAATCGCGCAGGCGTACGCCCACCTGGTTGTCGCGTTGGATGATGAACCACTGCAGCGAACCGTGCTCCACGCGCGGCAACCGTGCAGAGTCGGGGTGAAATACCACCATTGATGTAACGGCCGCACCCCGGGAGGTGATTGGCACTCCCGTGTTCACATTCATGGTTACTACTCCGTTCTTTACCAAAAAATAACCTGCATCGGCCGCGATGGTGCCCGCAGGAAAAACTACCTGATTGGTTGCAGCGCTGCCGAAGGTGTTAATGCCTTCCTGCAACCAGTAAAGGCCCACCAGGTTCAGCCAGCCGGTGGTATCTTTTAAGTTGCGGATCCGATCCTCGAACCACGCATCGACTTCTTGTTGATGTGCTGCCTCACTTAGCTTTTCTTCGCGTTGCGCACACGACAGCAAAACAACGAAAGCACAGCCAACGGCTGCAACGCTGAAACCATGCCACTTCCAAAAGACTTGCTTCATAACATTAGTATTTACCCCACCGAATATACGTCTCTAAATCCTTATCGCCACGGCCCGATAAATTGATGACCACCACGTCTTCGCTTTGCAACGGCAACTGAGGCAGCACGGCCAGTGCATGTGCCGACTCGATGGCAGGTATAATGCCTTCAAGCCGACTCAGTTCGATGCCCGCCTGCATGGCTTCTTCATCGGTAGCGCTGAGGAACTGCACCCGCCCTTCCGTAAACAGGTGTGCGTGCAACGGCCCGATGCCGGGGTAGTCGAGGCCGGCAGAAATAGAATAGGGTTCAATCACTTGCCCGTCTTCCGTTTGCATCAGCAACGTTTTGCTGCCGTGCAGCACACCCGGCTTACCCAAGGCCGTGGTGGCAGCCGACTCGCCCGAGTCTACGCCTTTTCCGGCCGCTTCGGCCCCTACCAGTTGCACGTGCTCATCGTTCAAAAAATGATAAAAAGCGCCCGCTGCATTGCTGCCGCCCCCCACACACGCCACCACGTAATCCGGATAAGGGTGACCGAGCAGTTCCGTAAGCTGCGCTTTGATTTCCTCGCTGATCACCGACTGGAAACGCGCCACCATATCGGGGTAAGGATGTGGCCCCACTACCGAACCAATGATGTAGTGCGTGTCGGTAGGGTTGTTGATCCAGTGACGCATGGCCTCGTTGGTGGCATCTTTCAGTGTTTTGTTGCCGCTCAGCGCGGGGATTACCTTTGCCCCCAGTATGCGCATGCGCTCCACGTTGGGCCGCTGCCTTTGCATGTCCAGTTCACCCATGTAAACAGTGCATTCAATGCCCATGAGCGCACAAACCGTAGCCGTTGCCACACCATGCTGGCCTGCGCCTGTCTCGGCAATGATTTTCTTCTTCCCGAGGCGCTTGGCCAGCAAGATCTGACCAATGGTGTTGTTGATTTTGTGCGCTCCCGTGTGGCAGAGGTCCTCACGCTTCAGGTAGATGTTGCTTTTATACTTGTCCGATAGTCGTTCTGCCTTGAACAGCGGAGTGGGCCTGCCCACGTAATCGCGCAGCAAAGCATCGAACTCTTTTCGAAAATCTTCCTGTTGCATCCACTGCAGGTAGTTTGTGCGCAGCTCTTCTACATTGGGATACAACATTTCCGGAATGTAGGCACCGCCAAAATCGCCATAGTACCCTTCTTCGTTCACCTGGTATTTTTGCATAACCTCTGTTTTAACTGTTGTTCAAATCATCTAACCATCTCTTGATTGCCGCCACTTCACTTTTATCTTTCAATCCCGCTGACACTTCTGCCCCACTGTTGATGTCGAGTGCGTGCAGGTTCATCGAAAGTACTTCATTTAATTGTGCGATGTTGTGTTTGTTTAATCCCCCACTGAGAAAAAAAGGAATGCGCTGGTGGTATTGCTTCAGTAAGGACCAATCGAATGAAAAAGCGTTTCCACCAGGCTGTTTGCCTTTTGTATCAAACAGAAAGTAATCTACCACGTGCTCGTAGGGTGTTAACAGCTCGAAGTCAAAGTGAGGGTGCATGGCAAAGGCCTTGATCACTGTCTTCCCCTGCTCCTGCAGCCGGCCACAGAGCGTGGCGCTCTCCTGCCCATGCAGTTGAACGACATCCGACCCGAGCAGCCTGCTCTTGCGGAGAATGTTCTCTTCTTCTTCATTCACGAAAACACCTACCATTTGGATGTGGGGCGATATATTGGGAGCGCTGAAAGCCTCGCCCACAAAGCGGGGCGACATTGGGTAAAAGATAAAGCCCATGTAGTCCGGTTGCACCTCGCTGATGCTTTGGATGTTCTCGTGGAACTTCATGCCACAGACTTTTAATTTTACTTTCCGATCGCGCATCATTTCTTACTTAACTTTCGCAAGGCGTCCATGAATGCCTGGGCAGCCTGCTCGGGGTGCGCATGCTTCATAAAGTTCTCTCCCATTAAAAACCCGCGATAGCCGGCCGACCGCAGCTTAACAACCGTTTCGGGTTCGCTAAGTCCGCTCTCCGATACTTTTATTATTTCCTGCGGAATCAATTGCGCCAGCCGGAGCGAAGTCGCTACGTCCACTTCGAACGTTTTCAGGTTCCGGTTGTTTACCCCGATCACATCGGCACCTATGTGTTGGTGCAACTGCAACTCTTCTTCATTGTGTACTTCCAGCAAAACCTCCATACCCAGCCCATGTGCAACCTGGGCCAACTGTGTTGCCTGCGCAGGCGTTAGAATGGCCGCTATCAAAAGAATAACATCGGCACCCATGGATTTCGCCTCCACTACCTGATACTCGTCTATCACAAAATCTTTCCGCAAAATCGGGCAATTGGTTGCCAGTCTGGCCATCATTACGTCTTCCGTGCTTCCTCCAAAAAAAGTATGATCAGACAAAACCGAAATGGCTGACGCACCGGCAGCGGTATAACCTGCCACCACTTGCGCTACCGAGGCCGATCCATTGATTACTCCCCTGGAAGGTGATTTGCGTTTAAACTCGGCAATGATGCCAGTTTTGTCGGCACGTACCAAAAAGTGGCGCAAAGAATAAGGCTCGCGTTTAAAGTAAGGGCTGTCTTCCAATTGCGACAGCGGACGTTGTTGTTTCCGTTCGGCTACCTCCCGCTGTTTGTGCAGCACAATTTCATCGAGTATGTTCATGGTCTTCGTCATTGCATTAATCTTTTAAATGCCTGATAGGCATCGCCCCTTAATAAAACCTCCAACGCCATTGCCACCGCCTCGGCAATATTCAGGTTGAGATTGGCCGCGTGCAAAGCCATGCCGGCATTGGCCGCCACCACCTGGTTTTGCGCTTCGGTGCCCTTGCCCTCCAGAATGGAGAGAAAAATCCTGGCCGATTCCTCCACGGTAGTTCCTCCGCGGATATCATCCGACCGCCATTTACGCAACCCCATGTCTTTGGGCTCTACCAGGTATTCGCCCTGGTTCGCGTAGTATTTTACCGCACCCGTCAGCGACACTTCATCATAGCCATCGATGGCGTGCAGTATCAGGTAATTTTTTTCGGTTTGTTGATAGAGGTAGCCATACTGCCGGGCCAGCTCCAGGCTGAAAACGCCCACCAGTTGCCGCGTTGGAAAGGCGGGATTCACCATGGGCCCCAACATGTTAAAAAATGTTTTTACGCCCAGCTCCTTGCGGATGGGCGCCACGTTTTTCATGGCCGGGTGAAACAAGGGCGCATGCATGAAACAGATGTTCGCCCTGTCCAGACTCCTTTTTAAGTCGTCTACCTGGTTGGTGAAAGGGTATTTGAAATACTCGAGGATATTGCTCGACCCGCTGATGGACGAAACCCCATAGTTGCCATGTTTGGCTACCGGCTGCCCGGCAGCGGCCACCACAAAAGACGAGAGCGTAGAGATGTTAAAGGTATTCTTGCCATCACCCCCGGTGCCGCATACATCCATCACTGGTGCATCGAAGCGCGCGGGCACGCACAACTCCAACATGGCATCGCGGAAGCCCTGCAATTCATCCACCGTAACGGTACGCATCATGTACACGGTCATGAAAGCCGACACCTGGCTGGCATTGTACTTGGCAGAAGCAATGTCCACCAAAACCTGCCGGGCCGCTTCTTTGTTCAGCGACTGGTGGTTGATTAGTTCGTTGAGTATTTCCTTCATGGTCTGGTTCCTCCGATTTTTTGAATTCTCGTTCCTCCCCTCCTTATTGTTTTCCTAACCAATTGCCGATCATTTTGGGGCCCTCGGTTGTCATGATAGACTCGGGGTGAAACTGGAGCCCGCGCACATCGTGCTGACGGTGGCGCAACCCCATAATCAGCCCTTCTGGATTCGTGGCCGTCACGATCAATTCGGGTGTAATGCTGTCTGGCCTCACTGCCCACGAATGGTAATGCGTGGCCTGAAACGGTTGGGCTACCCCGCGAAATAATAGCTCCTCGTTGTCGAGCACCGTAACAGGAGACGTAACGCCATGCAACACGTTGGGAATGTTAAAGAGCGATGCCCCGTACACTTCGGCCAGGCCCTGATGCCCCAGGCAAATACCCAGAATGCTTTTGCTCAGCCCATACGTTCGTATCACCTCTTTCATGATTCCCGCCTCATCGGGAATGCCCGGGCCGGGGGAAAGCAAAATCTTATCGTACTGCGCCACTGCCTCCAGTGCAATCTTGTCGTTGCGGTACACATCGGGCGTAAAGCCCAGTTCGCGCACCACGTGCACCAGGTTGTAGGTAAACGAATCGTAGTTATCTAATACCAGTATCTTCATCTTCTTGCATTATAGTTTTTCGGCCAGCTCCAGCGACTTGCGCAGCGCGGCCAGTTTATTGTTCACTTCATTCAGTTCACTTTCCGCTGCCGACTTCGCCACAATACCGGCACCTGCCTGGTACACCAGCCGGTTGCCTTTACTCAGGAAGGTTCGGATCATGATGGCATGATTAAAAGAGCCATCGAAACCCAGAAAGCCGATGGCACCACCGTAGTAGCCGCGATTTACATTCTCGAAGCGGTTGATCAACGTCATTGCTTTGTGCTTGGGTGCACCCGAAAGCGTGCCGGCCGGAAACGTGTCGGCTGCCATGTGCACCACCGAAGCGCCCTCGCGAATGCGGCCACTTACCTTCGATACCAGGTGAATAACGTGCGAATAGAATTGTATCTCTTTAAACACCTCCACTTTTACGGCCTCTGCATGGCGACTCATGTCGTTGCGGGCCAGGTCTACCAGCATCACGTGCTCTGCATTCTCTTTTTCATCGGCCATCAGTTTCTCTGCCAATGCCTGGTCTTCCAAATCGTTGCCCGACCTGCGAAAGGTACCGGCAATGGGATAAATGAAAGCCGACCCGTTCTTTACCTGCAACTGCGCCTCGGGCGAAGAGCCCATCAGCTTGAAGCTGCCATAGTCGAAATAAAAAAGGTAGGGAGATGGGTTGATGGAGCGCAGCGCCCGGTACACATTGAACTCATCGCCCCGGAACGTGCACTCAAACCTGCGCGACAATACGATCTGAAATACATCGCCTCGGTAGCAGTGCTGTTTTCCCTTTTCAATGATTTCCAAAAATTCTTCATCGGTAAAATTAGATTGTTCCTTGCCGGTACGGTCAAACGGGTAGGTGGAGAAGCGGTTACTGTAAATAATCTGCTCCAGCCGCGCCAGACCCACTCCCTTACTACCCGCTACCGCATGCTCGTACAGCGCCATCTCGTTGGAAAAATGATCTACCACAATGATGTAACGGTAGAACTTGTACACCACATCGGGTATCTGTTTGTCGCGATCGGCAAAAGAAATGTCTTCGAACAAGGGAATGGCATCGTACGCCATGTAACCAAACAGCCCGCTGTTCATGTATTTCAGCTGCACGGTGCGGTCGGGTTGAAATGCCGTGCGGAATGCCTCGAGTAACCCAATAAACTGGCCCGGCTGCCCCACCTGTGCGGTTTGCGTGGTGCCATCGGGGTATTCCATTTCGCATACATCGTTCTTCACCACGAACGAGGCCACCGGGTCGCAGCCAATAACCGACAAGCTGTTTTCATGGCCGTGATAATCGGAACTCTCCAGCAGGATGGTGCCCGCAAACACATCGCGCAGCTTCAGGTAGATGTTTACTGGTGTGAGCGTATCGGCCAGCAGGCTGCGCTGCGTGGTAGTTATCTGAAATTTTTTCATGCGCTGTTTCTCAACAATTCAAACGATTAAAAAAACAAAAGCCTGCCCCGATCGAATCGGAGCAGGCTTTCTCTATTGTGAATAGCAAACGTTACAACACAGCCGGGCACCGATTCGGTTCAGAACCTTGCCACCACCATGCAGTATGTACGTTGTGCTTCATTAATTCGAAATGATCAGGCTTCTGCCTTCTTCTTTACTACGCGTTTCACCTTTACAGGAGCTGCTGCAACTGTACCCTCTTTCTTTTTCTTGGAAGCATTGCGCTTCAATTTGGCCTTAATGGCCTGGCGGTTTCTGGATACACCAAAAGAATGTCTCCAGCGCTTTCCTTTCTTCGATTTCTTGTCTCCTTTTCCCATGTAGCTGAAAAATTGTGGGGCAATAATAGCAAGCCCGGTTAAAATAACAAAATGAATGCTTTTTAATTGATCAAATATCACCAAAAGACCAGGCGCTGCTGCGGAGCCACAAACGCAGCATCGGTAGTTTGCACCGCAAAAGCCTCGTAAAAAGAATCACAATAAAAGAGAGGCTTCATCCAATCCTGAAACAGGTGTTCGTCAGGCGGTTGAAGGTGTTTTGTTCGCCAAAGCGCGGCCCAGGCGATGAAGAACTGCTGTTCGGGTGTCCACCGGGAGGTACTTCGATAGGCGGGGTTTTCGCGCTGGTACCGTCTCCATGCTTCTAGCGCTACGTGCAAAGCCACGCTTTCCGTTTCCCACAAGGCAGCTTTTTCCTGTTCATCCGCCCCGCGAGGTCCCCGTTGTATAGCCTGCCTAAAGGGTGCCAGCACCGGGTGAAAAACCCCCTGGAAAAGGGGCACCAAAGCGCGGGCCACCTCCGTTCCACATAAGCCATATTGGGCAGGCACATCTGCTTTTTGATGCCAAACCGGGTGTTGCAGAAAGCCGGCCGGGATGGTGAGGGTGTGAGTGGCCTCCTCGTAAACCAGTTGGGTTGACTGCGCGGGGGTATTCCACTCGCCAGGCATAGGTGGTCGCCAAAGTTCCTGGTATTGAAATTTTCTTGCCTGCATTACATAACCCACCCACGAAATACGCGCGGTGTCTTTTTCGTGCACCAGGGCAGTATAACGCCTCCACGTGTCCGGATAGCCGACATGGACTGTCAGATCCTGCAATCTCGCCAAAGGTTCCACCTTCAAAGAGTCGGCTATGGGCAAGGCTTTGATGCGGTCGGCAAGGGCCAGGCGAATGTTGGCGGCCAACGCCTGCGCCTGCAGCAAGCCATCGTTGGAAGCATATTGCTGCACATATACCCTGCCCACGGCATCGGCAAATGTTTCGTTCACCACGCGCAACACGCGGTGCATCCGCGTAGCATCGAAGGGGTTTGTGGGATAAAAGTCAGCGTGAGCCTGTTGAAAACCGACCGTAAGAAAGGGTGCGGCCTTGCGCAACAACTGTCCTTTCAGGTAGCTCTTCAGTCTGTCCAGGGGCAGGTCGAAAATTCTGTCCAGTGCGGCCATCTCTGCGCGCGAGGTGAACACCCACTCCGCAGGCAGGTTGGTAGCTGCCTTCCAGGCCGACCACGAAAAGCCCGATGAAATCTGATCTAGTTCGGTCCACCGAAAATAGCTGCGTGGCACATCGTCCGTCTGCAGCCACGCCCTGGCTAAGGCAGATTCCACTTCCCATACTTCCCATGCATCTGCTTGCGCGGCACTCTCCGACTGACCAGCGAGCCGGAAGAACTGTTCCATCATCGCCACGTATTGTTGCCGTGTGCTTCGGGCTTCCGCATCCAGTGCCAGGTAGTCCTGCAGATCCGGCAACCCCAGACCAGCCGGGGTCAACGTTGCTCTTCCATCACCCGAAGGTGTGCACTGAAAAAAGGGCGGCACCCAGAAATAATCTTCTTTCAGGTAAGTCAACAAATCGGCAGGGGTTCGAATGGATGCAATGGCATTGAGCAGGGGCCGCAAGGGACGCAACCCCAGGCGTTCTGCCCGCACCGAATCCATCCCCACTTGAAACATGTACCATGCCTTGCGGATGCCCGACCCTTCCGGGTAACGCGGATTTTCTGGTACACGCTGCATAATTTCCAGCAACTGCTGCCGGTTGGTGTGTTCCAGTTCGTGGTAAATCGTCCATGCCTGGTAGCCGGCAGGAATCGGTGCGGTCTGCATCCAATAATGATTGGCAAACCGGTAAAAATCGGCTGCGGGCCGCACTGTGGTGTCGGGATTGAGAACCGAAGGCACTGCATCTGGTGCTGCCTCCCGGGGAGGTGATCCGCAGGCGCCTGCCAACAACAACAGCGCCATTATCAGGCGGTTATCAAGTTGCTCCACACCAAACATTTTCAAGAACCAAAAATAAACTTCAATGTTATTTATATTAGTTTGAAAACACATTACCGGTATGGCAAAAGTTTCAGCAGAGGTCATTAATGCTATTCGCGAGGCCGCCAAACAATTGGCCAACAACCACGACTACCAGTGGGGCCACATGGGTGCCTGCAACTGTGGTTTCCTGGCGCAACAGGTAACCCAACTTACGAAGGCCGAAATACACAGAAGAGCATTACTGGGCCATGGCGATTGGTCTGAGCAACTTAACGACTACTGCCCCACCAGCGGCTTACCGATGGATGATGTGATTTCTGAATTGCTTGCCTTTGGTTTCGATGCCGATGACCTCAAGCACCTGGAACGCCTGTCGGATGCCAGGGTGCTGCGCGGCTTACCTTTGGGCGAACGCAACCTGAAACACAATGTGAATGCTGATGTGGTGAAGTACATGCATACCTGGGCAAATCTGTTGGAAGCGGAGTGGTTAAAGTCGGTGCAATTGGTGCTGCCGCAGGAATTAGAAGTGGTGTAGCCGGCCAAGTGGTAATTACGGCTACAGGCGCACCAGCCGCCCTTTGCGTTTCACCAGGTTCTTATAATCCCACTGAATCGTTTCGGCTTTCTTGAGCCAGCGCTTCAGATCGGGCGCGTTGATGTCATCCGCTTTACTATAAAAAATGGAGGCATCTTTAAACTTCTGTCCGCTTACATTTAGCTTTTCTTCATCGAAGCCCTGGCCGCTCCAGAACATGAGGCGAATGCCTTGCTTTTGTTGGCTGTAACCCACAATGGGGTTACCATTCAGAAACCATACCGGGTGGCGGTGCCATATCTTGTTTTCGGCACCCTTCAACTGTTTGTTGATCTCTACTGCCAACCGATCGCAAATGGCTCGGTGTGCACCTTGTTGCCGATTGTATCGGTCGATTTCACCATCCAACTTCGTTTTTTGTGCAGCCGCTTTAGCCTTTGAAGTGTAGGCATCTTCTTCCACCCGAAACTTCACCAGCTTCTTTATCAAGGGTATGGGCAGCGGTTTATCGAATGGAAATTGAATGGCACCTTTGGACATTTGATAAGACGTCAGCTCTTTCTTAAAAAGTACAATCGGGCCGGGAGTGGGGTAAAACCCGATGTGCGCCTTGTTGGCCCCATAATAAACTAGCACCTTGTTTTGCCGGAAGGCCGGCATGCCATAGCTAATTGTTTCCGTTGCCTGCGGTGCCGCCTGCCGTATAGCTTTCCGCATTTGCGCCAACCGCTTTCTGACAGGAAGCGGAAAAGCAGCGTGGTAGGCATCAATATTTTTCCATTTCAGTTGGCTGGTGTTCATGGTTTCTGCTCATTCATACCTATTGATATACCGGCACTCGGTGCCTGCCTGCTACTTCGCTTCGGCAAGGAGGTGTATCTTTTGAGATGACTTCTAAGAACCCTCTTCGCCCAATCATGCGGGGCTTTGGACGATAGAGCGGAGAGGGAGGGATTCGAACCCTCGATACAGTTGCCCGTATAACGGTTTTCGAGACCGTCCCATTCGGCCACTCTGGCACCTCTCCGTGAATCGCGCAAAAATAAAGGGATTCCGTATACAAAGTAGTGACGCAGCCATCAAAAATAGAGTTCGGCCCCACCTTCTCAGAGATTTTTTTTCAATTTCAGGGCATAGTTTTTTGAAGTTCGGGGCTTTGCTTAATTTGGAAGTTCGAACCGAACAAACTCGACAAACCCTCGTATGGAATTGTTCCTTAAAGCCGACACTTGGTTGGCCCTGCTCACGCTCTGTTTCCTTGAGATCGTTTTAGGTATCGACAACATTATTTTTATTTCCATTGTATCCAATAAGTTACCAGAAGACCAGCGCAAAAAAGCCCGCAATTTTGGCCTGGCATTGGCCATGGTGGTGCGGGTGTTGTTACTGCTGGGCATCACCTGGATCATCGGTTTCACCGAGCCGCTGTTCACCATTCCTGCCAACATTCTCATGAACAATCCGCACAGCTTCAGCGGGCGCGACCTGATTTTGTTGTTTGGCGGCTTGTTCCTCATCGCGAAAAGTACGCTGGAGATCAACCACGAAATGGAAGGGGAAGAGGAAGACGAGGGAAGTGCAAAAAAAGCAGCCGCCACTTTCGTGGGAACCATTGTTCAGATCATCCTGCTCGACATCATCTTTTCTTTCGACTCCATCCTTACGGCCGTGGGCATTGTTCCGCCCGAGCAGGTAATCATCATGATCATAGCCGTAGTTGTTTCCATTTTTGTGATGATGTTTTTTGCCGGGGCCATCAGCGATTTCATCAAAAACCATCCCTCTATGGAAGTGTTGGCCCTGGGCTTTCTCATCCTCATCGGTTTCACATTAATGCTGGAAGGTTTACACCAAGAGATACCCAAAGGCTATATCTACTTTGCCGTAGCCTTCTCGCTGCTCATTGAATTCACAAACATACGCGTTCGCAAAAAGCGGAAGAGCAAGCCGGTGAAGCTGAAGAAAAACTACACAGAAGAAGAATTGAGAGAGGCGGTGGCCGAACAAAACAACGACTAATTTCGTTCTGGTATTTTTCAAAACCCGATTTTACCCATGTCCGATCCACGCTACCCTATTGGCACTTTTGTGCCGCAAGAAAACTACACACCCGCAGAACTGAACGCCTGCATAGAACGTATCGCCACGTTGCCACAAAGGCTGGCCGCGGCTGCCGCAACCTTAACCAATGCACAACTCGATACCCCCTACCGCGATGGCGGCTGGACACTGCGACAGGTGATACACCACGTGGCCGATAGCCACATGAACGCCTACATACGGCTGAAGTGGACCCTGACGGAGGAGACACCGCTCATCAAAGCGTACAATGAAAAAGACTGGGCCCAGACGCCTGAAACAAAGGCCCCCCCTGCCCTCTCGCTGCAATTGCTGATTGCCCTGCACGCCAAATGGACCACGTTGCTCAGGCAAATTGGTCCCAGCGACTGGCAGCGTTCATTCCTGCATCCGGAAACCAACAAGCACGTGCGCCTCGACCGGCAAGTGGCCCTCTACGCGTGGCATGGCGACCACCACCTGGGCCATGTAACCAGCCTGAAAGAACGCATGGGCTGGAAATAACAGCAGCGTGAATACGGCAGCCGACCATTACCAATCGCCCTGGTGGTTATTCAACCGGCATGCTGAAACCATCTACCCGGCACTGTTTCGCAGTGTGGCATTGGCACCTTACCAGCGCGAGCGCATGGCCACGCCCGATGATGACTTTCTCGACCTCGACTGGATTCGCAACGATGCGGAAAAACTCGTCATCCTCTCGCACGGCCTGGAAGGTAATAGCACCCGGCCCTACATGAAAGGAATGGCACGTGCCTTTGCAACCGCAGGGTATGATGTGCTGGCCTGGAATTACCGCGGCTGCAGCGAAGAAATGAATCGCCAAACGCGCTTTTACCACAGCGGTGCTACAGACGACTTACACACCGTGGTGCAACACGCACAACGGAAGGGCTACAGAAAGATCTACCTCATTGGCTTTAGCCTGGGTGGTAACCTGACGCTGAAGTACCTGGGCGAACAGTCGGCTGCCCTGCCCGAACCCGTGCGCGGTGCCGTGGCCATTTCCGTTCCGCTCGACTTGCATGGCAGTTGTGTTCAGATTTCGCAACCCGGTAACGCGGTATATGCAAAACGGTTTCTCCGCAGCCTCAAAGAAAAAATACTTCGCAAGGCAAAGTCAAACAAAGCCCTGAGCACCCGGGGACTCAACAAAATACAGACGCTAATCGATTTCGACAACCGCTACACCTCTGTATTGCATGGCTTTCGCGATGCGCTGGACTACTATGAGCAATGCAGTTCCATGCACTTCATCGGCCACATTCAGCGGCCCGTGTTGCTGCTCAATGCGAAGAACGACCCCTTCCTTTCCACGAAATGCTACCCCGCTTCCGCCAACTCTTTTCTTACTGTGCGCTACCCTGAGCGCGGGGGGCACGTAGGCTTCGCCCTTTTTAATCGCACTGGTTTATATTGGTCGGAGTTGCAATCTTTACAGTTTATTGACAACCTGACCGGATGATAGAAAGATACTCGCTGGCGTGCACAGCCGCCCAGGTGGCAGACCATTTCAGGGTAGATCCTTACGGATTCGAAAAGCCACGCTACAATGCGGCCCCCTCGCAACTATTGCCGGTAATTACCACCGGCAGCACCGGTCTGTCGCACTTCTATTGGGGCACCATGCCCCAGTGGGCCAAGAACAAAGCCATCAGCGAAAAAATCATCAACGTTCACTGCGAGCAGATCAGCGAGCGCGCCACATTGCGCAAGTCGTTGAAGAAATACCGCTGCCTGGTGCCTGCCGATGGCTTCTACCTGTGGAAACGGCTCGGCAAAAAAACAACCATCCCCTACCGGCTGCGTACGCCCGATAAAGGCCTGTTTGGCATGGTCGGCTTCTGGGAAGAATTTGACGATGAAACCGGTGAAGTGTTCCACACCTTTACCCTCATTACATGCCCGGCCTCGCCCGAAGTGGCTGCGCTGAGTGACCGCATGCCGGCTATTCTTAAGAAAGAAGACTACGCCACCTGGCTGCAACCCGATGCCGATGAGGACGCGTTGCTGCAACTGCTGGAAAAAACGAAAAAAGGAATACTGCTGGAGAACTACACGGTTTCCCCACGCATCAACGATGCCAGCAACGATGAGGCTTCTCTGCTGCTACCTGCCCCTCCGGCCGATCAGCATGGAAACCTTACGTTATTCAGTTAACGCCTCTGTTTTTTCAAAATCCGTTGTCAGCGAGGTCGCTCTGGTACGCCTGACTTTCATAAACCATTAAAAGCCATCATCCTCGTCTTCCTCTCGCTTGGCCGGTTCCTTCTTAGGTGTAGACTCTTGTTTCTTTGGTTTGTTTTTCTTGTTAAACAGCCCCTTGCGTGCCGGGCGTGTAGATAAACTATCTGCAGGCGCATCTTTGGGCTCGTCCACCGCCAGCGAATCTGCCTTTTTCTTTTTCAGGAAGGAGAAGAAGCCCTTCTTCTCCTTAGGCCCCCCCTCTTTTTCATTTTCTTTGCGCGATTCATCGCGCTGCTGCATGGCGGCACGCACATCGGGCAGCACCAGGATATCGCGGAAGTACCACATGTAGATATCCTGGTCTACGTTGTATTTCTCTTTGGTTTTGGTAATGGCGTAGACACTGTCCATGGGCTGGGCCGCGGCACTGTCGGGCACCACGTCCATTTCGGCCATCAGTTGGTCGCCTCCTTTGTCCAGTTTCAGTGAATCGGGAATCACCGGATACACCGGCTTCATCTCCACAGTTTGCAGGTTGCGCAGCTTCTTGCGGTACGATTCAGGCACTGCCACCAGGTACTTGTTTTTGCTGGCCGTCAGAATTTTGGGTGTGGAATCCTCCTTGAAGTAGCTGAATTTCTTACGAAGCGCTTCTTTGTCGTAGATAAAGGCACTTTGGTAGGCAGGGCAAATCAGGCGTTGGGTACACGCACTCGCCACCATCCACAAGCCTAACCATAGATAAAGCCCTTTATTCATTACTGTGAGGTAAGCACAATTAGCAAAAATAACGAAATAAGGCAAAGTTTATGCGTTTTCGAGTCCCCGGTTTTGGGTCTTTTGGTGCCCTTTCGGGGATGGAGTAGCAGCCCGGAGGTGTCTTGCCGCCACGGTTTGGGGTAGTCCGACTGCGGCCGATGGCTGAACGCCCGCGAACAGCCTCCAGGCGCCCATGGCCCTTTTTGGATGTTTTCCGCCCATGGCCGGGTTTTGGCATAACACTGATTAAATTAAAACCTTTACCATGCAGAAGTTACTCATACTGGCGGCTGCCCTTTGCTGGCTTCCGGCCGCCCACGCGCAAACCGATCGCGAACTGGTCTATGCCGCCATTGAAGATTATGTAGACGCACTTTACCTGGTGCAACCCGAACGCATCCAGCGAAGCGTCCATCCACAACTTACCAAAAAAGGGTTCTGGCGTCCGCAAGACAAACCCGACTATCAGCCAGAGTCCATCATGACGTACACGCAACTGTATGAACTGGCAGGCAAATGGAACATCAAAAAAACGTTGCCGGCCGATGCACCACGCCAAATCGAAATTTTCGATGTGCAAGATCAGACCGCCTGCGGCAAACTAACCGCGCAATGGGGCACCGACTATTTTCAGTTGGCCCAATACGATGGCCGCTGGCTCATCACCAACATTGTGTGGCAAAGTCCACCACCCACAAAAAACAATTGACCCGGGTGCAACCTCGGTGAAACCGTGTTGTCTAAGATAAGAACCGAACAAGAAAAACTGCCTCAACAGATTTGTTATGATAGAAAACTACATCAAGGTGGCGCTGCGCTCCATCTTTCGCAACAAGCTCACGGCCTTCATCAACATATCGGGCCTGGCCCTGGCCATGGCGGGTGCCGTGTTGATTTACCTTTTTGTGGTCGATGAACTGAGCTACGATCGCTACCATACACACGCTGACCGTATTTACCGCGTTACCCGCATCTTCTACGACAACGAGCGCAACCCACGGCTACACCTTTCCAGTGTGGCCCCTCCCATTGGGCCGCTGCTGAAGAACGACTTCGGTGAAATTGAACTGATGGCGCGCACCCTGCAGTATAACACGGTGGTGGGCCTCGAAGAAAATGGCGAGATCAAGTCCTTCAGGGAAAACGACCTTTTCCTGGCTGAACCCAACCTGTTCAAAATTTTCGATATCAACGTCATCTCTGGCGACCCCGCCCGCGATTTTCTGCGGCCGTTTACGGTCATGCTCTCCGAAGAAACGGCTATGCGTTATTTCAATTCCACCAACATTGTGGGCAAGCGGCTGCGCTTCAACAACGCGCTGGATATCGAAGTAACGGGCGTGTTCAAAAATTTCCCCTTGCAAACACATTGGCACCCCGATTTCCTGGTGTCGTTTGTTACCTTAGAAGACGATAACATTTATGGACGCAGTGGTTTGGAAACCAACTGGGGCAACAATGCCTTCACTACCTACCTGTTGCTGGCAGAAGGCACCCAGCCCCAGAACGTGGCCCAGCGCTTTCCCGAGTTTTTAGATAAGCATTACGGCACCTATGCGCGCGCCAACTTTGGCGTATCTCCCGACTTTGTGGCCTCACGGGTTACTGAACTGACGCTGCAGAAGGTGACCGATGTGCACCTGCGTTCGCACCTGGATGACGAAATAGAAGTAAATGGCAACATCAACAATGTGTACATGATGGCCGTGATTGGTGTCTTCATCATCCTCATCGCCTGCTTTAACTTCATCAACCTGTCTACTGCGCGGGCTACCAAGCGCGCCAAAGAGGTGGGGTTGCGCAAGGTGGTGGGCGCCTTCAAAAATCAACTCATTACCCAATACCTGAGCGAATCCACCCTCATCGCACTCTTCTCGCTTTTGCTGGCTTTGGGCATCGCGTGGGTAGCGATAGACTGGCTGAACCAGTTCACCGGCAAGGGGCTGGTGCTGGACTTGCTTGCCAACTGGAAACTGGCGGCCGGCCTGGTGCTGTTTGCGCTAACGGTAGGTCTTTTGGCTGGCATCTATCCTGCATTTGTGGTATCCGGCTTTAAGCCAGCCCTGGTGCTGAAAGGACAGCAAGGATCGGTGAAAGGCAAAGGCGCACTGCGCAAAACACTGGTGGTGGCGCAGTTTTCTATCAGCATTGTGCTTATCATTGCCACCGCCATCACCTTTCAGCAACTGAGCTACCTGAACAACCGCGACTTAGGCTACGACCGCAACCAGGTGATTACCCTTACCTACTACGGCTTGTTAAACGACCAGTACGATGCCTTCTACAATGAAATGCTGTTGTCTTCGTCCATCAAAAATGTGGGTCGCTCTTCGCGCATTCCCACCGGTCGTTTACTGGATTCGCAAGGCAGCGGCAGCACCATTGTAAAAGGCGACAGCCTGGTAAACACGGGTGTAAACCTGAAATACGTGGCTGTGGATCACGAGTTCTTCGATACCTATGGCATTGAACTGGCCGCTGGCCGCACGTTTTCAAGAGACATACCCACAGACGACTCTCTGGCCTTTGTCATCAACGAAGCGGCAGCCAAAGCCATCGGCTGGCAGACACCCGAAGAAGGCGTAGGCAAAGACTTTGGCTATGGTGGCACTACCGGCAAGCTGATCGGCATCGTGAAGGATTTTCATTTCGAATCTTTGCACCAGGAAGTAGCCCCGATGATTTTTGTACCTACCCGCCAGGGAGGCACCAACTTTCTATCCGTAAAGATTGCGGGCAACCAAATGCAAGACGGGTTAGCCCACCTGGAAGACATCTGGAAACGTATGTTGCCGGGCATTCCCTACGAGTACCAATTTATGGACGACCGCTATGCCCGCCTCTATGAAGCGGAGCAAAAGGAAGGAAAGCTCTTTACCATTTTCGCTGCCATGGCCATCTTCATAGCCTGCCTGGGCTTGTTCGGGCTGGCCACCTTCAACACCATGCAACGTGTGAAGGAGATTGGCATCCGCAAAGTGATGGGCGCCTCGGTGCCGAGCATTCTGGCCCTGCTCTCTAAAGAAATTGTATCGCTTATACTGATTGCCAATTTGCTTGCGTGGCCCATCGCGTGGTATTTTATGAACCAATGGCTGCACTCTTTTGCCTACCACATTAACATGAGCGTGGTGGCTTACCTGCTGTCGGCCATAGCTGCAGTGGTGGTGGCCTTGCTAACCGTAAGTATGCAAACCATCCGTGCGGCACGCACCAACCCGGCCCATACGTTGCGCTACGAGTAAGGCAAGGACGAACTAGCGGCTCAGCAGGTTATTGCCCATTATGCGGTGCACCACCTCCTCGCGCAGGCTGCGGCTGATGGGGATGCGTGCTCCGCGTATGAGCACTTCGTTGTTTTCAATGGCTTGCACCTGCGCAATGGCCACGATAAAACTTTTGTGCACTTTCAAAAAATCGCTTGGCGGCAAGGCAGACTCAATTCCGCTCAGCGTCATGTACACAATCAGCTTCTGCCCTGGCAGGTGTAACACTATGTAGTTCTGCATTGCCTCCACGTACAGCAAATCGCGAAAGAAAACACGCTCGAATTTTCCATTGCTTTTCACAAAGAAAAATTCTGGCGTACTCATGGCGGGTTTCGCCTTCAGCTGGTGAAAGTCGTAGGCTTTTTGCACCGCTTTCAGAAATCTGGGAAAAGGTATCGGCTTCACCAGGTAATCGATTACATCCAGGGCATAACCTTCCAACGCATATTCGCCAAAGGCAGTTGTAAAGATTACCATCGGTGGATGGCTCAATGTCTTGAGCCACTCCAGTCCCGACAGGCGCGGCATGTGTATATCGAGCAGCATCAGATCAATTTGATGGCGTGTCAGTACATCGGCCGCCTCTGCCGCATGGCTGCATTGACCTGCCACCTGCAGAAACGGCACTTCCTTCACGTATTCTGCCATGCCCTCGCGGGCCACAGGTTCATCGTCCACTATCAATACTTGCAATGCCATTACGATTGATCTATTGTTTTTTCTTCCATGAGTGTTAACCGTACTTCAAATTCCCGGGTGGTTTCAACTATCTCCAGCCGGTGGCGATGGGGATACTGCAACTCTAACCTCCGCTGCAGGTTACGGAGACCAATGCCTCCCGGTTCGGTTCTTTGCACCCTTGTTTCGCGTGTGTTTTGTGCCACAAACTCAATGGCGCCATCGCGGACCAGAAGCTTCAGCGCAATGCGGTTGTCTCCTTGCGGAAAGTGCGATACGTGCTTGAATGCGTTTTCCACCAATGGCATCAGCAACAATGGCGCGATGTTCCGGTTCTGCAACTCCCCTTCTGTGGCGAAAGTGATGTGGTAACGATGGTCTTTGCGCAGGCGTTGTAGATCGACATAGTGCCGCAGGTATTCCGTTTCGCGCTGCAGCGCAATGGCGTGGCCGTTGCATTCATACAGTTGAAAGCGCAGCATGTCGGAAAATTTGGTGAGCGTTTCGCGTGCCACGAGGTTATTCTTATCAATCTGAAAAAAAATGGTGTTGAGCGAGTTAAACAAAAAGTGCGGATTAATCTGGGATTTGAGGTACTCCAATTCGGTCTGCAGCTTCTCCAATTCCATTTCGCGCAAGCGCTTGCGTTGAAAATACCACTCTTTACTTAGCTGCAAGGCAAGTGCAAAAGTGAGGTAGAAAAGAGCGATGGAGAAATTGTAAAAGGAATATCGCCAGAAGGGCAACGGCATCTTACCTGTAAAAACATTCAGGTAATAGTCGTGGGTATTTTTTACCAGCACATAGAACGCAAAACATAGCAGCAACCCCAGCAGGTAGGGCACCCACTTTTGTTGTTGTGCCCACACCGGCACCAGATACTCCAAATGGGCGTAGATAACCATGGCCAGCAGCCCATTACGCAGCACTACCTCGAAGAGAAAGTGGCCCCAGCCTGCCGTCTCCGCTACATACAAGCGCGTATAAACATGGAAGCCAACTGTTACTGTCCAGAAAAGAATATGATCGCCCTTGTATTTCCAGAAAAGGTTCATGGCATTTTACAACCTTCAATTTAACGGATTTGGCTGTAAGAAGAAGAGCGCATTCCGTGCATTTCGTCAAGAAAAACCAACCAGTTGCCCTATGGGCACAGCGAACCAGGCCCCATACCGTTAGAAGTACTCATCAAAAACACCTTCTATCTATGCGATTACTCACCACAATAACATTCCTGTTGGCCTGCGGGCTGTCCATGGCACAGTCAGGCAAAAGTGTCGGTTCGTGCGAAGATTGCGAACTGATGTTTGCCGATATGCCTGCGCAACCCTCGTGGTCTACCCGGCTGGGGTCTGCCAGCACACCCGGGGAACCTTTGGTCATCCGCGGCACCATCTATCAACGCGATGGAAAGACACCGGCTCCCCATGTAATTTTATATGTGTACCACACCAACCACCACGGCATCTATGCGCCTGGCGATAACCAAAAGAATGCAAGAAAACATGGCGCGCTGCGGGGCTGGGTTAAAACCGACTACAACGGGCGCTACGAGTTTACCACCATCCGCCCGGCCGCCTACCCGGGCAGAACAGATCCTGCGCACATCCACCCGATTGTGATGGAACCAGACGGACGCTACTACTGGATAGACGATTACCTGTTTGATGACGACCAACTGGTAACCACGCGCGTGCGCAACGGGCAGCAAAAAAGAGGAGGCAGCGGCATTATTACAGTCAGAAAAAATACCCATGGAGTTTGGGAGGGCAGGCGCGACATTATTTTAGGAATGAACGTGTATTGAGCCACCCACTTTCGCATCATTCGAATACATTTGTCGAATGATTCAGGCAGTGCTATTCGATGTGGTTGGTACCACGGTATTGGAGAAAGACCACACTGTGATCAGCCAATGTTTTGATGCTGCCTTCCAGGCACATGGTTTGAGCCCCGATCCGGAATTGATTACTGCCAACCGTGGCCTGGATAAAAAAGAAATGATTGCTCGCCTGGTTACACACCACGGGCTGCCATCCGCAATGGTAAAAACACTTTTCGATGATTTTGTAAAGCGGGTGGAAAAACAAGTATCGGCCTTTGAGGCCCACCCGGAGGCCGCACCACTCTTCGACTTCCTGAACGGGCAAGGCATCCGGCTGGGCCTGGGCTCGGGCTTACCTGCTGAACTCCTGGATTTGTTACTCCGCCATATTGGGTGGGCTCCGTCTCGTTTCGATTTTGTAGGAACACCCGGGCCCAACCTGCGCGGACGCCCCCACCCCGACATGATTATATTGATGCTGCAACGGGTGGGCATTCGAACGCCAACTACCTTATTAAAGGTAGGCGATACAGCCGCAGATGTAGCGGAAGGCAAGAACGCGGGCGCCCTTACGGCTGCCGTTCTTTCGGGCACCCAAAGCCGGCATACCTTGCTGGCCGCTCAGCCAGATTACCTGCTACACCGTTTAGGCGATGTAAGGAATATCGTAACATCACGTTAGAAAATAATTTCACCTAAATACTTTGTGTAGCTATTTGGCTACATATATTTGTAGTCAAATAGCTACACAATGAATTTAAGGCGAGACGTTTTTCAGGCCATTGCCGACCCTACGCGCAGGGCCATTCTGCTGTTGTTGGCTGCTTCGCCTTCGATGACGGCCGGTGCCATTGCATCTAATTTCGACACAGCACGCCCTACGGTTTCCAGGCATTTGCAGATACTAACCGAATGTGAGTTGCTGAAACAAGAACAAAGCGGACGGGAAATCCACTATCATCTCAATCCAAAAAAATTCAAGGAGATAGCCGACTTCATTGAGCCGTTCCGCAACATGTGGGAAGACAGGTTCAGCAAATTGGAGCACATCATGAAAAAACACAAAAGCAAATAAGATGGCACACAAAACAAAAGTAGAAGCCGAAAACGGACGGCAAGAACTCACCATCACCCGCACATTCGATCTGCCCGTTCACCTATTGTTCAAAGCCCATGAAGATCCCGAGATAGTTGCCCAGTGGATGAGCACCAAAGTAGTAAGGTTGGAAAACAAGAAGCACGGTAGCTGGCGTTTCGAAACAAGCGATCCGCAGGGCAATGTTGTGTTCCAGGCGAGTGGCGTGTTTCATGAGTTTATTCCCAATAAAAAAATCATACGCACGTTCGAAATGGAGAACACGCCATTTGATGTGCAACTGGAGTTCTTCGAATTCGAAAAACTAACGGAAGACACCAGTAAGCTCACCATGCAGATCGTATACCGGTCGATTGAGCTGCGAGACCAGATGTTGCAAATGCCTTTCGCTCAAGGGCTCAACATGGCGCACAACCGTCTGCAAGAAGTCGTTCAAAAACTTAAATAACATTTATTATGTCGAAAAGAAATAAGATTATCTATTGGGTTGCCACGCTATGGCTTGCCCTGGGAATGTTATCCACTGGTGTGGTACAGCTATTGCAGATGGAAGAAGAAATCGCATTTGTACTGGCACTCGGCTACCCTGCCTATTTCCTCACGTTGTTGGGTGTCTGGAAAATATTGGGCTCAATTGCCGTGCTGGTTCCCAAATTTCCGCTGGTGAAAGAATGGGCATACGCGGGCTTTTTCTTCGCCATGTCAGGCGCGGTGTACTCGCACGTTGCTGCGGGTAGTGCGCCTGCCGACTTGTTTGGCCCAACGTTGTTGCTGGTGCTTACCGTGGTTTCATGGTATTTCAGGCCGGCAGACCGAAAGGTGGCACAAGCCAAAAACTGAAGGAAAATCGTTGCTCGGCAATCGAAAAAATACAATCTTCCACTATCAGATCAGCAGAAATGAAATCCACCAAAAAGAAACAGCCTTCCGCCCGTTCGTTGCAGGCCAGCGAACGCGATGAACTTTTGCTAACCCTGCAGGCCCGCTTCGAAAAAAACATGAATCGGCACAAAGGCATTAAGTGGGCAGAGGTGCAAACGAGGTTGAAAGCGAAGCCGGAGAAATTATGGTCGCTTCACCAGATGGAAACCACGGGGGGCGAACCCGATGTGGTGGGCGTTGATAAAAAAACGGGTGAATTTCTTTTTTATGACTGTGCTGCCGAAACGCCCAAGGGGCGCAGAAGTATTTGTTACGATCACGAGGCCCTTGAATCGAGGAAAGAACACAAACCCGCAAACAGCGCGCTTAACATGGCCGAAGAAATGGGTATCGACATACTATCGGAAGAGGAATACCGCGCTTTGCAGCAACTAGGCACCTTCGATGCAAAAACATCGAGCTGGGTTCTAACACCAGCCGATATCAGAAAACTAGGGGGAGCCCTCTTCTGCGAC
Source organism: Bacteroidota bacterium (assembly GCA_049324055.1). GTDB lineage: Bacteria > Bacteroidota > Bacteroidia > Cytophagales > Cyclobacteriaceae > ELB16-189. The sequence goes on along the minus strand of JBMOLS010000007.1, from coordinate 43,479 downwards.
TACCGCTTCGGCCACGTATTTGTGTACCACAACGGAGCAGAATCATATTATGGCGTAAGAGGGTTTCGGGGCTGCCTGAAAGTGTAGCCTATATCAGTCGCATCCCTTGGCGTGCCAGTCGTTGGTATTTTTTCCGATCGAACACGTAAAAGAAAGCGCCCTTGCGCGAAGAGGTTTTTTCCTTTTCGGTAAGTCGTTTCAATACGCCCAGGGCCTTCACCTTTCTACTGAAGTTTCGTTTGTCCAGTTTGCTGTTGTAGATGGCTTCGTACAAGCATTGCAACTGTGGCAACGTAAAGCGGGTGGGCAGCAACTCAAAACCAATCGGGTGGTTGGCTACCCGTTCGCGCAGAGCCGTCCATGCTTTGTCTACCATTTTGTTGTGATCGAAAATAAGCGCTGGCATGCTCCGGAGTGGCACCCAAGCAGCTTCGTGCTTGTGCGACAAGTGGTGTTGGTAATTTTGAATGTTGATCAGCGCAAAGTAAGCGATGGAGATGACCCTTCCGGCTACATCGCGGTTGATGGCGCTGAAGCAATGAAGTTGCTCCATATACACCTGTTGTAAGCCCGTAAGTTGGCCCAGCACGCGTGCCGCTGCTTCCTCCGTACTCTCATCTGCAGAAACGAAACCTCCCGGCAGCGACCATTTGCCTTTTTCGGGTTCAAAGCCACGCTTGATCACCAACACTTTCAGGGCAGTACCATCGAAACCCAAAATAACGCAATCCACAGCCACCAACAACCGGGGCTGCAAGTAATAGGTAGATATTTTCATCTTAGCCGGTAAACGATACCATTACCCATACCACTATCGCAATGACTGCCAGCGACAAAACAATATCCCACACGTTATAGCTGGCCCGGTTTGCCTTGCGCTGCTCCTCCGACAGGGTGCCGAACGTTAATCCCTGGATTTGGGCGGCAGAAGGCGCGGGGGCCGTCCAGCTTACCAACAGGCATAAAATCACGCAAAACAGGAAAAACCAAGACGCAAAGGTGAGGAAGTTGGTGCTACCCAGGGTATGCAAAATACTGCCGGGAGTAAGTGAGTCGATGGCGAGTTCGAGGCCAATTCGAACAAAGCCAATCGCCATGCCCACCACCAGCGTAGCCAAAGCGCCCCTGCTGTTGATGCGGTTATAGAAAATACCAAGCAGAAAGACGGCTGTGATGGGTGGCGCAATATACGATTGCACCGACTGCAAGTACTCGTAGAGCACGCCAGAGATGTTTTGCATAATAGGTATCCAGGCAATGCCGAGCACCACCACAATAGCGGTGGCTATGCGGCCTATGCGCAGCAAATCTTTTTCTGGTGTGTTGGGTTTTAGTTTTTTATAGACATCGACCGTAAAAAGGGTAGAACAGGAGTTAAATACCGATGCCAACGAACTCATCAGGGCCGCGAGCAAACCGGCTGCCACCAATCCGCGCAGCCCCACGGGCATCTTGTTCATCAACAAAGCGGCAAAGGCCTGGTCGGGTGTATCCCACGAAAGCTGACCTTTATTTTTCAACGCCAGCGCTATCACGCCAGGTATCAGAAACAGAAAAACGGGCATCAGTTTCAGGAATCCGCCAAAGATGGTTCCTCTCCTTCCCTGCTGTATGTTCCTGGCTGCCAGCACCCGCTGCACAATGTACTGGTCTGTGCACCAATACCACAAGCCAACGATGGAGCTTGATATTACCAGGCTGGGCCAGGGGAAATCAGGGTCGGTAGCGGGGCGCCACATATTGAGATAACCAGGCTCTAACGATTGACGCATGCCTTCCCAGCCGCCCACTTCGTTTAGCCCGATAAATGTAAGGGTACCTGCACCAATCACCAATACCACCGTCTGCAACGCCTCGGTATAAACCACGGCCCGCATGCCTCCCAACACCGTATATATGCCTGTGAGGATCACCGTCATAAGCGCGCCAAACCAGAAGTCGATGTTGAGCAGGGAAGCGATTACAATACCGCCTGCATAAACGGTAACCGATACTTTGGTGAGCACATAGGCCACCAACGAAAACACACTTAAAAACCAACGGGTACTCGCGTTGAAGCGCCTCTCCAGGAACTCGGGCATGGTGAAAACACCACTTCGTATATAAAATGGAAGAAATACCCAGCCCAGCGTTATCACCAGCCACGCGTGCAGTTCGTAAATCAGCATGGGTATTTTGCCCCCGGCACCCGCACCGGCCAGACCCACCACGTGCTCGGAGCCAATGTTGGAAGCAAAAATGGAAGCCCCTACCACGAACCAACCTATATTGCGGCCAGCCAGAAAATAATCTTCAGTACTTTGCTGCTTTCGGGTAATTACCCAGATAGCCAAAGCCGCAATCAACAGGAAATATACCCCGATGACTACCCAATCCAGTGTTGCAAAACCAGTCATAGTAAGTTAAGGTAAAGGTTAAGTGTTATTTGTGTGGTAACTGTTGCTCATCAATACATCTAAATTACTTTCTGAAATACGCTTCGCTCCACCTCAATTCATTCCGCAGTTGCTGTAGTTTCGTCTCATCTCCAATATGTACCAACTCCACGCCAGCCATGGCCGCAAAATTTGCCAGGTGGTCAACCGTAAGGTTTTGGCTATAGCAGGTATGGTGCGCACCTCCTGCATAAATCCAGGCGGTGCACCCGGTAACCATATCGGGCAGTGGTTTCCACAATACACGCGCCACCGGCAGCTTGGGTAAAGATTGGGGCGGCTCTATGGCTTTCACTTCATTCACCAACAGCCTAAAGCGGTGGCCCAGGTCAATCAACGAAGCATTCAGCGCCTCACCGCCTTGCGCCTGAAAAACCAACCTGACCGGATCGGCCTTGCCACCAATGCCCAACGGGTGAATTTCGCATGACGGCTTACCGGCTGCTATGGAGGGGCAAATCTCCAACATGTGTGCACCCAGCACCGCTTCATGGCCAGGCTCGAAATGATAGGTGTAATCTTCCATGAAGGAATTACCTCCGGGTAATCCATGCGCCATTACCTTCATGGCGCGCACCAGTGCGGCCGTTTTCCAATCGCCTTCGGCACCAAAACCATATCCATCGGCCATCAGGCGCTGCACCGCAAGGCCCGGGAGTTGCGCCAGGCCATGAAGGTCTTCAAACGTATCGGTAAATCCTTTGAAATTTCCCTTCGACAGAAATGCTCGAATACCCGACTCAATACGGGCGGCTTCGCGCAATGAGGCATGTTGGCTCCCCCCTTTCTTCAAAGAGGCCTGCACTACGTATTGGTCATTGTATTCCTGAATCAATCCATCTACTTCCGCATCGGTGACGTCCTGTATTTCTTTCACCAGATCGCCCACGCCAAAACCATTTACAGAGAATCCAAACTGTATTTCTGCCTCCACTTTGTCTCCTTCGGTAACCGCTACCTGCCGCATGTTGTCACCGAAGCGGCAAAAACGTGCCCCCTGCCAATCGTGCCAGGCCGCGGCTGCCCGCACCCAACCGGCTACCTGCTGTTGTACCTCCGGCTGTTGCCAATGGCCCGCCACCACCTTTCGGTCGAGGCGCATGCGCGTCATGATGAATCCAAACTCGCGGTCGCCATGGGCACTCTGGTTCAGGTTCATAAAATCCATGTCGATGGCAGACCAGGGTATGTCGCGGTTAAATTGTGTATGAAAATGAAGCAACGGTTTCGTCAATACCTTCAAGCCACCAATCCACATCTTGGCTGGCGAAAAGGTGTGCATCCATGCTACCAAACCGATACAGCGGGAATGTGAGTTGGCCTCTATACACAATTGAAAAATCTCTTCCGGGGTTTTTACCACAGGCTTATACACCACCGTTGCCGGGATGTTCGCAGCATTATTGAGCGCTCTGGCAATCTGCTGTGAGTGCTCCGCCACTTTTTGTAATGTTTCCGGTCCGTATAAATGCTGGCTGCCTGTAACAAACCAAACCTCAAACTGCTTTAAATCAATCTTCATTTTTTTCTGTTCGATAAAACCCGATCAACCCCAAACTCAAGAGGCACCTTTCTCCTCCTGACCATAGTAGGCGCCTTCGCCATGCTTGCGTTGATAATGTTTTTGAATCAGAGATGCTTTCAATCGCTCGGCACCCGGGCGTATTTGCTCCGTTAACCAGGCCATGTGCGCTATCTGCTCGAGGACTGCACTGTTATACACTGCCTTGTCGGCTGAACTTCCCCATGTAAATGGTGCGTGGCTGCCTACCAAAATCATCTCCACTTCTTCATAATTCAACCCCCGGCTTTGCAAAAATTGAATGATCTGAAAGCCAGTCTGGTATTCGTAGTCACCCTGTATCATCTCATCGCTCATGGGTGGCGCACAAGGAATGTTCACGGTGTTATGGTCGGCATGGGTGGTGCCATAAATGGGGATATCGCGCAACGCCTGTGCCCAGGCCGTTGCATAGGTGGAGTGGGTGTGCGCTATGCCTTTGATCTTTTCAAAATGCTTATATAACACTGCGTGGGTCTTCGTATCCGAAGAAGGTCGCAGCGCACCGTCTACTGTATTGCCATCAAAATCTACCACAACCATTTTTGCGGGCGACAAATCCTGATAGGCCACCCCACTCGGTTTAATCGCAAACACGCCTGCGTCCCTATCGGCAGCGCTTACGTTGCCGAATGTAAAAACCACCAACCCCAAAGAGGGCAATTGCATATTGGCCCGGTAAGCCTGCTCTCGTATGTGGTCATATTTTTTCATAAGTCCGCCATCATGTCCGACAACTTCTTGAATTTTTGATATCGCTTTTCATAGACAGATGTCACTTTAGCATCGGGACGGTATTCCACATCAAAACCTGGGCCCATGGCTTGCATGGCCTCTTCTACTTTGGGATAAATGCCCGCTGCCGTTGCCGCAAACATGGCGGCACCCAACGCACAGGTTTGATCAGATTTGTGTATCCGGATGGGGCGGTTCATCACATCCGCCATCACCTGCATTACGTAGGGCGATTGTTGCGCCACACCTCCGAGGCCAATCAAACCCTTAACGGGTATGCCTTCGCGCACAAAACGGTCTACAATGGCTCGTGCGCCAAAGCAGGTGCTCTCCACCAGTGCTTTGTACATCCTGGGTGCATCGGTGCCAAGGTGCAGGCCGCTTACCACTGCTTTCAAAGCCTGGTTGGCATCGGGTGTTCGTCTTCCGTTCAACCAGTCCAGGGCTAATTCATCGCCTTCTGTAACGGTAAGTGTTTGTGCTTGTCGCGTAAGTTGCCGGATAATCTGTTTGGATGTTTCCTGCTGTAGTTGCTGCGCCACCGATTTATCTACCAGGGCCGATTGCGAAAGAAGTTGCAGGGGCCACGTCAGCAGGTTTTTAAACCACGCATAGGTATCGCCAAAAGCAGACTGCCCCGCTTCCATACCGATCATGCCCGGAATAATGGAGCCCTCTACCTGGCCGCAAATGCCCCCTACCAAACGGTTTTGCACTTCATTGCTTGGCGCCACCAGCATATCGCAAGTGGAAGTTCCCATCACCTTGCTGAGGTGGTACGGCTCGATCTGTCCACCCACCGCACCCATGTGTGCATCGAAAGCGCCCACGCCTACCAGCACTTCGGTGGTAAGGCCCAGGCGTTGCGCCCATTCAGGCGATAGACGACCCGCGGGCTGATCGGAAGTGAAAACCTTATCGAACAGGGGATGCGCAAGCTGACCAAGCAATGGATCTAATGCTGAAAAAAATGAGGCAGGCGGCAAACCGCCCCACGCAGGCGACCACAAGGCTTTATGGCCGGCCGCACACACGCCTCGCTTCATTTCTTTCACATCGGTGCCGCCCGTGAGCAGAAAAGGAATCCAGTCGCAGTGCTCTACCCACGAATAGCAAGCCCCGCGGACCGCAGCATCCACCCGCAGTGTGCGCAGCAGTTTTGCCCAAAACCACTCCGAAGAGTAGATGCCCCCTACGAAGCGAAGGTAATTTTCAGGAAACCGTTCATTGTGCTGATTGATCTCGGCTGCCTCGGCCACCGCTGTGTGGTCTTTCCACAACACAAACATGGCATGGGGATTTTTGGCAAACGTAGTATGCAAGCTCAACGGTACGCCTTGCCGGTCCACCGCTACCGGGGTGGAGCCGGTGGTGTCTACGGCAATGGCTTTGATGTGCCTGGCGGCAGACCCGGCCTGCTTCACGCAATCGCGGATGGTAGACTCCAGCCCCTCGATGTAATCCAGCGGATGCTGACGGTATTGACTCAGTGAGGCATCGCAAAAGAGGCCATCGCGCCAGCGGGGATAGTAGAAAACAGCATGGGCCACCTCTTCCCCATGGCGGGCATTCACCAGAACGGTACGAACAGAATCTGTTCCGTAGTCGACACCCAAAACAAATGCATCTGCCTGCATAGCGGCTCAAGATACATTTATTTTTGAATAAGTGTAAAATAGACAATTATTAATCCAAAAAAGTATCGGGCTATTTGCTGCGGAGTTTGTCACCGAAGTGGAAGTTTCAAAAAGGAAAAACCCGCCAGTCCGTTATCCTACGACCTGGCGGGTTTTCTGTGCAGTGCGTTGCTACGGGCAATAATCAGCTCTGAAACTGCCCCAGTTGCCCTATTCGCTGCGCAACGACTTCACCGGGTTGGCCATCGAGGCCTTCATGGCCTGGTAGCTGATGGTAAGTGCCGTTACGGCCAACACCAACACCAGGCTGATGAGGTACGTGCCCACATCAATAGGTGTGTGGTAGATAAAGTTATTCAACCACTCGCTCATCAAATAGTAAGAAGCGGGCACGGCCAAAACAAAACCGATCAATATCAGCCATGCAAAGTCTTTGTAGATGAGGTTCAGAATGCTGCCGATGCTGGCGCCCAATACCTTGCGCACTCCAATCTCTTTCACTTTGCGCTGCACTACAAACAACACCAACCCATAGACACCGAGGCAGGCAATGAGCACCGCAATGACGGTAAAGGTTTGAATGATAATACCAAAGTTCTGAAAGTTGCTGTATTGTTGGTTGATTTGCTCGTCCAGGAAATTAAACTCAAACGATTTCTCCGGAAACATGCGGTTCCACTCCAACTCCAGTTTATCCAGCGTAGATTGTATGTTGGCATTCTCGAAACGTACCGACAACACATTGAACTGATTGGGGTTTACATCCATCACCAGGGCAGATACGGCTGTTGTGAGAGACGTAAAGTGAAAATCCTTCAGCACGCCCACTACTTTGCCTACTTTGCCCTCCAGGTTGATCGTTTTGCCCAAGGCCTTCTCGGGTGTCTCCCATTTAAATTCCTGCACCGCTCTTTCGTTCACCAGAAATCCCTCGGTGGCATCGGTGCCATATTCGCGGCTGAAGAACCGCCCTGCCACCACCTCGATGCCGTAAGTATCTCTAAAGTCATAATCAACGGCAAAGTTGGCAATGAAGAGTCGGTCTTCCTGTGTAAAGCCCTCAGGTATCGTGCCCCTGTAGACCAAACCCAGCCCTGGCGCAGTCGATGACAACGTAGTGCTTTGCACCCCCGTCTGCGCTTCTACCGCATCGCGGTAACTCTGCAGGCGGGTTTGGAAGAGCGTATCGCGCCTGCTGAAGATGCCATTGAGGTTCTGGCTGAAAAGCGGAATGGCGATGACATGGTCTTTCTGGAAACCGAGCGGTCGATCGGCCAGGTAATTCAATTGCTTCATGATAACCAGCGAACCAGACAACAGCAGGCAGGCAATGCCCAACTGAAATACCACCAGCACTTTGCGCAATCTTTGGCTGCCCATATTGGCCGCACCTCCTTTGATGGAGTGAACAGAATCGAAGCGTGCCACAAAATAAGATGGATAGCCACCCGCAAGAAAGGTAATCAACACCAGCAAACCCAGTGAAAGGCCTACCAACTTCCAGTCTACCACATCGATAAACAGTAATTCTTTATCGGTAAGTTCATTTAGGGACGGTAAAGCGAAGTAGAATACGACAAACGACAAGGCGAATGACACCAGGCAGAACAAAAAACTCTCCGACAAGAACTGTACAATGATCTGCGACTTCATCGAACCCAGTATTTTGCGCAACCCAATCTCTTTGATGCGTGTGAAGGATTGAGCCGTACTCAGGTTGACATAGTTGATACAGGCAATCAGAATGGTTAACAGCCCTACCCCCATGAAGATATACAGGTTGGTCATCGAGTTGGTGGGAGAAGGTTCGGCCAGCAAGGTAGACTGCAGGTGAATGTTTTTCACCGGAAACAACGTAAACTTCTGCCCTACCAACAAATCAGGGCGCGCATATTTTTTAAGGAAGGCATCGAACTGATTGTCGACATTTTTGGGATCGGCACCGGGCTTCAACAGCACATAGGTGTATGAGTGACTGATCACAAAATTGATGGCCAGGTTGTTGCGAAGAATCTGGGCAGTCTCATCCGTTTCCATGTCGAACATGTTCTCGTAGGGCACCAGCATGCTGAACCGCAGGTGCGAGTTCTCAGGAAAGTCTTTCACCACGCCCACCACCTTGAAGTTGTGTTTGCCACCAAATAGCAGCGGTTCGCCTATCGGGTTGGCATCGCCAAAGTACTTTTTAGCCATCTCCTCGTTTATCAACACAGTAAACTTGTCGACCAGCGCCCTTTCGGGATTACCCTTCACAAACTGAAAGGTCATCATCTTCATCAGCGTAGAATCGGCAAAGAAGACACCATTTTCTTCAAAGGCTTCTTCCGCATCGGGCCGCTTTATACTCATGTTGCGGGCATACAACCGCGCGGCTTCTTCCACTTCGGGGAAGAAATCTTTCATGGCCGGAGCAATGGGTGGTGGCGAAGTGGCCAGTCCCAGTCCGTTGGGGGCATCGTACCGGATACGGTACAATCGGTCTCCGTGTTCATGAAACTGATCGTAGCTGAGTTCCGACCGAACATAGGTGATGATCAGCAAGGCCAGCGCCACGCCACTGGTTAAACCTATGAAATTAATAATAGCGTACGATTGGTTTTTGAGAATCGTACGGATGGCAGTTTTAAAGAAATTTTGGAGCATAGCGGAAAATAAATTGGTGTCGTTAACTGCAAAACGACAGCAAGGGTTTCAAATTTTAACATGAATGGTGTGTAACCATTGCAGCACTACCGCTCTTTGCGGGATGGCGTGCTTAAATCAATAGACGGCTAGGGTATGCAATACGGGGCACGCCCGGGCATCGATTATCGACACCCTGATTTTCTGAGCCGTCATCGGCTGCAACTTCAAAATTCGCTTGTAGCCAATGGTGGTGCCGGTGGCCGCCTGTTGCCATTGCCCATCCTTCAAAACTTCCACCTGAAAGGCTTTTACCCGCTGCCCCAGTTGTATGTACTCCTGCAAAACCACGTAGCGGATCGTACGCGGTTCGTCCCACTCCAACTCAACCGAAGCAGACGTTTCGCCATCATCTAAAGCCCAATAGGTTTCCGGGTTTTCATCAGTTAAGAGCGCGGGCCTGAAACGATCTGAATTCCCGCGAAAGCTTGTGGCAGAAGCCTTCGCAGGGATCGCTAAGTTTTCAGCAAAGGCTGTGTCGAGTAATTCTTTGAATCCTTTGAGGGCCGCCACATCGTTTTCGTGCAGCAGTCCACGCGGGTCGGGAGGCACATTCAGCAACAAGGTAGAACCCCGCCCCACGGAAGTAAGGTAGATTTCAAAAAGCCGTTCGGGCGTTTTTACCAGGGAATCTTCGCGGGCATGGTAAAACCAACCCGGTCTGATCGACACATCGGTTTCGGCTGGCACCCAAGACGTACCCTTTTCGTGACCGGTGTTGAGCAAACCTTCGATCCCGGCCTTTCCGGCAAAAAGTGTGTCGGTGGTAATGGTGTTCCAGTTGGTTTCCCCGGCAATACCTTTTTCATTGCCCACCCACCGCACGCCCGGGCCGGCATCGCTGAAAAATACCACGTCCGGCTCCATGCTTCTCACCAGGTTAAGCGTGCCCGGCCAATCGTAGTAGGTAGATCCGTCAATGGCGCGCTTTTCATTGGCGCCACCATAGTAGCCGGTGCCTCCATTCGCGCCATCGAACCACATTTCGAAAATGGGGCCGTATTGTGTAAACAATTCCTTTAGTTGATTTCGGTAATAAACGATGTAGGCTGGCGTGCCGTAGCCCGCATGGTTGCGATCCCAGGGCGACACGTACACACCAAACTTCAATCCGTACTTTTTGCATGCCTCCGAAACGGCCTTCACCACATCGCCCTCGCCATTCATAAAAGGACTGCTCTTCACGGAATGATTGGTATAGGCACTTGGCCACAGGCAAAATCCATCGTGGTGTTTACAGGTAAGTATCACACCCTTAAACCCGGTGTCGGCCAGCACGCTTACCCATTGGTCGGCATTGAATTGCGAGGGCCGAAACAAGGCTGGTGATTCGCTGCCCATGCCCCACTCCAGGTCGGTGTAGGTATTGATGGTGAAGTGAATGAAAGCATTCATCTCCATACGATGCCAGTTCAACTGCGCCTTGGTAGGCAACGGGCCCACGGGTGCCGGGGGCTCCACGGGCGAGCAACTGAGAAAAATGACAGCAACCACACCGAAGACGGTCATCATTCGCATAGATAGAAAGGTTGATATGTTGCATAAGGTAACGCAGCGCAGGTTGATCTCCAAGCCCTTGGCTTACCTGCGTGGCAGCCCTCGGGGTTTATGGCAAGTGTGGAAAGAAAAGCGTAAAAGTAGATCCCTTCCCCGGAATGGAGTGTAAAGAAATGGAACCCTGCAGGCGCTCCACCATTTCCTTGCACATGTACAATCCCAGACCCGAGCCGGTTGAATTCTGGGAGTGCCTCACAAACATATCAAAAATACGCTGGTGCATCTCCTCTGGGATACCCTCTCCATTATCGCTTACGGTAAGGGTGGCGCCTGTTTCATTGGCATTAAAGCGAACATTTACCCACGGATGGCCCTCGTCCTTGCGCTGGTACTTCGCTGCATTGGTGAGGAGGTTGTTAACGATGGCGGTAACACGAAGCCGGTCTGACACGAGTGGGACTTTTTCCACCACCTCTACCTGAAAATCGATCTTTGCGGCCTCCGGCATGTGCCGAATGTAATCGATGGCCTGATGAATGATTTCATGCATGGGCAACTTTTCGGCCGATATGACCATGCGCGAGTTGCGCGAATGATCTAAGATATTTTTGATGGTGTTGTCGAGGCGGTTCACAGCCTGCTTCATCATCGAAAAAAATGTTCGAAGTTCTGCGTTGTCAGGTTCGAGCCGTTCACACAAATCTACCAGACCCAAAACAGATGTTAACGGTGCCCTTAAATCGTGCGAAGTGCTGTAAACAAACCGGTCCAGTTCGGAGTTAACTTTTTCAAGTGTTTCTTTTTTGGCACGTAGTTCCTCCTCTGCCAACTTACGTTCTGTAATATCCTGAATGTATCCGTGCCACAATATGCTGCCATCACTCAGGCGTTCGGGCTTGGCTACACCCAGGCGCCAGCCCACTTCGCTGCCAGGCAGTTGTACCCTGTACTCCTGTTGCCAGTTTTCCAGTGTTTGGGCCGAGTGCTGTATAGATAGCAATACCCGCTCACGGTCTGCCGGGTGCAGTATGTGGAGCGATGAATTCACATTATTGTACACTTGCTCTGGGGTAAGTCCATAGATTTCCTTTACACCGCGGCTGGCATAGGGAAATACCATTTTGCCATCGGGAAAAAGCTGAAACTGGTAGAGCATGCCGGGCAATTGGTTGGCCAACTTATCTAAAATGTCGCGCTGGTGTTTCAGTTCTAATTCATAACGCTTGCGCTGGCTGATGTTGGAGATGCTACCCAGGATACGGAGCGGATTTCCTTGTTCATCGCGCTTCATAACATAGCCCTGGTCTCTTATCCATTTCAGCGTACCGTCTTTGCACACAATGCGAAACTCACTTTCAAAGAAATCGGAACTTTTGATAGCCTTCGCCAGATTACCTTCGGCTACTGTTCTGTCGGGCGGATAGATCCGTGATGTAAACTCCTGATTGGTGTGGTGATCGACCCCTTCGTCCAACTCCATGATTTCGCTCCACTTCTTATTGTGCCACACGGTGCCATTTTCAACACTCCAGTCCCACACACCTTCGCCAATAATGGCCAGCACATCGGTTAGCCTTTGTTCGCTCTCCTTTAATTTTTGTTCAGCAATCTTTCTTTCAGTTACATCGCGCGAACTGGCAATCACATAACCTGCCCCTTCAATATTCACATAGCGAACGGTAACCTCTGCTTCAAAAGCTGCACCCGTTTTTTGATTCACGTTTAGCCCATCGAAAATCAGGTAGTCGTTCTTTTTAAGTTCTTCCAGGTGCAAACGCCATGCTTCGGGCTCTTTCAGCCGCTTTTCGAAGTCGCTCACAAAGTAGTTGTGGGCCTCTTCCTTCGAAATTCCCAATCGCTCAGAGGAGGCATCGTTAATGAACACGAGCCTTCCCTCCTCATCCGAAACCTGAATGGCATCTTTAGACAGATTGATAAATTGCTCTAACAAAGAGAGCCGCGTAAGCGATTGCTCCAGATTGTTAGCTGAGATGGGTTTCTGCATGTAAGCGCAACTACAGTGTATATCAGGAAATATACGAAATCACCGCCTCCGGGCGAAACCTGACCGGCCAAACTATCTTCAACAAATTTTTAGCTACTTGCTGGCCACGATCGCCTGAGCCACATCGGCTATTACATCGCCCACTGCCTCCAAACCTACCGACACACGGATGAGACCAGGTGTAATGCCCACGGCCTGCCGTTCTTCTTCGCTTAATTTAGAGTGCGTGGTGGACGCAGGGTGTGTGGCAATGGTGCGCGTATCGCCCAGGTTGGCCGAGTGCGAAATCATTTGAAGTGCATTTAGAAACCGCCTGCCTCTGTCTACGCCACCCGCTATTTCAAAAGTAACCAACCCGCCCCCATGGCGCATCTGCTTTTGCGCCAGTGCGTGTTGCGGGTGCGAAGGCAGAAAGGGATACTTCACTTTAATTACCTCTTTTTGCCGCTCTAAGTATTGCGCCAGTGCCAACGCATTGCTACAATGCCGCTCCATGCGCACGGCCAACGTTTCTAAACTTTTAGACAACACCCATGCATTAAATGGCGACATAGAAGGCCCTGTATGTCTGGCGAAAAACCGAACTTCCTTTATCAGTTCTTTCGTTCCCAACACGGCCCCGCCAATCACGCGCCCTTGGCCATCTATAAACTTGGTTGCCGAATGGGTTACCAGGTGTGCGCCCCAACGGGCCGGATTTTGCAGGTAGGGAGTAGCAAAACAATTGTCTACATTCAGAATCAGGTTGCGTTTTTTTGCCAATTGCCCAAGCCACTCCAGGTCTATAATGTCTAGGGCGGGGTTAGAAGGTGTTTCAACAAAAATCATCCGGGTATTGGGCTGAATTTTGGCTTCCCAACTCTCTTTACTTTCGTTTACATCTGCATACGTGTGGCTGATGTTAAACCGGGGGAAAAGATTATTGAGAATCTGATGTGTTGATCCAAACACCGAACGCGATGCGAGCACATGATCGCCCGCCCGCAAAAACGAGGCCATGCTGATGTACATGGCCGCCATACCCGATGCCGTTGCAAAGCCATCTTCGGTTCCTTCCAGCAGGCAAAGTTTCTGAATGAATTCGGTGCTATTGGGATTAGAAAAACGTGTGTAGATGTTGCCCTGCACCTCATCGGCAAACAAGGCCCGCGCCTGCTCGGCATCCTCAAATACAAAGCTGGACGTTAGGTAGAGGGGCACAGAGTGCTCGCGAAAATCAGTGCGCTCATGCTGCGCACGTATGGCATCTGTTTCGGAATAGGAAAAACGTGGGTCGCTCATGCAGGGATGATTTCAAAATCGTACGTAACCTTTGTATTGGGTTCTAAAGTTTTGGCTACCGAACAATATTTTTCAACAGCCAGGCTCACGGCTTTTTGCGCCTTGTCGGCATCTAACGAACCAAACAATTTGAAATGAATATGGGCCTCGGTAAACAACGCAGGCACCGCATCTTTCTGGCGCTCGCCAGTTACCGTGATGCGAATGTCTTTCAAATCTTGCTTTTGCTTTTTCAGAATATTGATCACGTCAATGGCACTGCACCCTCCCAGCCCGGTAAGCACCAACTGCATGGGCCGCATGCCCTGGTTGGTTCCGCCAATGTCGGGCGAGGCATCGATATGCACAGTGTTGCCATTTTCATTGGTGGCTTCCATGTGGAACCCTTCATTCAATCTCCTGATTTCAATCTTCATAACGCTAATCTCTTTTCCAAATCCAACTGCCGGCCAACATCCCCACTAAACTCACCAGGGTAGCGGGCACCAAAGCCGGTACGTCTACCTCAACAAACTGCAAGATAAACCAAGTTGCCGAACCACCCACCATGGCCAGGATGGCTCCCCCGCTGGTGGCTTTCTTCCAATACAAACCAAGCACCAACGGCACAAACAACGATACCAGGCTGAGGATGGATGACTCCCCCACCAACTCGTAAATATTGGAACGCAGGCAGGCCATCACCGTGCCGACCACGGCAAACAGGAGCACCGCCCCGCGTGTAAGCAACAGCATCTGCTTGTCGCCCGGTGGCCTGTACATCAAAGGGCGAATCAGGTTTTCTGAAAGAATGGCTGCCGGAGCCAGTATGGCCGAACTGGTGGTGCTCATAATAGCCGAGAGCAACGACCCGAAGAAAAGCACCTGCACCGCCATGTGGGTGTGGGCCATGACCATACGCGGCAAAACCAATTGGGTATCACCGGCCGCTTCCGCGGGATACAAATGCTGCACACAAAGGCTGATGAACAATGGCAACATGGCCACGGTTAGATACAACGCAGCGGCAATGTAGCACGAACGCACGGCTGTGTTGGCAGAACCCGATGACATGGCGCGTTGAAACACGTCCTGCGAAGGCAGACTACCGAGACCGAGCACCGACCACGCTGCAAGCCATGCCACCACATCGCTGAACCGAAAAGAAGGGAAAAAACGAAAGGTTGAATCGGGCACAGCCTCCAGTACGGCTACCACCCCACCGGCTTTTCCTGCCAGCACCACGGCTAGCACTGCCAACCCCACCACAATGATGATGCTTTGAATAAAGTCGGTAATAGAGATCGCCCACATGCCACCGATGTAGGTGTAGAAGGTTACCACCAGGGCGCTGATCACCACCCCGTGCCAGAGTTCCATGCCGGCCACCACGTTCAGAATAAGGCCCATGGCCACCAACTGTGCCGCTATGTAGCCCACATAAGGCGGAGCGAGAAAAACACTGGCAATCAACTCGGTGCGTTTGCCAAAGCGCACCTCGAAAAAATCGCCCAGCGTAAGCAGGTTCAGGTTGTACAGCCTGCGTGCGAAGAACAAGCCGAACAACACCAGGCACAACGCTGCGCCAAACGGGTCTTCTATAACAGAATACAATCCGCCCTTCAGAAATTCTGATGACGCGCCAAAAACAGTCTCGGAACCGAACCAGGTGGCGAACAGTGCAGCGGCACTTAACAAAATCGGCAGGCTTCGGCCCGCCAGCATAAAATCGCCTGCTGTCTTTACCCTGCGCGAAGCCCAGTACCCAACCAGCAGCGTGAGAAGGAGGTAGACAATGATCGAAAAGAGCAGCAAATCAATCCAGGCTTTTGCGTGAAGCCTAAAAGTAAAAAACACGTGCTGTAATTCAACACGCAGAGGCCGTTAAAAAAATCCTTACCCGCGTTTCTTCACCTGAAAGGTGCGGGTTACGTTGAAGCCAAAGTGGATATCTCCTTCACCCCATTGGCCGGTAGTTTCGGTTAGCCATGCGCGCTCCGTCAGGCCCCGGGTGTTGGTCATTACGAGTTGAAAAACGTGGCCACCCGTTTCAATGTCGATGCCGAAGCCCAGCAGGTTGTGGTGCGGATTGGCATCAGGAACACCGAACCGATGGTAGTATTCGGTGGTGAGGGCCACGCTGCGCGATACCTTCAGCCTGCCACCCAACCCCAGCGCCACCTGGTCGTTGTTCTCCAGGCTCTGATCTACGGTATTCTTATGAACCAGCGTGGGCATGAGCTGCAACGACAAGGCCGGTGTAAACTTGCGCGCAATCAGCAATTGTGTGGTGTACGACAGTCTGTCTTCGGTGGAGGTATTAGGCGCGTCTGATTTTTTAGGCGATGCTTTGTAAGCCGCGCTTGCAAAACCCGTTACTGTTACTGGCATGGCGTTGGCGCCCGAACTTTGGCGTAATATCTTGTAGCGCACGTAGCCATCCATAGTCTTGTCCACCGAGTTACGGCCTATGCCCACGCCCAACCGGTCGGTAATGCCATATTCCAAACCCAACCGCACATAAGCCTGGTCTAAACCGAAAAGGTTGTAAAGCCCACCATTAACAGGGCCAAAACGGTGCGCAAAGATAAACTCCAGTTCCCCCTCTCCTTTTGTTTCCACCGACTGGCCGTTTACCAACCGCGTACCTTTAAACGTCTGCTCGGTGTATTCCGTTTCTTGCGGTGTGGTTTGCTCCAGCTCCTTCATCAGGTCGTCTTGCGCCCGCAAAGGCAACTGCACGCACAACGCAACAAATAACAGCAGGTATCTTTTTCTCATAGCGACTTGTAGATAAATTCTATTTTTATTTCCACGTCTTCGGCAATGTTTTGCCACACCAGTTGCGGCACCGAAATATTGTAGTCCGCCAGCTTCACCATAAATTTACTGGACGCATTTAATTTTCCTCCGGAAAATTGCACACTGCCTTTCACCCGAATGTCGCGGGTTACACCGTGAATCGTCAATGCTCCGACAACGGTTACCTCTTGCGCTCCGGCCTTCGCAACTTCATAACCCGTCATCTTACCTTTGAAGGACGCCTTGGGAAACTTATGTGTTTCCATGTATTTCTCGTTAAAGTGTTCCCGCATCAGCCGCTTTTCGAACTGGAAGTCTTTAATGGGAACCACAAAAACCAACTCGCCCGAAGCGGCATCAAACAGGCTCCCCACGGCTTGGTTGGTGGCCGAAATGTCCTCTACGGGTGCATCCGAGAAAAAAGAAATCGCACCCGACTCGGTGGTATATTTCTGCGACCAGGCAGACGAGCCGGAAAAGAGCAACAACCACGGCAGCCACCAGCAACGCTTCCAAAGCCAGCTATTGTTCGCCCACTTTTTCATTGTGGTTTAAATACAAAGTCGAGCGTTACTTCCACCTCTTCGGCTATGTTTTGCCAAAGTATCTGCGGACGCACAATCTGGTAATCTTCCAGCTTCACCTTGAATCTCGATTTCATCGCCAGATTTTTGCCTACCACTTCTACGGTTCCGCTTTCACTGATGTCGCGCGTCACGCCATGAATGGTCAATTTACCAACAGCCCTCACTGCTTGTGTTCCCGTTTTGTCCGGTCCGAACCCCTCCAGCTTTCCCTGAAAGGTGGCCTTCGGAAATCTTTCCGACTCCATGTATTTTTCGTTGAAGTGCTCTTTCATCAGCGACTTGGCGAAGTCAAATTCTTTGATGGGCACCGAAAATACAATTTCGCTGGTGGCGGAATTAAAGAGGGCCGATGTTTTTTTGTTTACTGCGGTAATATCTTCAATGGGCGCATGCGAGTAGAACGACACCTGCGACTCCGTCAATACAAACTTTTGTGCCACCGCTGCAGTAGCGGACGCAACCAAACAAACAGTGATAAGAAGGCTACGCATGGCATTAATTGTCTATGGAGGCGCCATCATCTACCCAGCAGGCAATCTGGTCTATCTGATCTTGGGTGAGCGCGGTAGACCCTACGGGCGGCATTGTCTTGGCACCCGTGCGCGATTTCACATTGGCCGCGTTGTTCTTCAGGTTGGTGGCATTCGTCCAATCGCGCGATCCTGAACCGGCACCGTGGCAACTGCCGCTGGTGGCGCAACGCGCTTCGATGATGGGTTTAATCGCATCGTTAAAACTGATGCCCGTATTGCCCCGAGCCACCACGGCACTGACAGAAATCTGGCAATTAGCCGCATCTTTTACCACAACGGTATGGTTACCGGCCGCCACACCCGTAAAGGAAGCATTGCTGCCAAACGAACCGCCATCTAACTGAAACTGGTAAGGTGCAGTGCCTCCCTGTGCACTCATGCTGATGGTTCCGTTGTTGGTAAGGCATTGGGTGTCGGCACCCACCGTGGCGGTGGCAGCCAACGTAGAGCCTGAGGACGCCACAACGGCCTCCACCGTTTTTTCGCAGGCATTAGCATCTTTCACGGTTACGGTATAGGTGCCCGAAGCGAGTGACGTAAATTGAGTGGCGCTTTGAAACGCACCTCCGTTGAGGCTGAACTGATAAGGCGATTTGCCGCCCGTGGCGTTCACGTCTACCCGGCCATCCGTAGCCTGACATCCGCTAACCGCCTGTGTGCCCGTAACCGTTACTGACAGGTCGGTGGTGTTGCAATCTACCGGGTCTTCTACATCGTTGCTGCCGCAATGACTCAACACCAACGTGAGGGAGGAGAAAATTACAAGGGGGTTTAGAACCTTCCGGATCATAAGGGTTTGTGTTTGCGAGGTAAAGGTCTTTCATAGACCCGGCCGGCATTTACCCGCCTGGGTAACTATTTCGGTTACATGTTTGAACTTCTATTTTTTGAAATCAGTTCCGCGAAAGCAGAAAACAGGGAAGCCTAAAATCGAAAATCCCCCAAGGTCCTTGACCCCAGGGGATTTTCTTGTCTATAGTTGGCTTTAATCTGGTGCTAAGGTAAGAGCGCGTTGGAAAAGTGCAAATGTGCCAACGTCAATTTTGCGTTGCCAATCGCCCAAATGCATTTTTTAGCGTTGAGTTGACTTCAGAGAGTCTTTTGCGGCCGAATCGGGTTGTGCGTATTGATTCTTGAGCCGCTCTTTCAACTGCGGTTTGGAACCGGGAAAGGTGGTGCGGCTGCCAATATCGTAACTCACCATACCCAGCAACACCATGAAAACGATAAATGCGGCCAGGAATATTTTCTTAGATCGGTTCACAACGTGTTCACAAATATGTCTTTCAAAGATGCGATAATCGAAAAACAAAAAGGCTGCACGTGGCAGCCTTTTGTTCAAAGCGGTTAGTAATTACTTTACCTTCTTCACCACAGCTTCAAATGCCTGTGGGTGGTTCATAGCCAGGTCGGCCAGCACCTTGCGGTTAAGATCGATACCTGATTTTTTAAGTTTACCCATTAATTCTGAGTAAGACATACCGTGCAAACGGGCACCCGCATTGATGCGGGCAATCCACAAGGCGCGGAAATCTCTTTTCTTGGCTTTGCGATCGCGGTAAGCGTAAACGAGTCCTTTTTCAACTGCGTTTTTGGCTACCGTCCAAACGTTTTTTTTACGACCAAAGAACCCTTTGGCCAATTCGAGGATGCGCTTTCTTCTGGCGCGGGATGCTACATTGTTGACTGAACGTGGCATAGTTTTTCATTTTTTGGTTGATGGCGATCCTGCTTACGCGGATACTTGCAGGCCAGAAACCGGGTTTAACATGACCGGGTTTGAGAATCGGTGGATTCGAGGCACCCGGAAAAACCTGTTTTCGTTGTTAGATTCCGTACGGAAACATTAACTGGATGTTCTTTTCGTCTGCCTTGTTGACAACCGCTTTGATACCCAGTCTGCGTTTCTGCTTGGTCTCTTTCTTTGTCAGGATGTGGTTTTTGAAGGCTTTTTTACGCTTAATCTTACCGGTACCGGTCATTTTAAAGCGTTTTTTTGCCCCTGACTTTGTTTTAAGCTTCGGCATTTATTTAAACGTTTAATTAAGTTCTACTTCTTCCCTTTCGGGGCCACCAGCAAAAACATCCGCTTCCCTTCCAGGTGCGGCATGCTTTCTACCTTTCCTACCTCTTCCAGGGCCTGCGCAAATTTCAGCAACAGAATCTCACCTCTTTCTTTGTACACGATCGAGCGGCCCGCAAAGTGTACGTAGGCCTTCACCTTCGATCCTTCCTTCAGAAAGTTCACGGCATGCTTCACCTTGAAGTTGAAGTCGTGATCGTCTGTATTGGGACCGAAGCGAATTTCTTTCACCACGGTCTTCAGGGCGTTGGCCTTGATTTCCTTCTGCTTCTTCTTCTGTTCGTACTTAAACTTCGAGTAATCGATGACTTTGCAAACAGGAGGGTCTGCGTTGGGAGAAATCTCCACCAGATCTAAACCCTGTTCTTGCGCCATCTTGATGGCCACCGAAGTGGGGTACACATCCACTTTGATGTTTTCGCCCACAACCCGCACGCGGGGAGCGGTGATGCGTTCATTTACGCGGTAAGGTTCTTCTACTACACGCGGCCGGAAACCTCTGTTGAAGGGCCGGTTATTTCCTTGAAAAATTGCCACCTACTGGGTTTAAGTTAAACATGTCCATACCTGCAACTTGCTTTCGCAAAACAGGGTGCAAATATCGCCATAATTTCATTCTCTGCAATACCTGGCTGTTAGGCAGGAAGCGCAAAATCTGCGGCAAAACGGGTTGCAAAATCAGCCAATGGCACCGCACCCTGGTCGCCTGCTCCGTGTTTGCGCACCGATACTTTGCCCTCTGCCACCTCTTTTTCGCCCACAATCAGCATAAAAGGCACTTTTTTAACCTCTGCATCGCGGATTTTGCGACCTATCTTCTCATCGCGGTCGTCTAGGAAACCACGCACATCCATGCCCTTCAGGGTATCAATTACCTGCTGCCCGTAGTCGTTAAATTTCTCGGAAATAGGCAAAACGGCCACCTGCTCGGGGGCCAGCCACAGCGGGAAGTTGCCTGCACAATGCTCAATCAGCACCGCCACAAAGCGCTCCAGCGAACCAAAAGGTGCACGGTGAATCATGACGGGGCGATGTTTTTGGTTATCTGACCCGATGTACTCCAACTCGAAGCGTTCGGGCAGATTGTAGTCTACTTGTATGGTACCCAACTGCCAGCTTCGGCCCAGGGCATCCTTCACCATAAAGTCGAGCTTGGGGCCGTAGAAGGCTGCTTCGCCTTCCACTGCCACGGTTTTCAAACCCCGTTCATCGGCCGCTTCTTGTATTTCGCGTTCGGCCCTGTCCCACAGGTGGTCTTCGCCAATGTATTTGGCCTTGTTGTTGGGGTCGCGCTTGGATACCTGCGCGGTATAGTTTTCAAATCCCAACGACCTGAAGACAAACAACACCAGGTCAATTACTTTAATGAACTCTTCCTTCACCTGATCGGGGCGGCAGAAGATGTGGGCATCGTCCTGCGTGAAGCCACGCACGCGGGTAAGGCCGTGCAACTCGCCACTTTGTTCGTAGCGATACACGGTGCCAAATTCTGCCAACCGAATGGGCAGGTCTTTATACGACCGTGGCTTTACCTTGTATATCTCGCAGTGGTGCGGACAGTTCATCGGCTTTAGCAGAAACTCCTCGCCCACATCAGGGGTGTGGATGGGCTGAAAAGAGTCTTTGCCGTATTTCTCGTAGTGGCCGGAGGTAACGTATAGGTTTTTGCCACCAATGTGCGGAGTAACCACCGGATCGTAGCCGGCTTTTATCTGCGCCCTGCGCATAAACTGCTCGAGGCGCTCGCGCAGAATGGTACCCTTTGGCAACCACAAAGGCAGGCCCATACCTACTTTCTCAGAGAAGGCAAACAACTCCAACTCGCGGCCTAATTTGCGGTGGTCGCGTTTCTTAGCCTCCTCCAGCATGTGCAGGTATTCGTCCAGTTCTTTTTGCTTGGGGAACGTAATGCCGTAGATGCGCTTCAGCATCTTGTTCTTTTCATCGCCCCGCCAGTAGGCTCCTGCCACACTCAGCAACTTAATGGCTTTGATGGGCCCGGTGGATGGAATGTGCGGACCGCGGCACAGATCTACAAAGTTGCCCTGCTGGTAGAAGGTGATGGAGCCATCGGCCAGCCCGTCTATCAATTCCAGTTTGTACTCATCACCCTTCCGGGTAAAATATTCAATGGCCTCTTTTTTGGAAACATCGCGCCTTACAAACGGGCTATTGACTTTGGCCAGTTCGGCCATCTTTTTTTCAACGGCTGCAAGCTCCTCATCGCCAAATGGCCTGTCGCCCAGGTCTACATCATAATAAAATCCGTTTTCAATGGGCGGACCAATGCCAAACTTCACACCGGGGTATAATGCTTCCAGCGCCTCGGCAAACAAGTGGGCAGACGAATGCCAGAAAGCATACTTGCCGCCCTTGTCGTTCCACGTAAATATTTTGATGGCCGCATCCGCAGTAATGGTGCGACTCAAATCCCAAATTTCACCGTTCACTTCAATGGAGAGCGCATTGCGCGCCAGCCCTTCGCTGATGCTTTGGGCCACCTGCATTCCGGTAACTGCCTGTGGAAACTCACGAACGCTCCCATCGGGCAAAGTAATCTTGATTACACTCATGTCTGAAAAAATTCGAAGTGCAAATATGCGGAATTTCCCCGCCCGAAAAACAGAAACTTACAACTGCACCTGCGCGGTAAAAAGAATGCCGAACTTGCGGGCATCGGGCTTATCGAGGTAACTCAGGCGGTGTATAAAATCCACGCGCAAGAACTTGAAGATATTCTCCACTCCGTAACCCAATTCTACGTAGGGCTTGTTCAACAACTTGCCGGGTTGCCGCGTGAAATAACCGGCTTGAAGGGTTTCTTCACCATCGGGGTCAAACTGGGCGATCAGGTTTCGGTTCGACTCGCGCATGCCACCCATGATGACGTTGGCCGTGGCCAGCAGGCGCCAGTTGAGCTTTTGCAGCAGCGGTATGCGGTTGAGTAAGAACCCTTCCATGTACTGACGGTAGTTCAGTGCAGCGTAATGATCGCTCACAAACTCACCAAAATTCATGAGGTTGTAGGTGATGGGCGAATACAATGGGCTTTGGTTACCCAGGTGCAAGGTGAGCAACGGATAGGGCAAGGCATTGAACACATACTCGGAGGTGAACGTAGCATAACCCACCCCCAACGGGCCGGTTTTGATGCGTTTGTTCAGGGTAAACCGCAGCTTATCATATTCAAAGTCGCTGCCCATCACTCCTTTCATACCATGTGTATAACGCACCGTAATAATGGGCGATTTGTTGGTGCCCAGGCTGATGCGTTCATTGTCGTTTTGCAGAAAGATTTCATCGCGTGCATACCTCGATTCCAGCGAGACTTCCGTGGTCTCGAAGGTATCGCGTATGGGCGATGAAGGTACATCGCTTGGATTTTCGTAGTACCCGAAATTGTAGGTGGGCGAAAAGGTCCAATGGCGCACCGAGATTTTTTGAGAAAATCCTTTGAACAACTCGCGCTGGAAGGCCACCCTGTACTCATCGGTATAAAAGCCTCTTCTGAAATAGCCCCATCGGGTAGCAGCCAAAAAAAGCGGGTTGTCTGCCAGGTTTTCATCATCCACCCCCAACCTGCTGATGTCGCGCCTGGCCCGCACCGAAACGGTGGTCCATCGCTCGCGCGAAAGAATGTGCTGAAGGTTTACCATGTATTTGAACTTCTCGTCATCAAAACCATAGCCTGCGCTGGCCCACAGAATGAATTTTCTACTAAACTGGTAGTTGGTTTTGAAACCGCCTTGTAGGCGTACGCCCTCAATGTTGTTCCACGCCAGCGCGCTCAGGTAAGGGCCCAACTCGATTTTCCCCACCTTCACATATCCATCTAATACGATTTTAATGATGTCTGTGTAGGTCTTGATAAGCGGGATGTTGCGGAGTGTGTCGATCATTTTATAGACACTTACCTCGGTGGGTGAGAGTGGCTCGTGGCGCAGGCTGTCCCAATATTTTTCATCTTTAAACATCTGAGCATCTTCTGCAATTTGAATGGGTCGCTCGTAGAAGCCCGGATCGTAAGGTTTATTGATGACGAAGTTCTTGTTGCTGGTATAAAACTTGGCCAGCATGCCGGCTGCATTTTGATTTAACTCACCCACGTCTATCAGCACCCGGTTTTTTACAGGTAGCCATGCACCTTCTGCGGTGGGCGCCAGCTCTTGTTGAATCCTCAACTTCTCCACAAAGTTGATGTTTGCTTGTTTGCCCATAGTGGCATCTATCTGCTTCAGCGCGAATTCATTTTTGGTAATCCACATGGTGCCGGTAAACGCCAGTTCCTGCGGGCTTTTCGGAAAGAAGTCGAGGCGGTAGCAGAAGTGGCCGCCCACCATCATGCTGTCCGTAAGGTCGTATTCGTAATACAAGCGCCATCCATCGGCAATAGGCGATACAAACTCTTTGCTTAATATGTTAAGCCAGTTTTGGTAGAAGTTGTACTCTTGAAAGGACGAACCCACCACCTGGGTTACCAAGGTTCCATCTTCCACGCCCACACCATTTATTTTGCTTTTCAGCAGGTGCTCTTTCTTTAAAGAGGGGTTATCGCGATAGTAAAGTTTAGATACACTTTCGGTGATAAAGAGCGGTAAGATCGGTTTACCATCTTCGCCTGCAATGCGGTCTACACTGTCCAACACTTGCGTTATTTTCTTCATGAATTTCTTCTCGCGCAGCTTATCGGAAATGTTATCTACATCGATTTCAATTTTGGTATAAGTGTCGTACTCGTAGGCGGTGAGTTTTCGCTTGTCATTTTTGTTCTTGTTGCGCACCACGTTGCGCAGCACTTCAAAGGCCGGATTTTCGCCTGCCTTTACCACCACCTCTTGCAAGGCCACTATCTCTTCTGCAAGTTGGAAGTTTACCACCTGGGTGATGCCCCGCGCAACGGCCTTTGACCGTACTTTGTAGCCAATGTACGAGGCCGTAATTGAATCTACCGGGCCAGTGGTACGGATGCGGTAATTGCCATCAAAATCGGTAGTGCCCCCCACCGTAGTACCCTTAAACACCACGTTTACAAAAGGAATGGGGTCGCCCGATGAGGCATCTGTTACCTTTCCCGAGACAATCGTTTCCTGGGCCTGTGTGAAGCCGAGAGCGCTTGCCAACAATACAAGGGGAAGAAATAAGCGAATCGAAAGCCCTTTTGCCGTCCTCACGGAATCAATTTGTCGTAAAAATAAGTAAATAACGAAAGTGCGGCCCAGAGGTTCTACCGCTGATCTTTCTTTTTGTGTTCTCAATAGCTTCAGCCTACAAAGGCAGGGGTTCTTTTTCACCCAGGTGGCGTGGCGCGGTTCTCAGCACATATAGATCGAGAATGGCTTTGGCACGGGCCAGGTATTCGCGTACGTACACCCGGGCTCCCTGTTCCGGGCCGGGTTCTTCGGCCATCAATGCCACGGCATCCATCTTATAATAGGCGCTGATGAACACGGCACGGTAGCAATGAAACGGCTGGGTGATGATGGTAAACTTCTCCTGGCCAAATACCTCACGGCAGCGCACGATGGTGTCGAGGGTGCGCAGGCCCGCATAGTCCAGTGTAATGGCCGAATCGGGCACCCCGTGCTCCATCAGGGCCTTTTTCATCTCCAACGGTTCGTTGTAATAGCGGGTGCGGTTGTCGCCACTTACAATAATGTGAATGGCCTTGCCCCCATGAAAAAGCTGGGCCGCAGTGGCCATACGTGAGTGGAAAAATGGATTGGGCGACCCATCTGCCAATTTGTTGCTGGTGCCCAACACCACGGCTACCTGGTTAACCGGCACCTCTTGAACGGAACCATAAACCCTGCTACGGGTACTTTGCACCACCCACACGTTTGCAGCCACCAACAAGCCAATTAAGAAAAACCCCAGCCAGACTGCCCTTCGCACCAACTTTATCCCTAACATGAACATCGAATTAAAGCCGTGCTAAAGGTAGCCACAAGCTTTGGGTCGGCCAAACGCGGTAGCGCAGCAAAACGCTGACGTTAGCGGGCCGCTGGCTGCCGTTTCCAGAACTCTTTTTCCAGCAGATCGGCATTACGCAGGCATTTTTTGTACCACTGGTAGCGCAGCAAAGCCTTTTCCTCTTCGGCCAGGTGCCAGTGCACATCGGAGGCGCGCAGCCGCGGCATAATGGCATGCAGGCAGATAGCGGCACTCACCGAAATATTCAGGCTCTCCGTAAACCCATACATAGGGATGGTTACACGCTCGTTGGCCATGGCCACGGCAGCAGGCGATGCACCACGCAATTCGTTGCCCATCACCAACGCAATTTTTTGGTCTACGGGCACCTCGTCTATCGAAAGACCTCCGGCAGGATCGGTTACATAAATGCGGTAACCATTTGTTTTCAGATGGTCGAAACAAGCCACCAGGTTGTCGGCATTGCGCTTGTTGTGGCGCACGATGTCCATCCATTTGTGGGAACCCTTCAGCACCTTTTTATTGGTAGCGTATTTCGAAGTGGTTTCTACCACATGCACATCTTGCAAACCCATGCACTCGCACGTGCGAATGACCGCACTGCCATTCTGCGACTGATAGATATCTTCCAACACCACCGTGACGTGGCGCGTACGTTCGTGGAGGACCTTTTCTATCAACAGCCTTTTGTTTTCCGACAGGTATTGCCCCAGAAAGTTTGTCAACTCTTCCTTCATTTCATGCTTAGGCTCGAACAAAGAGACCATACCGCTGTTTGAAAAATCAAAAGTAGCGAATAGGTATGAGTGAACAGAAAAATTATCTGGTAGCGGGGGGCACCAGTGGCATAGGCGAAGCCATCGTTCAACAACTCACCCGGCAAGGGCATCGGGTTCTTATTGCCGCCAGAAGAGCAAGTCAAATTCCGGATGTAACGTCCATCAGTTGGGATGCCACCTCGGGAAATCCGTTGGATCTATCCATCCTGCCCGACCAGCTTCATGGTTTGGTTTATACTCCAGGAACCATTAATCTGAAACCATTTAACCGACTGACCCTCGAAGAGTTTACTACCGACTTTCAAATCAACGTGCTAGGTGCCATTGCCATCACACAGCAAGTGCTCAGCCGATTAAAAAATGCACCGCAGTCTTCGATTTTGTTCGTTAGTACGGTGGCGGTGCAGCAAGGCATGCCTTACCACGCCTCGGTGGCCACCGCCAAAGGTGGCATTGAAGGGCTGACGCGCGCGCTGGCGGCAGAATTCGCTCCCCATATTCGTGTGAATGCGATTGCGCCTTCGCTGACCGATACGCCCCTGGCTGCCAGGTTGCTATCGTCAGAGGAAAAATTAAAAAATGCAGCCGCGCGGCACCCGCTGAAGCGGGTCGGCACCGCCCAGGATGTGGCTGCTATGGCGCTTTTTTTATTAAGCGAGCAATCAAGTTGGGTCAGCGGGCAGGTTCTGGCGGTGGATGGAGGCCTGTCTACCTTAAGGCCGGCTTAAATCCATAACATCGCGATAATCCCCACTCACACAGATTTCCTTATTTTTGCGCCTGCTTTTTAAGAAATGAGGAAATTTAGTGCGATAAGCCTGTTTTTATTCATCATCGGCTGCCAATGGGGTTTGGCCCAGCAGCAAGAACGAGGACCTATGGCCCCGTATTCGGAAGTTTTTCTTCATTCGCTGCAGCAACTTAAATCAGATATACCGTGGGCTTTCGAGCCTCCACCCGTACCCGCGCCCGATACAGCCGATCTTTGGCTAAAGTGGGCCACGGTGGACAATTTTGCCTTTGGCAAAGACCGTGGCGCGTTGCCCATGATTGCCGACTTGGAAGCATTACATCCTTACTTTCGCGATAAAATCCTGGCACTCATTGCCCAATGCAAAACCAAAGGAATTGACCTGGCGGTGGTAGAAACTTTCCGCACACATGCCAAACAAAACGAATACAAGGCCATGGGTAAAAAGTACACCCGTTCAACGGGCGGGCACTCCAAGCACCAGTATGGCCTTGCGGTAGACGTAGTACCCATTGTTGACTCGGTAGCCGTTTGGAACAACCCACACCTGTGGAGAAAGATTGGCTTGGCGGGCGAACGGTTAGGGTTGCGGTGGGGTGGCCGATGGCGTCATCCGTACGATCCGGGCCACTTCGAATGGACGGGTGGCCTCAGCAGTTATCACCTGGCCAAGGGCACTTTTCCCTTGGTGCCGAAACCAAACATGTATCCGTGTATGGACGAAGACCTGAAGCGCCTTCAGCGCTACTGGGCCGCGTGGGAAACAGAACAGGCCACACTGGCCCGCACCCGTAAGCAAAACAAAGCCCAGCGTAAGTAAACATGCAACTGGTATTCCCGAAAGATTTCATCTTTGGTACCAGCACAGCCTCTACACAGATAGAAACTGCTTTCGAACACGACTGGCAAGGTGTGGTGGCTCAGGACGGCACCGTGTTTCAGCGAACGACTGACCATGAAACCAGATTGGCGGAAGATGCGGAGATCATTGCATCGCTGGCACCACACTACCGTATGAGCCTGATGTGGAGCAAACTGCAACGCCAACCGCTGGCACCCTTGCACTCAGAAACCGTTCAGCAATACCTCTCATTTTTGAAAGACCTGAACCAACGCGGTGTGCAGGTAATGATGGTACTGCATCACTTTACCAACCCAACCTGGTTTGCGGCCAGAGGTGGTTGGGAAAGAGCGGAGAACATACCGCTGTGGGTAGACTTCTGCCAAAAGGTAGTTGACACGTTTGGAGATTGGGTTACCCGCTGGAACACCTTCAACGAACCCAATGTGTATGCCAGCTACGGATGGATCACGGGCTTCTTCCCCCCTTTCAAAATAAATCCTGTGAAGGCAGCCCTCGTAGTAAAAAACATGGGTACGGCACACGATAAAGTGTACCAATACATTAAACAACAAAGGCCTCAACAACCAGTAGGCATTTCGCACAATGCGGTGGTGTTTACCCAAGAGAACGTGCTGGGCTGGTTCCCCGCGCGGCTCAGCGATTGGTGGTTCATGGAGTATGTGCCCTCGCACTTCGAACAGGTAGACTTCTTTGGCATGAGCTACTATGCGCGGCTCTCGCACGATCCTTTGCCCATCACCTACATCCAAACACCCGAGAAAATAAAAACACTCGGTAAGCGTCACGATGATTTGTGGGAATACCACCCCCAGGGTTTGCGCACCTGCATCGACCGCTATTGGAACCGTTACAAAAAGCCCATCATCATTACCGAAAATGGAGTGTGCGAAGCAGGCGACACACTAAGACCCCAAGCCATTGCAGACTATGCCCGCGTGCTGCACCGGGCACTGCAAGACGGCATTGACATACAAGGATACTACTGGTGGAGTACCTGGGATAATTTTGAGTGGCACCTGGGCCCCGCCATGAAGTTCGGACTTTACGAATGCCACCCCGAAACGAAAGATCGCATCAAACGGCCCAGCGCTGATCTGTTCAGAAAGTTGGCGCATTATAAAATACTGGAGGAGGCAACACCGAAGCCTTCCTAAAGGCTACTTCATCTTTTTCTGTTTGATCGTACTCTTCCCCTTTTTGCGTTCAGCGGTTTTCAAATCAACCAGGTAAGCGAGCGAAAGGCGAAACCCCTGGTTGCGGGTGCGCAGATCGTCTACGTATTCGTTCGTTTGGTTAAACGTACCTCCCACTTCTTCGTTTCGGCTGAAATAACTGTGCCCCACTTCGTAGCGCAGGTTCACCATGATCTTCTGGAAGCCCAACGGTTCAAACACAAAACCTGCCGATAGATTTAACCCCAACTGAACACGGTTGGGATCTGTAACATTCATCTCATTATCGGCATAGAAAGTTTGGTCAAACACCACCCGATAGGCTATTTCGTTCACCAATATCTCGCTCAATTGGGTATTCTGCAACGTACCCTTTCCGCCCAGCCAATAACTAACATGGGGCCCCAGCCCGAAATACCATTTGTATTGCTTGGTTTTACCCACCTTGTTTACAAACTCTACAGTGTAGGCCATCGGCACATCTATATAGTGATACCTGGTCTTTACCTTCAGCAGATCGTCTTCCACACCCGTGAAATTTTTGCCCTTAGACGAATAAAGAAAAGCTCCGTTAAGGAAAAAGCGCTGATGTACCCGAAATGAAAGGCCCATGCCGGCATGAAAGCCCGTGAAGGGCATTCGGTTGTATAAAGCCCGGCTGTCTTTATTTTCGAAAGAGACCCAACTTACCTGAGGACCTGCCACCGGGCCGATGAGTATTTGGCCACAGAGAGAAAGGGGAACAGCCAGAACGCCCAACGCTGCTATGTACAGTATACGACTAACTGGTAAAAAGTGCATTCAACGGGTAATATGTACAACAATCTGAATCGCTGCAAGTTATCCAATTTACTCAAGTAATAAGTTAAAGAAATCGGTGTATATTCGCAGATTGCTTTCGATGGTACAATATTGACGGCAAGATGATTTTTAGCCAGCAGGTGGACACCATTTTTTGAAGCGGGGCGAAGGCTCTTTGGCTATGCAGACTTAAACTGGCAGGCGAATGAAGTACCGAACGTGTTACATATTACTGATCGTTGGGCTTATTGTATGGGCTAACTCTGCCTCACAGGCCCAAAACTACCCTGTATACAGCAGTTACCCCACTAATCTTTATTTGTACAATCCGGCAGAAGCCGCTACCGACAACTTGTGGGTACTGGCCACCCACCGCCAGCAATGGGTGGGCCTGGAAGGCGCACCCCGTGTGTCGGCACTGAGTGTTTCCACCCTGCTGGACAAAAAACGTGTGGGCTTAGGTGGGCGCCTCTCCAACTACCAGCGCGGCCTGCTCAGCAACACAGAAGCGCTGGCCACTTTTGCCTATGGCCTGCCGGTAAGCGATAAAGATGCGCTCTATTTTGGAATTTCGGGGGGTATAGTTACCCGCGGCTTCGATCAGTCGAAAGCAATAGACCCCTCCGATCCGGCCATTGCCAACTACCTGTCGGAAAAATGGTTACCAGCGGCCAATGCGGGCCTTGTCTATAAATCAGGAACCGGTTTCAACCTCGGGGTTTCATTGCCCCAAATGATCGCCACCAGCACGCTAACAGAAGCCAATGAAAGCTCAGGCTTCTCGCCCTTCAAGCAAGTGTGGTTTACCGCCTACTTTCGCCAGCCACCACCCGATAAACCAGCAGCCAAAAAATCGAAATCAAAAAAAGGTCAGAGCTCTCCCCTGGAATTGTACACCACTTACAAATGGTCCTCTTACCAAACTTCGCAATGGGAAGCCATTGCCCGCCTGCATCTGCACAGCAACTTTTCTGTGCACGCGGGCTACCGACAGCAATATGGACTGCTGGCTGGCCTCGGCCTTTCTTACGATAAGTTTCTGCTGACATACACCTTCGAACCCGGTGGGCAGCCCGAAAGTGGATTTTCGCGTGGTACCCACGAAGTGCAGGCGGGTCTTCGCATTGGCGACAGAAAGCTGCTGAAGCGCAAGGCGCCCGTGATAAAGTCTGCCATAAAACAACAAGGCGAGGAAATCCACAATCCGCGTTTCCGCGAAAACCTGAACGACCCGGAAGAACTGGAAAAATTCGATCAGAAACAGGAGGAAAAAGCAAGCGTAAAGAAACGCTACCTCGTGGTAGCCCGCATTTTCAACGACCTGCCCGCTGCCGATGCGTACAAGAAGAAGTTAATTGCCGATAAGTTCAATGCAGACATCTACTACTATCCCAAAGACAGGCGATACTATGTTTACGTATTCCAATCTACCAAGTCGCACGAAGCCACCGCAGAGATCAAAAACCTGAAGACCTACACCAAGCTAAAGAATGTGCGCTTAGTAACCATTGAAGAAAAATAGAGATGAGATTCGAAACATATTTTTCTGGTTTCCTGCTGTTGTGTGCAGTTGCCGCCCGCGGGCAGGTGCCGTTGATTCAACTGGTTGATAAAGAGGTAGCAGCGCCCGGAGAAAAAGTTATTCTGAGTGGCTCAGAGTTTGGAACGGGCACAACAGATAAGGCTGTATTCTTTGGCGCAGCAAAAGGTACATTGCTGCAGGTAACGGATCGACTCATAGAAGTGCGTGTACCTGCCGGTGCTACCTTCGATGCGCTCACCTTTATAAACAAGGCAACGGGACTAAAAGCGCAAACACCTCGGCCTTTCCTGCCATCATTTGATGGAACGCACCCCTTCAACGCGGCCAACCTCACTACCCAAACCGATTTCAACGCAGAAAGT
Source organism: Bacteroidota bacterium (assembly GCA_049324055.1). Taxonomy (GTDB): domain Bacteria; phylum Bacteroidota; class Bacteroidia; order Cytophagales; family Cyclobacteriaceae; genus ELB16-189. Next base: position 11,458 of record JBMOLS010000007.1, on the reverse strand, counting down.
GGCCTTTACGACTTGTGCCTGTGCGACCTGGATGACGATGGCAAGGTAGACATGGCGGCCGCCAACGACAATGCCAGTACACTCTCCCTGTTTCGGAATACAAGTACGCCCGGCACGTTGTCTTTTGTAAAAACTTCCCTTGCGTTGCCCGGTGGTGCCAGCCGTGCCCTGCATATTTCTTGTGGCGACCTGAATGGCGATGCCAAACCTGACCTGGTTGCCAGCGAGGGAGGTGAAGGTACACGTGTTTTTGTTTTTAGAAACAACAGCACAACGGGATCCCTTTCCTTCACAGCCTCCAGCATAACACTCACCGGTAGAAAACCCAAACAAATAGAACTGGCGGATCTGGATGGCGATGGTAAAGCAGACCTGGTGATAACCGATCAGAAAAGTGGTAACGTATTGGTGATACCAAATAATAGCACGACTGCTGCTCTCGCTTTTGGAACGGCTCTGGCTGTGCCCATCCCGGGCGCGTTAAGTACGGATGGCGTTGCCGTGAAAGACCTTGATGGCGACCTGCTTCCAGAAGTGATTGTGAATCAATTTCTGTCTGCCAACAGCAATATCTTCATTGCGCAGAACAAAAGCACGCCCGGTCAATTTCATCTGGCTGATGTAACGACCCTCCCTGCGCCTGGCACTTTGGTAAACTTAAAAGTGGGCGATCTGAATGCCGATGGCAAACCCGACCTGGCTGCCACACAACTGCTTTCATCAGGTATCACCATCTTCCCCAACGTAACGGAAACAGAATTGCAATTTGGAAACCCTATAGATGTTTTAACAGACGAACGGCCATGGGGTATCGACTTTGGCGACCTGGACGGGGACAAACGACCGGATATTGTGGTGGCGTCTATCACAAAAAAGTCGGTTACCATTCTGAACAACAACAGCACAGCCGGGGGATTTACATTTCAACCCATCGTTGTGCCCACGTCATTCATCAACCGCCACATACGGTTGGGCGACCTGGATGGCGATGGAAAGCCCGATATTTCCTTTACCAGTATTGACGACAATAACCTCGGTATCCCGGCCTCTAAAATCTCAATTATGCGAAATACGAGTTGTGTTACCCCCGTCATTGCACCGAAAGGTCCTCTTACCATCTGTGCAGGCTTCGCGTTGCAACTCAACGCATCGGTTACCAGCGGAACCTACGAATGGTTGCAGAACGGGACGCCCGTGGCCACAGGCACAGACGCCTTTTATGCACCCACCGCAACCGGCAGCTATTCGGTAAAGCTTACATCTGAAGCAGGTACCTGCATTACCACCTCCAATGAAGTAAGTGTAAGCGTGGTGGCTGCCGGCTCCGCTGGCGTGCCATCCATTACCACTAACACACCGGTGTGCCTTGGCGCCACCCTAAACATGGCTGTTACCAGCACAGGTGCCACCGACTTCGCTTGGCGCGGACCCGGCAATTTCTCCGCCACAGGTGCAACCGTTAGCAGGCCAAACTTTACAGCAGCCCATGTGGGGCGGTATGAGGTAGACGTGCTGGTTGGCACTTGCATAGCGCAACAATCGTCTGTGCTGATAGATGTTATCTCGCTGCCACCATTTCGGGTCGCCTTCGCGGGATCTTCCATTGTATGCGACACAGGCACGAAGGTGTTGAGTGTTTCGCCCACTTCGGGTGGTTATACGTACCAGTGGTTCGAAGCATCTGCCGGACTGTTGAACGGTGAAACCAACGCAGCCCTTACGGTAACTACTTCGGGCAGCTACTACTACGAAGCCACCTCTACAGCTTTTCCTGGTTGCCCCGCGGTGCAGGCAGATCAGGCAGAAATAAAATTTCTGAGCACACCGGTAGCCTCTTTCCAGGCCCCCGATGAGGCGTGCCGTGGCAAAGCCGTTTCATTTACAGACCAGAGCACTACCGATCCAGCAGCGGAGGCCTTTTATCAGTGGGATTTTGGTGGCGCAGGCGCTTCCACCGATCGGAATCCTTCCTTCACATTCACTGACAGCCAGTCTTTCAACGTGCAATTGACTGTGTCCTATGCGGGCAATGCCTGCGCAACATCCATCACCCAACCGATTCTCATTTCAACACCACCAGTAGCGACCATCACATCCGCCAGTGGTTTTTCGCTCTGCCAGGGCCAGACACTCACGCTAGGGGTAAGTCCATCTTTCCAAACTTATCTATGGAGCAACAATGCCACCACGCCTACTATTGACGTAACGCAGCCAGGCAGTGTTTCGGTAACAGGCATTACCGCAATTGGATGCGAAGTGACCGCCACACAGACCATTGCGTTGCAACCGGCACCCGTGGTTACTGTGGCAGCAGAACCGGCAGAAATCTCAATTGGTGAAAGTGCCCAACTAACGGCCAGTGGCCTGGAAGAATACCTGTGGCAGCCAGGACAGACCCTATCTGATTCTACGATTGCCAACCCTCAGGCTACACCTACCGTTACCACTGTGTACACAGTAACAGGTACCTCGGCCAGCGGATGCATTGGCGAAGCAATAGTAACGGTTACCGTTAGGCAGGAAAACATCAGCGATGTGCTTCGGCCTGCCAATTTCTTCTCTCCGAACGGAGATGCGGTGAACAACTTGTGGGAAGTCGGCAATATTCTGTTTTTTCCGCAATGCGAGGTACAGATTTTCGATGAAAAGGGCATAAAAGTCTACGAAGCGAAACCGTATCAGAACGATTGGGATGGCACGCGCAACGGCCAACCTTTGCCCAGCGGGGTTTATTTCTACATTTTCCGTTGCGAAGGTGACTCGGGTAAACCTAAAACCGGGAGCATTACATTGATTCGGTAACTAAAACTGGGTCGGATTGACCATATTACGCTGAAAATCAACTTATTTTGTTACTTCATCGATAATTCTGATGATAATACTTACAACGAAAGGTTACTTGCACCTGTCATGCGAAAATTAAACCGCGAAACATGCATGTTTGCATGAGGTGTGGCTTTAATCGCAAGGACCAAAACCAAAAAAGAAGATGAAAAAGAGTGTTGTTCTGAGTGCCCTGTTATGCATCGTCACGCTCATGGCACAAGCCCAAGTAGAAATTTGCAACGATGGTATCGATAATGACGGCAATGGCTTCATTGACTGCTACGATGGCGCGTGCTCTTCCAATGCCGACTGCGATGGTACCTTTCTGGGTAACGATGTAGCCTGCGAAGCTGCACCCACAGAATTCCCGGCTTTCACCATGACGTTGGACTTCGCCTCGCCCAACGAAACAACCAACCACCTGGCTCGCATGGCCGTGGGCGACCTAGACCGGGACGGCATACCGGAAATCATTACCATGAACCGATACACCGACAAAGTATTCGTGTTAGATGGCCGAGATGGATCAGTGAAACACCAATTGAATGCCCCATTCGACCCACAGTGGGAAGTGGCCATCGCAAATATTGACGATGACAATTGTGCCGAGATTTTCACCTTTGGTATAGAGAGCGGAACGACTTACCTCTACTCTTATAACTGCACACTTACCACCCAAAACTGGAAAAGGAGTATTCCGGGCGACCCCATCAACTTCGGCCTGGCCGATTTTAACAGCGATGGCAAAGTAGAACTCTACGCCAAAGATGCCATTTATGATGCCCATACCGGTACACGGTTGATTCAGAGTCAGAACTGGAGCGACATGAACGGAGGGCCTGTGGCGGTAGATATTCTGGGTGATTCGGATCTTGAACTGGTAATAGGCGGATATATTTATGATGTTAACCTGGGCAATGGAACAGAAGATAATGGAAGCCTGACCGAACTAAGGCGCATCAACGATTATCACATACGGTTTGCTTATAATGCCACCAGTGTAGCCGACTATAATGAAGACGGATTCCTGGATGTGTTGATATCAGGTTCTACGGGAGGCAAAGGGCAAAACACCACTATTTTCTTTTGGGATGTTCAAAACAATACCGTAAAAACCTTTTTCGATAACACCGCAGGTGCCTACCTACCCAACGGCTGGCAATATGGAACCGGGCGTCTGAACATTGCCGATCTGGATGGTGTAAACGGGTTAAACGTTTCTTACGTATCTGGCAAATTTCTCTATGCGCTGGATGAGAACCTGGAATTGCTGTGGCGCAAAGAAATCAATGAGGAAACCTCAGGCCACACCGGTTGCACATTGTTCGATTTCAACGCAGATGGAAAATCGGAAATTGTTTACCGCGATGAACAGTTCTTGTATATCATCAATGGTACTGATGGCTCTGAATTCACCAGGCAAGACTGCATCTCGCGCACCAACCGCGAATACCCCATCGTAGCCGATGTGGATGCCGATGGGTCTACAGAATTGTGTGTGCCCTGCGGCTTCGACAATGAGGATGCCTGGAACAATTTTAATACATTGAGCTACTCGCGATACTCGCATGTGCGTGTGTTCAAATCGGCCAGCGAGCCTTGGGTACCTGCCAGAAGATTGTGGAACCAACATGGCTACTTCAACGTGAATGTAAATGACGACCTGACCATCCCCCGGTTTCAGCAAAAACACAATAAGGAATTTTCAACCGGCTCTTGTCTGCCTGGCCAACCTAACCGGCCTATACGCCCTCTGAATACTTTCCTGAACCAATCACCCTACCTCAACTCGCTGGGTTGTCCCACGTACGCCTCGCCCGATCTTGCGCATGTGCCTAATTCGCTGTTGGTAAATCCACCTACCTGCCCAGGTCAGAATTTCACCGTCACGTTCCAAATCACCAACCTGGGCGATGTGCAGTTAGATGGCGCTGTACCCATCACCTTTTACAACGGAAACCCCGAAGTGGCAGGCGCCATCAAGTTAAACACCATCTTCGCATCACTGGTGACTTTCAAGCCAAACAACATTTTCACCGTGTCAAACGCCACCGTTAACGGGCCTGGCGGTCCCTTCACGCTCTACATCGTTTTGAATGACAACGGCACAACCATACCACTTAATCTGCCCAACACCAACTTTGTAGAGTGCGACTACAACAACAACATTATCTCCGCTCCGGTGGCCCCGCTGCCGGTAACGCTTACTGCTTTGAAAGTGGCCGACAACACCAAATGTACAGGCAGCACAAGCCCCGACAATGGCGCAGTGCGGGCATTCATTCCAAACGGTGGCGCGGAAAACACGGCAGACTATAACTTTTTCTGGTTCCGCGGGGCGGTGGATGGCACCCCCGACTACAACGGTGCGGTTTACACCGGAATACCCGAGGGTACCTATTCGGTGTATGCCATCCACAAAACTGCGGGCTGTAATTCCGATACAGCTACGGTCGTAGTAAATCGCATCAACACCTCAGTAACGGCATCCATTAACCTGATCAGTGGTGTCACCAGTTGTACGAACCCGAACGGGCAGTTGCAAGCCATTGCCAACAACGGTAACGAGCCCGACACCAACTTTACATTTGCCTGGTATGAAGGCAACGATATCTTCACTTCACCTCAAATTGGTGTTGCCGCCACAGCTACCAACCTCAAAGCCCTGACATATACCGTGTTGGTTACGCACAAAGCATCGGGCTGCCAAACCGTGGAATCTTTCACCGTGCCCAACAACACCACTGTACCTGTGGTTACAACTACCCAGGTAGACCTACTCTGCTCTAACGCCAACTCAGGCAGTGCCACGGCTACCGTAGGGGGCGCCACGGCTGGCTTCACCTTTCGATGGTACAACGGCAACACCGTAAAGCCAACTCCCGACTTTACAGGCAGCGTGTATGCCAGCAGACCAGCAGGCAACTATACTGTAGTAGCCGAAAACAACACCAGCGGCTGTACCTCAAACCCGGTAACGGTTACGTTGGTACAAACCACCCAGCCAACCGTTACCGCTACGGTAACGCAAAACCAAACATCGTGCAATGCCGCATTGCCCAATGGGTCGGCCAATGCCTCGGTAGGTGGCACCACTGTCGGCTTCGACTTTGAGTGGTTTACGGGCCAGAATACCTTGCCCGCCAACCGCATCGCTACGACAGCCAGCGTAACGAACCTGGGTGTGGGAGTGTATACGGTGAAAGCTACGAACACCGCCAGCGGATGTTTTGACACAGAAGAAGTTACTGTTACGTTGGCAACCAGCACCCCAGTGTTATCAAGCACCGTAGTGCCCGTTACGCGTTGTGATCCCTACAACGGAAGCATTACTGTGGGCGTATCTCTGGATGTGCCCTCGGACTACACTTTCTCCTGGTACAACGGCAACAGCATAAAGGCCACTCCCGATTTTACAACCACCGGCAACCAACTGCCTAATCTTCCTCCTGGCCACTATACAGTGAGGGCAGTACACAACACCAAACATTGTGTAGCTAACCCGATTACCGTTAATGTAGCTGATAACTCGCCCACCATTACCATCACGCTTAACAGCGCCATCACGCAATTGCCCAGCGACTGTAACTCTGCTGACGGTGTGATGGGCGTACAAGTTTCTTCACCTGGCAACACCCTCGGCTTCACCATCGATTGGCATTTCGGCCGAGAGCCATTCAGCGGGCCCTCCATTAAAACCGATAATGGCGTTACCACCTCCACTGCCAGCGGCCTGCGCACGGGCATTTACACCGTTGATGCCGTTGACCTTAACTCCGGCTGTGGCGTTGACGAAGAATTTTACCTGCCCTTTGCCAACAGCCATGGCCTGGAACTGATTGCCCAAGATGATGTGCAAACCTGTTTGCCAGGCAACGATGGAAGCGCAACACTGAAACTGGAACCCACTCCGCTGGCCGGTTTCGATGAGGCCGACTATGACATCTTCGTATATGCGGGCACCAACGACCCCGGCCCTACCGGTACGTCACTGGCGGTGATTAACGGTGTGTTGGGCCAAACCGACTACACCACTACCAACCCCCTTACGCCAGGTTTCTACACGTTTGTGGCGGTATCCAACAATCCGCTGACAGCCGGTTGCCGCTCTGTACCCGTTGCGGCAGAAATTCTGGATGCCACTACCGACCCGGTTGTGACGGCCACTACCAATTTACCGAACATCAATTGTGTGGGTGCCACCGGTACCGGGCAATTGATTGTATCTGCCGATGGGGCCAGCCCCAACGATTACACGTTCGAGTGGTTCAATGGCAACGGAGTAACATCTCCTCCTCTTGCTTCGGTGGGCGTAAATGGCGAACAAATAGATAACCTCATCGAAGGACCTTATACCGTACGGGTAACCAACAATACGGCTACCTCCACGGGCTGCTTCTCAATAAATACGTTCGTGATACAGCCTAATCCTACCGCAATTACCGTTGCTGCCAACGGTCTTACCACGGTAGACTTGGCATCCTGCGACCTGGCTACGGGAAATGTGCTCAGCAATGGTACTGCCACCATTACGGCCATCAACGAAAACGGGAGTGCGGGTAACCTGGCTAACTACCTGTTTACCTGGACAAATCCGGCCGGTACATTGCTTCAAAGTGGCCCCTTAGCCAATTTGAGCAACCTGGCGGCAGGAACTTACCTGGTGCAGGCACGCAACAACAACACACAGTGTTTTACCGATCTGCAATTCGAAATCACCGATGGCACCATCGGATCTACTACGGTAGACCTTACCAGCTTTGTGAACCCGGAGCGGTGCGTGAATCCACGCGATGGCCAGTTGACGGTTACAGCCGGTGGCAATAGTACCTCGGGCTACAGCTTCGAGTGGTATGCGGGCGCCAATCCTTCGGGTGCCGTTGTGGCCACCACCAACGACTTCCAGGGAATTGCCCTGGCTTCAGGTACGATTGATCATACGGTTAAAGTCATCAACAACGACAACAATTGCTGGGCGGTGGACACCTACACGCTGACACTGGTTGTGAACGAGGTGTTGATCTCCGTTTCGTCTTCTTCGCCAGTAACCAGTTGCATTACCGATGATGGTTCAATATTCGGCACCGTAACCAACGACAACAGCCTGGAGTATGGATATGCCTGGTTCCGCGGTACGGCCACTTCCGGCACACCCGACTTTACCGGCAAGCAGGTGAACAACCTACCCGCTGGCGATTATACCATGATTGCCACCGACCTGGCAGATGCCTTCTGCCAAAGCCAGCCACAGTCTGTTTCACTGGTGGATGAAAAAATCATACCGGTTGCTACGGCCGGTCAAACCCATCCGGTAACGAACTGCGATCCCGCGAAGGCAAACGGTTCGGCCACGGCCTCGGTAAATGGGGATATCATCAACTACACATTCGACTGGTATGCCGGTACGTTGGCAAGTGGTCCGATTTTGCTCTCGGGTCCCGAAATCAACAACTTATCGGCTGGTAACTATACAGTAGTAGCGACACACCGTATTACAGGCTGTGCAGGTAGCGCCATCGTTGCTATCACAGAGAATATCCTGCCGTTGCCCACTCCGGATATCGAGGTGCTCTCCAATATCACCAGTTGTGTATTCAACAACGGTGCGCTGAGCGCTTCGGTGGATGGGAACACCAGCGATTACATTTTCAACTGGTATATCGGCAACGCGGTGAAAGCATCAATTGATTTCACCGGAGAAGTAATCGACAGCCTGGCAGCCGGTAGCTATACTGTTACCGCCACCAGCCGCTTAACGGGTTGTACCACCGCTCCTGATACGGATGTGATTGTGAAAGATTACATCTTCCCGGAATTCGACTTCCGCGTGATACCAGCCACCTGCGAGGCAAGCAACGGAGTAGCCTCACTCGTGATGCTCAGCAATGTGCCTATTGAAAGCATTGTGTGGAATGCCAACGGCACTTTGGTTGCGTCTACCAACCTGACCAACATCCCTGCCGGAAGCTATGAGGTTACCGTTACCTCGCAACTCGGCTGTAGTACCACCCAAACCGTTGATATCGGCACGGAGATACGGCCTTTCAACGGTGTCTCCAGAAATGGCGATGGCCGCAATGAGTTGTTCGTCATCCAGTGTATCGAGAATTTCCCGGGTAATAACGTGAAAATCTTCAACCGCGCTGGTACCTTAGTGTTCGAAATGGATGGTTACAACAACGTAGACACCTACTTTGATGGCAAGTCGAACAGGGGTATTAGTCCGTTCGGAAACGGTCTGCCCGATGGTACCTATTTTTACATCATAGACAAACGCGATGGTTCGAAGCCCATTGCCGGATACCTTGAACTGGTACGTTAACCATGAAGCGCGCAAAAACCAGATTCCTTCTTTTGTTATTGCTGGCCTCTGGCATCACCGCCAGGGCCCAGCAATACCCTGTATTTACGCAATACTACTTCAATGAGTTGGTGATTAACCCTGCGTATGCAGGCAACCACATTCAGCTCAGCGCCACGGCCATGTATCGCAACCAGTGGGTGAATTTTCCCGGTGCACCGCGAACATTTTCATTCACCACGCATACGGCTTTACTGAGAAACAAAGTAGGTGTGGGTCTGATGGTAAACCACGATGAGATTGGAAGCTACAAGAACGACCACATCTACGGCAGCTATTCTTACATGTTGCGTTTTCCGCACTCTACCCTGGCCATGGGCCTACAGGCAGGTGTTAACGTGGTGGGCGCCAACTTCAGCCGCCTCGACCTTCAAAACCCAGACGATCTTTCCTTTGCCGGATTTAATTCGGTAAAGCCCAACTTCGGTGCGGGTGTGCTCTACAACAAAAAGAATTTCTTCGTAGGCTTTTCCGTGCCTTTCATCATCAACAGTGCCCTTACCTCGGGCAGCTTTGAAAACATTGCGAACGAAATAAGGCAGAAGCGCTTCTACTTTCTAAGAGGCGGCACCATTCTGCCATTGCACCGCAGCAAAAACGTGCAAATCAATCCATCCATACTGGTGCGCTCGCAAGAAGGACAACCACTCAGCATGGACCTGAACATGGCTGTGATTTTCTACGAAGTGTTCAGTGTGGGTACCTCATGGCGCAGTGGCGATGCCTTCATCACATTCATCGACCTGAAACTCAGTGAACAATTCCACTTTGCCTACTCCTACGACATGACCTCTTCCGCGCTTAATAGATTTTCGAACGGTTCGCACGAGTTCATGATCAACTACCGCACGCGCATCCGCGGCATTCACCAAAACGTGGAGTGCCCTTCTTATTACAATTACCGGTAAATGGAACTTCAGAAGAGCTTCACCTCTTCAATGATTTCGCGGGTAACGTTATAAAATTCCTTGTGCAGGTTGAAGGGAGGTTCTCCGTTCAACTCTTTGATGGCGTAGGAACCATCTTCGCGCATGGTATAGGAATTTACGTTGTCTTTCAGGTTGTAGCGCAAAATGTTCATGGCCTGCTTTTTCAGGATGTGCTGCTCGAGGCGGAACAGCGATTCGATGCGCCTGTCGAAACTGCGCACCATGGCATCGGCACTGCCAATGTACACCTTGGGGTCGCCTGCATTGTGGAAATAGTAGATGCGCGAGTGTTCCAGGTATTCACCCACAATGGAAATAACTTCAATGTTGTCGCTAATACCCTTTCGGCCAGGACGCAGACAGCAGATACCCCTGATGATCAATTTAATGGGTACGCCCGCCTGCGAAGCCTCATACAACGAGTCAATAAACTCTTTGTCCTGAAGCGAATTCAATTTGATGACAATGCCGGATGCGAGCCCGTTGCGCGCGTTCTCTGCCTCCCTCCTCACCAGGTTGCACAACTGTATGCGCATGTCGCGGGGAGAAGTAATCAGGTTGCGGTAGGCCAACGGTTGCGAATGGCCAGTGATGACGTTGAAAAACTCCGACACATCGTTGGCATACATCTCGTTGGTGGTAAGAAGGCCCACATCGGTGTAAACCCGCGCGGTGGTTTCGTTGTAGTTACCGCTGGCCAGGTGCACATAGCGGTACACTTGTCCATCTTCTTCCTGCCTTACAATCAGCAACAATTTGGTGTGCGTTTTTAAACTGCTCACGCCATAGATCACAAAGCAGCCTGCCTTCTGCAACTTCTGCGCTTCACGCAAGTTGTTCTCTTCATCGAAGCGTGCTTTTACCTCGAACAATACCGACACGTGTTTGCCCATTTCGGCCGCCTTCAGCAACGCAGCCGTAACGCGTGAATCTTTGGCCAACCGGTAAATAGTGATCTTGATGGACAAGACGCCTTTGTCTTCTGCGGCCTTTTCCAGCAACTCCAGCACGGGTTCCATGCTGTCGTAGGGGTGGTGCAGCAGTATGTCTTTTTCTTTCAGTATTTCGAATAAATCGCGCTGGCCCTGTTCGGGGAAGAGCACAGGCCTGCGGGCAGGGCGGATCGGTGCTCGCTGGTCTTTGAAAGACTTGTGGCCGATAACCTGCAAGAGGCCGGTAAAGTCCAGCAGGCTTTCGCGCGGCACCGCGATGATGTTCAGGTCGTCCAGGTCCCACTGTATTTTCAATATGCGCAAAATCCATGGGTCGGCCGGCTCCTGCACATCCAGGCGCACCACGCGCCCGGTTCTGCGCGTCTGCAGCTTGCGCTTCAATTCTTCCA
>JBMOLS010000006.1:0-16904 GCA_049324055.1 Bacteroidota bacterium | reverse complement strand
AGAATATCGATACCCCATAGACACCCACCCTTCCCAGAAAACTCTGACCACCTAGTTTGCCATGCAGCCATGATGTATAATGGAAAACCATGATACCCAATGCGGCCAGCCCGCGTAAGTAGTCAAGTGAAAGCAACCTGTCACGATCTTCTGTTACAGTTTCGCCCATCGTATTTAATTTAGAGCAACCTTGAATGGTGTGCCTGTGTTTAGCAAAGCGGTAAAATCTTCATTTTCGCGGAACTATCAAAAACTGCGCATCCGGATGTCGAGTTAAGCATCCAAAAAATACAGAACCTGATAGTAGACCACAGAAAGGCCGGTTCGGTGCAAATGGTAACTAAACCACGCCTCACGATAGTAAAGAGGCCGCGTCTAACGGGTAAAGTGTAACTCGAAGTGGCGCTTAGCCTCGGGTGTACCCATATCCCACATGGCATGTGCTGAAGAAATGCCAACGGAAATGCCGGCCGCAATCATTTTCTGGTAAACCGGGATCAGGTAATATTCACCACGTGTAGTCTCTTTCTGGTCGATCATTTGCTGCCCGAAACGAATCAGGTCTTCCGCCTTTCTAAAATAATACAGGCCGGTGCTGGCGTGGTGCGATATCCGCTTCTTCTCGGCCACCTCCACCACGTTACCCGCACCATCCGTCCGCGCAAAACTCCATTGCTCGCCAGGTAAATCGGCTACTGAAATAAGGCCACCGTGGTTTGTAGTCGCTATGTCGAAACCCAGGTTTCCCTCTACCAGGGTATCAGAGGCTGCCACCAGCACATCTTCCAGTGGCGGTAGTAAGTACCTGGCCTCTAACACAGTGCAGAGTTGGCCGGCTGTAACATCACCCAGCCATACAAACTCAAGGGGTGCCCGAACATGCCCTTTCAGAAGTGCACTTATGCCAAACTTTTCTTCGTGCTCTCGCAAGGCTACCACTACCAGTTTCGAGTACGTCATCCCCTCCAGGCTCTTAAGTGCCCACAGCACCATGGGCTTACCGGCTACGTTAATGAGGGGCTTGGGCGTATCATAACCCTGATTGGCATAACGAGATCCCCTCCCGGCCATAGGTAATACAACCACCATGCTAACGTTCTTTGCTTAATTCGTTCAACAATGTGGGCGTTAAATCACTCCACGCGGAAAACCGAAAACCACGGTCATCAATGTACAGGTGCGCATTTGGCTTACCAAAGTAAATCTCATCGTAGGGCACCTGGTATTTTTCGAGCCAATCTAATGTTATTTTTCCAATGTTGCGCATTACTTTGCCCAGGTTACCTTCCTGCGTGGCCATGTTGCGGGCCGTCTGTATAATAACGTAGTGCCCGGCCGCCTTGAGCTCTCTGATTTTCTCCACTGCTCCGGTCAAAGGCTTCAATTCTTCGTACGACTGACCATTTTCTTTGATGGGGCAAATGGTTCCATCGAGATCGATCACTATTCTCATGCAAATACCTTATTTAAAATTAATATGCCATTGAGGTACATGGCCAATTGCCTGTAGAAGTTATCGCGGTGCAATGGCACCATTGACACAAACAGCAAGCCCTCAATAAACGCTATCTCTCTGTTATCATACCCATGCTGACTGATGAGTTCGTCAAAATAGCTTGTCACCGAACTGTACACCTCGGGCTCATACAACTGTAGTGCGCAATCACCTTTATACTCGCTAACCCTGAATAAATCGGCTACAATAAAGTCGTAGCGCCCCGATATACTGTGTCTGAGCTTGGCGATGTCATAGCGTGGGTCGCCATACTTTTTTTGCTTCCCAAACGAACCGCGCGGATCAATCAATCGAACTAACTGACTATTAAGGTCGTAGAGGATATTCGAAAAACAATAGTCTCCATGTATGATGGAGCCATTGGGGCGCTCGCTCAGTTGATCGGTCATCTTTTTAATCGATGCCTCCAGTGCATCAAAATTTTTGCATACCTGCCCGTTGATAATGAGCGTTGCCCTTCCCGTTAATTCTTGCCAATATTTGTCCTTTCGCAGTTCTGCGATTCGCAACCGGGTCTTCTCCCAGTACATTTCTACCACATCTGCTGAATCAACTTTGCCTTTTTCGTTGCGGAACAACAAATGCACCTCTATCAATCGCTTCAACGCATTCATCCAGACCGACAGGCCGATGTCGCCAAATACATAGAGCTCTGCCAGATTTGGATACCCGTAGTATTCTTGTGTGATTGCGACCAAGCCATTGCCCTGAGTGTCTATGAGTCGGGGAGTAAGTAACTGCAGGTGTGGTGGCAACGACTGATACCACAACAGTTCATCGGCCAGCTTGTCGGCTTTTTCGCTCGTTTTAGAAATGGTACCTCGCACCGGATCGATGGTGAGGGAATTGAAGTAGCGCGATTGCAGCAACTTACGCTTCGCCAGGTTGAAATAACTGATGTGTCCAAAGTCGTACCATTCCGAAGCGTCTATCACTTTAATAGGCCTTTGCAGGCCGTAGTCTTTAAGCACATCGCTGATGTTGCGTGAGCCATCCCTAATCTTGCGCATCACCACCTGGCGCAGCAGCGTGGTGTCGGCAAAGCTATACACACCAGCCACTGCCTTTAAATCGGTTCGGTGGGTGGTTAGCTTGTCTAAATATTCGGAGGCAATGCCCCGTTGGTCGGTTTTTACCAGGCACCAGTCCTCCGGATTTTCATACGCACCGGAGAAAATAAAATCGGGATCGGCCGGGAAGCGATCGCGCAAAAGCGTGTCACCCAAAATGATGTGCACTCCGCTGGTAGGTTTTACCCATGCCAGGCCCGCAAGCAGTGAATGTAGGATGGTGCCACCCGCCTGCACAAAGGCATAATGTACGGTAGTGCGCTTGGCAAATGCCCACTCCACATAATTGAAGAGTTTGTAGTTGTCGAACCGCAGCACAAGGATCACTTCGTTGATTCCCTTCTGCAGCAGGTCGTCCATAATCCACCCGATAACCGGTTTTCCGTTTACGGGAATCATGGCGTTGCTGCGATTGGTGATAATCGGCAGATCACTAAAGTTAATATCGCCTCCGCAGAGGATGAGGGCTACTTTGTTTGGTACCAACACACAATTGAGTTAGCTTGTCTTTTCTTTTTCTAATTTACAAGAACTTTCCAGCAGTTTTTAACGCAAGAAATCTTGTATGATTCCTCATCTTAATCACCTTGGCAGGGTTTCCACCTACGATGGCCATATCTGGAACGTCCTTCACTACAACGCTGCCTGCCGCCAGAATCGCGCCCTCGCCAATTGTAATTCCACCAATAATGGTAACACCATGGCCCGCCCAAACAAAGTCTTTGATGACAATGGGCTTCTCCACCCGCTTGTGGTCGTAAGGAATGGCATCGGCATTTTCCCAATTGTGATCCTCAGTTATTAACACGAGGTCCATGCCGGAGTGAAAATAACTTCCAATTTCAACACGGCCAGTGCCAATAATCCGGCAGCCGTTAAAATTAACATGGTCGCCCAACGATACATTCTTATTAAATCCATGGCTAAGGCTGGAAACCCTCAGGGATTTACCAAATTTACCAACCGAACGCCTTACACGGAATGTATACACCTGGCACATCAGGCTCTTTGGCAGCAGCACATTACGCAACTGGAACAAAACGATGTTTAAGAGTCGTGCGAGCATAGCTATTCGGTTTGCTTTTTAAGGAGCGCTAAGTGCTGGTCAACATCAAAGCCCTCGGTGTCGTTAGCAATGCGATAAGGCAATGTTTGATCATAGAGCCATTGTAAAAATGATCTGCATTTTTCAACACTTGGTTTGCCGCCTTTCAAGGCGTCTTCAAACGCCTGCCGGCAGGCGGCATTGTCGCCAACATGAAAAACCCCATCGAGTTGCTGAAAGGGTGACCAACCCGTCATAATACAGTATTTTCCCCGTAGCACAGCCTCCATAGCTACCGTGCCCGTAACAGTAGCCACCATGCGCGCAGCGTCCAGAATTTCGAATGAGTTGAATGAGGTTGGCAACACGTGCACACCGGGCAACTTACTGATGGTCTTGTAAAAGTAACGGCTCCGGAAAAAACGTTGGTTCGATTTTGTGTACCCAACCTGGCTTGGATGTTCTTTAATAACAATCTTCCAGCCCTTTGGTAGGTTTTCCGAAATCAAACGAGTCATCAGCCATTGGCTGTTATATATATCGCCCATGGGCGCGGTCGATAGTTCAGGTTGATAGTGTAACGGAAGGTAGATGAAGGGCTCGATTGGCAAGGTGCTTTTCGTCAGAGACTTATAATACCGTTCCAGTTTCCACTTATAGTAGAAAATATCGAGTTTGGATAGAATATAAAACGGATTGCGATGCCCCTTTTTCGCCATGTACCACGGCTGCCCAGTGGTGTAGTTGGTGCGCTGCATGCGCTGAATAAGTTTTTCTGCCTCGGCTTCGGCCCTATCACTTGCTGCATACGCTGGGCTGTATCCTACAGAATGACCGATTTGTTCTAACCGGTCGATATAGCGCACCCGATCGGCAAAACAGGTGTATGCACTAATGATAGTTTTGATTCCGAACTGACGGCTAAGATTATAGAGAATATACGTACCAAGGCTGTGTGGAATTTCACCAAAATAAACGACCAACGGCTTTACATGCTTAAGTAAACGTGAATAGCGATCCAACAAATAGTAGAAATGAGAGATTTTGTCTAAATGCCCCTCTATGCCGATATTCAACAAAAAACGATCCATGATCGAGATCGCCATCTGTTCGTAAGCGGGCGAATATTGAAGAACCTCATCCATATGCGAACGCGCATCAAGCAAACGATCTGGTGGGCCTGCCACATTGGACTGTAACTGGGTTTGATAAGCTACACCGGGAAATTTTTTTTCTACTATGTGCCTAAAATCCGGGAGGCCGCCAATCCAATAGATGGGCTCTGCATTCAGGCTTTTCGCCAGTGCATCGACCAATGCAACGCCTTGCGGGTGACTTGAGTAACAGGCGATGAGTTTACCAGCCATGCAGTTATCCAATAAACCTCACCATATGAAATGGCTCCGCAAAAGCACAACCAACTGTAATTCCCCAATACTGAGCGCGGATGCGGAGGGCTTCTGGTGCGCGCGGGTGGGGGTATTTCCTCCGCTCAAATTCGTAGGCCTCCATGCCGTTGATCTTCGCCTCTAGGTCCGGCTCGCGTACCTCTATTACTACATTTGGAACAAAATGCCTAGGGTCAACCGAGGGGCGCCATTCCGTACTTGAAGGTGTCTCGAACGTCAAAATCACTTTCACCGTCTCTGATCCAAATGGACGACTGGCAGTCATAACCGCCTCGAACGTTCGCTGGTGATCAACGTTCATGTCGCCCCCGTGGTGCGTAAAAATCACGTCCGGCTGAAATTGCCTCTTCTCTTCCTCCACCACCTTCACCAAATCGAGCAATGCCACACTATCAAAACGATTATCGGGAAAATTGTAAATACCCGTAGAGTCGTAACCAATACTTTTACGTGCTGCCTCAATATTGGCACGATGAATGGCGAGATCATGCTCCCATTTCTTTGTATCGCGCGTAGCCGATCTGCTGGTGAGTCCTTCGCCCAAAATCACTACGCGAATTGCGCAATCCAATTCTTTTTTGAGCCGGTGTAAGGTTGCACCACAACCCAGCAGTTCATCATCTGGGTGAGCCACCACTACCAATATTTTCTTATTGCAGAAGGTTTCGAACATCGGCTGTTGTGTTTAATATTTTTAAACTCTCGGGGCCTTCATTGAACAACAGATCGACCACAGACAGGTAAGATTCAAAACCGGGGTACCGCTGCCTATACCTGGGGTGCTTGTAGTAATGAAAAAATACGTCAATGCCGGCCCTCCTGAATTTTTCCAAGTCGAGGTAGGTGCGCCCAAATGGCCCGGAAATATACCTTGTTGCCTTGTACTTTTTGCAAATATTCAGAATCAAGTCGTCCTTCTTTCCATCAGCCGGATCGGAGGAGTGTAGCACCCGTTTTGTTGCAATGCCCAAGACCTCGAAAAGGTGATGGTTGGTATTATGAATGAGATCGACTAAGAGACTCCACTCTTTTTTATAGGCGGCTTCGAAATAGGAAGCATGCTGTACAAAATAGGCACTCCTGGAATAATTCATCTTCAGGCTGTTCCAGTGTTTTACCTGCCATTTTGAGTCACGATCTATCTCAATCCGGTTGATGAACAGGTTCTGATGAAGCCCCTTCTTCCTGATCGGAACGGTTAGCCAGGCAGGCTCACCAGAAGTGCGTATCTTATTCCGATTTACAAAATTGGTCTTGCTGCTCGCATCCATTTGTACATCGTCTAGCACTACAAAGAGGTCACTGAGTAAAACCCGTTCAAAGTAGCCTAACCAGGGAAGGTAGGCCGGCTGCATAATTGTTACCGTCATTTGTACAAATAGATCGTAAAATCAGCAGGATGATAATCGTGACGCAACACCACTTTGCGTGAAAGCGACCGGCAAAAATTTACCACGGCTGCAGGGTCGGCATAAAATTCATTCTCTTCATAGCTATCGGCCCATCGACTCAGTGAGTTAAAACCAAGCCCCAGCCGACAATTTGCAAACATCTTACGAATACTATTGTGCAAGAATTTCTCTGGTTCGAAGTTGCGCAGGTAGAATATGCCACTAGCAAAAACATAATCAAAATCTTGGCTGAAATGTACTTCTAAAATTGAACCCGTTTCAAATGTTCCCTTCGGATACTTTTGTCTTGCTCTTTCAACCATTTGGGGCGTAATATCTATGCCATAATAGTCCACATCTTTGCCACGTTGTTTTAGCCAACTGTAGAAATCACCTAGGCCGCAGCCCACATCGAGAATGGACTTCCCCTGCAAATCGCCAATTGATGCAAGAACCTCAAACCTCTTATGCTGCGAATCTACACTGCCCCAATTCAAAGAACGAACATCGTTACCATATTTTTCCAGTAGGTTAGCGTAGAGCCTGATATTTGTTTGGTCGTCCGCCTGTTCTGTTACCAAAGGTAATGCTGCTCTAAGTACAAAGCTTTTATGTTCCCTAGGTTGGGCGGGGTGCGGGTGAATGGTAAACCCGGTTTTTTGAAAGGCGCGCGCTCCACGATCGTTGTCGCTACGCACAAAAGCGAATATGCTAATGCCCGGCCAAATTTTTGCGATTTGCCCGCAGCCTGCCCTTATCGCTTGTGTGCCCAGACCCTTGGCTGTAAATTCCTCCAAAAGGTAAACAGAAATCACACATTCAGACTCATTCATTTTTTCGAATCGTACCTGCCCCACCGGAGTGTTGTTGCACTCAATAATAAAAATTCGTTTTGTTTCATCCTTCAGAGCAGACTCCATCCATGCGCGATGCTCCGCTAAAGTGACAGTCTTTTGGCTAGAACTCAGCGACACAATGAATGGATCGTTGCGCCACTCGTAAATCATTTCGGTATCCGTCAGTGAAGCGTTTCTCAGTTCAATGTCAGTCATCGCGGTTTAGATAAGATCATTTCCCACTCAGAGTGAAACGAAACCAGACCCTCGGTCCAATGCTCGAACGATTTATGAACGATTGACTTGGTTACAAATGAATCTGGCACAACATATCGAAGGTCATTGCGGCCATAAAAGCAAATATTGCCAACGCCTTGAAGCATACCGCCCACCATGTCTGTCGTAAAACCATCGGCCTGATAGGTACCCAAGTAGTGGCTCGAGTGACGATCGCTATATAAATTCAGAAAAAAAATACCACCTGGTTTCAGCACCCGGTAGATATGGCCAATAGTCTGCTTACACGCTTCACGGTTTACACACACCAGCGATCCACGGTCTATAACGATATCGAATTTCTGATCTTCAAAGGGCAACGATGTAAAGTCCCCCACTACGAAATGTCCCTTTAAGCCTTCTGCTGCAAACCGGTCTTTTGCATATTGAATCGCCGTCTTGCTACCATCAATTCCAGTTACGTTGAATCCTTCACGAGCCGCAAACCACAAGTTATTACCAGCACCACAACCTACCTCCATTATTTTTATGTCCTCTCGCTTCTTCTCTCGCGGGTAATTGCGATATAAAAATGTTACGACATTGTCGAATGGGTAGCGATTCAGGTAATTGCCTTTGCCGTAAAGCTCCGTTTCCCAAAGTTCATTGAAGTTGTTCATTCACTACTGTGCGTCTAAATCAGAAAAATTCAGTAACTCACCCTTCTCCATGTCCCTTCGTAGAGATTTACCCAAAAGGGCGTGTACCCATTTTGGTGGCACCCCTGTGCCAGGTCTGATGAAGGCTATGTCGGCCATTGTCAATTGATGGCCTTGTTTGATAGACCTTGCGATACCACAAGATAATCTAAAGTCTTTTCTTCCATTTTCTTCAGACGGAGTAGGTCCTACTTTGGAGGTTCCCAGTGCTTTTTCGATTTTGCGAACACTCCTTACTAATTGCGTAAATTCAAGGGGATCGGACGAAAAGCGGTGGTCGGGTCCTGGCAAATTGCGATCGATAGTAAAATGTTTTTCTATGAAGCATGCACCCAAAACGACCGCAGCAATACCAGCCTCCACACCCCAGGTGTGGTCACTAAAACCCACAGGGTAGGAAAATGCCTCCTGAAGCGCTTTTATCTTTCTAAGGTTAATGTCGGCATCCGGTGTAGGATACGATGAGGTACAATGAAGTATTATCAGTTGCCTACCGCCTGCACCCTCAAAAGCGCGTACTGCATCGTCAATTTCGCCCAACGTTGCCATTCCCGTTGAAATAACTACTGGCAACCCGGTACGGGCCATATCTTCAATGAGTGGAATATTCACCAGATAGTCAGAACCATTCTTTATAATGGGCGATTTAGCTCTCAACAAGTCGTCAATACCCTGTTTGCTGGTGGGTGTACTAAAGAACACCACATTTCGTTTTGCACAGTGCTCGCTAAGCATAACCAGTTGGTCGACCGTTAATTCGCACCGCTTAAATATATCAAACTGCGATTCTGTTACTTTCTTCCCCTGCGACTCGTACGAATAGGTAAGAGTACTATCAAGAATAAAATCTTCGGTACGGTAATTTTGAAATTTCACAGCATCGGCACCGGAGGCGGCAGCTGCGTCAATCATCTCACGCGCCAGTTCCATGCTGCCATTATGATTAATCCCAATTTCTGCCACCATAAAACAAGGTTTACCAGTACCCAGCTCTTTATTTCCAACGCGAATAATCATGACTCAAAGATGTTCAAAAAATTGCGCCTATCAAACGACAATGGGAAAGATTGGGCGAGCACGCTTTGGCTCTCCCAGCTACTAAAAACCTGCTGCAAACCCCACAGTTTTGCGGGCGTCAACTCGCTGGCCAGGCCCAGGGAAGCTACATTGTTGTAGCTTAGCAATCCGCATAAAATGTCTTGCTGATTGGAGGCAAACTGCAATAAAGCAATACACATGCGCGAATAAAAGGCCTCAATTGATATTGTACTGGGGGGACAAATGATCACCTGGTGTGAACGCATGAGCTCTGCCATACCCTCTCCCGTTTGATTGGCCAACACAACTACGCGGGAGTCGTTATGGGGGCCGATTGGAAAAGGTGTTATAACAGTGACCTGACGAAGATTAGGTTGTTTCAAAAGTACACTAACTATCTGCTCTATCTCAGTGCGCAGGTCAGTTCCGCCCATACAAATTAATACCCGGTCAATTTTTTTCTCCGATCTTATAATAGCAGAATTCTTGATGAAATGTTCACGGATAAGGGCATAAGAAAGCCCGAGAAAAAATTTTGTACCTGATTTGGTAATGGATGTGTAGGCGCCTGCCTGAATTCCAGGTGCGTGATTAACAACCACATCGGCAAGAATAGGCCAAGCGTGTAAATCGTCAATATAAACAAGGTGGGCACCCGAGTTCTTAATCACTGTCTGATAGTTGGTTCCAAAATCGTACCCATCCAAAACGATTTTGCTGGCATGGTTTAGGAATTCGTTCGCAAGCAAAGTGGGGTCGTCAGACTTCAAATGAAACGATTTGATTGATCTGAATCGCAACTGTTGCGAAACAAATTCATTTGAATCATGAAGCAGAAAAACGGGATTGTACCTCTCCGCAATACACTCGGCTAGAGCCAGGCATCGAAAAAAATGTCCATAGCCAATTTTCGAATTACCATCTGCGCGGAAATACACGATCTCCTTTTTCATTTTTTTAGTTTTTCTCGAACATAATAAAGTGTTTCAGCCAACACCACATCTTCCTGTTCATCGATATCTACTGCCGACATCCAATCCATCGGCCAAAACACATGACTTGGCCCATAGAATGTTTTCTCTTTCTTAAACGCCTCCGCCTTAGCGATCCAAATGGCACCTGTCGGACAATACAATTTCGGCAGGTCTTGCGAGCGCCTGAATCCGTCAGGGAATAGCCAAGTAGGCTTAAAGTTTTCATCGATCGTATTAGCCCACCAGGGATTCATCCATTGATATTCGAAGCAAGAGATGAGAAAGTCCGCTTTCTTGTCCGTGAAGAAGCGAGCAGCCATTTTCATCTGCTCTGCCGTCCGTAGTGGGCACACCGCGAACAATTGCCATACCTCATCGAATTGCTCATCGAACTGATCTTCTACCTGCTTTAGTGTACTGAGTGTTGCTTCGCTGACGGGTGCAAAATCATCTGCTGCCTCGGTGCGCAAAAACGGTACCTCAGCCCCGCATGCCAACGATACCCTGGCGATCTCCGCATCATCCGTACTAACTACAACTCTCGCAAATAAGCCCGACTTGCGTGCAGCGTCAATCGTCCATTGTATCATGGGTTTGCCCAAAAAATCCATCACATTTTTTCCTGGTAAGCGTTTTGATCCGCCTCGAGCGGGAATAATGGCGATTCTCTTCATTGGGTGAATTTTGGATTCATCTCCACTTTTTCAATAATATCGATAACACTATACGCTTCCGCAACCGTACAATTTTCGCTTCTGCCTTCTCTCAAAAAAATCACAAAATCTCTCATCTGTTCAAAGTATGCCGTGTCGAATGCTTCATCGGGAGCGTGGGTAAAAACTTGTTTCTTTCTGGATGAGCGGTCGGTCCAATCCACTTTGCCTTCCTCCAGATCAATATCAATCTGTCCATTGCTGCCTACGATAGTACAACGATTGGTATTGTTGTAATTCAAGAAGTCAATTTCATAATTTGCACGTGCACCGCTTTTTAGCAGGCAAGAAAAAAAAGCAAAATCGTCTGTATCAATTTCCAGATTAGAAATCTTATCGATGCAGCCACTTACGTCAACTACTGGGCCAATTTTATAGAAATTAATTAAGTCGATTTCATGACTCAGTGTTCGACTAGCGCCCCCTCCCATTGCTTTCTGTGCCGCATATTCCACACGATAATCGGCATAAGGATGCCAGAACGGTAAGTGAAAGCCGCGGGTAAAAGTTATCTTAAAAAGCCTGCCTATTTTCGCAAGTAATTTATTCTTCACTTCCCTTATTATGGGGTGAAAGCGCAGACAGTAGGCAATTCTGATCTTTTCAGCAAAAGGTTTGAGCAACTCCAAGCCTGCCTGCGTATGTTCTACAGGCTTCTCAATTAAAACAGGGATTCCATGCCTAACCGACTTGAGGGCATATTCAACATGCAGATGTGTTGGATTTGATATGATGACTCCTGCCAAACCGGACGCAAAAAAAACCTCTTCACTTTCATGTTCCACAACCTGACTGAACTCATTACCCAGCACTTGAGGAACACCCCTTCGGGTGCGCAGGGCATGAACAACAACGCCACCCAACTTATTCAATTGCCGAACATGTTGCCGGCCAATCGACCCCATTCCAACTACACCAATTTTCATCTTCCTAGTTCAATAAGCGACACGGCCAGCAAATTGTGTGCTTTAGGTATCTGCGGCTTTCTTGTGTACATACCCGCTATGAATGCACAAAGGGCTGCTCGAAAGGCGAGAAAGGAGCTTTCAAAAATTAATGTTTTGATGGCTCGCGACCCAATTAGTTTGATTGAGATAGGTTCGGGCTTCGATCCAGATGCCACGAACTGAATGTCAACGCCTTGCACAGTGCTCAATCGAAGTCCCCTCTCTTCGCCCCTTTCAAATCTTGCGCTAGCCGATACCTGAACATCGTAATCAAATATGTTCAGTACCGGTTCGATGATATGAATGGCGTATTTTTCCCAACTCTTAGGTGTACGGGCTTCAATCGAAATAATTTCACCCAGATAGTCTCTATCCTGTGCCGTAAGTTGAAACTCAGGTGCATACCGCAAGGCAGAACACGAAAAAATTTGTCCTGGATACTTTTCAAGGCTATATAAGTACTCCGCATCTTTTCGAGTGAGGGCCAAAGGCTTGTCAATGTAAATAGGGAGGCCTCGCTTCAAAAAGTGAGGTGCAAAGTCAAGGTGTTTCTTTGCGTCATCACGTGCCAGAAGAATGCCATCTACCTTATCAGCCATCTCCTCAAAGTAATCAACCACCAACGGGATACGGGAAGCTTTGGCGATGTGATGCGAAACTTCTCTATCTTGAGTCCATACACAGATTACTTCTGCAAGTGCAGTCAAAAAATCAGCCGGAAAATTCTGCCTACTTAAGTATTCCGGAATTGATGGAAAAGGACAGTTCGCCATTTCATCTTTTTCATATCCATTAAATATAGCCGACCACGAATATGGATGTCCGTTTCCTTCGCTGATACCAATTAACCCAAGCTTCAGCTTTTTCATCTATTTCCAATTCGATGGAAGAATTATGTCTTCGTTGTGTTCCTGTAGCTCTAATAAAGAGGCCCTTAACAAATCGTGATCCTTTTTTTTGGATCTCACAGCCTCAACATTTTCAAAATAGTGCGACAAACCGTCAACACCAATTACCACCCGATCAATTTGTTGTACTTGCAGCGCAAATTGCATCAACAGTGCAACACGCGAAACTCCCGACCTATCTGCCAGCTCCTTTAATCGCGTGATTTTGTTCTTTATTGGATCAAATCGTGGTTTTAGCTGCTCTGTGGCCGATAATAGTAAACCCTGCAAGAAAACCGATCGCACATGAATTTCAATCCCTTTATGCTTCAATAGAGGGAATAGTGGTTCAAATCTTCTGTCAAAAACATTGTAGGGCACCTGAACAATATCGGGAACCTTACCCTCATCGATCAAGGCTATCAATTCATCGGGGTGATACACCGAGACGCCTCTCTTGATTATTAGCCCCTGCTCCTGAGCTTCGAGGAGTTTGTTCCACAAAGTGGGGGTTCTTGTTAAAACATCGATATCATGAATCAGGCATCCGTAAAGTCGATCGCACTTTAATCGTGAAAGGGACTGTCTCAGCCGCGTGTGAAAGTATTCTGATTGAACATCTCCCACCTTTGTAACAATCTTAAAAGGCAATTTGCCATGGGTAATGTTTCCAATTATCTCCTCGCTATCGCCATAAGCGCTTGCGGTGTCCAGCATATCAATACCATCCTTTGCCGCCATTTGCAGGATCGTTTTGCTCTCCGCAAACGAAATTTTACCCCTCGTATTGTTGATGCCGTAGTCAAGCCCAAATTGAACCGTGCCTAACACTAACTTACTGATCATTGGAAAAAAGTTTTAATGGACTCAATCACCCTTGATTGGTCGGCATCGGTAAGAGAGTGATACATGGGGATGCTAAGACACTGTTCATAGTATTTCTCCGCGTTTGGAAAATCACCTTTTCGAAAGCCGAGTAACTGATAGTAAGGCATTGTATGAACCGGAATATAGTGAACCTGACAATAAATTCCTTTTTCACTAAGGTATGCATACAGATCATCACGCTTCGGTGTAAGTATGACATAGAGATGATAGGCATGACCATCCTTGACTGGGTGTACTTTTAACTCGGGAATACCACTTAGCTCCCTGAAATATCGATCAGCTATTTCGATGCGTCTGTTTATGTTTTGATCGATTCGTTTTAATTGGGAAATACCAAGAGCTGACTGCAGGTCGGTTAACCGGTAGTTGTATCCAAGTTCCTGCATCTCGTAGTACCAACCCCCATGATTCTCCTTCATTTTATCTGGGTCGCGAGTAACTCCATGTGTGCGAAGACTGAGTAGGCGTTCATATATTTTTCTATTATTAGTGGTTATCATGCCGCCTTCGCCTGTTGCTATGTGCTTCACCGGATGAAAAGAGAAAACAGTAAGGTCTGAAAAAAATGAGCTGCCTATGCGATGAACCGTTTTTGACGTATCTAAAAAATATCCACCTAGAGCATGACAAGCATCTTCCATTATCCATAGGTGGTATCTGTTCGCCAGAAAATTTAAATCCTCAACAGGAACCGATTGGCCTGCAAAGTCAACAGGAATGATGCCATGAAAAAAACCATCTGGCCTGCTTTTTATCAAATCTTCGACCTTGTTGAGGTCAATCAGAAATGTAGCACTATCTATATCAGCAAAATGAATATTTCCGCCACAGTACCGGATTCCGTTAGCCGATGCGGCAAAGGTAATAGGTGTAGTAATAACATTACTACGCTCATCTACATTCAAAGCAATTGCCCCCAGGTGTAGGGCGGCAGTTCCATTTGAAACAGCCACTGCAAAACGTGCATTTACATACTTTGAAAAAGCCTCTTCGAATTCAGCTACTTTTGGGCCTTGGGTTAAATAGTCCGAGCGTAACACTTCGCACACGGCCTGTATGTCCTCCTCCGTAATATTCTGACGTCCGTAGGAAATGATAGCCATCAGTAACTGAAGTTAGGATCGACATGTTCGCGAATTAGCGCGCGTATTTGCTCAACGGAAAGCCACTGATTGTTTGATCCTGAATTATACTTGAAGCCTGGTGGCATCTCCGTTCCAGAATATTTCACAAGTATCTCTTTCTTGGGCCAGTCAGGCACCTGAGGGCATATCAGGTAGTACCTACCAGCGTCAACAGTAAAAAATGAATCAGACTCGGTAATCATCTCCTCGTGAATTTTCTCACCCGGCCTTATGCCCACTATTCGGTGTTCGCAGTTTGGCCCTATTGCTTCGGCTACGTCCAGTATTTTATAAGAAGGTATCTTTGGAACAAAAATTTCACCACCGAACGAGTTTTGTAAGGCATGTAAAACAAGTTCAACACCTTCAATAAGTGAAATATTAAAACGCGTCATCTCCGGATGCGTGATGGGGAGAATACCCGTCTTCCTTTTTTCAAGAAAGAATGGAATAACCGATCCCCGCGAACCCATAACGTTGCCATAGCGGACTACCGAGAATTTGATATCACGCGGCCCTTTGATGTTGTTAGCAGCCACAAAAAGTTTGTCTGAGCACAACTTTGTCGCCCCATATAAATTGATGGGTGCAGCTGCTTTATCGGTGGACAGTGCTACAACATTTGTCACACCACAATCCAGCGCTGCCGTTATTACATTTTCGGCACCGAAAATATTGGTATTGATACACTCCATCGGATTATACTCAGCCGCGGGCACTTGTTTTAATGCAGCTGCATGGATTACTATGTCAATTCCCTCAAAAGCCCGCTTCAATCGGTTCAGATCACGAACATCGCCAATGAAATAACGCATCTCCGTTTGATTAAAAACCTGAGCCATTTCATACTGTTTTAGTTCATCGCGCGAGAACACGACAAGTTTCTTGAAATCGGGGTACTGTGTAGTGACTACTTCCACAAACTTTCTACCGAAAGATCCTGTACCCCCGGTTACCAAAATAGACTTACCTCTTAAAAAAGTCATACACAAGTTTTAAAAAGATGTTGCCTTTGCCATTCGTTTAAACGTCAAATTTGTTTCTAATAATTCCTGATAGGTACCTTCCTGCACCAGTTTACCTCCTTCCATCATGAAGATACAATCACAGTGTTGTACTGTAGTGAGTCTATGAGCAATCATGATCAAAGTTATATTACCATGTAACTTATTCAATGACCCTATAATGTTGTCCTCCGTAATACCATCTAAGGCGCTTGTGGCTTCGTCTAAAACTAATACCTCTGGGTCGCGATAGAGCGCCCTAGCGATACCTATCCGCTGCCGCTGACCGCCACTCAATCGAACACCTCGTTCGCCAATTTCTGTGTTTAAACCGGCTGGCAATGTCCCGATAAACCCTGCCAAATCGGCCAACTCCAACGCCTTGGTTATTTTCTGCATGTCAATTTTATTGGCAGGCACTCCAAAAGCAATATTATTCAGGATTGTGTCATCCAAAAGGTAGATATGCTGAGGAACGTAACCCAGCCTGCTCTGCCAGACATGTTTGTTTGATACAGTTACTTCCTGACCGTTCACTTTAACTTTACCCTGCTGTTGTTCAAGTAAGCCAAGGATAATATCCACCAGTGTAGTTTTTCCCGAACCGGAGGGTCCTACAAGTGCCACCGATTGCCGACTGAGAACTTCAAAGCTAATGCCTCGCAAGGCAAAGTCTTCGGCTTGTGGGTACCTGAATACGATATCTTCAAGTGAAAGATGTTGAAATTGAATTTTGTCAACGACTCCGGTTTGCTTTTCTTCGACAGTAGCCGATAATTTTTTTACATCACTTAACACGACTCCCAGTGACGCTCGCGAAAAATTAATATTCGACACAGAATTGAAAATAGTTTGAATCTGTGGCTTGAGGCGATACGCGGTAAAACCATAGAGCGTAATGATAGGCAAAGAAGCATTGAGGTTATTTTTAGTAGCAAGCACATACAACACAATCATCATAATGCCTCCAAATATGATGAGATCTAAGGCCAAACCAGGCAACTTTACCTGCACCCTTATTCGCGCATTTGCTTTCGCAAAAACGGTAGCGTTTTGAATGAATTTGTCCACAAACACTCCTTCTATACCGAATAGTTTGGTGTCTTTAATGGAATTGAATGCTTCTG
>JBMOLS010000005.1:0-18412 GCA_049324055.1 Bacteroidota bacterium | reverse complement strand
GCTGTGCGTTGGGCAGTGGTTAGCCTTGGCATAATGAAACCCTGGTTGCTGGTGGGTGATTCTACATGCAGGGCAGCGTTGGGGTTGGGTGTGGACGTGCCCACACCCAGCGACTTGTTCTGTGCCGTTACGTGCCCGGTGGCTACGCAAAGCAGCGCGATAAAGAGCGTTCTGAAGTAAACAGTTTTCATAGATATGGTATTGCAGTTAAGAATTATTTTGTTAAAGTGAATTCATGACGGCCGCGCAGTGCGTTGGTGCGGCCGGGTTCGGTTAGTTCCTGCTCCCAGAAGAGCACGAGTTTCAGAGAAGTTTCGTTAATGGACTCGATGGTGACTTCCACGTTGTCATCGCGCCTGAATTTGGTGGCCGTGGCATCGGTAAAGGCCCAGGTGCCGGAGCGCTTCCATACAGGCGTAGTACCCGTGGTGGTGTAGCCGGTGTTGGTAAAGGTGATGGAAAAGTCTTTAAAAATCTCGGCTGCATTTTCGCCTTCTACGGTTACGCTGGTCAGAGGCCAGTTTCCAGCCGTGAGCAGGGCAGTTACTCTTTCTGCCTCTGTGGGTTCGGGTGCCGGGGGCGGATCGTCTTTACCGCAAAAGGAGAACTGCAAAACAGTGAACCCTAAAAGGGCCAACGTAACAATGCTATGTATAATGTGCTTCATGGTATTATTGAATTTCAATAAGAATAAATTCAATAATACCAGTAGCAGCGTGGAACAGCAATACCCCTGGGATGGTATTTTGTTGGACCTTACAAAAAGAGTTGAAGCAACAGCCAAACGAGGCCAACTACGAAAATAATGGGAAAAACGTGCCTTTTCATTTTTACAGAGGGGTTAGATGTAAAAGTGGTTGCAGCCAATTTTCGCCATTTTCATGCCGGTTTTTGCAGCGATGGTAACCGCGAAAACCTGCATTTGTTTAAAAATCTCATTTTATGTGCTAAACGCAAAGTTTTTCATCCAAAAAAATGCTTCGGGAGAATGAAGGATCGCCCCCTTGGGGTTCAATCGCTTCCGGCAAAAAAGAAGGCTGCCTTCGCACCGCCTTACACTGCCGGCAGGCAAGTGAAAGGAATTGGAAGGCAGCCCTTTTTATGATGGGCACTATATGCAATCGTATTACATCGACTCCAGCACGATGGCGCTCACTTGTTTTTGTTTCACCAGGTCGTTGAACTGCGGCACCTTCGTTTTAAAGATGGCGTCCAGCGCGCGCAGTTGCTCGTCAATCTTGCCCGTAATTTCTGTGTAGACGGCTTTTACCTGTGCGGTGGGTTTGTAGTCGCTGTTCTCCGCTTCGCCCGAAAGGGCCGCCAGTTTGTTGTTCAGCCGCACGGGGAAGTTGAGCGGGTCCTGGCCACTCCGGTTTTTGGTCTGGTAGAGTGCCTCCTCTATTTTCTTCATCTCGTCCAGCATGGTCTTGGCCAGCTCGGTTACGTCTTTCATCTCTTCCTTGCCCTTCATGGGTTCGGTTACGCGGTTAATCTGTTCGCGGGCAGTTCTTATTTTTTTCACTGCATTGTTGGTCTCGCTCAGTTTGTCGCGCACCGAAATCAAAAAGTCGAATTGTTCTTTGATGTCGGCAGGTGTGCCGCTGGTGCGCGGGTCTTTCAGAATTTCAAATTCTGTTTCCACCGATTTGCCGTTCACCGTGAGGCGTGCCTTGTAGGTGCCCGGTATCGCTTTGGGTCCGTTCAATCCACCTCCCCACAGAATCAGCCCATCGAACCCATCGGCATTGGGGTAACGCATGTTCCACACAAAGCGGTTGGTGCCGGGCTTTAACTTGGGTAATTGTTCTTCTTTCGCCTTTTTGTCGGGCTTGGTAGCATACTTCTTGATAAGGGTGCCGTTGGCTTCCAGAATTTCGAGCGATGCTACTGCCTTGGCCGTGTCTTTCAGGTAGTAGTGAATCATTACACCGCCCGGATGGTTTTGCCCCTCTGTTTTGGACTGGCCGCGCCAGCCACCCTGCCCGCCTGGCATGCGGTAGCTGGGCATCGGTTTGTAGAGGTAGAACTCACTCTGGGCAACGGCATCGCTTAGCTGATGCAGAGGTGTGAGGTCGTCAATCAACCAGAAGCTGCGCCCCTGCGTGGCCGCGATGAGGTTGTTGTTTTTGATGGTGAGATCGGTGATGGGCACCAGTGGCAGGTTCAACTGGAATGGTTTCCAACTGGCGCCATCATCGAACGATACATACATGCCGCTTTCGGTGCCTGCATACAACAACCCTTTGCGTGCAGGGTCTGCGCGCAGCACACGCGTAAAGTGGCCTGCATCAATGCCATCCGTTATCTTCATCCATGTTTTGCCATAGTCTTTCGTTACAAACAGGTAAGGTTTGTAGTCGCCTAGTTTGTAGCGGGTGCCCGCAATGTAGATGCCGCCCTTGGTGTGTGGGTCGAACTCCACGCTGTTGATCATGGTCCACTCGGGCATGTCGGGAATGGTTGCCTTGGTCCAGTTTTTGCCGCCATCGCGCGAGATGTGCACCAGGCCATCGTCTGAGCCGGCTACGAGGAAATCTTTTTCATAAGGCGATTCTCCTGCTGCAAAGATGGTACAATAATATTCAACTGAGGTGTTGTCTTTGGTGATGGGTCCGCCCGAGGGGCCCAGTTTGGTGGGGTCGTTGCGGGTAAGGTCAGGGCTGATTAGCTCCCAACTTTCGCCCCCGTTGTAGGTAACGTGCAGATGCTGAGAGGCGGCATACAATTTTTTGGGGTCGTGCGGAGAAAAGAAGATGGGGAAATTCCATTGGAAGCGGTACTTAGCGCCTTCGGCTCCGTGGCCCATGGGGTTGTCGGGCCAAGGGTTGATGCTGCGCTCCTCACCGGTGCGGTGGTTCATGCGGGTAAGGTAGCCATCGTAGCTGCCCCCAAACACCACATCGTTGTCGGTAGGGTCTACGGCAATGTGTCCGCTTTCACCGCCAGCGGTAGGCTCCCAGTTGCGCTCGCCAATGGAAAAGCCATCGGTGCGGTGCGCAATGCGCACGGTAGAGTTATCTTGCTGGGCGCCATAGATGCGGTAGGGGAAGCTGTTGTCGGTGGCTACACGGTAAAACTGTGCAGTAGGCTGGTTGTGGTAGGTAGTCCAGTTTTCACCTGCATCGAACGACACCTGTGCGCCACCATCATCGCCAATGATCATGCGTTGGTTGTCTTCGGGCGCTATCCACAAATCATGGTGGTCGCCATGGGGTGCGTTGTAGCTCTGGAAGGTGCGGCCCCCGTCTTTAGAGCGGTGGTACGATACGTTGAGCACGTATACCATGTCTTCGTCTTTGGTATCGGCATAGATACGGGTGTAGTACCATGCGCGCTGGCGCAGGCTGCGGTCTTCATTCATCTTGCGCCAGGTTTTGCCGGCATCGTCCGAACGGTAAACGCCACCGTTGTCGTTTTCGATGATGGCATAGACGCGGTTGGAATTAACGGGCGAAACGCTTACGCCCACGATGCCCCACGTGCCCTTGGGCAGACCTTCGTTCTTCGAAATGTTCGTCCACGTGTCGCCACCATCGGTACTCTTCCACAGGTAAGAACCCTCGCCACCGCTTTCCAGGCTATAGGGGGTTCTGCGAATGCGCCAGGTGGCAGCGTACAATACCCTTGCATTGTTGGGGTCCATCACCAGGTCTACGGCACCCGCATCCGCGTTAGCGAATAGAATGCGCTTCCAGGTTTTGCCCCCATCTTCCGAACGGTATACACCGCGCTCCTCGCTCGACTTAAACAGGTCGCCCAGCACGGCTGCATACACCAGGTCGGGGTTCTTAGGATGAATGCGGATGCGTGGAATGTGGCGCGATTCTTTCAGGCCGATGTGCGTCCAGGTTTTGCCAGCATCGGTAGACTTGTACATGCCGTAGCCATACGACACGTTGCCGCGCACGGTCTTTTCGCCACCGCCTACGTAGATCACATTGTTGTCCCACTCACTCACCGCCACCGCCCCGATGGAGCCTCCGAAGAAGCCATCGGAAATGTTCTCCCAGGTGTTGCCGGCATCGGTGGTGCGCCACACACCGCCACCTACCGAACCGAAATAAAAAAGGTTCGGCTTACCGGGCACGCCCGTAACGGTGGCCGAGCGGCCTCCCCGGTAGGGGCCGATGCTGCGCCACTCCAGTCCATTATACAGTTTTTCATCGTAGGTAAGTGTGGCCTTACTGGCGGTGCCTTTCTTTTGTGCCACCACAGGCATGGCACAACACACAGCCAACACAAGCCATAATATTTTTCTCATAGTAAAAGAAGTTTTCATTTCATGCCGAGATAGCAGATTTACACCAAACAACCCGACACTTTTCTATAAAAGGCAGAAACCGGCCAATGGTGGAGAAAGTTGATTATTGGGCAAACTGGCGGGTTGATGCCTTCGGATAGTTCTCAAAGACATCACCTGATACGGTGTCATTTTGTAACCAGGCCGCTCCGTTTTCTGGGTAGGGGTACGCGAGAGTTTAGCCAAACAATTAAGTATATTTAACTATGGATTTGACTACCCTAATAAAGGATAGGCACACGGATTTCGTGGAGCTTTGTCGCTTGCATCAAGTTGACAAAATCTATGCTTTCGGTTCGTCAATCACCCCGCGTTTTGACCCAGATAAAAGCGACATTGATTTAGTTGTAAGCGTTGATATCGATGATCCCGTGGAGCGGGGGGAAGCCCTTCTTTCGCTGTGGGACAAACTTGAAAACTTTTTCCAGAGAAAGGTCGACTTATTGACAGATGATTCTATTCGAAATCCCTATCTGAAGGCATCCATTGAACGGACAAAAAAACTTATCTATGACCGAGAAGGAGAAAAAGTTTTTGTCTGACATAGTGAACTCCATTGCGTTAATCGAAGATTTTACCCGTGATATTAAATCGTTTGTCTATTACCAATCTGACTTGAAAACAAAAGGCGCGGTTGAGAGGCATTTGGGTATAGTTGGTGAGGCTGTGAATAGTTTCTGAAGGAGTTTGGCAAGAACCACTTAAGCAATGCTGCCCAAATAATAAGTTTAAGAAACAGACTCATCCAATCCTACGATAGCATTGATGACGCTATCATCTGGTCCATTGTCACCAGGCATTTGCCGCCACTAAAAAGTGTAGGTTCAGAAAAAACTTGAATGAACCCCGCTCGTGATGTGGAGCATTCCGTTTCGTTTCTTAATATTGGTTCAATGATGGAGAAGGGAATACAAGAGTGCACCCGGCCTTTTGTTTCCCAAGCCCGTTCTTTAGTGTGGGAATAGACATTATTAATATTTCATGAACGACAAGAATTGGAAGGCCCTTTTCAGCGTGCCCGTTATCGTGGCGGCCCTCGGTTACTTTGTAGACATCTACGATTTGCTCTTGTTCAGCATTGTGCGCAGGCCCAGCCTGATGGCCCTTGGCGTGCCCGAGGCGAACCTCTTCGATGAGGGCGAGTTTCTGCTGCAGGTGCAGATGACGGGTCTGCTCATTGGTGGCATCATCTGGGGTGTAATGGGCGACAAGCGTGGCCGCTTGTCGGTGCTCTTTGGTTCCATCTTGTTGTATTCGCTGGCCAACATCGCCAACGGGTTTGTCACTTCCGTGGATCAATACGCAGTGCTGCGCTTCATTGCCGGCATTGGCCTGGCAGGCGAACTGGGTGCCGGCATTACGCTGGTAAGTGAAGTGCTGCCCACACGCCTGCGTGGCTACGGCACGGCCCTGGTGGCCACCGTTGGGTTGATGGGCGCAGTGCTGGCCAACTTTGTAGCCAAAGAATTCGACTGGCAGATTGCCTACTTCATCGGTGGCGGACTCGGCTTGCTACTACTGCTGGCGCGCATCAGCGTGTTCGAGTCGGGTATTTTTATGAAGGTGAAGGAGCAACAGGTAGAGCGTGGTAATTTTTTCCAGCTCTTCAACAACGGTGTGCGATTCAAAAAATTTATGGGCTGTATTTTCATCGGCTTGCCCATCTGGTATGTCATAGGCATTCTCATCACGTTCTCTCCCGAGTTCGCGCAAGCCCTGGGTGTGCAGGGTGCCATTGTTGCGGGCGATTCGGTGATGTTCAGCTACCTCGGCCTGGCCGCAGGCGATTTGGCCAGCGGTTTCTCCAGCCAGGCCCTGCGATCGCGCAAGCGCATTGTGTTGGTTTTTATTCTCCTTACCATGGGTGCCGTGCTGTTCTACCTCTTTTACCCTTTGGAAACGCCAGCCATGTTTTATGTAGCGTGTTTTATTCTGGGATTTGCCGTGGGCTATTGGGCGCTGTTTGTAACCATTGCGGCAGAGCAGTTTGGTACCAACCTGCGGTCTACCGTGGCAACTACGGTTCCTAATTTTATTCGGGGCACGGTGGTGCCCATTACCCTGCTGTTTAAATTTCTGCGGGCTGAACTGGGCATTGTGCAGGGGGCGCTGATCGTGGGTGTGATCACGGTAGTCATTGCCCTGTGGGCGCTGCGGGCCATCGATGAAACCTATTCGCGCGATATGAATTTTGTGGAGGAGTAGATGCAGGTTTGGCCTTCGGATCTTCAAAAAAAGTAACCTTTCGAACGCCATTCTTTTAGTATCTTCCCACTTGTTATGGCTATGGGGGAGGGCATTTTCCGATTCTTGCAAAAATACCACGATGACGAGCGCACCCGGGCGTTGCTGGTGGTGCAGTTCAACGGTATCGCCATGGCTGTCAGCCTATTTTATGCCGTCATCCAGCCGCGCTTTCACGTACATGTGCCGCAGTGGTTGTTCCTGGCCTTGCCGGCAGCGCTGGCAGTTGTGCTTGTGCTGCTGGCGCGAGCGGTGTTGCCGGTAAAGTGGCTGGCGCAGATCACCGTTTTTCTTTTTTGGATTTCGTTCATGGCAGGCATTGCCTATTCGGGTGGCATCTACTCGCTGGTAATGCCCTGGCTGGCGCTGATGCCCATCATGGCGCACCTGCTGGTAAACCACAACGCTTCCAAAGTGTGGCTCGGGGTGGTGCTTATTTCTGCGGTGCTTTTCAACTTCTTTTTTAAAGATGCCAACGTGCTGAGCGATGGCAGCGCACCCTGGCGTTCCTCTTTTTCTATTGTGGGGTTGGTAACGGTGTCGTACTTCTTCACGCACCTGTATTACAAAGCCACCAAGAAAAACATCGACCAGGTGAACGCACAGAACATTCGCCTGCTCGACCAACAAGAGGAAATACAAACACAGAACGAAGAGCTGGTGCAGCAGCGCAATGAAATCATATCGCAGCGCGATTTTATACAGCGCCAAAACGATTTGCTCTCCAGCCAGAACAGGCAAATAGAACACGTTAACCGCGAGCTGAGAAAACGTGTGGAAGAAATTTTTCAGCGCAACAGCGTGCTGGAAAGACACTGGCACACGCTGCTGCAAATATCCAAAAGCCGTGCGGTTAATTTTGGCGATTTCGGGGAGGCCATGCGCTACCTTACCCAGGTGGCAGCCGACACGCTACAGACCAGCCGGGTGAGTGTGTGGGCCATTAACCGCGAGCGCAACAGCCTGCAATGCCTGGTGCTGTACGATGCGGCCACCCGCAACCACCGCGAAGAAGAAGACCTGCTGCTCACCAATTTTCCACGTTATTTTGAAGCCCTGAAGCGCGAGGGCGTTATCTCGGCCAAACAGGCGGCCTACAATGAAGATACTTTCGAGTTCAAGCAATCGTACCTGGAGCCCCGCCACATTGAATCGATGATGGACGCACCTTACTTTATCGATGGCGAACTGGCGGGTGTTTTATGTTGCGAGCAGACGGAAAGCGCACGCCACTGGACACCGGAAGACATTTTGTTTGCACAGGCGCTGGCCGATATTGTAACCCTGGCCTACCGCGCCAACCAGCGCAGGGACTACGAAAGGAGAATTCGCCTGCACCGCAGGGAGATTGTGCGCATCAACCAAAGCCTGGAAGACCGTGTGCGCGAACGCACACGCGAGCTGGAGGCCCAGAATAACCAGCTGGCCGAATATGCCTACATCAACTCGCACTTGCTGCGCGGGCCCCTTAGCCGCCTGTTGGGCTTGATTAACCTGATTGACTACGCAGCCCTGGCCGACCAGAAGGAAAAAGAACTGATTGAACATTTGCGCCAGTCGGGCACGGAACTGGATGAAGTGGTGCGAAAAATAAATGATGCCATTGTGGAAAGGGGTGCTCTGAACAGAAATACCTTCTCTAAAAACCAAGAAAAAAACTAAGCATGCGTGGTGGGTTAACTTTTCTATTTATTTGGGCAATAGGCATACATATAAATGCCCAGAACCTCAGCCTCATAGATAGTTTACGCAGACAATTGGATGGCGCCCCGGCCGACCAGCAGTTTCAACTATGGAATGCCATTGGCTTCGAATTTCGCTACTCCTACCCCGACAGCACCATTTTCTACTGCACCATGGCCTACGAGCAAGGCAAAGCGCGTGAAATAGAAAAAGAACTTTCCAAACCTCTGAGTTTTATCGGCCTGGCCTATGCCAACAAAGGCGACTACAGAAATTCGCTTCAATACCATTATGAGTCCATAGAGGTGGCTACTGCGCAAAACGATTCGGTGCAACTCGCCTTTGGCTACAATAACCTGGGGCGCATGTTTTTCGATCAGGGCGATCTGGTACGTGCCTACGACAACTTCATTCGCGCCAAAGATATTTTCGAAGTGCTGAATGAAAAATCGGGACTTGCTTACGTGGCCCGAAGCCTTGCCAATATTTACAGTTCGCAGAAAGATTTCAACAAAGCCCTGGAGATGTCGGAGTATGCGCTGGCCCTGCGCAAGGGGTTGGGCGATCCGCGACTGCTCATCTCTTCGTTTATGGAGCTGGGCATCATTCAACAGGTGGCCGGCAAAACCGATGATGCCCTCCAAAGTTTCCTGTCGGCCGATTCGATAGCCGGCCGGGTGAATGACCCCACCACGCAGACAGAACTCACCATTGGGCTGGCAGAAATTTTGAGTGCCGAAGGCAAGTGGCCAGAGGCCATGGCCGAGTTAAAAACCATTTCAGGAAACATTCGGGAGGCCACTAACCAAAAACTGTTTCTGCGCGCCAACTACCTGCAGGCGCGGTACTATTACCATCAAAAAGAGTTGAACCGGGCCGCCTCGCTGCTGCACGAGGTATTTCAGTCGGCCGAGCGCTCGGGCAATGTAGCATTTCAGCGCGATGCCGCTTTTTTGCTTGCAGAAATATATAGGCAACAGGGTAACGAAGGCTTGATGACGGAATACCAAAATCGTTACCGCATTTTTTCTGAGATGCTGCAAAATAAAGACCTTAGCAGACAAATCGATAGGCTCCAGTTTCAACTGGAGATGGAAAAGAAGGAGAAAGAAAACGAACGCCTGAAGGCCAACGAAGCACGTAACCACATTCTACTGGAGCAGAAGCGTTTTGAAAACCTGTTGCTTATCATTGTTATTGTTTCCATCGCCATCATTACCATGCTGGTATTTTGGGTGAGCCGCAGGCGCAGGCATATTAACTTAAAACTGGCGCAGCAAAACTCGCACATACTCAGACAGCGCGAAGAAATAACCAAGCAGAACGAAACGCTCTCGCACAGCAACCGCGTGCTGTCTGATCTTAACCAGGAAAAGAACACCATCATGAACATTGTGGCCCACGACCTAAAATCACCACTCAACCGCATCAAGGGGTTGGCGAACCTGATGGAGATGGAAGGCGGGCTGAATGCCAACCAGCAGGGCTACCTGAAACTGATCAAAGATTCCACGCAGTCGGGTATTGACCTGATCATCGACTTGCTGGATGTGAATGCGCTCGAGGAAATTTCCGGAGCGGCCCATTATGAAGAGGTGGCGCTTGGGCCCTTGCTGAACGAACGTGCACAGGCACTGCAGGTTGCTGCGCAAGAGAAGTTGATAGACCTGAAGGTGGAATTGCAGTTTGCGGGCTTGGTTAAAACTGACCGGAGTTATGTGAGCCGCATAGCCGATAACCTGTTAACCAATGCCATCAAGTTTTCACCGAAAGGATCTACCGTGTGGCTGAAGACTGCTAAGGAGGCGGGCATGTGGAGTTTGTCTGTGATGGACCAGGGCCCTGGCTTTTCCGAGGAGGACAGGAAATTCCTCTTTCAAAAATTTAAGCGGCTGAGCGCACGACCCACCGCTGGCGAAAGCTCTAACGGACTGGGTCTGGCCATTGTGAAAACGCTGGTGGATCGCCTCAAAGGAAACATCGAGCTAAAATCTGAACAAGGAAAGGGCAGCGAATTCGTTGTTCGTTTGCCGTTGGAAGTTTGACCTGAAGTAATATAAAGTTATGAAATGGATAGGCATAATTTGCCTGATGTTGGTGGGCTTATCTGATGGGTTTGCCCAGAAGCGGGAAAGGCCACCTAAACTGAGCCCCGAGGAGCGCGCGAAGATGACGCAAGAGCAGCGGCTGGTGTATGAAACCAACCGGAAGGCGGGCAAGGACAATAAGGTGAGCAACAAGCAGAAAGTGCGCATTCAAAAGCAACAGGCGCGCAAGAGCAAGCGCATCAAACCTCCAAAAAGAAAAAATTGATGACTCATTAAACCTGGGTGGTTTTTGTGAGTCCAAGAGGAAAATCAATGAAGATCATGAAACGTATTTTGTTAGTGAGTTGTCTGGTATCTGTGGCCTGGCTGGCCCAGGCGCAAACCCGTACGCCTCGCGCCAACGCCCGGCAGGCTACGCAGCAGGCGCGCATTCAGGAAGGTAAACAGAGTGGCGAACTTACCCAAGGCGAAACGCGCGCCCTCCGTGCCGAGCAAAGGCACATCAGAAGGAGTGAACGCAGGGCAAAAGCCGATGGCGAGGTAACGATGGCCGAGCGCAGACGGCTGGAGCGCAAGCAAGATCGGGCCAGCCGCCACATACGCAGGGCCAAGAATAACCCGATCGACAATAATTGAGCAAGCATGGCCCGTCAGGCCGCCTGTAGCGGTCTGACGGGCTATTCTCTTCTAGGGTTTGGGTTAGATCTTAGCGAGGGCCTGTGTTAAATCTGCTATCAGGTCTTCTGCGTCTTCAATACCAATACTCAGGCGCAGCAGCGAATCGGTAAGTCCGTTCTTTAACCGCTCTTCTTTTGGTATGCTGGCATGCGTCATGGAAGCGGGGTGGTTAATCAGCGACTCCACACCACCCAGCGATTCGGCCAGGGCAAACAATTCTACCTCTTCGGCCAGCTTGCGTGCGTTGGTTTCGGTATCATTCTTCAATTCGAAGGAAAGCATGCCGCCAAAATCGCGCATCTGTTTTTTTGCGATGTTGTGGTTCGGGTGATCGGCAAAGCCAGGCCAATACACTTTGCCTACCTTGGGGTGGTTGCGCAGAAACTCGGCCACTTTCTTTCCGTTCAGGCAGTGGCGTTCCATGCGCAATTGCAGCGTCTTGATTCCGCGCAGCACCAGGAAAGAATCTTGCGGACCGGGCACCGCACCGCACGAGTTTTGTATGAAGGCGAGCTCTTCGCGCAGCTTGTCGTCATTCATCACCAGCGCACCCATAATCACATCGCTGTGACCGCCCAGGTATTTGGTTACCGAGTGCATCACAATGTCTGCACCCAGGTCGAGCGGATTTTGCAAGTAAGGAGAGGCAAAGGTATTGTCTACCGCCACCAGTATGTTGTGCTTCTTTGCCAAGGCCACACAGGCGCTGATGTCGATAATGCGCATCAGCGGATTAGAGGGCGTTTCCAGCCAGAGCAGGCGCGTGTTGCTGTTTACGTACTTAGCCGCATTGGCTGCATCGGTAAGGTCGATGAAATGAAATTTGATGCCGAATTTTTCGTAGATGCGTTTAAACATGCGGTAAGAGCCGCCATACAGGTCGTTGCTGGTAATTACCTCATCACCGGGTTTCAGCAATTTGATTACCGCATCGGTGGCGCCCATGCCAGACGAAAAGCAGATGGCATGCTTACCATTTTCGAGGGCTGCTATGCTTTGCTGCAGTTGGTTGCGTGTAGGGTTGGCACCGCGGGCATAGGCGTAGCCTTTGTGCTGAGCGGGCGACTCTTGCACGTAGGTTGACGTTTGAAAAATGGGTGTCATGATGGCCCCCGTAGAAGGATCGGGCGATACACCGGCATGCACGGCTTTGGTTCCGAATTTCATGAAGTATGGTTTTTAAAGGTTTTTAGAAGTGTCTGAGTCGGTATTTTAGACGAACTACCCTGGCCGATTCGTGCTTTATTTGGTTTAAAGGAGAATGGTTGCCGGGCTGATAATTATTAACGTCATCAAACAGATACCTGGCTGGAACTCGTTTTTTTGTTCTACTTTGTCCGCTTGTAACTGCTGCAAACTTGCAATTTTTTTCGAGATATTCTTACATCTGGAAATTTCCGGACGAACTAGAGCACGCCTATGCGCGCTTTGTTATGCCCTCCAACCTCAACTCCCTGCGGCTGGTGGCTTTCATCACTTTTTTTGGGATGTCTCTGTTCCTGGTTATAGACTTGTTTCGCGATGTAAACTACCCAGTGGTATTGGCTACGCGTTCGGGCGCGCTGGTGGTGTCGGCCATCCTCATGGCACTTAGTTTTCGGTCGTCCCTTTCGGTGGTTTCCATATACCTCAGCATCATTGCCCTGGCGCTGGCCAACTTCGGCACCGCATTGATTACGGCCATGTATGGAGGCATGCCTCCTTATTTTATATTACCAAGTTGCTGTTTCTCATCTTCGTGTTGGTGATTACGGCCAGTGGTTTGAATTTTCGCCACGCTCTGTGTCTTAACCTCACGTGCCTGTTGGTCTTTGTGGTGTTTTCGCAGTATGTAAAGCGCGAGCGATCAGTAGATGATCAACCTGGTGTTCCGTAACCTGATTATAAATGCCATTAAGTTTTCAGGTTTCTATGCCACCATCAAGATGGAAGCATTTGAAGCCACCGAAAACCGCGTGGGTATTCGGGTAGCCGTAGCCAACGAGGGAAATGGAATTTTGCCGGACGTGAAAGACAAACTGTTTACCTACCAGGTTAGCTCTACGCCCGGCACGGCAGGCGAGAAGGGCACCGGCCTGGGCCTGGCCATGTCGGCTTACTTTGTGAAGCTGAACAACGGCCGCCTATACCTTGACGACTCCCGCGAAGGCTGGGTGGCCTTTTGTGTGGAGCTGCCCGTGGCTGCCGCGTAGCCTCACACCATTTGCGTGAGAATGGGTCGGGTTTTTTGCGGCCTCACCGGTTTGCACTATCCCATTTATGTTAATCCTTGTTAAAAGAACGAAGAGGTTCAACTTTCTTGGGCGCACCTCCGTTTCTAAGCCCATTTACATTCCTTACTATGAATCGCGCTGATCGCAAGCTTTGGATTTTAATGTTACTGGCTATTTTAATTGCGCTGATACCCTGGTTTGTGCTGGCGCAAGGCGCCCCCCCTTTACAGAAAGAAAAGTATAACGCGAACAAGGCATCGGAAGATCAATATGGCTACACACAGGCCGTAAAAGCAGGTAATACCATTTACATTTCGGGCCACGCGGCACGCGGCCCTATGGGCGAAGCCGTGAAGAAAACCTACGAGGCGCTGGAGAAAACACTGGCCCATTACGGAGCTACCTTTCAGCATGTGGTGAAAGAAAATATCTACACCACCCAGTACGATGAGTTGTTGAAACACGTGGAGCTACGCAAAAGCTTCTACCGCAACGACTATCCCGCGTCCACGTGGGTGCAGATAGACCGGCTATTTAATCCTGAAGTAGTGCTGGAAGTTGAGTTGATTGCAGTGTTGCCCGATTAGTGGTCACACCACTTTTTTCCAATAATCGCTTACGGTTTCTTTCCAGTTGGTGCCGCCTTTCAGGTAGAGTGCGCTGTTAATCAGCAGCACATCTTCTTTGGTGCGGTTGGGCAGGTTTTCCGTAATGCGGATCAATAAGTCGTAAAATTTTTTCTTATCGGTAGAGGCAACATGGCGCATGGCTTCAATCACTTCTGCATCGGCAGGCAGGGCACGTGGAGCAGGGGCGGGCGCAGGAGTGGGGATGGTGGCAGGAGCCGGAGCAGCCGGAACTTCTTTTACCTTTTCAGTTAGTGCAGGGGGCGTAACCAGCGAGGAAGCCTGCATCTTCAAAAATTCCTCCAGGTCGTTCAGTGTGTTTTTCTTCTTGCTCATGCAATGTGTTTCCAGATCTCCTGGAATACCGGTTGGTACTCTTTCTCGGCATCAAAGGTACTGAAATTGACAAACCTGTTTTTCTGCGGCACAATAACGGGCAACACCAACGCATCGAGGTTTTTTAAACTGTCGCGCACGGTATACAGGCCGGTGCCACTGTGTATGCGGTTGGGCAGAATCAATATCTTCATCTGCGTATTGAGTTCGCGCGCGGGTGCCAGATCGGTTACGGTTTGGTAGGTTACCAGCAAATCGTTTTGGGTAAGGCTGGTAGGCACAATCACCACATCACTCACCAGGCATAATTTTTTGATGCCCTCGTTTGTGGTTTTGCCTGCACTGTCAACAACAATATATTCCAGTTTACGATCTTGTTTAAGGCGCAACAGCTCGTCTGCTACGGTATCATCTTGCGATCCGGCTATTTCGAAACCTGCTTTCTGATTTTTGGTTTTGAAGACCTCCATTTTCCGTAGGGTGTTCAGCGTGTAGTTGGTGTCGGTTTCTACCAGCATTACTTTCTTGCCCATGTGGGCCAAGGAAGTAGCCAGGTTGATGGCATTGGTGGTTTTGCCCGTGCCGCCTTTGCGGCTGATGAACGAAATAACTTTGGACATGATCCAAAAATAAGGAATAATGTCTTTAGAAAAACCGGCTAATTCTTGCCAGGCTTCCAGGCGCCTTGGGTGTCTTTCAGCCTGTTGATAAACAACAGGCAACGCTCAATGCGTTTGTCTACCGATTTGGCAGAATTGATGTAGTAGATCAGGCTGCGCTGCGCACCGTTGGTAAGTTGCTCCCAATATTTACGGCCTTCGTCATCCATAGCCAGCAGCTCTTTTAATTCTTCGGGTTCCTTGTGGCCGTATTTCGTGTGGTCTTTGCGCACCGCAGCCTGCACTTTGTCGCCCTTTTTTACTTTGGCTTTGCGCAGCACGGGCAACCCCACGCTGATCATGAAGCCACCTTTCCCATTCGAGCGGATGGCGCAGGCAAATTCAAAGTCACTGTTCAGTTGGCAAAAAACGCGCACGCTCCTTTTGTCGGTAAACTGGTGCGCTACCTGGGTGGGCACGTCCATGTAGTGCATGCCTCCTTTAAAGGGTTGTTTTTCGATGGTGGCGGTAAACTTCACCCCGCCCGCCTTTTCTTTGGCCATGGTGTTAGTAGAAAGGCTTTACAGAAAAACGATCCGTCAGATGCTGCGGTTGATGTCGAACTTTTCGAGATAGTCGGCCACGCGCCTCACCACACTGCCACCCAACGCACCATCTACCACGCGGTGGTCGTACGAGTGCGACAAGAACATTTTATGACGGATGGCGATGGCATCCCCATAAGGTGTTTCGATCACGGCCGGTTTTTTCTGCACGGCACCGAGCGCCAGAATGGCCACCTGCGGTTGCATGATGATGGGCGTGCCCATCACATTACCGAACGATCCCACATTCGATACGGTAAACGTACCGCCTGCCAGTTCATCGGGTTTCAGCTTGTTTTCGCGCGCGCGCCTGGCCAGGTCGTTTACAATTTTCGCAAGGCCCGTCAGGTTGTATTGGTCAGCCTGTTTAATAACAGGCACAATAAGGTTGCCGGTAGGTAACGCCACCGCCATACCTATGTTGATGTCTCTCTTTTTGATGATGCGGTCGCCATCTACCTGCACATTGATCATCGGGTAGTCTTTGATGGCCTGCACCACTGCTTCGATGAAGATGGGTGTAAACGTGAGTGCATCACCCTCGCGCTTCTGGAATTCGTTCTTCATCTTGTTGCGCCAGAAAACGATGTTGGTTACATCGGCTTCCACAAAAGAAGTAACGTGTGGCGAGATGCGTTTGCTGTCTACCATGCGCTCGGCAATCATCTTGCGCATGCGGTCCATTTCTATAATCTCATCGCCACCGCTGATGGACACAGGCACACCTTTGGGTGCTGCATAAACCGGTGCCGTGGCGGCAATGGATTTACCCAACTTGCGGTTTTGCACATAGCCCAGAATGTCTTTCTTGGTAACGCGCCCTTCGGTGCCGGTACCCGGTATGGTTTCCAGTTCGGCTACGGCAATGTTCTCTTCTTTAGCAATATTTTTTACCAGGGGCGAATAGAATCTTTTGGCCTGGCGGACATCTGCACCCACGTGGTGGTGTGCACCGTTGCCGTTGGTGGCAGCAGCGGGTACAGGGGCTACTTCTTTTTTCGGAGCGGTTGCCGTAGGTGCAGCAGCCGGTGCGGTGGCTTCACCCACTTCGGTGGTCAGTAGGGCAATGGGGCTGCCAACCTTTACCACTTCTCCCTCTTTCGCCAGAATTTCTTTCAGCACACCGGCATGGGTAGAAGGCACTTCCGTATCTACTTTGTCGGTAGCTACCTCC
Organism: Bacteroidota bacterium; assembly: GCA_049324055.1. GTDB lineage: Bacteria > Bacteroidota > Bacteroidia > Cytophagales > Cyclobacteriaceae > ELB16-189. The sequence goes on along the minus strand of JBMOLS010000005.1, from coordinate 1,906 downwards.
AATACAGATTCATCCTGCTCGATTTTGTCGCCCGGCTTTTTCAGCCATTTCAAAATCGTTGCTTCCATGATGCTCTCGCCCATCTTGGGCATTATCAACTCTACCTGTGCCATGTGGTTTGGTTTTTACAGGGTGTAAAGTTAGTATTTTTCATGCTTCACGCTAACGTTTGAAATCTCCGTAGACCGTGGGTGCCTGCGCGAAAGGAAGTTTTGCTTTTAAAAAACTTCGCCAAGTAAAATTTGGGCAAGTTGTATTGATGCCTGCGGGAAAATGGGCCTTGGTACGCACGTACCAGATTACTGACTTCTGTCTGCTGCCGGGCTGACCACACTCATGTTTTCTGATTGGGGGCCCACCTACTTTAGATGCGTTCGAAACAGAACCCAGTCCACACTTAAAAATTCACATTATGAATACGACCGCCACCCTCGAAAAGGAAAAAACCGACAGCGGGGTTTCTTCAAAAAAGTATGTGTTCGCTTTCCGCGAAGGCGATGGAAAAAACAAGCAACTGTTGGGAGGTAAAGGAGCCAACCTTTGCGAGATGACACAGATAGGCCTGAACGTGCCGCCCGGTTTTGTCATCAGTACCGAAGCGTGTCTGCAATACCTTGGCCATAAAGACAGGCAACTGCCTGCCGGGCTGATGGAAGAAGTGCGTGCGCAGATCAAAGCCATCGAGCGCGCCACGGGCAAGGTGTTTGGCGATCCGGAAAACCCGCTGCTCGTGTCAGTAAGGTCCGGCTCGGCCCTGTCTATGCCGGGTATGATGGATACCATTCTGAACCTCGGCCTTAACCGCAGAACGCTGCAGGGGCTGATCAGGCAAACCCATAACGAGCGCTTTGGCTACGATGCCTACCGCAGGTTTATTCAACTGTTTGGCAAAGTGGCATTGGGTGTGCCCGATGAAAAATTTGATCACCACTTTGAAGAGGTAAAACGGAAGGCCGGTGTGAAAGTAGACATTGGCCTGCATGCCAGCGATCTGGAAGAAATCAGCGAACGATTTCTAAACGTGGTGGCAGAAACGCTGGGCAAACCCTTCCCGGAAGATGTGTACGATCAACTGGAAATCGCCATCAAAGCGGTCTTCAACTCCTGGATGGGTAAACGCGCCATCGACTACCGCAGGGAATTTAAGATTACACCGGCCATGGCCAACGGCACGGCCGTGAATGTGGTAACCATGGTGTTCGGCAACATGGGTAACGATTGTGCCACAGGTGTGGGTTTTACCCGCGACCCTGGCACGGGCGAGAATGTAATGTTTGGCGAATACCTGACCAACGCCCAAGGTGAAGATGTGGTGGCGGGCATTCGCACCCCTAAGCCCGTGAGCGAGCTGGCTATCGAAATGCCCGCGCTCTACCGCCAGTTGGAAGAGTTGCGTGCCAAGTTGGAAGGCCACTACCGCGAGGTGCAGGATTTTGAATACACCATCGAGAAGGGTGTACTGTATTGCCTGCAAACCCGCAATGGCAAGATGAACACCACTGCGCTGGTGCGTACTTCGGTGGAGATGGCCCGCGAGGGGCTTATCACCAAAGAGCAGGCGTTGCTGCGCATCAAACCCGACATGCTGGAACAACTGTTGCACCCCCGGCTGGATGCCACTCACAAAACGGTTCCGCTGGCGCAAGGCCTGCCCGCTTCGCCCGGGGCAGCATCGGGCCATGTGGTGTTTGATGCAGACCGTGCCGAACTGCTGGGCAGGGCCGGTGAAAAGGTGATACTGGTGCGCGAAGAAACCAAACCCGAAGACATCCATGGCTTCTTTGCAGCCCAGGGTGTGCTGACCAGCCGGGGAGGCAAAACTTCGCATGCGGCTGTGGTGGCCCGGGGTATGGGCAAACCGTGTGTGGCAGGTGCCGAAGGTATTCAGGTAGACACCAAGTTGCGC
>JBMOLS010000004.1:0-171277 GCA_049324055.1 Bacteroidota bacterium | reverse complement strand
ATTATATTACTTTTTCCTCGCTAAGTTCCTGGCACACAGTTCTATAATTATTTTATGTTAACCATCCCAGCGGGCCATCTGCATCAGTGCCTGAGCTACGCAGGTCTGGACCATTCAGGAAGAAGATTTCTTTCATTGGGTTAATGATGACCACTGATACCAAAGAAGACCTCTACACATTCGAGATAACTTCTGAAATGCTTACCAAGAAATTCAACGTTCCTTATTCGCAAGCACGATTGCATTTAATCAGTTTCTTTAAAGTGAAAGAAGTAATTGCCACATCAAACTTCAACAACAAACTAAAGCCGGAGTATTTCAAGGAACTTATAAAGCAAGTCAACCGGATTACGTTTGGCTTAGAGCCGCTTAGTAAATTTAAAATTATGGCAGTGCCTGCGGCCCCGCGCTATTCGCTACCACGTTCTATCTAATTTCTCGCTAAAGGCTACGTTGTCCTCACTGTACTACTTCAATGCCTCTGCAATGCCTCGCTCCACCAGGGGTTCCATGATCTGGTAGCCCGCTGCGTTGGGGTGCACTCCGTCTTCGCCCAGGCCGGCACGCAAGCCGTTGCGTTGGTCGGCCATGGCGCTGAAATAGTCTACATACACACACCCTTGTTCGGCCGCTAGTTGTTTAATGCGTTGGTTCAGGGCCACGATTTTACCGGCCGGCTGCAGGCCGGGGCGCCAGGGGTAGTCGTAGGCGGGCAGCACCGAACACAGCACCACGCGCACCTGGTGGGCTTTGGCCTGTTGCACCATGTGTTGGATGTTCGCCATGATCTGGTCGAGCGTGGTGTAGCCCGTGTTGCCGGCAATGTCGTTGGTGCCGGCCAGCAGCACCACTACTTTCGGCTTCAGGTCGATCACATCGGGCTGGAAGCGCAGCACCATCTGCGCGGTGGTTTGGCCGCTGATGCCACGGTTGATGTAGGGGCGCCCTTCGAAGAAGGCGGGGCGGCTCCTCGCCCACCCTTCGGTGATGGAGTTGCCCATGAACACCACGCGCGGCTCGTTGGGTGTGGGTGCCATCAGTTGCTGGTTGGCTGTTGCATATTGCTGAAAGTTAGCCCAGTCGGTAGCCATTTCAAACCGGTAGGTGCCCGAGCCGATGTGCAGCACCAAGCGGTCGCCCTCCTGCCCCGCTACGGTGATTTCTTTGACGGTGGCCAGCGCTTTGCCCCCTTCGGTGAGCTGGCCGGGGGCGGCCGCGGGAAGGTAAACCGCTGCCGTGGTGTTGGCGGGTATGGCTACTTCGAACACCAGTTGGTTGCCTGCGTAGCGCCACCCCGATACCACCTGCCCATAGGGTGTGTGGTAGGCCGAGCGGGCGTGGCCCATGCGCTTGTCGGGGTGCGGCCGGATGGTAATGCGCTGGTAGCCCGGTGCCTGCTCGTCTGTGTCGATGCCGGTGGCTACGCGGTACATCCAGTCGCCAATGGCGCCATAGGCGTAGTGGTTGAAGGAGTTCATGGAAGGCGTTTGGAACGTGCTGTCGGGCTTGATGCCGTCCCAGCGTTCCCAGATGGTGGTGGCGCCCATCTTCACCGGGTAGAGCCAGCTGGGGTATGTTTCCTGCAGCAACAACGTGTAGGCTAAGCCGGTGTGGCCGAAGCGGCTCAGCACGTGGCACAGGTACGGTGTGCCGAGGAATCCGGTGGTGAGGTGGTTGCCGTAGCTGCGCACGTTGTCGGCCAGCTGCTGGGCCGCGCGCAACCGCATGGCTTCCGGCAGCATGTCGAAATGCAGGGCCAGCACGTAGGCCGTCTGCGTGCCCGATACCAGGCGGCCCGAGGGGGTGACATACTCCTTCATGAACGCCTCGCGCACGCGCGTGAGCAGTTCGGTATAGCGCGCCACGTCTTCTGGTTTGCCCAGCACGCGGGCGGTTTTGACCAGCAGCTCGGTGGAGTGGGCGAAGAAACATTGAGCGATGAGGTATTTGTCCGTCACGGCCGAGCGGCCATCGTTGTCATCGAAGGGGCGGTAGAAGAGCCAGTCGCCAAAGTGAAACCCTTTGTTCCACAGGTCTTGGGTGCTGTTGCGCTCCATGTAGCCCACCCAGGCCTTCATGCTTTCGTATTGGTCTGCGAGCACACGAGTGTCGCCATAGGCCAGGTACATCGTCCAGGGAATGATGGTGGCCGCATCGGCCCAGCCGGCCGAGCCGCTGGCGCGGGCACCCAGCACGTTGGGCACCACAAAGGGCACGCTGCCGTCTACCTGGTCGGCCGCCACGTCTTTCAGCCACTTGGCGAAAAAGTTGTGCACATCGAAGTTGAAGGTGGCCGTGCGCGCAAAGGCCTGCGCATCGCCCGTCCAGCCCAGGCGCTCATCGCGCTGCGGGCAGTCGGTGGGCACATCGAGGAAGTTGCCGCGCTGCCCCCACTGGATGTTGTGCTGCAGCTGGTTGATCAAAGGGCTGGCGCTGGCAAACGTACCCGTGGGCGTCATGTCGGAATACAACGCCACGGCTGTGAAGTTTTCGGGTTGGATGTCGCCCGGATAGCCTTCCACCTTCACGTAGCGAAATCCCTGGAAGGTGAAATGCGGTTCGAACGTTTCCTCGCCCCCGCCCTTCAGGATGTAGACGTTCTGCTGGCGGGCCGGCCGCAGGTTGTCGGTGTAGAAGTTGCCGGCCTTGTCGAGCACTTCGGCATGGTACAGGGTGATCCGGTCGCCCGCGTTGCCTCTTACTTTCACCTGCACCCACCCGACCAGGTTCTGGCCAAAGTCGAGCACCTGCTCGCCCCTGGGTGTGCGTATCAGCTTCAGCGCGGGGAAGGTTTCTTTTTTGCGGATGGGTTCGTTGTAGGTGGCGATGAGGTTGACCGTTGGGTTGTCTTTTATTTTCACCGCACGCCAGCCGCTATCGTTGAATGAGGTAGTGTGCCAGCCTGTGGGCTCCAGGCGCGCATCGATGGTTTCGCCATGGTAGATTTCGGAGTGCACGATGCCGCCCGTGGCGGACTTCCACGTGCCATCCGAGGCGATGGTCTCTTTGGTGCCATCGCTGTACGTGATGTTGAGCTGGAAAAGCAACGCCAGCTCTTTGCCGTAGAAGTTTTTCTGGCCGGAGAAGCCGATGTAGCCGCGGTACCAGCCGCTGCCCAGGCGCACACCGATGGCGTTGTTGCCGGTGGCAAGCAGGTGGGTAACATCGTACTGCTGGTATTGCAGGCGGTGGTGGTAGCTCGTCCAGCCGGGCGTGAGGTAGGCATCGCCCACGCGCTGGCCGTTGAGGAAGGCTTCGTACAAACCCTGTGCGGTGATGAAGGCCGTGGCCGACACTACTTTTTTGGTGGTGGCAAAGGTCTTGCGGAAGTAGGGACTGGGCCGCTGGAGGCTGTCTTCCACGTGGCCGGCCTGCACCCACTGCGCCTGCCAATCTGCTTGTTGGAAGAGGGCCGTCTGCCAGAAGGCCTGCGCACTCCAGGGCGAGGCTTTGCCAGTGTTGTCCCACACGCGCACCTGCCAGAAATACTTTTCTCCCGACTGCAGGGCGGGGCCACCATAGGGCACCCACCGCGACTGGCCCGAGGTGACTTTGCCCGAGCTCCACACCTCTTGCTTGCGGCTGTTGAACACCTTCAACTCGTAGGCGTGCTGCAACGTGTTGCGCCTGGGCGACTGCAGCTGCCACGAAAACCGCGGCTGCTTCTCTTCGAGACCTAAGGGGTTGACGCGGTTTTCGGTGAGGAGCTGTTGCACGACCACTTGTGCGCGGGCATCCACCCCCAACAGCAGGCAGCAACACAGGGCGAGTAAAGGCAGACAATGTTTGTTCATGTGCTGATGATTATTTTATGGATTTAAGCTGACATGCTTGTCTGCCGAACAGGCAGGGAATGGCCAAATAATCATTTCGGATTGTGAGCGGTGATTGGCATGGCCCTTTCATAGGTTCATCATTTGTTGATGGTTGATCCCTGAGCGCTGATCACATGGGAATACCAAAGATAGGCAATTGTGACCAAGTTGAGATAGCCACCGGCTGTGCAGATGGTGTGGCCCCGCTTCACTGGGTTGTTGGGCCCGTTGAAAATAAAAGCCCCGTTGGGCTCCGGGGCTTTATTTTCCGTGGGTTAGTAATGTCAATTCGTGTCCCATTGCTTGCCAGCCGTTTCTCCACCGCCCAATGTAGACTTGGCTTTATGGTAGCCTTTGCTCAAGTTGTCTGTTACCTCGCGTGCTTTGTCGGCAAGCATTGCGCGCGTCTTTGCTCCTTTTTTAGGTGCTAACAAAACACCCAGTAGGGCTCCCGTGGTGGCACCAATAAAAAATCCCGTTACTACTTTTCCTGTGGTTGTCATAATTATTAAGTGTTTAAATTAACATCCCTGAATTTTTCAGGGCTTTCTTATTTTCAAGGAGGTCAGACTTTATGCAATTGAAAATTGCATCTTTTCCATCTCTTTAGGGGCCAGGTACTCAAGTCTGTAAATGTCTTTTCGCCTGTCCCTCAGATTCTTTACCGAACCTTTGTGGTTAAGTTCTTTTAATAGTTCCCTATCTACATCCACAATCAGCACCATTTCGGTATTGGGGGTAGCCTCGCTTTTTACTCCGTTGGTTGGAAAAGAAAAGTCGCAAGGCGTAAATACGGCTGATTGCGCATATTGAATATCCATATTATTTACCTTGGGCAAGTTGCCTACGCTGCCGGCAATAGCCACGAAGCATTCGTTTTCGACTGCCCTTGCCTGGGCACAATGGCGCACGCGATGGTAGGCATTTTGGGTATCGGTAAGAAACGGAACAAATAGAATGTCCATACCCTCATCTGCCAAAATGCGAGACAGCTCGGGAAACTCCACGTCATAGCAAATTAATATTCCGATCTTGCCACAGTCGGTGTGGAAATTCCGCAGTGAATTTCCGCCTACCAGTCCCCATGCTTGCTTTTCATCGGGGGTTATATGAATCTTTTCATATTCGTCAATTACACCATTGCGATGACACAGGTAGCCTATGTTGTAGAGCTTTTCTTCTTTTAATGCCGGAAAACTTCCGGTAATGATGTTAGAATTGTATGCAATGGCCAGCTCGGAGAATTTTTTTCGGAGCGGCTCCGTATATTTTGCCAAACCGCGGATGGCATCCGCTTCGCTTTGGTTGTTGAATTCTGCCATCAACGGAGCGTGAAAGAATTCAGGGAACAGTATGAAGTCAGACTTATAACCCGATGCCGCATCCACAAAAAACTCGATCTGCTCGCACAGAGAATCGAAATCTTTAAATGGCCGCATCTGCCACTGCACAAGCCCCAGCCGCACCTGCATCTTTTCTTCACTCAGCAATTGCGGATTTTTTTCATAGTAGATGTTATTCCATTCAATCAACGCAGCATACTCCATCGATTCAACATCTCCGGGCATATATCCCTTTAAAATTCTCCGCACATGAAACCCGTTACTCATTTGAAAAGTAAGGGTAGCATCGTATATCTCCTTATTTTTCACTTTCTCAATATATTGCTTGGGCGTAAGGCTGTCTGCATGTACTGCATAGTTGGGCATACGCGCCCCCGCCACAATGGCGCGTAAGTTCAGGCTTTCGCACAACTCTTTTCGGGCATCGTATAAACGCCTGCCCAACCGGAGCCCTCTGTATTCCGGACGAATGAATATTTCTATTCCGTAGAGCACGTCTCCTTTAGAAGAGTGATTGTTGAAGGTATAATTGGCTGTGGCATCTTTGTAGGTATGATTATCTCCGAGCGATGAATAGTCAACTATTATGGACAGCGCTGCACCTACAAGTTTGCCGTCTACTTTAATACTCAATTGCCCTTCCGGAAAAATGTGCAGCAGGTGTTCGATCTGATGATCGCGCCAGTAGGCGCCCCATTGCGCGTAGCTCTGCAGCATGCTCTCTTTCAGATCCAGATAGTCGGCAATAGACAAGTGTGTTATTTCAATTTTCATACGTTACTTTTTTTTTGATCTTATTTGCTAGTGGCCGTGTCATCGGTTTCGATGGATCGTTAGACAAAGGCTACCGACCCCGAGGATGGGACTGCCCGATGTTCCGTCTGGTAGTCCGCGGCCTCGTGGCCAAAGATGTTGGGCCGAATGCTTAACACGGGGTGTTTGGCATGGTTAACGATATTTTGGGTGTAGGGCCCCAGGAAGAAATCGCGCAGCGTGGTATCGAGCGTGGCTGTAATCACAATCAAGTCTGGATTTTCGCGATCGGCAATGGCGAGAACTTCCGCGGCTACTTGCTGTGTATAGTGTAGTTCGCTGTGGCAGGTTACGTCATCTTCTGTTATTTGCTTTCTTACTTCGTCTACCAATGCTTTCATTTCAAGCAGCCCGGTCGGCCCGGTGGTATCGTTCTGCTTTACAATGCCCGCAACAATTAGCGAAGAGTTATTTTTGCGAACGATGGGGCGCAGGTATTCATACTTCTCCAACGCATGGGGAACCATTCGAATGGGAAACAAGACCTTCTTGAAGTCCAGCCATTGATGATCTCCCGGGATAGTCATCACTGCACAGGTAGCATTCTTCACCACCCTGTAGGCGTTGGAACCGAGGAAGAACTCCCGCCAACCAGATGTACCGTGAGTACCCATTACCACCAAGTCTATTTTTCTAAGATGGGCAATGAGGCAGATTTCATCAGCTGGGTTACCGCTTTGCACAAGGTGATGAACAACCAGGTCGTGTTGGGTACGCACCTCTTTTGCCAGACGGCTTAGGTTTTCATTGGCGCTCCTGATCAACTCGGGCAGCAGATTGCCGGCAGCACCCCCTGCCTCAGGAGGAAACGACCAGTAGGAATTTTCGATGACATGAACAAGCATGAGGGACGCCAGTTGCCGTTGGCAAATCGCTATCGCAGTTTGCAGTGCATTATGAGACACGGCAGAGAAATCAATTGGCACTAAAACATGTTGAATTCGGTAGTTTTTCATAGCGTACATATTTACATTTATCAACAGTTCCCTAAATGAAAACACAAGATTACGGACAAAAGGACCCATCTGTGTGGTACAATAGCAGGTAACTGTGGTACTTTTTACTTATTATGAAAGAAACAGCACCCATTCAAGCCTATTCCATTGAAAACCTGAGGGCCGTAGGCAACACCACCGAGCAGCGGGAGGTGGATGTTTTCAAATTTGAATATTTCGTGCAAGACATCGATCACTTGAGGACTCCTCACCGGCATAACTTCTTCACGTTTATCTTGGTTCTTCGCGGCACCGGGAGCCATGATATTGACTTCAATACCTACTCCATCCAACCCAACAGGTTGTTTTTGATATCACCCGGCCAGGTACACTCATGGAACGAGTTGAACGATGTGGCAGGTTTTGTGGTGCTATTTACAGACAACTTTGTTGCCCTATCGAAAGGCAGAAAGCTGATTGCTGAGTGGCCTTTATTCAAAGTGGGCCAACCGTGCTACATCGACATCAGCGCAGCCGAAGCAAATGCCTGGAAGCAGGAGTGCGACAATATGGAAAAGGAAATGTATGCGCCTGATGCCTTTAGTCAGGATGCCTTGTTTTATTCTATCGGTTCTTTGTTGGTAAGGTCATCGAGATTATACGCCACGTCTTGGAAAGCACAACAGGTTCAAGATGTTTTATTTCTTTTTCAAGAGCTTATTGAAATGCATTTTACTACCAAACGTACACCAAAAGAATATGCAGATATTCTAAATTTAACTCCTAACCACCTGAATGCAATTGTTAAGAAGAAGTCTGGCAAATCAGCTGGAGAACTCATCCGTCAACGGGTGATACTGGAAGCCAAACGAAACCTGGCGCACACGCAACTGTCGGTGGCCGAAATTGCCTTTCAGCTTGGCTTTGCCGACAATTCATATTTCGGCAGGTTTTTTAAAAGGTACACAGGGATAACCCCCGAGCACTTTCGCAAACAACGGAGGTAAAAACACCTGTAGCGATGCTATTGGCTTGACATTCAAATCGCACTTTGTGTGGGAATAACTGTTGCCAGTCTTCAAAAAATTGCGAGAGTGTTTGGAGGAAAATTGGATGGCGATACAGGATGGTACCTGATGCCGGCCGCCCTTCTTTTCCTTATTTTCCCGATGCATGAAAAATAGGAATCGGAAGGCGGGTAGGTTGACCAGTTGCCTCGTAGCGTGGCTATTGATGGTGGGGTGTGATGGGAATCGAACCCTTTTACAACTGCACGAGGGGCCTGACATTGGAATCGACTTTGTCAACTCCATTACCACGAACGATACGTTGCATGCCTTCTCTTTCGAGTACATCTACAACGGCAGCGGTGTGGGCGTTGGCGATTTCAACCACGATGGTTTGGAAGATTTGTTTTTCGGTGGCAACCAGGTGTCCAGTCGCTTGTACATCAACCGGGGTCATCTCCGCTTTCAGGATGTGACGGACGCGGCCCAGGTAGCCACGCACCAATGGGTAACGGGCGTTTCGGTAGTAGATATTAACCAGGACGGCTGGCCCGACATTTACCTTGCGGTGGCAGGCAAAGTGCCGCCCGCACAGAGGCGCAACCTGCTTTTCATCAACCAGGCTGTAGAAGGCACCGTACCGGTTTTTCGCGAGGAGGCAGCCACCTATGGTTTGGATGACGACAGCTACAGCACCATGGGCGCATTTCTGGATTATGACCGCGATGGCGACCTGGATCTTTACCTGGTGAACAACTGGCTGGAGTCTTATAACCGAAACAACCTGCGGCCCAAACGCGTGCAGGGCGAAGCCCAAAGCACCGACAAACTTTACCGGAACAACGGCAACCAAACCTTTACCGATGTGTCGGCAGAAGCGGGCATCCTCATAGAAGGTTATGGCCTCGGTGTTGCCATTACTGACCTTAACCGCGATGGTTGGCCCGACATCTACGTGGCAAACGACTTCATGTCGAACGACCTGCTGTGGATCAACCAACAGAATGGCACCTTCCGCAATGAAATTGCCGACTACCTGAAGCACCAGAGCCACAACGGCATGGGTATAGACATTGCCGATATCAACAACGATGACTGGGACGATATCATTGTGGTAGACATGCTGCCACCCGGACACGAGCGCCAGAAAATGATGGTGGCAGGGCAAAACCACGATCATTTCCACATGTCGCTGCAACTGGGTTACGAACCGCAGTACATGCGCAACACCTTGCAACTTAACCAGGGGGCTGTGCCGGGCGGAAAGCCGCTCTTCAGCGAAGTGGCCTTCCAGGCCGGTGTAGCGCAAACCGACTGGAGCTGGGCACCTCTCTTTATCGACATGGATAACGATGGCTGGCGCGACCTGTTCATCAGCAACGGCTACCGCAAAGACGTAACCGACCTCGACTTTATCTTTTTCGGATCATCTTCCCAAAGCCCTTTTGGCACCCCCGAAGTACGCGCTGCCAAATTCAGGCAAGAGCTCGAAGCGTTGCCGCCCGTTCCGCTGAAAAATTTCCTTTTCCAGAACAACCAAGGCAACGGGTTCATCGATCAGACCGATCGGTGGTGCGAGAGCCCGGCCACCTTTTCGAACGGGGCCGCCTATGCCGACTTCGACCAGGATGGCGACATGGATTGGGTGGTGAATAACATCGATCAGGCCGTGCTGCTGTACGAAAACAAATCGACAGCACTTTATCCCGACCGCCAATGGCTTTTCGTGGTGGCGGCCGATCATGGCAGCGGCCACGAGCGCATCTACCTGTATTCGGATACACTGGCCCTATCCAGCGAGGTAAATCCCTACCGTGGGTTTCAGTCTACCGTGTCTAAACACACCCACTTCGGACTGGGCGTACGCGAAAACATCGACTCGGTGGTTGTGGTGTGGCCTGATGGCTGGCGCGCGGTGTATAGAAATGTTCAGCCGCGCACCACACTGGTTTACCAACGCACCCAGGCAGCCCCCCCTGCGGTGCAACCAACCGCAGTGGCCCCACCCCTGTTTGCTGCCTTGCCCTTGCCCCCTGATTTGGTGCACCAGGAAACCAGCCCGTCCGACATGAAGGTGATCCGAACGCTGCTGCACGACCTCACACGCAATGGGCCGTGTATAGCTGTGGCCGATGTGAACGGAGATGGCTGGGACGACCTATACCGGGGTGCAGAGGTTGGTATGCCGGCCCAGATTTGGATACAAAACCAACTGGGTGGCTTTGATGCAGCCACCTTGCCCGCAGCCGGCCCCCGCGAAGACGGAGCCGCCACCTTTTTTGATGAGGATGGAGACGGAGACCAGGACCTGGTGGTGGCGGGGGCATGTGCCACGGCCGCGGCCCCCCCCACCCCACTCGTGATCTACCGCAACCTGGGCGGAGGAAACTGGGCGGCACCCCATCCGTTACTGAGCACGCCACCGGCAGTGAATGCATCGTGTGTGGTCAGTGCAGATTGGGATCGCGATGGCGACCTTGACCTGTTTGTCGGCAGCCGGTTTGAGCCGGGCCAATATCCCATGCCGGGCACCAGCATGCTGCTGCAACAGGACAACGGCCATTGGAAAGATGTAACCGCCACGCACGCAACTGCGCTAAGCCAGCCAGGAATGATCACCACGGCCACGTGGTTCGATTACAACCAGGACGGCTGGCCCGATCTGGCCGTAGCAGGTGAGTGGATGCCCATCCGTATTTTTAAAAATAATTCCGGTCGTTTGGAAGAAGTGACACAAAGCCTGGGTATTGTGAACAGCTCGGGCTGGTGGAATTGCCTCCGGACGAGCGACCTGGATGGCGATGGCTTCTCCGATTTGATTGCAGGTAATGCCGGTGACAACTCCTACTTCAGGAGTGCCCTTGCAGAACCGGTAGAATTGGTTGCTAAAGATTTCGATGGAAACGGTACCATGGACCCGCTGGTGGTGTACTACAACCCTTCCGACCAGGAAAAATATTTGTTACACAACCGGATGGTGCTACTGGATCAGATTCCGGCCTTCAAACGCAGGTTCGATACGTTTAAGAAACTGGCCACCACCCCCTTTAAAGAGATGCTCAGTGAGCAGCAGTTAAGGGGTGCCTTCCGCGCGCAGGCGCAGCAACTTTCTTCGCAGATATGGTGGAACCGCGAGGGCAAACGACTGGAGCCCGCAGCCTTGCCCCGCGAAGCGCAGGTAGGGCCCCTGCAGGATGTGGCGGTGGTGGATGTGAATGGGGATACGTTACCCGACCTGGTTGGTGTAGGCAATGCACACAACCGGGAAACATTTTTGGGCCACCACGATGCATCCGTGGGGTTTGTATTGGTGAACCAGGGCAACCGCAGATGGAAACCGCTCTCGATGTCGAGGTCGGGATGGCAAGCCGACCGGGATGCCCGTACGCTGCACCGGATCAGACAGGGTGCCGGCAGCGCCTTAATAATAGGCAACAACAACGCAGGCATGCAACTCTACCAGTTGCAGCCATACCCGGCTGCGCACTAAACCGCTTATTCATCGACCGCACCCAATAGCCCACAAAGAACACACAATACACCGATGGTGGCGTTGCATAAATGCCTTCCGTTGGGCATGGTTACCCTGGGCGTAGTGCGCCTAATCAGACCACGGTTGCGATATATTGAATGCTACTTACTGTGAGGCAAAATAAATCCGAAACCAGCCAGAAACATTCTAAGCAAGCGTTGAGTTACCGCGTGTTCGCGCGATCGTGTGAAACTGAGGGAATGAAATGTGTTCGTTTCTGCTGTTACAAAAAGAAAGAGGGGATCTATCGATGGTTTCGGCAAACCGATACCGTCAACACGACCCCGCTCTAACTCTAAACAAAAACCCAGTTCTATAAACTCATCCTCCTCTTTAGTAGCCAGTATTCTGCGTGATGTTGGGATTCACATCTGTCTCCACTGTGGGGATGGGGAAGTTGAGGTGCTTGGGCGCGCTGAACGCCATCTGCCCGGGATTGGCCGAACTAAAAAAATCGTTGTTGAGACTCAGTTTACCTCCCAAGGCCCATCTGCGTAAGTCGAACCAGCGTTGTCCTTCACCAGCCAGCTCCATCAACCGTTCATCCATGATCCATTGGCGAATCACGGCCCGGTCGGACACCGTGTTGTCGCGGTTTGCAGGCGACACGCCAGCGCCTCGCGCACGTGCTCTCACCTGGTTGATTAGGTCGATGGCCTGTGCAGTAGCGCCACCCGACTCTACCAGAGCCTCGGCCTTCAGCAGCAGCACATCTGCCAAGCGCAGTATCCTTGGGTTGTTTACCGAACTCTGGCCGGGCTGATTCAGGCGGTCGCGTGTTACATATTTTCGGATGGCCAGGTTACCGGCATTCAACGTCAGGCTTTTGCGCGGATCATCGGGTTCGTACATGTTGGCCAGCTTTTGGGTGGCGATGAAGGGTGCCTTTCCAAACAACGACCAGTGGCCATCGTAGAAGCCCCAAAAAACAGACAACGCGCCAATGGGATTATCGAAGTCGTTCGGTAGCCATGGGTTGTCTCCACCGAATGCCTGCGATGCCTGAAACTCGAACAGCGATTCGGCATTGTTCTCTGTGTCAGCGGCAAAGTTGTCGTCAAATTGAGGAACCAGCGATACGCCTGATATCTTATCGAACGCAGCAATGGCTGCGGTATAGTCTGCGTTGCTGGCAGATACCGTTGCCCGGAAGACGAGGCACTTGCCCAGAAGGCCGTTGGCCGCATTGGCGGTAATGCGCCCGCGGTTGATGTCGCTCCAACTGGAGGGCAATAAGGTGGCTGCCTCCGTGAGGTCTGTGATGGCCTGATCGAGCAGTGCGGTACCGGTGGAACTTCCCGGCTTGGCATCGGCCAGGCTGGCGAGGCGTTGCGTTCTTACGGGTGCCGTGCCGAACAGATTCCACAACAGGTAATGACCATAGGCGCGCAAAAACAAGGCTTCACCCCTATGCGCTTCCTTCAGTCCGGCTGTTTTATAGATGCCCGCGGCCACTTGTTCATTTTTCTCCAGCACCACGTTCGATCTGGCAATCAATTGGTAGATGGCCGTGTAGAAATAGGCAATGCGTCCGCTTCCGGGGTTCAGTCCGGCAAAGTCTTCAAACTCCTCCTGTGCCGTGGTGGTCACGTCATCACCGGGCAACAATGTAACGGGTTGCACGCAATTGAACTGGCTGGCATTGTACCAGTAGAAGTCGGAAAGTTTCGCGTAAGCCCCAAACACGGCCCGTTCAAACTCTATCTCCTCTGAGAAATAGGCTTGCTCCGTTACTCCGGTGGGGTCTAAATCAACGTTGTCTTCATCGCAACTGTTGTACCCAAAGGCAACCATCAGGGCTGTCAGGTACACGATGATCTTATTCTTGTTCATATATTAATATTTTTTAGATCAGAAAGTTTGCTGTGCGTTCATCAAAACGTAGCGCTTAAGCCGATAAGCACCTGCCGCGTGGGCGGAACAAAATCATTTTCGGGGTCAATGCCCTTCCACTGCGTAAAAGTGGCCATGTTGGTACCACTCAGGTATACCCTGCAAGATTCCATCACCTTGGTTCTGGCCAACAGTGAAGCAGGAATGGTGTAGCCAATCTGAACATTTTTCAGGCGCATGAACCCGGCCTCTTCTACAAAGCGATCAGAAAAGCGTGCATTCTGGTTGGGGTCGCGAACAACGGCCCTCGGAAATGTAGTAGAAGGATTTTCCGGTGTCCAACGGTCTTTCACAGAAGCCCATTGGTTAGGGGTGGTTTGTGCCGACATGCTCTCGCCCCCTGCACGTGCCGAGTTGTACTTCTGCACATCGCCCACGCCCTGGAAGAAGATGGACACATCAAAGCCCTTGTAGTTAACGCCCAGGTTAATGCCGTAGTAGAAGCCCGGAATGGTTTTGCCCAGGTAGGTGCGGTCGTTCTGGTTGATGATGCTATCGGTTACGTTGTTGTAAATTTCCCCTGGACTTGGGTTGCCGCGCAAATCGGCAAAATACATGTCGCCCGGCTCTTGTGAATTGGCACCCACCTGATCGCTGTAAACTGCTTTCCAGTCAGCCACTTCTTGTGTGGTCTGAAAAATACCGGCCGTTTTGTAGCCGAAGATGTAGCCCATGGGGTAGCCTTCTTCCACCCTGCCGCCCGCGGCAAAAATCGGGTTGCCTTCATAGAGCGATACCACGCGGTTCTTCACCGTGGTCAGGTTACCCGAAATGGAGAAGTTGAGATCTCCCAGCGACTCGTTGAAGCCCAATTGGAACTCCATGCCCGAGTTCCGCACGTTGGCCACGTTCAGATCGGTGGCCGCTTCAATACCTGTGTTGGGAGGCAAACTTACCGACTGAATGATTCCCTCGGTGAAGCGTGAATAATATTCGGCTGTGAAGGTGAGGCGGTTGTTTAAAAACACACCATCAAACCCGGCATTGGTGGTTCGCACCTTCTCCCACGACAGTTCCCGGTTGGGATAGTTGGGCAGGCGTGCACCCTGGTACTGCGTGCCGTACGGATTTCCGTTGCCCGACCCAAACGACACATCGGGTGCCAGGTTGATGCCCGACAAAAAGGCAAAGCCCTGGGTTGTTTCCATGTTTCCAAGTTCTCCCCAGCCGCCTCTTAACTTCAGGTCGTTCACGAAAGCCAGGCCCAAGTTCTCGAAAAAGGGCTCGGCAGAAATACGCCAGCCGGCACCCACCGAAGGGAATGTGCCCCAGCGGTAGTCGCGGTCGAATACGGAAGCGCCATCGCGCCTGATGGTGAGGTCGAGGTAGTATTTGTTGCTGAACTTATAGCTGGCACGCCCCAGGTAGCCTTGCAACGCGCGCGGACTGCGACCGGTAAACGTTCCGTTAAAGGGAGGGTTGTTGCCCACGTTGCGCAGGTTAGGATCTGTAAAGTTGATCTGGCTGGAAGAAGCATCGGTGAATCGCCAGAGTTGGTTCTGATCCATCGCGTTAAACAGCACGTCCAGGTTGTGGTCGCCAAAGCTGCGCGCGTAGCTCACCGTAAATTCTTTCACCTGGTTAAAGTTTCTGCTCTGACGCTCGCCATACGAGCCCTTGGCGGTACCATCGTGCCCCGCGTAGGGATTGCCGGGTGTCTGCGAGAAACGCCAGTTATCGTAGTTATTCCAAGTTTTGCGCAGATTGAAATAATAATCTCCATTGAAAGAACCTTTCACCTTCAGCCCCTTGATAGGCTCTACCTGAAGGTAAACATTACCAAACGTTCTGAAAAGTTCAAACGAGGTGTTGTTGAAACTTTGTGTGGCAAACGTGTTGCCACGGGTGCCAGGCCCCCAGAAGTAGTTGACCGCTCCCATGTTGAAGCGCGGCCCCGGGTTGAGCAGGTTGAGATCGAAGGACGGATTGGGCGTAAAACTGGCCGACACGGAAGGTGCATAGCCGGAAGGATCACTCGCATCAAAAATAGGCTGCCAGGGTGGTGCGGTGGCCACATACGCCAGATCCGACACAGAATTGTCTAGCGCATTATTGTAGGCCATGCGAATGTTCAGGCCCGCCTCAATGCGCTCGCTGATCTTAGAGGTTACGTTGGAACCGATGGAATAACGCTCCAACGCATTTTGCTTCAGCGAGCCTTCAGTTTTACCATAGCCACCCGAAATAAAATACTTGGTAGCATCGCTTCCGCCCGTTACTCGCAGACTGTAGTCGCTGATGGCTGCGTTTCTGTTTACCAACTCAGCTTGCCAGTCGTACGTATCGCGGTTACCCAGGTAAGCCGCGTTGTCTTCGCGAAAAACATTGGGCAAGTTATTAGCCTCCGTAGGGTTGGCGGCAAAAGCATCTTGCCAAAACCGGGTGTATTCCTGCGTGTTCAGCATGTCGAATTGCTTCACCACATTCTGTACACCCGACTGCGCGGTAAATTCCACGCGTGGTTTTCCGGTTCGACCGCGTTTGGTGGTAATCAATATTACGCCATTGGATGCGCGCACACCATAAATAGCTGCGGCAGAGGCGTCTTTCAATACAGAAATCGACTCAATATCGTTGGGATTGATAGACGTCATGATATTGAGAGGGCTTCTGATGTCCTGCTCGCCCGCATTGGGGCTGCTGGCTCCTCCCTCGTAAACGGGGATACCGTCTATTACATAGAGCGGCTGCGCATAGCCAAAGGTGGCAACGCCCCGTATCTGAATGTTGGGTCTGGCAAAAGGGCTGCCACTGGGTGTACCCACAAAAACACCCGCCATCCGGCCTTGCATGGCCAGCTCCGGAGCCATGGCCGTGCTTCGAGATATCTCGCGCGAGTCGATGTTGCTAATAGAGCCGGTGAGGTCTTTCTTATCGCGTTCGCCATAGCCTATCACCACCACTTCTTGCAGTTGCCGTGCAGACACGACAAGCCCCACGTTAATCACGGTGCGGTCGCCCACCGCTTGTTCCTGAGCTTCATAGCCAATAAACGAAAAAACAATCACCTCATTGGCGGAAGCATCAAGGGAAAAGCCTCCGTTGGTATCCGTAACGGTGCCCCTGCTGGTTCCCTTTACCAGAATAGATACCCCAGGCAACGGGGTTCCGTCAGAAGCATCAGTAACAACTCCCGATACGACCCGCTGCTGCGCATACAAGGTGGCCGCCATAAAAAGGCAGCACCCTAAGAGTAGAACTTTTTTCATAATGAATGACTGTTGGTTTGGGTTGTGATGTAGTTTCTGAACCGAATATCGGATGCGCGTGCACAGCGAATGTCCTGCTCTTACCTGTATCGTTTGTGCAACCGTTCTATGTAAATTGTTTAATAATTTTTTTTTGCTATATTTTCATTACGAACAAAACTTAACGGACCAGCATAGTGCAGGACACGTTTCGATAAAATATCACGCTTATGTTCAAAGGATTTTTATCAATCGATGACAGTTCCAAGATTCCCAAATACCAGCAGGTAGTAGAAACCATTGTTTCTGATATAGAGTTGGGCATGGTGAAAGTAGGGGATAAAATTCCCTCGATTAACGAAACCAGTGAAGAGTACTATCTGTCGCGCGATACGGTAGAGAAGGCGTACAAGATTCTGAGAAGAAGGGGCATCATCACGGCCGTGCGCGGCAAAGGGTTTTATGTATCCAGCACGGGCAAGAATGAAGAAAAAAGAGTGCTGCTTATCTTCAACAAATTAAGTGATCATAAAAAAACCATCTACAATTCGTTTGTGCGAAGTCTGGGTAACGGCTATGCCACCGATCTGCTGGTGCACAACTGCGACAGCCGGACTTTAGAGAAAATCATCATTGAAAACCTGGGCAGGTATGATTTCTATGTGCTGATGCCGCACATCTACGAAGAGACCGAAAGCGTACGAAGTGCCATTAACAAAATTCCCAAAGACCGCCTGATTCTTCTCAACAAAGACATGCAGGGAATTGAAGGCGACTACGGCTGCGTTTTTGAAGATTTTGAATTAGACATTCACCAGGCACTGTACACGGGAATTAATAAAATACGCAAATACAAAAAGTTGGTGCTTGTTTTTCCTACCGATAACTATTACTGCACTGGCATTAAATCCGGCTTTAAGAACTTTTGCGAAGAAGAAGGATTTGACTACGAGATTATTGAACGAGCCTGCCAGCGGCAGGTGAAACCCAAAGAGCTGTATGTTGTTATAGAAGAAGTAGATTTGGTGGAAGTGATCAAGAAAGCAAATGCCGCCAACCTTGCTTTGGGCAAAAACTTCGGCATCATTACTTACAACGATACGCCATTCAAAGAAATTCTGGCCGGGGGCATCAGTGTGTTGAGCACCAACTTCAATACCATGGGCGAAACCCTGGCAATTATGATCAAGTCGAGGCGCCAACAACGGATTAAGAATCCCTTCCAACTCATTGTGCGCAACTCGTTGTAGCCGTGTGCACGGCAGAAACAGGTAACCACAGGAAACTTCCGTGGCGCAACGGCAGTATGTTGCACCTATGATCAGGTTCTTTTTCCTGTGCCTGCTAGTTGCGTTCAGCAAAGGATTTACGTGGAGTCAGGCCTCCATCACCCTCCAGCCGGAGCAGCGCCTGCAAACCATGTCGGGTTTTGGCGCATTTGGCGGCATCAAACCCTACTGGGAAACTCCGCCCTTTTACACAGACGAATTCATCGATCGGATGCTGCATGACCTGGGCGCCACGATGATGCGTACCAACATTCCGTGGGACCTTGAACCTGAAAATGACAACTCATCATCTACCACGATTGACCTCCATCGCTTCCGGTTTTCACCATCCTCGCAGTTGGGGAAACAACTTCCCTACTACCGCGCACTGAAAGAGGCGGGCCTCCAACGCCTGCTGGCCACCGCCTGGACGCCACCCGAGTGGATGAAGTTGATGAACCCCTCGGAGCGTATTCCAAAAGAATGTTACAACTGCAACAATTGTCCGGTGGGCGATCCGCGAAGGAAGGTGTGCGGGGGTCGTCTCGATCCGAGCCTCTACCATGAGTTTGCGGAATTCCTGGTGGCCTTCGTAAAAATACTGAAACAGGAGGCGGGCGTTAACTTGTATGGCATCAGCATCCAGAACGAACCCTACTTTGCGAATCCATTCGAGTCGGCTGTGCTGTTGCCAGACGAATACCGTCAACTGTTGCGTGTGGTCGGCACCCGCTTTGTGCAGGAGGGGCTCGGCACCCACATTTTTGGCCCAGAGCACATGGCCGAGTGGAGCTGGGGTGTGCAGCAAGACTATGTACAATATAGTTTGGATGATGAGCAGACGAGAAAGTTCCTGGATTTCTATGCTGTACATGGTTACGTAGATGGCGTTGCCCCCGACTTTGGTTCCGCACAGGGATGGTCGCAATTGCGAACGAACATCACTCAGCAATACCGAAAGCCTTTGTGGATGACGGAAACTTCCGGCTATGCACCTACCGCCTCCGGTGCATTAGACCTCGCCCGCAGCATCTACCTGGCGCTACGGTTCGGAGAGGTGAGCGCATGGGTTTATTGGTCGGCCAGCGGAGAGCCGGGAAGCACGTTTGCGCTAACCGCCAACGGAACGCCAACGGTGCTCTACCAGGTGAGCAAACAATTCTACCGGCACGTTCGGCCGGGGGCACAGCAAATCGGAGTAACCAGTAGCGATGGTGCGTTGCTGCCCGTGGCCTTCATTCACCAGGGCACGGGCACCATGACCCTTGTCGTCATCAACCAATCTGATCAGGCACAGTCTTTCGCGTTGCCTGCGGAACAGCACCATGAATTCAAAGCCTACCGCTACCTCGAAACGCCTGGGGACAACGAACCGTTGCAGACTTACCCTGCTGGAGCCACCATCAGCCTCCCTCCCGCCAGCGTCACTACCTTGGAGGCAAGCGTTCCAGCCGGGCCATTCTTTAACGAGGTGGCGCCACTCCGATTCATGGCCAAGGAAGGATTGGATACACTGGTCACCATTACTGGAATCCAGACGGGCTCGTTCACCCACTCGCAGTTGGTAGCCACGTCTTCGGATGAGGCACGCGTGTCGGTAAAGTCTATTGCGTGGCAACCTGGCGACACAGAGGCCACGCTCCATCTGCAGATTTCTCCAGATTTTTCGGGAGAAGTTACCCTGCAGGTAGAACTCACCGGCACCGCCCCGGCTGGTGCCGAAAACCTGCTGCAACCTTTTTCGCGCAGCGTGCGCGTGGTAGGCGTGCAGTCGGTAACGTCATTGCCTGAGGCGGCTGATCCTTCGGGCATGCAGGTATATCCCAATCCCGTAACAGCAGTTAGTACCATCCACATTGAACTACACCAGCCCACCGCGATCGAAATATTCGACATGTGGGGCAGCCAGGTGTATGCCATTGCCCATGGAACCAACCGCGTATCGGTTGACGTAAGCCAATGGCCCTCGGGACTATACTTTATCCGCAATCACTCATCCACCCGCCCATGTTTCAAAAAATTTATGGTTCAGCATTAACCCTGTCCGTGGCACTGTCATTGCTGGCGGTACCCACGAAAGCCCAACCCGAGGGATGGTTTGTTTTCAATCCCAGCCCTGGCACTGTACCGTCTCTGACAGACATGCACGACTGGCTTGACCGGCCGGCTGGCCGACACGGATTTCTTACTATGCAGGGCGCTGATTACCGTTTCGAAGACGGAACACCGGTGAAATTCTGGGGTGTAAACATAGCAGGCAATGAGCCTTTTTCAAACCGCGACAAAGTGGATGCGTGGGTGCCCTTCATCGCCCGCCATGGAATCAATGCCGTTCGCTTTCATAAGTTTACCTGGGATGCAACGGATGGTGTACACTCCACAGAGTTGAGGGCCGACCTATGGCGGCACTTCGACTATTTCAGCCACCGGCTGCGCGAAGCAGGCGTGTACTATGCATGGTCGCATATTTATGGCCACCGCGTGTTGCCGGCCGACAGCAGCCGACTGTTGGCCTACCACGAGGTGCGCAACACCCAATTTCCCTGGACGCACCTCAATGGCACCACCAGTTCGCTGGTGAATTTTGCCGAAGACCTGCAGGCGCTGAACATCGAGCTGACGGTGAACATGCTCAACCATGTGAACCCGTTAACCGGTAAACGCTATGCCGATGATCCGGCCCTGGCTTTTATCGAACTACAAAACGAAGACAACATTTACTGGGGCGCCATCGAACGGGCCCTGGAGCAGACGCCCACGTACCGAAACCTGCTGTGCCAGAAGTTTTCGATATGGCTGCGCCACAAATACGGTACCGACCAGGCCTTGCGGAAAGCGTGGCAGCAGCAGGGGCTTGCACCCGAAGAACACCTCGACTCGCTCAACATCTACCCCCATCCCAATCATGATGCGTTTTCCCATGCCTATGAAAAGGCGCTGGCGGCCGGTCAACCGGTGGCAGCGCATGTGGCCGACCGTGCCACCTTTCTCTATGAAGAACAACGCAAATTTTACCACCGTTTCGTGGCAGCCATCCGGCAAACAGGCTACCGCGGTGTTATCGTGGGAAGTTGCTGGCAGGCGGGCTCAGGCATCACCCACTTCTATAATCTGCACAACGACTATGAAGTAGGGCCCATCGACCGGCACAACTACTTCGGTGGCGGCAGTGGCCACACACTGAAGACCGGTCCGTTCGACAACATCTCGATGCTGACCGAGCCTGGCTCGGGGTTGCTGAGCACCGGTTTGCAGCAGGTGGCCGACCGCCCCTTCCAAATTTCGGAGTGGATGAGCCTGATACCCACAGAATGGATTGCCGAAAGTGCGCCCCTGATTGCCACTTATGGCCTTGGCCTTCAGGGTTGGGATGGATCTTTTTCCTTTGCCATGGACTACCCGCACTACACCAACACCGTGCAAAGCGGCCATGGCGTCTACAACGTTACATCCCCCACACACCTGGCCCTCTACCCCGCGTTGGCAGCCATGATTTACCGGGGCGATGTGCACGAGGGCCCCGTGGTAGCGCATCGCCATATCAGCCTGGACGCTTTGGCACACGGAGAGCTGCCACTGGCAGAACGAACCACGCAGGACTTTGATGTGAAGAGCTTCCGCGGGGCCATCGACAACGCCTGGCTGGCAGCCGGAAAGGTAACGCTTGGCTTAAACGAAGCCCGGCAGGGTATCGACAGCCAGAACAACTACGAAAACCTTTGGAACCAGTCGGAGAAGTGGGTGCGCTCGGCCACGGGACAGCTCACCTGGCATTATGGAGCACATCGGTATGTAGCCGTTAACACGCCCGGTACGCAAGGCATGATGGGATTTGCCGCCCACCAGCCCGTAAACCTGGCAGATATGGTGATGACGAGCCAAACGGATTTTGCCGTTATCCTGGTAACATCACGCAATCGCTTCAAGGGAATCAGCGAATCGAAAAGTCTGTTGGTAACCACCATTGCGCGGGCACGCAACCACAATATGACGTACCACCCTTCTAAGTCTGAGCTGCTTCAAGTGGGCGAAGCACCGATCTACCTCGAGCCCGTAGATTGGACGCTGCAACTTACCCGCGGCCGGCCGTACCAGGTACACGTGCTCGATCACGCGGGTGTTCGAACGGGCAAAGTACTGCTGCCGTCTCCCAACGGCACGCTGTCGGTGAGCGGGCGGCAGTCGAAAGCGCTTTACTATGAAATAACGTTTTTAGACTAACGCAACTCGATCCGTTGTGTGTGCTGTTCGCGGATTTTGGCCTCGCGTTTCGTGCGCAGACGTTTGCCACGGTACCACAAGCCATCAATGGTTACGTCCGTTACCATGTGCTCGTCATCGAATCCGTGAAATACGGAGAACGGCAGGGGGCCATCTACCACCTGTATGTTGCGAAACACCACGTTGCTGACCTTTCCCCTGAACTGCCGGTGGTAGTCTTCCCGGCCCGCTGGTATTTTTTGCACACCGTCCCACGCCCCGTGCAGGTAGTTGGATGTAACGAACGCCTGGTCGCGGACGCCATCGGGCCCCCACTGCGAAAAGAAGATGGCCACATCGAATAACTTCTGCCGTGTATCTTCCAAGCGTATGTTCTCGAACACCACGTGGTGCACGTGCGCAGGCCCGGCATTGTGAATGCTCATGGCCGCACCATCTTCCACGTGCAGTATATCGATGTTTTCGAAACGAATATTGCGTACTTCGTTGGAGTACAACTCAAACCCTACTTCGATGGCATTGCCCCAGATGGAAGTCCAAAAGATACAGTCCCTTACTAAAATGTTATCCGTAGGATGATCGGGTGGATAACTACCACCGGATTTGATGGCGATACAATCGTCTTTGGTGTGGGCAAAAACTCCGGTAACCAGCACATCCGTACATCTAAAAATATCAATGCCATCGTCACTGGCACTTTCGCTGACGATGTTAACCCGGTCGATGCGCACCTGCTGGCTGTGAAAGGCCGCTATCTGCCAGGTGGTGCCGTTGTGGAGGGTGATATCGCGGATGGTGACGTTTTTACAATCCCGCAAGTCTATAAACTCCTTTGTTTCGTTCACGCGTTCGCGATTGTAGGTGCCATCTAAAATCCCTCTGCCACGTATGGTGATCTGCTCCTGGCCCTCCGCAAAAAGCAATCCTTGCACCACCGCCCCACCTTCTAGGTACACCGTCTGCCCGGTCTTCATTTCCAGGCGCACATCGCGGTACAATTTTCCTTTTTCAAACCAAATCACGTTCGGATCGGATTTGCTGGGTACCTGCTCCTCGGGGCTGTTGGAAAACAGAAACAAAGGCTGGTGGCGAATACGGCCGTTCAACTCCAGGCTAAGTTGTTGTGGCCGGTCTAACTCCACGTAGAAAGAATGATTTCCGGTATAAACGGGTTCGATACCGGCCGGCAGCGGGCGCACGTCTACCCAGCGCACATCGTTGCGACACGTAACCTCGACCTTCACTTTGCCAACAAAGTCGAACAACGCGTAGGATGCAATAGGCGTATCGTAAACCGGCACGATTATACCGTTTACCTTCACCTGGTAAAATTTTTCGGAAGCAAAGCCATCCGGGGGTTGCCAGGTAATCACGTTGGACTGTGCCCACAGTGCTGCGTGTACCAAAAGAACCAGCGCAGTTGTCGTCAACCAATGCCTTACATTCATAGAAATTCTATGTTATAATCCCGGGTGCCAGGCAGTGCTGAACGCGTACGTGCCCGATCCCACGTTAACCACTGCAAAGCCGTGACGATAGACCACACCCGTTACCGGCTTGCCCTGCTCCGTTACGGCAGCTCCCTCCTGTGCACGAATCCATACTTCGGCCGTGGTATTCGGTGGCACCTCCACCAGCAGCCGGTACTGTGGTCCCTCCAACTTCCATTCCGACCGGATGAGCCCATAAGGCGACTGGTAAGATCCTTTAGCCCATGAAAGACCACGCACAGGCTGTGGGCGCAAACGTATTTTTGAGAAGGCAGGCGCAGCCGGCTCGATGCCGAGCACCGTACCGAAAAACCATTCTTCGGTAGAGCCAAACATGGGGTGATTCTGGGAGGGTGCATTGTCCGGGTACTTCCACGTTTCCCACAGCGTAGTGGCGCCCTCTTCCAGCATGTATTTCCAACCCGGATAGCCAGGGCGGCTGATTACCTGGTAGGCCAGATCGGCTTCGAACCTGGCGCGCAGCACATCCCACAGCATCCACACGCCAAAGATACCCGATGAAACATGGTAGTCGTGGCGTTGCAGCTCTTGCTTCAATACTTCAAAGGACTGATCGGCTTCGGGGCTCAACTCGTACCACAGGGCAAAAGCCTGTGCCGACTGTGTGGCATTGTCGAAGCGACCCGTACCCGGCACCAGGTACTTCCGAACAAGCCGCTGTTTGATCTGCGCTGCCCATTTTTCGTACTCCTGCTCGTGTGCGCTATTGCCGAGGAGGCGGGCAAATGTTTGTGCCAACTGAACATGGTGGTAATAGAACGCACCCGCTGAAAATGCTTCGGGTCTGGGGTCGATGGCCTCGTGGTCGCTAATGTCCCAATGAAACAATCCATCCACCGCTTTCGATTTCAGGAAAGCGAGTTGTTGCTGAAGGGCCGGGTAGCTTTCTTCAATCAGCCGCTGATCGCCATAGAACTGATACAATTGATGCTGGAGGTACGGGAAGGCCAGTTGCCAACCCAACGGTCCGGAATAGCCTCCATAGCCGCGATCGGCAATGCCGGTGAAGGGAGCCATTTCGGTGATGCCTCCGTCTGGTTGCTGATCATTTCGAAAATCACGTACGGCCTTTGTATAAAACTGCGCCATGTCGTAATTGTAAAGATAGGAGTTCGCTGTCACCACCATGTCTGCGCCATAGCCCATCTTTTCGCGCCCCGGGCAATCGGACTGCACGCTGAATACATTGCTGAGAAACGTCCACTGGTTAACCTCATGCAGGCGGTTCAGCCACTCATCCGAACAGGCGAAGTTGCCCACAGGCGCTATGGCCGATTGCAGGCGGAGGCCTTCTATGTGAGTGGGCTTCAGCTCTCCCGGCCAGTTCGTTACTTCTACGTAGCGGAAGCCATGAAAGGTAAATAGGGGGTACCACACTTCTTCCCCCTCTCCTTTCAATGTGTATTGATCTTCCTGCCAGGCCGTAGGTGGCGCCCCGGGGCCGCCCTTCAGGTTCCATATTTCTTTGATTTGCCCCGCCACGGTGGTGAGGTAGTTGAGCGATCCATCGGGGTGGAGTGCCTCGCCATACTTGAATTTTACCACGGTACCTCTTGGCCCTTGCACCCGGATGCGTACCACACCGGCAAAATTCTGTCCCATATCTACCATGTGTACCCCCGGCTGGCGTTGGTGCACAGAGACTGGAGTGATTACTTTGGTGACCTGGATGGGAGGTTGCTGCTGGGCACGCAGCCGGCCGGATGGTGCCGCCACCACCACAGCCGGTTTCCACGCCCCTGCATCGCGCAGCACCGGGGTTTGCCAATCTGCGCGCTCAAGTCGGGCATCGTATCGTTCACCCAGGTACACGTTGTTCCGAATCACCGGACCGGGCGCGGTTTGCCAGGAGGTGTCTGTTAAAATCGCCTCGTGCGCACCGTTGCGGTAGAACAAATGCAACTCCGCCCTTACCCGTGGACGGCCGGTTTCTTGCACATCGCGCAGATTGAACCGCGAGAAGAGCCGAAGCGGCAGCGGGTTGTACCATCCGTTGCCCAACATTACCCCCAGCACCTGTTGGCCGGACGTGATCAGGTCAGTCACGTCATGCGCGGCATAGAGCACCTCCTTGCCATAAGCGGTCCAGCCGGGGTCGAGGTGGTGATCGCTGACTTTACGTCCGTTCAGGTATGCTTCGTAGTAGCCCAGACCAGAGATATACAGGCGCGCCCGCGCCACCTCGTTTTGAACAGTAAACGTTTTGCGAAACAACGGCATCGGATCGTCCTGGTAAAAGTCTTCATCGCGTTCGAACTGTGGGCGGCCATCGCCTATCCACGCGGCCTTCCAGTCGTTCTGCGAAAGCATGGCCGTCTCAAACCAGGTGGGCTGGCTCCAGGCAGATGGTTTGCCTTTTTCGTCAAAAACACGCACCTGCCAGTAGTAGCGCGTAAACGACTCCAGCGGTTTTCCTTTGTAGGGTATCTGGTTTTGCCGGGGCGATGCCACTTTTCCGCTTTGCCACCAGAGCCCACGGCCTCGCAGCCCTTCGGGTGTAGTGGACAGCCGGATCTCGTAAGCGGACTGTATGACATTGCGTTCGGACGCGCGAATCAGCCAACTTAACCTTGGTTGTAATTCGTCAATGGCCAACGGCATGCGTTGGTATTCGCAGCGCAGCTCGAACGGTTCCATTGCTGCGCACAAACCCGCTGCCTGCAGCCAGGTGAGTATAAACGTGAGGAGTCGCTTCATTTCTTTTGGGTTTCAGGGCTCAGCCATCCATTCGATTTCATCCAATGGCGCAGGCGATCCATCCAGCGGTCTTCGGTGGTGCGGTTCTCCATGCCGAACCCGTGCCCACCCGACTGGTAGAGGTGCATTTCGGCTGGCACGCCTGCGGCACGCAACGCCTGGTAGAAGGCAACGCTGTTTTCGGGCAACACACCCTGGTCGTCTGTGGCGTGTACCAGAAAGGCCGGAGGTGTTTGCCGGTCTACTTTCGTTTCATTCGAGAAAGAGGCCACCAGGTCGGGCGCGGGATTCTTGCCCAGCAACTGCTCGCGCGAGCCGCGGTGGCCGATGTCATCGCGGAAGCTGATGACCGGGTAGACCAATATCATGAAATCGGGCCGCAAGGACGAGTTTTGAAAGGCGGGTAACAACGGCTGACTAAAATGCGTGCCGAGTGTGGAGGCGAGGTGGCCTCCAGCCGAGAAGCCCATGATGCCAATGCGTTGTGGATGGATGCCCCAGGCAGCCGCGCGGCTGCGCACGGTGTACATCGCTTGCTGCGCATCTTGCAATGGGCCGAAGGCGCGGTTGTCCATGGTGCGGTCATCGGGAATGCGGTACTTCAGTACCACGGCCGTGATGCCCCACTTTACCAGTTCGTGCGCCACATCGGTGCCTTCATGGCTGATGGCATTCACCCAATATCCCCCGCCCGGCACCACAATCACTGTGGTGCCTGTATTCACTTCGGGGGCAGGACGATAAACGGTAAGCGTGGGTTGAGAGATGCGGCTCACCAGCGTGATGCCATCGCGTTGTTCTGTCTGCTCTTCGTTGGGTGCGGCCTTCGCTCCCGGTATCGGCTGGGTATACAGCGGAAAAGTTTCCTGGGCGTGGGCCAGTTGCATGGCCGAGGTGAAGATGAGGGACGCTGACATTTTCAGAATGCGCTTATACATAGGTTCATTTCTTAATCGATCTTTTCAATAGACAGTTCTACACGCACTGGTTCTTGCCACTTGCGTAACCAAACAAAGAAATGATCATATCTTTGCGGTTCTTGCAGTATCACGTCATCCTGCTTTCCTTCATCGGTTGGTACACGATTACATTTCATAGCGATCAAGTTCGTAAAAGTAGATCAATTTCCAATCCTTATCCCCATTGCCTGCGGTCACAGTGGCGCGTCCGGTAGCCGGTGCAATATCACGTTTGATTCATCCAGTGCATCCCGTTCGAAATCACAATTTTAGCAGGCGGAATCATGCCGAGAATCCTGTACTCTCCCGAGCAGGACAATACAGGACGATGATAACAGGTTGCCATTTTACCTTGTGACGTTCAACCTTACAGTTCATACTATGAATCGCTTCCAACAAAACATAAACGGTCATCTGGCTCTGTCAGCCTGTGCACTGTTTGCCTGGCTTTTGACCCTTGCTTCCGCGGAGGCGCAGGTGTTTCTTGCTGTGCGCACGGAGGCGAAAAACCGGCAGCCGGTTGCTATCGCTGCACCACTCGATGAATTGGTGCTGGTTGGTCAGGGCAAACACCAGGTAACGGTGTCGGACGGATCGGGGGCCGTCTATTTCCGATTCAGTGGTACGTTACCCGTCTCCTTCCGGGTGGGCGGCACCCTCGGCCAGCACCGAGCAGAAATCCGCAGTTCAAAGAATCAGACTTTGGTATTAACATTTCAGGTGCAGGCGAAAACCTCAGTGAAAGACAACCAGCACTATGGCGACATGTTCAAGGTGCTGCTGAGCAGCATGCAAACCGATACAGGAAGTGTACAGTGGAATGGCCAACGCTACCGATACTTTGTGCCCTGGGGTCTGGACCATTGCCACACCATGAAAGGGCTGAAATACTTCTACCGCCACGGTGGCGAGTTTGTTGACCTGATGCGCAAAACGCAGAGAGATGATGGCATGATTTACAGCTTTGTTCAATACCAGCCGAACATGGACTACTGGCGAACCCGCGATGCCTGGTCGGGCTACACGCAAAAGATTGGCAACCTTTACTTTGTTCGGCAACCTACCGAGAACCACCCGGAATACATTTTTGTAAAAACACTCTACCAGTGGTGGAAAGCGAGCGCCAACGATGCCTGGATGGCAAGCAATTTAACTGCTGCCGCCAAAGCGCTTGACTACGGCATGCGCGACCGGGCACGGTGGAGCCAACGCTTCGGGTTGCTGAAGCGGGTGTACACCATTGACTCCTGGGATTTTCAGGTGGAAGATGAATACCTTCCCGACCTGGGTCTCACCAACTCCATGGTGGTAGACCCCGATCGCTCCAAGTTTGGAATCTTCTTTGGTGATAACACCGGTTACATCATGGCATGTCGTCAACTGGCCGAAATGCTGACGCATGTTGGTAGGACTGCCGATGCCGCTGTTTACCAGCAGCGAGCCGATGCGCTCGAGAGCCGGCTGGATGCCTTGAGTTGGAACGGACGTTTCTATACGCACTTTATCGAAGAAGACAGCACGGTGCACCGCAACTTGGGGGTAGATGAAAAGACACAGATTGCCCAATCCAACACCTACTCGATCAACAGAGGCATCGGCCATGAGAAGAGTAAGGCTATTTTGGAAACCTACCTGGACCTGAAAAAGAACCTGCCTGTCGGTTCACCCGGAGAATGGTACGCCATCTATCCACCTTTCGAAAGAGGCTTTGAGGGACACAATGCCAAGTGGCAGTACATGAACGGAGGCGTGGCGGGGCATGCTGCGGGCGAACTGGCGCGTGGCGCTTTCGAGCATGGTTACGAAGAATACGGTGTCGATATCCTGCAACGACTGTATGAACTGGGGAAAAAGTATAATAACAAGATATACTTCTCCTACACCGGCTCTCTGCCTCCTCCTCCGCCCGCTGCCGTATACACCCCCATCGACCTGGCACCATTTGCCAATATGGACACCTGGAGCGAGGGTAGTTCAAAGGCTTTGCGTTGGATGAACAATCAGCGCTCGGGCGATGACTTGCGGCAACTGCCGGTTGGCAGCCAACAATTTTCCGGCATCGACTTTTACATTGCAGACCCCGCCAGGAACGACCGAAGGGCGGTGGTGGCCATTGCCAGGCGCGAGGGCTTTCCTGCACACGTAAACATACCGATTGGCAAAAAAGCAGGCGCACTTTATCTGCTGCACACCTCGGGCAAACCGAGCAGCGAAAACCTGGCCGCAACGCTTGCTATTGAGTATGAGGACGGCACACGCGCCTACCGCAACCTGATAATGGGAAAGCACCTGGCCTATTGGTGGTTTACCGAGTTAAAAACTGAATTTTCGGGAGTAGCCTGGTATGGAGAAAACCTGGTGAGCAAAGGTGTAGGGCTGAGCTGGTGTGCCATCGACAATCCCTTTCCCAATAAAACGATTCGGCAGGTTCGCCTGGCAGGCGCTGAAGATGGAACGATCTACACTTTGCTCGGCCTCACCTTGTCAGACCAGCCCCACTATGTGGCACCCAAAGGACCTTCGTTCGGTGGCCCAGACAATTGGGCTGCCGCCACGGCCATGGGCGCTTTTGTGGAAGGCCTGATGGGTGTGAAAGACAGTCCTCGCTCGCAGGGATTCCAGCACCCACAACTGTCGCCACGGTGGGTTTATACATCCACGGACTCTGTATTTGCCAGCGTAGTGTACCCAGCCGCTGACAACTACGTAGCGTATCGATTCACCCACCAACGCGTGGAACGCACCATAACAATCCTGGCAACTTCCGGAGGGACCAGAATCAACTGCCACTGGCCTTTGCCCAAGGGCATCGCCCGGCCGCAAAAGCTGCAGGTAAATGGGAAGGCTTTAAACTACGCGGTTTCGCGCGTGGAAGACAGCCATTATGTAGATTTCGAACTGGACGCGCGCGCGCTGAGTGAAATCGTGGTATACTACTAATTCGTTACCTCGACTACCATCCTACTTGCGAAGGTCGCGGTAGCTGATTAACTCGATATGGAGACGTTCGATCTCAGCCTTTACGCGCGGGTGTGTCCACGTATCGGTAACCCCCTGTCGGTCGGTTGCCACGTCTTCATAACCTTTGTGATGAATGGCACGCAACTCGGGCGTAGCAAGGCCCGGATGATCTACAAAAAGGTAGGTCTTCCCTTTCTCCAGCTTGTTAAGCATGGCCAGAAAGCTTTCCAGTTTTTCTTCGGATGTGCCATGGGTGCCCTCATACTTTGCATTCACGACACCGTGTTCGCTGAGATCTACGTCAAGTCCATACTCCCTCGCCAGATTCTTCACTAGTTGTGTTACCGCTGACGAAATGTGGGTACACCCCATATGACCCGACACATGGCTAATACGTGGAATGTGCTTTCGCGCCAACTCAATCTGTGACCGAAATTCTTTCTCTACTTCCGCTAAATTCCAGTCATGGGCCAACAGCGACTGCCCGGGATAGGCCGCGTGAGGCCACAGAAAAGGAAAAAAGTATCCATCGGCATCTACCAGGCTCGGCACAAAGGCCACCGGCCGGTACTTCACATTCTCCCACTCGCTGGAAAGCGCCAGATGAACACCTACATCCACGCCCGGATATTGATTCAATAATTTTACCGCTTCGGGAAACCAGGGAGAAGGTACAATCACTTCAATGGTGGTCTCGATCCCTTCGGTAAAGCAACGAATCAGGGCTACATTCCCCGCGTGCGAAAAACCCATGTCGTCACCTCTCACAATCAAGCGTGGATTTTGGGCAGCCACCTGGGATATCAGGCTGCCGATCGTGATCCAGGTAGCAACCAATAGGCCCGATACACATGCTATTTTTGTTTTCATCTCATGGCAAGATACAACCGGCCGCGAATACCAGATGAATCGCCAGCCACATTCTTACAGGTTTGGCGCGTTCGGAGTGCCATTTTTTTTATATTGTCAATTAAACAACGATCATGTAAGCACATGACACTTGCGCCAGCAGCGGGTTCTATTTTTCGGATTCAGTTTTTGCGTTGATGCAGACCATACTCGGTGTCATCTTTCATCTCGTTGGCGGTTTTGCTTCCGGCAGCTTTTACATGCCCTACAAAAAGGTGCGCGGCTGGGCGTGGGAAAGTTACTGGATTGTGGGCGGCCTGTTCTCCTGGCTCATTGTGCCACCACTGGCTGCGTGGCTAACCTTGCCCGGGTTCTCCGACATCATCCGTGCTGCCCCGGCAGCCTCCATTCAGTTCACGCTGTTGTTTGGCATCCTCTGGGGCATTGGCGGCCTCACCTATGGACTGGGCGTGCGCTACCTGGGCATGTCGCTGGGCAACTCGGTGGTGCTGGGGTTCTGCTCTGCCTTTGGCGCACTGGTACCATCCGTCTACTACAACTTTTTTCCGGCTGCAGGTAAAACCACCTTCGTGGAAATGCTGACCACCACCTGGGGCCAGGTGGTGTTGCTGGGTGTGGCCATCTGTTTGTTAGGCATCTACATCAGCGGCCGGGCGGGCATGATGAAAGAACGCGAACTACCCGATGAGCAAAAGAAAGAAAGTGTGGCTGAGTTCAGCCTGGCAAAAGGGCTGGCCGTGGCAATTGCATCGGGCATTCTGAGTTCCTGCTTCAACTTTGGCATAGAAGCGGGCAAGCCGTTGGCAGAGGAAGCCGTGCGGCTGGGTCTCAACCCGCTCTATCAAAACAATGTAACCTACGTGGTATTGCTGTGGGGCGGCCTGGCTACTAACCTGTTGTGGTGCATGCTGCTGAACGCCCGCAACAACACGTTTGGTGACTATGGAAAAAAAGAAGTGCCGCTGATGAAGAACTACGTGTTCTCAGCGCTGGCAGGCACCACCTGGTTTATGCAGTTCTTCTTCTACGGCATGGGCGAAAGTAAACTGGGCAACGGTGCCAGCTCGTGGATTTTGCACATGGCGTTTATCATATTGATTGCCAACGGGTGGGGCATTGTGCTGAAAGAGTGGCATGGTGTAAGCAAGCGAACCAAAACAACCATCTTCATCGGCATCGCAACTATTATTCTATCGGTGCTGGTGGTGGGTTATGGAAATGCAGTCAAATAAGTGTTGCTGCCGGAGCGGCATGTAAACACCAGAACCAGTAGCAGAAAGATGAAGAAATATTGAAAACAATGACAACAACATTCAAACACGTTAGCTACTTGTGGGATGAAGCCAAAGCCGCCTCACTGGCCGGTGATGAAGTAGCCTTGCTGATTTACCGATCGAATTTGCTGGGTGCCGATCTGCGCCTAACCAACTATGGGGGTGGCAACACCTCGTGCAAGGCAATGGCAAAAGACCCGCTAACAGGAAAAGAGGTAGAAGTGATGTGGGTAAAGGGCTCGGGTGGCGACATTGGCACCCTGACGCGGAATGGGTTGGCCGCGCTGTATGTAGACCGCCTGCGGAGTTTACAAAACGTGTACCGCGGGTTGGCCCACGAAGATGAGATGGTGGAGTTGTTCAATCACTGCATCTACGACCTGGCCTCTAAGGCTCCGTCCATCGACACACCCTTGCACGGCTTCCTGCCGTTCAAACACATAGACCACCTTCACCCCGATGCGGCCATCGCCATCGCGGCCGCCCAAGACGGGAAGAAGATCACCCAGGAATTGTTCAAAGGAACGATTGGCTGGGTAGACTGGCAACGGCCGGGGTTTGACCTGGGCCTGAAGTTGCGGCAATGCCTCGATGAAAACCCGGGCATCCGCGGCATCATGCTCGGCTCGCACGGCCTTTTTACGTGGGGCAACACCGCCTATGAAAGCTACATCAACACGCTGGAAGTAATCGAAACCTGCGCGGACTACCTCGAACGGCACGAAGGAAAAAAGCGTCCGGTGTTTGGGGGCGCAGCGCGGCAATCGTTGCCGGCTGCACAACGCCAGCAGCAAGCAGCTGCGTTGGCACCTGTGCTGCGTGGGCTTTGCTCCAGCCACACACGCATGGTAGGCCACTTTACAGACGATGAGCGCGTGCTTACTTTCGTTAACGCGCACGACCTGTCCCGGCTGGCGCCCATGGGTACCAGCTGCCCCGATCATTTCTTGCGAACCAAGATCAGTCCGTTGGTTCTGAGTCTTGGTGCGGACGAAGACCTGACCAACGGCAAGGCCATCAAAGAAAAGTTATTGCCCGCGTTCGAAGCGTACCGCAACATGTATGCGGAGTACTATCAGTCGTGCAAGCATGCCAACAGCCCCGTCATGCGCGACCCGAATCCGGTGGTTATTTTGTATCCGGGTGTGGGCATGTTCACGTTCGCCAAAGACAAGCAAACCGCACGCGTGGCGGCAGAGTTCTACATCAATGCCATCAATGTGATGCGGGGAGCCGAAGCCATCTCTGCGTACACGGCCCTGCCCCGACAGGAAGCGTTTAACATTGAGTATTGGCTGCTGGAAGAAGCCAAGCTGCAGCGGATGCCCAAACCCAAACCGCTCACCGGCAGGGTGGCGTTTGTTACCGGCAGCGCAGGGGGAATTGGCAAGGCCATTGCCAAAAAATTCATGGAGGAAGGTGCATGCGTGGTATTGAGCGACAATGACGAAGAAAGACTGGCGAAAACAGCGGAGGAACTCAAAAATAATTTCGGCCGCGATGCCTCTGTGGCTGTGCCAGTAGATGTGCTGAAGCCCGCGCAGATTGCCGAAGCATTTAGTCGCGCGGCACTACAGTTTGGGGGCGTGGATATCGTGGTGAACTGTGCAGGTATTTCCATTTCGAAACCGCTGATGGAACACACCGAACAGGATTGGGACCTGCTGTACGATATACTCGCCAAAGGGCAGTTTTTAGTAACGCAGCAAGGTGTGAAAACCATGCGCATGCAAGACCTCGGTGGCGATGTGATCAACATTGTGAGCAAGAACGCGCTGGTGAGTGGCCCGAACAACGCGGCCTATGGATCGGCCAAAGCCGCCCAGTTGCATTTAAGCAGATTGAACGCAGCCGAGTTGGGCGCAGACAAAATCAGGGTGAACGTGGTAAACCCCGATGCCGTGATTGCCGACAGCAAGATTTGGGAAGGAGCCTGGGCCGAAGGCCGTGCGAAAGCGTATGGTGTGCCCGTTGCCGAGCTGCCCGCCTACTACGCGAAGCGCACGTTGTTGAATGAGATTATTCTACCCGAAGACATTGCCAACGCCTGCTTTGCGCTGGTGGGTGGATTGCTCAACAAATCGACCGGGAACGTATTGAATGTGGATGGCGGTGTGGCGATGGCGTTTGTACGGTAATGCCTTGGTGGGTTATGAGAAATACCCTGAGCTACGAAGACACGGAGATACAAAGAAGCACGAAGAAACTTAGTGAACCTTGGTGCCTTAGTGCCTTGGTGGTTAAAAACCACGAAGACAACGAAGTACACAAAGAAGCACGAAGAAACTTGATGAACCTTCGTGCCTTAGTGCCTTGGTGGTGAAAAACCACGAAGACAACGAAGTACACAAAGAAGCACGAAGAAACTTGGTGACCCTTCGTGCCTTAGTGCCTTGGTGGTGAAAAACCACGAAGACACGAAGTAACACGAAGAACTTAGCGACCCTTCGTGCCTTAGTGCCTTGGTGGTGAGAAACCACGAAGACAACGAAGTACACAAAGAAGCACGAAGAACCTTGGTGACCCTTCGTGCCTTAGTGCCTTGGTGGTGAAAAACCACGAAGACACGAAGTACACAAAGAAGCACGAAGAAACTTGATGACCCTTCGTGCCTTAGTGCCTTGGTGGTGAAAAACCACGAAGATACGAAGTACACAAAGAAGCACGAAGAAACTTGGTGAACCTTAGTGCCTTGGTGCCTTGGTGGTGAGAAACCACGAAGACACGAAGTACACAAAGAAGCACGAAGAAACTTAGTGAACCTTGGTGCATTAGTGCCTTGGTGGTTTAAAGCGTTTTGTGAAATGAAAAAGTGAATGATACACAACGATCAAATCGAGCAACACAACAACCGGCTCATCAAAGCCCACGAGCGAAGATTAAAAGCATTACTTAACGAAGTGCCTAATGCACAAAAAGTCGTGCGTAAGCTCATGAAATTTCAAATTGCCATACCCAGTTGGGCATTGGGTACGGGCGGCACCCGCTTTGGTCGGTTTGCCGGTGGTGGCGAACCCCGGTCGCTGGAAGAAAAAGTGGCAGATGTAGGTCTCTTGCACCAACTCAATAGATCCAGTGGCGCAATCTCGCTGCACATTCCGTGGGACATCCCCTCCAACTACAAAAAAATCAAAGCCCTTGCTGCCGCCTACGGGCTCGAATTTGATGCCGTCAACTCCAACACCTTTCAAGATCAGCCCGGCCAAAAGCTCAGCTATAAATTCGGCTCGCTGCAACACGTAAATCCCAAAGTACGGAGGCAGGCCATCGAACATAATATCGAAGTAATCCGCCACGGCAAAGCACTCGGCTCCAAAGCCATTACCGTCTGGCTATCGGACGGCTCCTGTTTTCCGGGTCAACTGAATTTTCGAAAAGCATTTGAGAACACGCTCGAAAGCTTGCAAGAAATCTACGCAGCCCTCCCCTCCGACTGGAAAATGTTGGTGGAGTACAAGGCCTTCGAGCCCAATTTCTATTCCATGACCGTAGGCGACTGGGGCCAATCCTACCTATATGCCAGCAAGTTGGGGCCAAAAGCCTATACGCTGGTAGACCTGGGGCATCATTTGCCCAATGCCAATATTGAGCAAATTGTGGCCCTGCTTCTGATGGAGCGCAAACTAGGAGGATTCCACTTCAACGACTCGAAGTATGGCGATGACGACCTGACAGTGGGTAGCATCCGCCCCTACCAGCTCTTTCTTATCTTTAATGAACTGATTGACGGACTGGACGCCTTGAAGATGAACCACGCAACTGATCTGGGCTGGATGATTGACGCCTCGCACAATGTGAAAGACCCCCTGGAAGACCTGCTGCAGTCGGTGGAAGCCATCCAACTGGCCTATGCACAAGCGCTGTTGGTAGACCGCAGGAAACTGAAGTCGGCCCAGCAACAGAACGATACAGTACGCTGTCAGGAAATTCTACAGGCCGCTTTCCGAACGGACGTGCGACCACTGGTAGCCGAAGCCCGCCTGCGTGCAGGTGGTGCGCTACAACCCATCGAACTGTTCCGTGCGCAACGTGTACGCGAGCAACTGATCAAACAACGTGGTGCTACCACTTTTGCCACAGGCCTGTAATGACCAAGCTGCCGGTAATTGCTGTTTTCGACATTGGCAAGACCAACAAGAAGTTGTTCCTGTTCGACCAGCACTACCAGCTTCTGTGGGAAAAAGCCACCAGCCTGCCCGAAACGGTAGATGATGATGAGTACCCCTGCGAAGACGTTCAACTCCTCACCAACTGGATGAGGTACGTGTTGCGACTGGCGTTGGAAGAAAAAGAATTTGAGGTAAAGGCGCTGAACTTTTCCGGCTATGGCGCCAGCCTGGTGCACGTTGACGCCAGCGGCCAGCCGGTGGCCCCGCTCTACAACTACCTGAAGCCCTACCCGGCAACGCTTCAACAGAAGCTGCACAACCAGTACGGTGGCCAGCAGCCTTTTGCCATGGAAACTGCCTCGCCCGCACTGGGGCACCTCAACAGCGGACTACATCTCTATTGGTTGCAGCAGCAACGACCCGCTATTTTCGAAAAGACAACCTGGAGTCTCCACCTGCCTCAGTACCTTTCTTTCGTCTTCACCGGCCGGGCCTGTTCCGACTTAACCAGCATCGGTTGCCATACGGCACTTTGGGATTTCCGGACCCACCAATACCACCGTTGGGTTGTGCAGGAGGAACTGACTTCCAAGCTGGCGCCCATCGCGCCCACGCAGCAAACCCATGAGGTTAGCTGGCAAGGAAAACGGTTGCTGGCTGGCGTTGGCATTCACGACAGTTCCGCTGCACTGGTGCCCTACCTCCTTTCCCAAACACAACCCTTCGTGTTGCTGTCAACCGGTACGTGGAGCATTAGCCTGAATCCTTTTAGTCGCAGCCCGCTTACCATTGAAGACTTGGAGCAAGATTGCCTCTGCTACCTCTCCCACCAAGGCAAGCCGGTGAAAGCAAGCAGGTTGTTTGCCGGCCACCATTACGAGGAAAAACTAAAACAACTCTCGGAGCAATTTCATGTGGAGCCTGCCTTCTTTCAAAAGATGCCATACAATCATTACTGGGCTAATGAACAGGCGCGGTTGACATCTCCCGAGTTGGCCTATCATCGGTTCATAAAAAGTTTAGCTGAACAACAAATACATTCTACCCGACTGGTGGCGGGCGATGTTGACGTAAAGCGTATTTTTGTGGATGGAGGGTTTAGTAACAACCAGGTGTTTATGAACTTACTCGCCCAATCGTTTCCCGGCAAGGAAGTGTTTGCCGCCAACGTAGCCCAGGCGTCCGCCCTGGGTGCTGCATTGGTGGTGCACCAGGCATGGAACAAAGAGCCGATCCCCGGTCATCTCGTTCAGGTAAGAAAATATACAGGTGCATGAAGGTCGGTTTGTTTATCCCCTGCTACATCGATCAACTGTACCCACAAGTAGGCATCGCTACGTTGCAATTGCTAGAGAAACTGGGCACATCGGTTGCGTTTCCGGCCAGCCAAACGTGCTGCGGTCAACCCATGGCCAATGCGGGCTTTGAACACCTCACACCTGTTTGCACCACCAATTTTCTGGAGAACTTCAGCCCGTTTCAGTACATCGTTTGTCCTTCCGGTAGCTGCACCCTTCACCTGAAAGAACAACTACATGGTGAGCCGTTGAGCCGTAGGGTATTTGAATTGACGGAGTTCTTAACCGATGTGATGGAGGTGAAACAGTTAGCTTCTTACTTTCCCCACCGCGTGGGGCTTCACCAAGGTTGCCACGGACTACGCGGTCTCAACCTGGCCTCCATGTCAGAGCGAGTGCTGCCCCCCTTCTCGAAGCCCGTTCAACTATTGAAACTGGTGAAGGGCGTTGATCTGGTGCCGTTGCAACTGCCTGATGAGTGCTGCGGTTTTGGCGGCACCTTTTCCGTAATGGAAGATGCCGTGAGTGCGCGGATGGGCATCGACCGCGTGCGCGACCATGAACAAGCGGGTGCGGAATACATTACCAGTGCGGATATGAGTTGCCTGATGCACCTGGAAGGTATTATCAAGCGCCAGCGAAGCACACTGA
Source organism: Bacteroidota bacterium (assembly GCA_049324055.1). Classification (GTDB taxonomy): domain Bacteria; phylum Bacteroidota; class Bacteroidia; order Cytophagales; family Cyclobacteriaceae; genus ELB16-189. The sequence continues at coordinate 132,932 of JBMOLS010000004.1, read as the reverse complement.
AAGTAATCCACCTGGCAGAAATACTCAATGCATCATGAGCCACGCAGCGCTTTCAAAGGAATTTAATGCAGACCCTGCCCGCGTAGACTGGCACAATAAAACGTTGTGGTGGATCAGACAAAAGCGCGACAGGGCAGCGCAGGCGTTGCCCGAGTGGGAGCAGTTGAGAGAGGCTGCCTCACAAATTAAATTGAATGTACTGAGCAACCTGGCCAACTACCTGGAGCAGTTAGAACAACGTGCCAGCCACCATGGCATCAAAGTGCATTGGGCCTCAGATGCCGAAGTGCACAACCGGATCGTGCATACCATCTTAAAAGATGCTGGTATCGACCGCATTGTGAAAAGCAAGTCGATGCTGACCGAAGAGTGTCATCTGAATGAATACCTGGAACGGAATGGCATCGATGTGGTGGACACCGACCTGGGCGAGCGCATCGTTCAACTGGCCAAAGAACCGCCCAGCCATATTGTGCTGCCCTGTATTCACAAGAAGAAGGAGGAAATCGGGGCACTTTTTCACGAGCACCTCGGCACGCCCGAAAACAATGCCGACCCGCAATTCTTAACCGAGGCAGCGCGCCAGCATCTGCGAGAGAAGTTTCTTACGCGCAAGGCAGCCATAACCGGTGTAAACTTTGCGGTAGCCGAAACGGGCGAGTTGGTGGTGTGTACCAACGAAGGCAATGCCGACATGGGTGCGCACCTGGCAGATGTACACATTGCCTGCATGGGTATTGAAAAGATCATACCCGAACGGAAACACCTGGCGGTATTCCTCCGACTGCTGGCCCGCAGCGCTACAGGTCAACCCATCACCACCTACTCCAGTCACTTTAAAAAGCCACGCCAGGGTCAGCAACTACACCTGATACTGGTGGACAATGGCCGTACCCGGCAATTGGCACAACCTGACTTTCGTAATTCCCTTAAGTGCATCCGTTGTGGCGCCTGCTTCAACACCTGCCCGGTGTACAGACGCAGCGGTGGCCACAGCTACCACACCGCCATTGCCGGCCCCATCGGCTCCATCCTGGCACCCAATCTAGACCGCAAGGCGTATGCCGACCTGCCCTTTGCGTCTACCCTTTGCGGATCGTGCACGCATGTATGCCCGGTAAAAATTGACATCCACCAACAGTTGTACCAATGGCGGCAAGTACTAATGAAAGAGGGTTTTGGCACCCAAGCCAAGACTGCCCAGATGAAACTCATGGCAGCCATCCTCTCGCAGCCAAAAAGAATGGCACGCGCAGGCAGGTGGCTTCGCTGGTGGATGAGCACTATGCCGGTTTTGTTCAGGCATCGCCTGAATCCGTGGTACCGACACCGCGAGATGCCAGAAGCTCCCGCAACATCTTTTAAGGAGTGGTACGCCAACAACAGAAAGCTATGAACAACCGCCAAGCCATATTACAACGTATACGCAGCGCGCAGGTGCCCGCGGAGGGATTACCCGATTTAAGTATGTTCAGTGCATCAGGAGCAGAGTCTCCCGTAGAACAGTTTAAAAACACGCTCGCTGCCATTGGCGGCCAGGTGATAGAAGTTGCTTCGATGGATGTGTTGGAAACGCTGTTGGCAGAAAAATCTGAAGGAAAGAGATGGGTGAACACCTGTTCATTCATCCAATCGGGCGAGAGGTTACCCGACAACATGAACCCTACCGCGCTGTGCGATGTGTTCCTCGCTTCTATGACGGGCATCCTCGCAGTGGCCGAGAACGGTGCTGTGTGGGTGACCGAAGAACAAATGAAAGTGCGCGCACTACCCTTTATCTGCGAACACCTGGCACTGGTGGTGGAAAAGAAAAAGATTGTAGCCAACATGCACGCTGCCTACAACCTTCTTGATACAACGGGCGATGGATTTGGTGCTTTTATTGCGGGTCCTTCCAAAACAGCCGACATTGAGCAAAGCCTGGTATTAGGCGCACACGGCTCACGAACGCTCACCGTTTTTTTGGTGTAACTATTTTACGTCCAGCAATTCAATATCGAATATGAGATTCGAATTGCGTGGAATCAGCACCGCACCCTGGTTGTCGCGAATGTCCACAGCGCCATAGCCGTAACCAGACGGAATGTACAAAGTTACTTTTGAGCCTTTTGAAATATACGGTAGCGTAGTTTGCCAACCGACAATCAAATCATACAAATGAATAGTAATTGTGTCTGTGGGCGCAAAAACAGCCCCCGTTTTCAAAAGCTTTCCTGTATACTTCGCTACAATGATGTTGTTCAAAGTCGGTTTTGCACCCGTTCCTGCTTCTTGTACCAAATAGCGAACACCATTGGGTTCCTTGCTCGCGGTTAGCCCCCAACGCACCAGCGAGTCATCGATGATTTTCAGATCGGCCTCCAGTTGCGCTTTATTGACGCTCGCGATTTGTTGATCGAGTGCCTGCTGGGGCGTTAGTTGCTCTACATCCGGCAAACAGCTACTCATTAACAATAATCCGAATGCCAAGATAACCGTGGCTGCTCCCCAGAAACCTTTAATACCTGACTTAATCTCTTTTTTGTTCATCATGCACGCAAATTTAATCAATAGGTAAGAATTAATATTTGCCGTTAGACACCTATCCACAAAAAAAGGTTGGGCGAGGCTGCCAACTTTTGTTAACTTAAAAACCTGAATAACTGCATTCTATGCAGAAACATATTTTGATTTTTTTGATGATGGCACAGGCGCTCGCTCTCACGGCCCAGCGGGCCGAGCCAGATCGTTTCACCACTTCGGAGGGTGACCTGCTGATTCAACCCATTATACATGGCACGCTAGCTTTTACATGGAAGGGTAAAACCGTTTACGTAGACCCATACGGAGGTGCAAAAGCATTTGAAGGCATCGCACCGCCCGACCTTATTTTAATAACCGACATACATGGCGACCACCTGAACTTGGAAACCCTGGCGGCCATCGATGTATCAAAAGCGATGCTGCTGGCGCCACGCGCTGTCGTAGAAATGCTGCCTTATCCACTGAAAGTAAAAGCTACCTCATTGGCAAACGGGCAGTCGGCTACTATAATGGGCCTGCAAGTAGCGGCCCTGCCCATGTACAACCTGCCTGAAGCACCGGACTCCAGACACCCGAAAGGCAGAGGCAACGGGTATGTGGTAACGCTGGCCGACAAAAAGCTCTACTTCTCGGGCGACACAGAAGACATCCCCGAAATGCGCTCCCTGAAAGGCATTGACGTGGCATTCGTTTGTATGAATCAACCCTTTACAATGGATATTCACCAGGCCGCCAGCGCGGTGTTGGCATTCAAGCCCAACGTAGTGTACCCCTATCACTATCGCGGCCAAGGCAGACTGAGTGACGTGGACGCATTTAAGAAAACCGTAGATGCAGAACAGGCCGGCATTGAAGTACGCCTTCGTAACTGGTATCCAAATTATTAACACTTAACAAACTTCGAGCAAACATGAAAGATTTCCATCGCCACCCGAAACTAAGCGTTTTTCTGCCCTTGCTCTACCTCGTGTGGTCGGATACTGTGCTGACGCCACGCGAGATAGAAGCCCTGCAAAAGCTGGTGGATAAGCAAAGCTGGATGACAGATGAGGAAAAAAAACAACTGCTGGACCTGGTGAATCCTGCCCTGCCACCCACAGCCGAAACCTTGAAATACTGGCTTGAAGAAATTCAACAGGCGGGGGCCCCGGCCGATGCGCGGGCGGAACACCTGGCAGACCTCGGCCTCCGCATAGCGGCCAGGCATAGCATCAATGGTTCACTCGCCCAAAAAATCCGGGAAGACCTGGCAGATGCCGACAACCTGTTGGGTTTGGTGAGCGGAGAGGCCACCTACTATTTCCACCCGGCCCTCCGTCAGTCCATCTCTCAACAGTATGGCACACAATCCACGTTCGATGTTCAAAAGCTCACGGCATTTTTGGATGGAGACCAGGCGGCCACCATCCAGAAAGTGAAAACATTGCTGCAAGACCCTGCATTTGCCTACCTGCAAACCGACTCCCCACCCGACTACCGCGCCAAAGTGTTGCATTGGTGCCACCTTCTGGCCCGGCAAGGGTACGGGGCCATGGCCTACCCCAAAGAAATGGGCGGCCAGGCCGACATGGCCGCGTACTTCACCATCATGGAAACCCTGAGCTACCACGACCTCAGCCTGGTAGTAAAGTTTGGAGTGCAGTTCGGGCTGTGGGGCATGAGTGTTTACTTCTTGGGCACAGAAAAACATCACAAAAAATACCTGAAGCAAATCGGAACATTGGAATTGCCAGGATGCTTCGCCATGACGGAAACCAACCACGGCTCGAATGTGAAGGGCATTGAAACCACTGCCACGTACGATCACGCAACCAAAACTTTCACCATCCACACGCCCAATGAAAATGCGCGCAAAGAATACATAGGCAACGCTGCGCTGCATGGCCGCATGGCTACGGTTTTCGCCAAACTCATCATCGATGGCAAAGATTATGGCGTAAGTGCCTTTGTGGTTCCCTTGCGCGATGCACAAGGAAATACCCTGCCGGGAATAACCATTCAGGATTGCGGCCGTAAGCTGGGACTCAACGGTGTAGATAATGGCGTGATCTACTTTAACAAAGTGGTGATACCCAAAGACGACATGCTGGACCGCTTTGCCAGCGTAAACGAGGCTGGGCATTTTGAAAGCCCCATTGCCAGCGACAACCGCAGGTTCTTTACCATGCTGGGTACGCTGGTGGGTGGGCGCATTGGCATACCACGGGCAGGCTTGAGTGCCGCCAAATCCGGATTAACTATTGCCATTCGATATGGTGACCAGCGCAGGCAGTTTGGCCCGGAAGGTGCCCCCGAAGTACCCATTCTCAACTACCGCACCCACCAAAGGCGCTTGATGCCCTTGCTGGCCAATGCCTATGCCATCCATTTTTCTTTGCAGTATTTGACTGATCGTTTTCTCAAAAGAACTGAAAACGACATGCAGGAAATTGAAGCGCTTGCGGCTGGCCTGAAATCATTTGCCACGTGGAACACCACCACCACATTGCAGGAGTGCCGCGAGGCGTGCGGGGGCAAAGGCTATTTGTCGGAAAACCGGCTGGACGCCTTAAAGGCCGACACCGACATCTTTACCACCTTTGAAGGTGACAACACCGTGCTGATGCAACTGGTGGCGAAAAGCAGGCTGAGCGAATTCCGCCAGGAGTTCAGCAACATGAATGTGTTAGGCTTGCTGGGATATGTGGCCGACCAGGCCGCCACGTCTATCACGGAAATGAATCCGTTGATCGTACGCAACACCGAGGAAGAACACCTGCTCGATTTCGAGTTTCACCTGAACGCCTTTCGCTACCGCGAGAGAGACATCCTCACCTCGGCAGCCAAAAGGCTGAAGCGCCTCATTGGCGAAGGCATGGACTCCTTCGATGCTTTTAACGTAGCACAGCACCACCTGGTGCAGGTAGGCTTTGCTTATATTGAAAGAATCGTGCTGGAGCAGTTCATTTTAAAATTAAACGAAGTGCAAGACCCGGCATGCAGGTCTGTGCTCACCAAACTATGCCAGCTATTTGCCCTTTCGCAAATCGATAAGAACAAAGGATGGTACCTGGAACAGGGCTACATGGAAGGCGTCAAGACAAAGGCCATCCGTAAGCTAATAAATCAATTGTGCTGGGACATACGGCAAGAGGCCGTTCCATTGGTAGATGCTTTCAACATTCCAGACCACTGCCTGGCGGCACCCATTGCCATCCGAAAAAAATAACACACCTATTATGAAAAAGAATCTTCAACGCCTGCTTATTGTAGCGCTCGTGCTGGGCATCTTCAGCGTGGCTTATCTTTGGTTTGACCGGGGACGGGAAGAGGAGGTTGTGATGGAGGCGGAATGGACCCCGCCCACCTTTCAACTTACTGAGTCGGAGAAGTTTTACTTTAACTCTTTTGTAGATTGCAACATGGCCGAAGCCTGGATTGGTGACACGTTCCGCATCTTCCCCGGCAAGTATGGCGAAGACCCCCTTTGGGGCGATGCGCTGGACTTGAAGTATGCAGACGGCAAAAATGCCGATGAGGCTTTCAGCAGCAAGGCCGAAGATTTCAAAAATCCGCAGATGCCGCAGAATGTGCCCCCTGGCACGGCCGGCTTGCATGGTGCGGTATGGTTCGAAACAATTTATCAGGATAGCAAAGACGCGACAGGCAAAACGTTGTATGCGGTTTACCACAACGAAAACTACCCCTCCACCCTGCCGTATGATGCCTCTACCGGTGAAGGCTACAAGGATGAAAGATGGCCACAGGGTTTGCAAGGCCCCACCTCTCCGGCAGCGGTATGTCGCATCGGCATCATGAAATCTACCGATGGCGGGCTGAGCTGGGAAAACAAAGGTCTCTTTCTGGAAGACTATCAGCCGCGGCTGATCCTGAAGCCACACAATACTTCGAACACGTTCGCGGGTGGTGTAGGCGATCCCTCAGCCGTAGCCAGTGGCGACTACCTCTATCTTTTCTACGGTGAGTATGGATTTCCCGGTGTATACAACGAAGGCTCCTATTCGCGGGAAGAAGAATGGAAAGGCCAGTGCATCAGCGTAGCCCGCATTGCGTTGGCCGATTTAGACAACCCACAAGGTAAAGCAAAGCGTTGGAGCGGCAGTGCATTCTCCGTTCCCTACGACAGTGTGGGGGCACCCGTTGCCTCTCTGCAAGTACCCCTGGCCGAGGGTGGTGGCCCCGCCTCTTCACCAGGTGGTGGTTTTCACTGGGGCCCTTCGGTAAGCTGGAACACCTACCTGGAATGCTGGGTAATGCTGATGGGAAAGGTGGAGGGCCCTTCGTGGGCGGGCGATAAAATCTACATCTCGTTCAACCGCCACAAAGACCTGGGTGCGGGCAACAACTCGCAAGATTGGACCAAGCCCCAATTGCTGTGGCAACGCGAAGGCTATTTTCTGTGGTATCCGTCTTTGCAGCCTATGAACACACCCGAAGATGTGGCCAACAAAAACACCTGCTTAAGGTTAGGAAAAAAGGCGAGGTTGTTCGTGAAAAACATTCGCCCTGAAAAGAGCGAGTATCTGTCGCAGCATGTCATCGAGTTTTTCAAGCCCGGGGAATCTGCTGAGCGACCGCAACATCACATTCAATAGTCGGTCTTGATCGACTTGTCGAATGGGATTTTGAACTGGTAGGCAATGTTTTCGTCTTTCTTGTCATCCAATACATCCAGGCCATAGCGGATCTTTTTGGGATCATCGTAAACAAAGGTTCCAAACAGCCGATCCCAGATGGAAAAAATATTACCGAAGTTGGTGTCGGTCCAGGGGCGTTCGAAATGATGGTGGAACTTGTGCATGTTGGGCGTGATAAAGACATAACTCAGGGCTTTGTCGAGCCAAAGAGGCATGCGGATGTTAGCGTGCGTTACGTAGGTAAAGAATACGGTGCAGATGCGGTAGAAGAAATAGAAAGCTATGGGCGAGCCGGTAACGATCACCGCGCCCAGGGCAAACATTTCGCGCATAAAAAAATCGCCCGGATGGTGCCGCGTGCCGGACGTGGCATCGAGGTGGGTATCGCTGTGGTGTATCATGTGAAACTTCCACATCCACTTTACACGATGCAACAGGTAGTGTATGGTATACTGGGCCATCAGCTCGAAGATGAGCACAGCAATCAGCAGTTCCACCCAGATGGGAAAGTCGATGAGGTAAAGCAAGCCAAACTGATGTTGTTGTAACCATACAAACACCCCCACCGTGGCCACACCGAAAATGGCATTGATGATCATGGTAGTGGATAAAAAAACCATGTTTACCCCTACATGTTTGATTTTGTTGTATCCAAACCGGAACAACGGAAAGCTGCCTTCCAGTATCCAGCAAAAAATCAAACAGATAAGTACCCAGGCGGCCCTTTGCCACGTGGGCATGGTTTCAAAAAAATGTAGAAATGACTCCATACTTCTTATTTGCATCAAGTTACAAATTCCCAACCAACAGCGGATAACTGGTTCTTGTATTTCTCTTAAACCACCAAGGCACGAAGGGTCACTAAGTTCTTCGTGCTTCTTTGTGTCTTTGTGACTTTGTGGTTCAATGTTTTTTTACCACCAAGGCACTAAGGCACGAAGGTTCACCAAGTTTCTTTGTGTTACTTAGTGTTCTTCGTGACTTCGTGGTTCAATGTTTTTCTCAAACGCCTTCAGATGATCATCCTTTTTATACCATTTTTCATCAGGGGTACATGAAAGTTTACCAGCATCCCAAGTCTTTTTTTTGTCAGTTTTAAATAGCTTAGTAATTGTGCTTCCCAAACAGGATGGTAATTTTCCTGTGCCTTTAATTCAATAATTACGAGGTCATCAACAAGTAAATCAAGTCTTAGACCATCATCGATCTTTAGTGTTTCATAAATGATGGGCACTTCACGTTGTCTAAAATAATTTATTCCCCGTTGCCGTAATTCATATTCAAAACATTTCTGATACACACTTTCCAACAGACCAGGCCCCAGGTTTTTATGAATTTTGATTGCAACATCTACAACCTCTGCAGCGAGGTATTCTTCACGTTCTGAAAGCTTTTCATACATAATTTTTAAAATTAACTTTTAAACTACCAAGACACAAAGGTTCACCAAGTTCTTCGTGTTGCTTTGTGTTCTGTTTGGCTTCGTGATTCTGTGTATTTCTCTTAAACCACCAAGGCACCAAGGGTCACTAAGTTCTTCGTGTTACTTTGTGTCTTTGTGTCTTTGTGGTTCAGAGTCTTTTCCTTAAACCACCAAGGCACTAAGGCACCAAGGGTCACTAAGTTCTTCGTGTTACTTTGTGTCTTTGTGTCTTTGTGGTTCAGAGTCTTTTCCTTAAACCACCAAGGCACTAAGGCACCAAGGGTCACTAAGTTCTTCGTGCTTCTTTGTGTCTTTGTGACTTTGTGGTTCTATGTGCTTATTTCAGACCACACGTTCCATCGGGCGGGTAAGGCAGGTTGGGCCACCTCCACCCTTCACGCTGATCTCCGCTCCCTCGTATTCATGAACCACACATCCTGCCTGCTTCAATCGCTGTTTCGTAATCGGGTTGCCCTTCACCATCAGACACATGCTGGGTGCCAGCGCCAGCACATTACAACCCATCGAGTCAAACTCCGCATCGGGCACCTCTATCAACCGATAACCGCGCTTCAGTAAACCATCGCGAAAAGCAATCGGCATCAGGGGAGAATAAACCACTGCCAAGTCTTTGTCAACGGGACTGAAAACCGACATGAGGTGAAACACATCCGATGGCCCTTTGTAGTGCGGCATGTCCGCCACCCACACATCTACCTTCAACCGTGCCAAAAGCGCACGCAACTGTCGTATGCCTTCCTCGTTCGTACGATACGTTCTGCCAACGGCCAACGTATGCTCATCAATCCAGGCCACATCGCCACCTTCCACAGTTCCCGGGCTTTGAATCGTTCCCAGTATGCGAATACCATCGCGCTTAAAGGCCTGCTTCAGGGCCTCAGGTTCAGGCTTGCGGGCCTCCTTCCCCATGTTGCAGAGAATCATGCCAGCATTGGTGGCAATGGCTGCATCGCGGCAATAGATCGAATCCATCGTTACAGATCCTTCGGCAGGCAAGTAGTACACCTTGGCTCCCGTAACCGACAGGAGTTGTTCAAAGTAATCATACTCTGCAGCGGCTTTCACCAGATCAGGTCTGCTGAGGAAACGGAGCCTCTCCCACTCCTGGTTTATCTTTTCATCGCTCACCATGGCCTCGCGCGACCGCTTCAGATACAACGACTTCAACGTTCCATATTCTGAATGATGCGTAGTGCTCATGCCACGGGATTTTGTTTCACTCGAATCCACACATAGAAAGGCAGCCCGGCCATCAGCAGCACAAAACCCCAATACACAATTTCGGCCCCCGAGCCAATTACCGCCCACATAGAATAAACAAAGGCAATCGTGGCTACTACCAGCTTCCAAGTATTTTTAGCCACAAGTCCGTGTATCTTTTTCTCCATTACGACATACGCCACAACGGAAAACAAGTAAGCTATCAGACAGGTTAAGGTTGAGAGCAATAGGGCAAAGGTATAGGTGTCGGCCAGGCTGTTGGAGAAATTCATGCTCATCAACACAGATACCAGCAAACTGGAGATGACAATTCCCATCACCGGACTGGCGTGTTTGTTTTCGAAGGCAAAAAGTTTGGGAAAGAGCCGATCGCGTGCAGCGGCAAAAGGCATCTGCCCTTGCACCAAAATCCAGCCATTGAGTGCACCAAACGTAGACACCACTGCGCCCGCGGCCACCAAGTAGCGCGCACCCTCGCCCCAGATAGAAGCAGCGGCATCGGCAAAAGGGGCTTTGGATACATGTAGTTGATCGGGCGGAATGATACCCATCACAGCCACGGTACCGGCCATGTAAATGAAGGTGGTGAGTAAAGTGCCCGCCACAGTTGCGGTGCGTATCGTCTTACCGGGATTTTTCACACTGCCCGAGGGAATGGTGGCGGTTTCCAAACCTAAAAAAGCAAAAAGGGTAAGCGTTGTGCAGGCTGTGATGGCCCGAAGGTCAGACTCCTGGCTGATATTGAATGGCACAAAATGATTCGTTTGTAAGTAGAAGAATCCCCCAATGGTGATGAGCAGCAGCGGTGCCAACTTCAGCACGGTGGTGAGCACCTGCACAAATCCCGCCTGCTTGATGCCGCGCGTGTTGACCCACGTAAGGAACCAGATGGCACCCAGGCCGGTGGTAACCGATAGCCAGGCGTTGTTTCCCAAAGCGGGTACAAAGGCAGTGAGGTAGCTGACAAACGCGACCGCTATGGCCGCATTGGTGCACCAAACAGAAATCCAATAACCCCAGGCCACCAAAAATGCAGCGAAGTCGCCCATGCCTTCGCGCGTGTACGCATAAGGGCCCCCGGTGGCATCGGGTTTAATTTCGCTGAGCCACCCGAACACCAACGCCAGGCAGATGGCACCTGCCCCGGAAATGAGCCAGCCAATCAGACTGATGCCCCCATAGATGGCTAAGGTGGCCGGAAGCATGAATAGCCCGGAGGCAATCATGTTTCCCACCACAATGGAGGTGGTGGTAAGCAAGCCAATTTTTTTCGATTCGTCAGGCATAGGGCGGTCTTCAGCCCGTCAAAATAGGCTTTTCCAAGCTATTTATAAGCCTTTTGTGGTTTAATGCTGCGATATACTACTTTATTAATATTTTTATAAAAGTTTAGATAGTTATTACATTTTTTTATCTTTATCGCGTTCTTATCAGCCCACATGTCTGTTAAAACGCTGCCCGGAAACGACAAAAGACCCATTGAGCGAAAGAAAGACGCGCTCCGCAACACAGTGATCAGGCACCTCTATTTAAAGGGGCCACGCACAGTGGCAGAAATAGGCCATAAGCTGCTGGTGAGCCTACCTACCACCCTTCAATTGCTGAACGATCTCAGCGCAGAAGGCATCATCGCCAAACAAGGTCGCGGAGAATCGATCGGTGGGCGCAAGCCCGACCTGTATGGGTTACAGCCTCGCTCCTTCTTCGTGCTGGCCATCGATATCGATCGCCACACCACCCGGTTGGCGCTGTTCGACAATCAGAACACACAGATATCAGACACACTCACCATCGCCTTCGAGGCCAGCCGCGATTTGACCCACCTGGAAACCATTACCCAGCCGGCCCTTCAACTCATCAGGCAGTCGGGTATTGTGCTGAAACGCTGGGTGGGTGTAGGCGTCAGCATGACGGGGCTGGTGTCTGCGCAAGATGGTCGCAACTTTACTTACGCGGCCGAGGGGCATGTGGCTTCGTTGAAAGAGGAACTGGAGAGCATCTTTCATAAGCCTGTTTTTATTGAGAACGATGTAAAGAGTGCCGCGCTGGCCGAATACCGATTTGGATTGGCCCACGAAACACGGGATGCCCTGGTGATTTCCCTCGACTGGGGACTGGGGTTGGGCATCATCATGGACGGCAAGCTCAGGCGCGGTGCCCATGGCTTTGCCGGGGAGTTTGGCCACATACCGCTGATGGAATATGGCCCTCTGTGCAGTTGCGGTAAAACCGGATGCCTGGAAACAGTAGCCTCGGGGTTGGCGCTGTCGCGCGATGCTTTGCAGGGTTTAAAGTCCGGTCAGCGTACGTTGCTTCGCGAGCGCTTCAGGCCGGAGGCAGATCGCATACCCTTGGAGGCCATCATACAAGCTGCCCTGGAGGGCGATCAGTTCTCGATTCAACTGTTGGCAGATACGGGCCGTCACCTCGGCAAAGGAGTTGCCACACTCATCCAACTCTTCAACCCATCGCTGATTGTACTGAGTGGCGTAGTTGCCCAGGCCGGCCCCTACATTACATTGCCACTGCAGCAGGCTATTCAAACCCACAGTATGCGTCAACTGAATCAGCTTACGCGGATTGAATTATCGCAATTAGGTAACGATGCCCGCCTGTTGGGTGCCGTGGCCTCTGTAATGGAAAATAAATTCAACACCTAAACTAAAAATCAGATCATATGTCTACCGCCTTCGCACAAGCCACCTCTACCCGCCTTAACCTGCTGGAAGAAACCCGCTTCGAAAAACTTCCTGTCACGGTCTATCCCGATGATAAGATTGCTTCGAAAGTAGTGGCCCAGCGCATCGCCAACCTGATCCGCCAGAAGCAGAAGCAAGGAAACTTCGCGGTGTTGGGTCTGGCTACCGGTGCCACACCGGTGGGCGTATATGCAGAGTTGGTGCGTATGCACAAAGAAGAAAAACTCAGCTTCCAGAACGTCATCACCTTTAACTTAGATGAGTACTACCCCATGGAGCCTACTTCGGCCCAGAGCTATGTTACGTTCATGAACGAGAACCTCTTCAACCATGTAGACATCAACAAAAAGAATATTCATATTCCCGATGGAACGCTGAGCAAAGAGCAGGTGGCTTCTTTCTGTATGGAGTACGAGCGCCAGATTGAAGCGCTGGGCGGACTGGATTTGCAGATACTGGGTATTGGGCGTACCGGCCACATTGGTTTTAATGAACCTGGCTCCGCGCCTAACTCCGGCACCCGGCTGGTAACCCTGGATGACCTGACCAGACGCGATGCAGCCCGCGACTTTGGCGGTAAAGAGTATGTGCCCACCAAGGCAATTACCATGGGCATCGGCACCATCTTTAAAGCGCGCGAAATCATTTTGATGGCGTGGAGCGGAAAGAAGGCGCCCATCATCAAGAAGGCGGTAGAGGGAGAAATCTCCAGCGAAGTACCCGCCACCTACCTGCAGCTTTCCAACAACGTAGAATTTATCCTCGATCAGGATGCTGCTTCGCTCCTCACCCGCTTCGATACGCCCTGGCTGGTAAAAGACTGTGTGTGGGATGAAGCCCTCACCAAGAAAGCCGTGATCTGGCTTTCGAAAAAAGTAGGTAAGCCGGTGCTAAAACTAACAGAAGAAGACTACAACACCAATGGAATGGCCCAGTTGGTAGTGGAACGCGGCTCCGCTTACAAAATCAATATACACATCTTCAACAAGCTGCAACATACCATCACAGGCTGGCCCGGAGGCAAGCCCGGTGCAGACGATTCGCAACGGCCCGAACGTGCACTGCCTCACCAAAAACGCGTTATAATATTTTCGCCCCACCCCGATGACGATGTTATTTCGATGGGCGGAACGTTTATACGACTGGTAGACCAGGGGCACGATGTGCACGTGGCGTACCAGACTTCAGGCAATACGGCAGTGTGGGATGACGATGTGCTGCGCTACATGGAGTTTGCCATCGACTTTACTGACAGCTTAGGACAAGACAATAAGACGATAAAAAAGGTATACGAAGAAGCCCGCGACTTCATTGCCAAAAAACAACCCAATCAGATAGACACTAAAGAGATTCGCGATGTGAAAGCATTTATCCGCAAGACCGAGGCCCTTGCCGGTGCGCGCTATGCGGGCCTGCAAGATGACCACATCCACTTCATGGCTTTGCCCTTCTATGAAACAGGCAAAACCAAGAAGAATCCTCCTACCGACAAAGACGTGGAATTGACCGCTGCCCTGCTGCAACAGATTAAGCCACACCAGATTTTTGCCGCTGGCGACTTTGCCGACCCCAACGGCACACACATTGTCTGCTTCCGCATTATTCTGGAAGCCATGAAAAAACTGCGCGCCACCGAAGAGTGGACCAAAGACTGTTGGCTGTGGATGTACCGCGGGGCATGGCACGAATTCGAGACGCACGAAATTGAAATGGCAGTGCCGCTTTCGCCACAGGAGGTGGAAAGGAAAAAGTACGCCATCTTCAAGCACCAGTCGCAGAAAGACCGCCCTGTTTTCCCCGGAGATGACTCGCGCGAATTCTGGGTGCGCGCACAAGAGCGCAACCGCGAAACCGCCCGCAGCTACGACCAGTTGGGTTTGGCCAACTACGAAGCAATGGAAGCATTTGTGCGCTGGAAATTTTAGGGAATAGATCGCCCTTGCCAATCGGTGAAAAACCTGTTACTTGCCGCCTAAAAAAATACCGAAGGAATGAAAGAGGCTTTCATCGTGGCGGCTGTGCGCACTCCCATCGGAAAATTCAGAGGCGGCTTGTCGGAAGTGCGCGCAGATGACCTGGCGGCCCTCACCCTAAAAGCGCTGTTGAAAAAAGTGCCAGACCTGGATCCTTCTGCCATTGACGATGTGATATTGGGTTGCCACAACCAGGCCGGTGAAGACAACCGCAATGTGGCACGCATGGCTTTGCTGCTGGCAGGACTGCCCGTGTCTGTGCCGGGAGAAACCGTGAATCGCCTGTGTGCTTCGGGAATGTCGGCAGTGATGCAGGCCAGCCGCGCCATCAAAGCTGGAGATGGCGATCTGTTTCTGGCCGGAGGACTAGAACACATGACGCGCAGCCCCTACGTGCTCTCTAAGACCTCGGTGCCTTTTGGCAGCGATGCCAAACTATACGACAGCAGCTTTGGCTGGCGCTTTGTGAACCCCCTCATGAAAAAAATGTACGGCACGGAAACCATGGGCGAAACAGCCGAAAACCTGGTGGACCTGCACACCATCTCCCGGGCCGATCAGGATTTGTTTGCCCTGCGCAGCCAGCAGAAGGCCGTGAGGGCTCGCACAACGGGACGCTTTGCGCTTGAGACCTTCGAAGTTGAAATCCCGGGAAAGAAGGGGTCTTCCTTCTTCCGCGAAGACGAGTTCATCAAACCCGATACCACGCTGGAGGTGCTGGCACAGCTCAAGCCCGCCTTCCGCGAAAACGGCAGCGTAACAGCCGGCAACTCTTCCGGCCTGAACGATGGGGCCTGTGCGCTGGTGATTGCATCTGGTGAAGCATTGAAACAACATCACCTGCAACCGCTGGCGCGTGTCGTCAGCTCGCAGGTGGTGGGCGTAGAGCCGCGCATCATGGGCATCGGCCCTGTAGAGGCCACCAACCGCGCATTGAAAAAAGCAGGGCTGCAGTTGAAAGACATGGATGTGATTGAGCTGAACGAAGCCTTTGCCGCACAAAGTCTTGCCTGCACCCGCTCGTGGGGCCTGGCTGATGACGACCCGCGCATCAACCCCAATGGTGGCGCCATTGCCTTGGGACACCCACTCGGCATGTCGGGCGCACGCCTGCTGCAAACAGCAGCTCTTGAACTACAGCAGCAACAAAAGCGCTATGCACTCTGCACCATGTGTGTGGGTCTGGGGCAAGGGTATGCGGTCATCCTTGAAAGGGCGTAAAGGGCACCCATTTAACAATAGCCACTAACTTATTTTTTTTGAGACAACTTCCGTAGTTACTCACTATTTGTCTACAAGCATTTCAGATAAATCGGCTCACCAAATTCTCGAAATATTCTTGCTTGCCGCTGATTTGTTCGGGTTCTCCATTTTGGTGGGCCAGCTTGCACATCGCTTCCAAACCCAGGGCACCGCGTTCAAACTGTTTGCCTTTGCCAGAATCGAACGAAGCATACCGTTGCTTGAGCAGGGAAGTGTACTCGCCATCATCTAGTATCGCCTGCGCTATTAGCAGGGCACGGGCAAAAGCATCCATGCCGCCAATGTGTGCATAAAAAATATCGGCCAGGTCGGTGGAGTTTCTGCGTGTCTTCGCATCGAAGTTAATACCACCGGACTTAAACCCGCCTGCCTGCAAAATCACAAGCATCGATTCGGCCAGCTCGTACAAGTTGTTGGGAAACTGATCGGTATCCCACCCGTTTTGATAATCACCGCGATTGGCATCCATACTGCCCAGTACTCCGGCATCGGCCGCTACCTGCAGTTCGTGCTGAAAGGTGTGATGCGCCAACGTAGCGTGGTTCACTTCCAGGTTTAGCTTAAAGTCTTCCATCAGATCATATTGCCGTAAAAACGAAATCACGGTAGCCGCATCAAAATCATATTGGTGCTTGGTGGGCTCCATCGGCTTGGGTTCTATGAGGTAAGTTCCTTTGAAGCCAACTTTCCTTCCATAGTCGCGAGCCGCGTGCAGAAAGCGGGCAAGATGTTCCTGCTCCCGCTTCATGTTGGTATTCAACAAGGTCAGATAACCTTCCCTTCCGCCCCAGAAAACATAGTTGGCACCACCCAGTGCTACGGTAGCATCGATGGCATTTTTTACCTGTGCTGCCGCGTAACAAACCACATTAAAATCGGGATTGGTGGCAGCACCGTTCATATAGCGCGGGTGACCAAACAGGTTGGCTGTTCCCCACAGCAGTTTTACACCAGATTCTTTCTGTTTCTGACTGGCGTAGTCTACAATATTTTCCAGCCGCTTCTCCGATTCCTTCAACGTAGGGGCTTCATCTACCAGATCGTAATCGTGGAAACAATAGAAGGGCACACCGATTTTGGTGATGAATTCGAAGGCTGCGTCCATCTTGTCGTAGGCGCGCTGCATGGCATCGGAGCTTTGCAACCAGGGAAAATTTTTCGTAGCCACACCAAACGGATCGCCCCCCGTGCCGCAGAAGGTATGCCAATAGGCAATGGCAAAACGAAAATGTTCTTCCATGGTTTTTTTGCCCACACGCTGGCGCGGGTTGTAATACTTAAATGCCAATGGGTTGTCGGACTCTTTGCCTTCGTAGCGAATGGCGCGGATGCCTTTGAAATATTCGGTTTTTCCTTTAGTGATTTTCATGATGGTAGAAGGTGTTAGTGTGGTATTAATTGATGGATCAGAATGTTCTTCCAGTCTGCAAACGCCTGATCGTATTGTCGTTGTTTGTCTTTCGTGGGCTCGAAGGTGCCTATGCGTTCTAAACCTACAAATGCTTCCTCGTGGTTGGCGTATATGCCCGCGCCTACTCCGGCTGCGCGCGCGGCCCCTTGTGCGCCATCGGTGTTGTAAAGTTCCAGCCGTGCACCCGTTACGTTGGCAAAAGCCTCGCAGAATAAATCGCTCAGAAACATGTTGGCACGTCCTGCACGGATCACCGTGGTATGCACACCTATTTCGTGCAAAATATCGAAGCCATAACCCAGCGCAAACACAATGCCTTCCTGCACGGCCCTGCTCACGTGTGCGCTTTGGTGCCTTGTCAGGTTCAAACCATGCATACTTGCCCCTAAGTCTCTGTTCTTCAGCATGCGCTCCGCGCCATTCCCGAACGGCAATATACGCAGGCCATCCGCCCCTATGGGCACCGAGGCCGCCAGCGCATTCAATTGTTCGTACGACAAATCTTCGCTGCGGCTCCAGGTTTTACGCAGCCAGCTATTCATAATACCCGTACCGTTCACACAAAGCAAGATGCCCAGACGTTGTGCACCCGGCTCATGGTTGACGTGAACAAACGGGTTTACGCGCGATGCGCCATCGTATTGAGGTTTGTCGGTAATGGCATAGATCACACCGCTGGTGCCGGCCGTGGCGGCCACTTCCCCCGGGTGCAGTGCCTTCAAAGAGAAGGCATTGTTAGGTTGGTCGCCTGCCCGGTAAGTAACGGGTGTGCCAGCCAGCAGTCCCAACGTTTCCGCTGCCGATGGTGTCAGCTCACCTTGATTTCCAAACGTGGGCACGGTGTCGGCCAAGAGTTTTGGGTCGATACCATAAAGTTGAAGCAACCGGTCTGATACAGTTCCCGTCTGGTAGTCCCAGAATATGCCTTCCGATAGGCCCGACACCGTGGTGCGCACGGCACCCGTCAAACGCATGGCCAGGTAATCGCCAGGCAGCATGATTTTGTTTATCCTCTTGTACACATCCGATTCGTTTTCCTTCACCCAACGCAGTTTGGAGGCCGTAAAATTTCCGGGCGAATTCAGCAGATGCGTCAAACAATATTGCTCGCCCAGCGCACGGCTTGCCTGCTCTCCAATGTCAACTGCACGGCTATCGCACCAGATAATGGAAGGTCGCAACACCTGTTGCTTTTCATCTACCAGCACCAACCCATGCATCTGGTAAGATATGCCAATGGCGGCAACCTTCTCTTTTCCTACTGCCCCTGTCTGAAGGGCTTTGCGGACCGCCTCTGTCGCATGCTGCCACCACATTTCCGGATGCTGCTCGGCCCAGCCCGGTTGTGGGCTGCCTATCTCCATTTCATTGGTAGGCGAAATAGCAGAAGCCACCAACTTGCCGGTGGCAGCCTCGATAACGGATACCTTCACCGAGGAGCTTCCCACATCAAAACCCAATAAGCACGCACCAGTGGCCATATTCTTAATCTTCGATTACGCTCTAAAAAATCGTTTGCAAACCGGTTTGAAAATTAATTAATTATAGTCAATTTGACTATAATTAGCCCCGAAATTCCATGCCGGAACCTGAGGATATCATTGACGCCCTCTCCATCGACTGCCTTGTTTTCGGTTTTGAGAAAAATCAGCTCGAGATACTTTTGGTGAAGCACGCAGAGGGTATTAGCAAAGGAAAATGGGCTTTGCCGGGGGGATGGATCAAATACAACGAAAGCCTGGACGAGGCCGCTTCGCGCATCTTAACGGCCCTCACGGGCATCTCTAATATCTACCTGGAGCAAGTGAAGGCATTTGGCCGCGTAGACCGCTACCCCGATAAACGCGTTATCACCGTGGCCTACTTTGCACTGGTGAATGCAAAAAAATACAAGCCGCAGGCTGGCTTCACCGCCTCGGAGGCCAAATGGTTCGATGTGCACCGGGTACCGGCCCTGCCTTACGACCATAACGAAATTTTTGATTTCGGCTTCGAATTTTTGAAACACAAAGTACAGCACGAACCCATCGGGTTTAACCTCCTACCCAAAAAATTTACGCTGCTGCAACTTCAAAATCTATACGAAGCCATACTCGATCGCAAGCTGGACAAGCCCAATTTCCGCAGAAAATTAATGAAGATGAATCTCCTGGTGCCGTGCGAAGAAAAACAAAAAGATGTAGCCCACCGTGCCGCCAATCTCTACCGATTCGATATGAAGGTGTATGAAAACCTGATCAAAAAAGGCTTCGATTTCCAGATTTAGTGTACAGGCTGATCCAAGAGGTAAGCCTGACCTCCAACGCCCCATTTTTTTAAAATTGCTGTACAGGCGCGGTTCATCAAAACACGTAATATCAATTTTCGATGTATACCATAAACAAATCGGGCAGAGGCTTGAACCGCCACTGTAGCCGTGAGCTCATAATTACACTCTTACAGTTGACGGTTGTAGCGCAAGAAGGAAGCAAAAAACACAACGAGTAGTCACCGAATCAACCCGTGGGCCCACCTTGTTTCAGCCGGGCATAGTGGTAACCGATCTACTCATCATCAATCCCCAAGAAGGGAGTACTTATCCCGGCCAGCACAGGGCGCTATTTCAACAAGAGTACCCCACGTTGCCTGAGGGCTTCCAACCGTTCGGTCAGCGTAACGATGGCCTTCTGCATGGCCTCAGTGGGTGGTGCATCTGCACTTTGCAACAACGCCATCACATGCAAAAATTTATCCTGCAGGCCCACAAGAGTCTCCTTATCTGCGGGGGTATCTAAAATACCTCCATACATGATGTCCGGGTTTTCTGGTGCGCCCGAACCTCTGTAAGCCAACAGTGCTTCCCTCCTGCCCTTGGGCCACCTCTTCTTGGTGTCCTGCAACTTTTGGTCTATCATTTCGCGCAGTTGTTGCAGGGTATGGTAGTGCTGGTAGCACGTTAAAGATAGTTCCGCCTGCTGTTGCAAATCACCTTGGGTTATTCGTAACCGGGGGTCGAGTCTCAGTATGAGAGTCTGTTCCATCACCTGTCCATCTACCGTTAGGCGTACCTTGTAATTTCCGGGCATGGCCCATGGGCCTTCGGGGCCACTGGGCGTATTGCGATAGACGGCCGCAATGGCAAACTGGCGCTGCGCACCACGCGGAGGTGCATAGCGCATGTCCCACGTTATCCGGTGGTGGCCGCGGGCAATGCCCAACGTCTGCGGTTTGCGTATCCAGTACGTGGGGTGTGGTAACGCGGTAGTATCAATCTGCTCGGGGCTGTCTGTGCTGCGGTACGTGCGAATCACGTCACCGGTCTCACTCACAATATCCACTTGCACCTGGGCGGCTGGCGCGGGCAGCCAATAGTCAATCACTGCGCCATCGGGCGGGTTGCTACCGGTAGGCTCTTCGGGGGGCAAGGGCGTGTCCAGAAAGTGATTGTGCCGCACGCGTGTGGCCAGCGCGGGCGGAAAGAGAAAAGGTTCTCGCCCATTCAGTGCCGCCAGGCTCCGCAACGGGCTGATGTCGTCCATGATCCAGATAGATCGTCCATGCGTGCCCACCACCAGGTCGTTTTCATGTATCACCAGGTCTCGCACCGAAGATGCCGGCATGTTATTGCGCAGCGATTGCCAGTTCGCTCCGTCATCCACCGAAAAATAAACTTCTCTTTCGGTGCCTGCATACAAAAGGTTACGTTGCATCGGGTCTTCGCGCACTACGTTTACGGGCCCCATGGCCGCCATGCCCTGCGTGATCTCCTGCCAGGTAGCGCCACCATCGTGGGTGCGATAAATGTGTGGCTTCATGTCATCCTTCCGGATGGCGTTTACCGCAATATAGGCGGTATTCTTATCGAAATGGCCTGCGTCTACCTGTGCAATCTTGTCCCACTGCCTCAGGCCGGCAGGGGTTACGTTCTTCCAGGTTTTGCCACCGTCTTGGGTAACATGCACCAGCCCATCGTCTGTACCTGCCCAGATCAGGTTCTTATCCAGTGGCGAGGGAGCCAACGCATAGATCACCGCGCGCTGCCCCATGGTTTTCATCTCCTCGGTTCTGAAATCGCCAATGCTCTCCGGCACGTCATTCTCTTTTCGGGTAAGGTCGGGACTGATCACTTCCCACCGTTGGCCACCGGTAGTGGTTTTCCACAGCACATTGGTGGCAAACAACAACGCATCTGGATCGGCCGGGTGAAACATCAACGGAAGGGTTCTGAGCAACCGGTACTGGCCCGACCGCAACGCTTCGGGTGCCACGTTCTGGGTTTGTCCTGTCCTCTTGTTGAAACGGGTAACACGGCCTCCATACACAATGTCAGGATTTTTCGGGTCGGGCGCCACATAGGCATATTCATCGGCACCTACGCCCATCCAATCGCGGAAGGATATTTGACCTCCTGCCCCGCGACTGGCAATGCCAATGGCGCCACTCTCCTGCTGCCCGCCATATACCCAGTAAGGAAACTGGTTATCGGTAGTAACGTGGTAAAGCTGTGCCGTTGGCTGGTTGTACCACGAACTCCAGGTTCGCCCGCCATTCACGGTGATGACGGCACCTTGATCTGCCGCAAATAACATGATGTTGGGCTGCAGCGGGTTGATCCAGATGCGGTGGTAGTCATCGCCACCCGGGGCGCCTTTTATCGACATCCAGGTTTTGCCTCCGTCATCCGAACGGTAAGCAGCAATATTTGCCGAGAATACAACATCGGGGTTGGTGGGGTGTACCTTCACTTCGGCAAAGTCGCTCCCTCGTCCCCATATCCTGCGGTCGGCTGTTACCAGGTACCAATTCAGGCCACCATCATCGCTTCGGTAGATGCCACCCTTTTCGCGCGCATCTACCGATGCATACATGCGTTGCGGGTTGCTATTCGAAATAGCAAAGCCTATTCTGCCCAGCCCTTGTTGCGCAGTAGGCAGCCCTTGCGTTATCTTCTGCCAGGTAGTGCCTCCATCGGTCGATTGAAAAAGGCCACTGTTCGAACCTGAAAAAGATGCGTTTTCCCACGGACCTTCGCGGTGCTCCCACAGGGTGGCAAAGAGTATGTTTGTTTGGGTAGGATGGAATTCTACCTGCATGGCACCGGTGTTGTGGTTGACGTAGAGCACCTTCTCCCAATTCTTTCCACCATCGCGCGACCGGAACACACCCCGCTCTTCGTTGGGTCCGTACGGGTGCCCCAGGCCTGCTACAAAAACCAAATCTGGGTTAGTGGGGTGAACAATTACCCTGCCCACCTGCTGCACATCGGGCAATCCCACATGCTGCCAGGTTTTACCTCCGTCCATCGACTTGAAAATACCATCGCCTACGCCCAGGTCGGGTCGGTGAAGGCCTTCCCCGCTTCCCACATAAATAACGTCAGGCTGTGAGGGTGAGACCGCGATATCGCCCACGGAGCCCGTAGGTGCGCTATCGAAGATCGGTTGCCACGTACGTCCATAGTCATCGGTCTTCCAAACGCCCCCGTTGTTCACACCCATAAAGAAAACATTGGGCTGCGTAGGTATACCCGTGGCACCCACGGTGCGGCTGGCGCGAAAGGGACCGATGCACCGGTACTTTAGCGCCTGGTAATATTCGGAAGCAATTTTTTGCGCGCGGCCGGGCGCAAGGGTGAGTAACAACAAGAGAACGACAATAAACAACTGGCGCATGGAGGTGTATTTTCTTTTCATGATACAGCTATTGCTGCATATTCGCAAAGGCAATTGGTGTAGACGGATAAAATCAGGCGGCCACGATTGGCAATCCTGACGCTGTCGGAGAACCATACGGGCACTCCTCAATTTGTTGTTGCCCGTTCCCCTGCGATGCCTTATTTTTAATTTCATACCTAACCACACCGACCATGCACCACTTCCACATCAACCGCAGGCAGTTTCTAAAAGGCGCCACCGCTTCGTTGGCAGTGGCCACCTTGGGCGCAAATGCTATGGACATTGTTTACCAGCCCCAGGTGCGAAGGGTGGCTCTGATTGGCACGGGCTGGTATGGTAAGAGCGATCTCTTCCGGCTGATGCAAGTGGCCCCGGTAGAAGTAGTGTCACTGTGCGATGTAGACAAGAACATGCTGGCCGAAGCGGGCAAAATGGTGAGCGAAAAACAAAAAGGTAAGATGCCCGCCCTCTTTGGCGACTACCGAAAATTGCTGCGTGAAACCAAACCCGATATTGTGTTGGTAGGCACGCCCGACCATTGGCACGCCCTCACCACCATTGAGGCCATTCAATCTGGTGCACATGTGTACGTACAAAAACCCATTAGTGTAGACGTAATAGAAGGCGAAGCCATGGTGGCTGCTGCCCGCAAGTACAACAAAGTGGTGCAGGTGGGCTTGCAACGCAGAAGCACCCCACACTTGCTGGATGCGAAGAAAAAAATCATCGATATGGGCATGTTGGGAAAAATCTCGCATGTGGAAATGTGCTGCTATTTCCACATGCGCAACAACGGCAACCCACCCGTTGAGCCGGTGCCCGAGTTTCTGGATTATGAAATGTGGACGGGGCCTGCTCCCCTACGCCCCTACGATGGCATCCCCCATGTGCGGTGGTGGAGAACATTTATGGAATACGGCAACGGTATTATGGGCGACATGTGCGTACACATGTTCGATGCCACCCGATGGATGCTGAACCTCGGCTGGCCGAAGCGCATCTCCTCAACGGGCGGTATTTATGTTCAGAAAGAAGGCAAATCGAATATTGCAGACACACAGTCCGCGGTGTTTGAATATGATGACCTGAACTGCGTATGGCAGCACCGCTCCTGGGGCACACCGGCCGATCCGGAATACCCGTGGTCTTACAAGATTTATGGAGACAAAGGAACGCTGGCATGCAGCACCATGCAATACGACTTCACCCCGGTAGGCAAAGGAGAAAAGATCCACCAGGACGTATTGTTCGAAAAAGAAAAGTATCCGGAAGACTTGAAAGAAGAAGATATCGAGTTGAACGCTGCCCCCGCCACCCGCAGACAAATGCTGAACTTCCTGAAGGCAATTGAAGAAAAAAGCAGGCCCGTTGCCGATATTGAAGAGGGACACATTTCTACCGCCAGTTGCATCATTGCCAATCTGT
The DNA here is from genome assembly GCA_049324055.1 of Bacteroidota bacterium. Classification (GTDB taxonomy): domain Bacteria; phylum Bacteroidota; class Bacteroidia; order Cytophagales; family Cyclobacteriaceae; genus ELB16-189. Next base: position 108,682 of record JBMOLS010000004.1, on the reverse strand, counting down.
CGATGCAATTGGGTCGTCCGCTGTCGTATGATCCGAAAACTCGCACTATTCCGGGCGATGCCGAAGCCACCCAATTGTTGCAGCGCAAATACCGGCAGCCGTGGATACATCCTGATCCTAACAAAATATAGTACGGTGGCCGCAATTGGCTACGATCGGCTGGCTGCCGTGTACGATCTACTGACACGAATTGCCTTCGCAGGGCAGTTGCAGAAGGCCCAACGTTACCTGTTAACGTTGGTACCGCCTAACGGCCGTGTACTGGCTTTAGGCGGGGGCACAGGTTGGTGGTTACCATTTTTATACCGTCAAAATCCGGGTGCACACATCACATTTGTGGAACCATCTGAACAGATGCTACGCCTGGCAAAAAAATATGCTTCGGGCAACGGGCGCGTTGATTTTGTAGAAGGCACGCAGCATGAAATACCGCCTGCCACCTACGATGCCATGGTGCTGTTTTGCGTGTTGGATCTGTTCAATGACACAGACCTGATGTTATTGATCCGCCAACTGAAAAACCATGATCATGGTAAAACCCTCTGGCTGATCAACGACTTCCAACAAACAAAATGGTGGCACCGCTACCCGCTCTCTTGGATGTACCAATTTTTCCGGCTGACTACAGGCCTGAAAAACAAATCTCTGCCCGATTGGAAATCTGTTTTAAGCGAGTGCCGGCTGGCAGAACAAACGAGCCGTTCGTTCCTCGGAGATTTTATCTCAAGTGGTATGTATGCACATGCGTGATCTGGCCCACGCCTATCGCAATTTTTGAGAATCGCTTTGGAGTAATTCTCAAACTTAGCAATGAAGTACCCAAACAACACAGTGGTGCTCGGGTATTACCTCATTTTTGATCATTTAAAGGCCTACCGAATCAGTTACAAAGAAGAAAGGAGCCGCACTCGAAAGACTGGTGCCCCTCGGGCTGGCAAAAAACCACTCGCACACCCGGTCTGCACCTGTAGGCCCAAGTGTTACAAAATTTTGAAAGGGACAGAATCGCCCGCTTACCTGTGTTGAAGACCATCAAAAAAAACCTCATATTTCGAAATTGTTTTTGCAGCTCATGCTGAAAATAGATAGCCATACGCACATTCTGCCCAAGAAAATGCCCAACTGGAGCGAGAAGTTTGGCTATGGCGATTTCATCTACCTGCAGCACCACAAGAAGGGCTTCGCCAAGATGATGCGCGGCAACCAGTTCTTCCGCGAGATCAAAGAAAACTGCTGGGCTCCGGATATTCGCATAGAAGAATACAGGCAATTCAACACGCAGGTGCAGGTGGTGTGCACCATACCCGTTATGTTTTCGTACTGGGCCAAGCCGCTGGACTGTCTCGACCTGTCGCGGTTTCTGAACGACCATCTGGCCGAACTGGCCAACGCATACCCGCACCATTATGTAGGGTTGGGCACTTTACCTATGCATGATACTGAACTGGCTTTGAGAGAGTTAGAACGCTGTAAATCAATCGGATTAAGAGGCATACAGATTGGTTCTAACATTAACGATGAGAACCTGAATGAAGAGCGCTTTTTTCCGGTGTTTGAGGCGTGCGCAAAGCTAGACATGGCCGTATTGGTGCACCCCTGGAACATGATGGGCGAAAAGAACATGCAGCGCTACTGGCTGCCATGGCTGGTGGGCATGCCGGCAGAAACTTCACGTGCCATTTGCTCAATGCTTTTTGGTGGTGTTTTTGAACGGTTGCCCCAACTACGTGTAAACTTTGCCCATGCCGGGGGCTCCTTTCTTCCCACCATTGGCCGCATACAACACGGCTTCGATTGCCGCCCCGATCTGGTGGCCATCGACAATCCCGTGCCGCCCAGAAACTATCTGGGCAAATTCTGGGTAGATAGCGTAACGCACGACCCTATGATGCTGGAATATGTCATCAAACTAATCGGTACCGAAAAGATTACCCTGGGCTCTGACTACCCCTTTCCGCTGGGCGACCTGGAGATTGGCAGGTTTATTGAAGAGATGAATCTCACTAAAAAGCAGAAGGAAGACATTTTTCACGGAGCCGCCCTGGCGTGGCTGAACATGTCGAAAAAAGATTTTAAAGTAGACGAATGAAGTATTACCTGACGATAGCCCTTGCGTTGATTACAACGCTGCCAACGGCAGCGCAACACGAAGCCGAGCGCGAAAAAATACGACAGATGGAAGCCGAGCGGCAGGTGCAACAGCAAAGAGCCGTGCGCGTACAGTTAGACTCGGCCATTCTGCTGACCGATGCAGAACAATACGCTGCCGCTGACGAGAAGTATGTGTATGTACTTAAAAACATGCGAAGTATCCCCTCTGACCTTACTTACCACTTCGGGCGCAACTCATTTCTCCTGGGCAAGTACGCCCAAAGTGTGGACTGGCTGAACAAATACATTCAGTTGAAAGGCACCTCGGGCCAATATTCGCAAGAAGCAGTAGACTGGCTGAAAAAAGCAGAACAGATGGTGCTGCGGCAGAAGCAACAGGAAGCAAACCAGGCGCTCGATCTGCTGTCGCGTGATTATGAAATTGACTGCGGCCCTACGGGCAAAGTGGTATGCCCCGTGTGCAATGGTTCCACGGTTATCATTCGTAAAACGTACCTGGGCGAAACCTATAAAACCTGCGGCTACTGCAACAAAACGGGCTACCTGCACTGCGCAGCGTACAACCAACTGCTGCGGGGCGAGCTGAAAGCCGCCACCAACTGATTTGCGATAAGCAATCCGTAACCTTATCTTTGCGGATTATTTCATCAAAAAACCGGGTTAACCTGCAATTAATCCTTGGTTTATGGCGCTATACAACAAAATTGAAGGCCGTCTGCTCAAGGAGTGGATTCGCCAATCGAACGAACAGAGGATCACCCTCTCCTTCTACAAATACCACCACATTCAAGATCCGCAGTCGTTTCGCGACACGCTCTTCCGCGATCTGGAGCAATTGGGCGTACTGGGTAGAATTTATGTGGCCAACGAAGGCATTAACGCACAGATCAGCGTACCGGCCAAAAACCGCGAGTCCTTCCGCGATTACCTGTATGGCATCCCCTTCCTGAATGGCATTCGATTAAATTTCGCGGTGGAAGACAATGGCCGCTCTTTTTTCAAATTGAAAATACTGGTTCGCAAAAAGATTGTGGCCGATGGACTGGATGACGCCTCGTTCGATGTAACCGATACCGGACTTCACGTCAATGCAGCCGACTTTAACAAACTGGCTGATGACCCGAACACGCTCATCATCGACATGCGCAACCACTACGAAAGTGAAGTGGGTCATTTCAAGGGCGCCATCTGTCCCGATGTAGATACCTTCCGTGAAGAACTACAGGTGGCAGAAGATTTATTGAATGAACACAAAGGCAAAAACCTGCTGATGTATTGCACGGGCGGCATACGCTGCGAGAAGGCCAGTGCCTGGATGAAGCACCGCGGTTTCAAGAATGTTTTTCAATTGAACGGAGGCATCATTGAGTATGCCCGACAGGTGAAAGAACAGGGACTCGAAAACAAATTCATAGGCAAGAATTTTGTGTTCGATGAACGCCTGGGTGAGCGCATCACCAATGATGTAATTGCCACCTGCCACCAGTGCGGGCAGCCTTGCGATGATCACACCAATTGCAAGAACGATGGCTGTCATTTGTTATTTATACAATGTACAAGTTGCGCAGCACAATACCACGGTTGCTGTTCTGACGAGTGCAGGCACATCATAGCGCTGCCGGCTGAAGAACAAAAAGCGCTGCGTGCAGGCATCAACAAGGGTCGCCAGGTGTTCAAAAAAGGAAGGGCCAAAGACCTGAAAGAGAAATTGAGAAAAACTGCATCCACCCAAGTACTGACTGTGTGAGCAAGCCCATCAAAATAGGAATCATCAATGTGAGCGATCGCGCCAGCAAAGGCATTTATGAAGACCTGCCCGGTAAGGCCATTGTGGCCACGCTGAACGAATACCTGGTTAGCGCCTGGCAGCAGGTGTATGCCGTAATACCCGATGAACAGGACGTGATTGAACGTACCCTGATAGACATGGCCGACAACCAGGGATGCTGCCTGATTGTTACTTCCGGGGGCACAGGACCCGCTTTGCGCGATGTAACCCCTGAGGCCACGGAAGCCGTATGCCACAAAATGATGCCCGGCTTTGGCGAGTTGATGCGCAGCGTGAGCCTGCAATACGTGCCCACGGCCATCCTGTCGCGGCAAACAGCCGGCATCCGCAATCAAACATTAATCGTAAATTTGCCCGGAAAACCGAAGTCCATCCGTCAGTGCCTGGATGCTGTCTTCCCGGCAATACCATATTGTATCGATTTGTTGGAAGGGCCATTCCTGGAGTGCAACGAAAACGTGATCAAAGCATTTCGCCCGCAAACTGTTTAGGCTATGGCAAAGATTAAATACTACTACGACACCGAAACCTGTAAGTACGAGCGGGTGCGCACCTCTACCGGTGACATCATCTTGAATACCCTCGGTTTCTTCTCGTTGGTGCTGGGGCTGGCCGTGGGGCTGCTGCTGCTGTACAACAACTATTTCGAGTCGCCCAAAGAGTTGATTCTGCGCAACGAGGTGAAGGAGATGGAGTATTACTACGAAAACCTGCAGAAGGAAGTAGATAAACTTAACCTCATTCTGGCCGATATGGAGCACCGCGATGACAATATCTACAGGGTGGTGTTGGGTGCCGAACCCATTGAGAAATCGGTGCGCGATGCCGGCATTGGCGGGGCCGATCGCTATGCAGATATACGCGACAAATCCATGGTGCACGAAGAAACCATTGTGCAATTGAGCGAAGCGGTAGATAAGCTAAAACGCAAAATCTACATCGAGTCAAAGTCGCAGGATGAAATCGTGCAACTGGCAGAAAATAAGGAGAAACTTTTTGCGGCCATCCCGGCCATACAACCCATCGCCAACAAAGAGCTCATTGCGTTGGCTTCCGGCTTTGGTATGCGTGTGCATCCGGTTTACAAGGTGAAGAAAATGCACACGGGCATTGACTTTGCTGCACCCATTGGCACACCCATTTATGCCACGGCCGATGGCGTAATTGACGAAGTGCAGGTAAGCTTTAGTGGCTACGGCAAAATGCTGGAGATAGATCACGGCTTTGGCTACCGCACACGCTACGCACACATGCATGGCTTTGCCGTACGCAAAGGCCAGAAGGTAAAGCGTGGCGAGTTAATCGGCTATGTGGGCAACACGGGGCTCTCTACCGCACCTCATTTGCACTACGAGGTGCTGATTAGCGGGGGCCAGGTAAATCCCATTCACTACTTCTTCAACGATCTGAACGCAACCGAATACGAAAAAATCATCGAACTGGCCTCGATCGAAAACCAGTCACTTGGTATGTAACTTTTTTACTTACACCAGCAAAAAACCTGTGGCACATGCTGCAGGTTTTTTTACCGCTCACCTTTGACAATGCTGGTTGCATTCATATCTTAGCATACTCTCTCTTATATGAAGAAAATACCCGTGTGTTTGCTGCTATGCCTCGCAACACACTTCGGCTGGACACAAGGTTGTAGCGATGCGGGCTTCTGCACCATGGGTGCCATGAAACCCGACCAGCCCTACAACAAAAAAATAGCCGTCAAGCTGCGTTCGATGGAGTTAAACTTTTACCGAGGCACCACCAGCCTCACGCCCATTATTTATGTGGCCACCGCGGATATGAATTTTTCGCTCAACAGCCGCAATTCGTTGCAATTAAAGCTACCTTACCAGGCCATTACCGGCCGGCTGGCCAACACTTCTGGTATAGGCGACATTTCCATCTGCTTTACACGCAATCTCTTCACCTCCGATCAGTTTGACCTGAACCTTTCTTTGGGTGGCAAAATCCCAACCAACAATTCCGACAAAGAAATTGACGGGTTCCCCCTGCCCATGTATTACCAAACCAGCCTGGGCACGTACGATGCCATCGCAGGTTTGTCGCTCATCAACCGTAAGTGGTTGTTCGCCACAGGTATACAGGTGCCGCTTAACCAGAACAACAATCAGTTTTTGTGGGGCCGTTGGGCAGGCAGCGATGAAGACATGGCCTACATCGAAAAATACCCCAAGGGCAACCTGCTTACGCGGGGCACTGATGTCATGCTGCGGGTAGAACGTAACTTCCGCTTCTCGCGCGTCAATTTTTCTTTGGGATTGTTACCCATTTACCGGATTACACGCGATGAAATCATAGAGGTAGATGGCTCCATTACCAGATCTCCCGGTGCCAAAGGGCTGGCGTTATCGGGCATCTTCACCACGGGCTATAATTTCAACGTGCGGTCCGGAGTCAAACTGCTTTTGGGTCGTAAAATCACCCAACGCAAGGTAAATCCCGATGGCCTTACCCGCGAATTTGTATCGTCTGTAACCTACTTTTACCGATTCTGATGGTGCGATTTTTTCTGGTGGTGTTTTACCTCGCAGGCGCTGTTGCACTCCGCGCACAAACCGAAGAAACCCTATTGGCCACCACCGACTCGCTGCTGTTGGCGGCACGCTACCAGGAAGCAGAGCAGTACATAGTGCAATGGCTATCCCAAAACAAAGACGAAGAACTGAATCGGCTGGCCACCTGCAAAATGGCCGAGGCGCTGATTGCACAAGGAAAGCTGACTGAAGCAGAAAACCGGTTAACTGAAATCAAGTCGGCACAGTGGCAGCTTCGGCATCGGGAAGCCATCTACCTGACAACCTTTGGCTACCTGCAACTCAATAAAGGCCGCCACGACCTGGCAGTCGAAAATCTGCAGAAAGCCTATGCCCTCTTTCAGTTGAATGCGCGCACCAACACCCGCGCAGCAGCACGCTGCCTCTCCTACCTCAGCCTCACCTACCTGGCAACCGGCAAGTATAAACAGGCCGAAGACAATGGCTTGATCGCTCTGCAGATTCGCCAGCAACTGCTGGGCGACCAACACGAGGAGGTGGCTGCCTCTTACAACGACCTGGGTTTGGTTTACAGCCAGACAGATCCCGATAAGGCGCTGAGCTATTACGACATGGCATTGCCCATTTATGAGCACATCCACGGAAAAGAGCACGCAAAAATTGCCATCGCCAACACCAATATGGGGGCCCTTTACCTGGGTTTGAAATTGTATGGCGATGCCGTAACTAATTTTGAAACCGCCCTGGCCATTTGGCGAAAAATCTATCCGCAGGGACACCCCAACGAAGCAATTGTGCTCCGCTTCCTCGGGCAAACCTATGTGCGCATGGGCAACCACACCTCCGCATACCAGTATTTCGACCAGTCGTTGGCCAAGTACAAGCAAAATTTCGGAGAGAAGCACCCGGACATTGCCTCCACCCTGAACCAGGTGGCATTGCTGAAACTATCAGACCGGCAGTTCGAAGCAGCATTACAGCTTACACAAGAGGCGATCTGCGCCAACATTACCGGCTACAGCGAGCAAGACTACCGAAAACCAACACCACTCGCCAATTATTATAATGCCAATGTATTGCTGGCCAGCCTGCGGCAAAAAGCCCAGGCGTTGGAAGAACTTTATTATGGCAAAACGCTGAAACTAACCGACCTGAAAGACGCGCTGAACAATCTTTACTCCTGCGACTCGCTGATTGACGAAATACGCCACCATAGCACTGATGAGAGCGACAAGATAACACTGGGCGCCACCGCCAGCGAAGTTTACGAGGACGGGGTGCGTGTGGCGTTTGCTTTAAGTGAAATGACAGTGAAACCGGAACCCTACAAAGAGGCCGCATTCTATTTTGCAGAGAAGAGCAAATCGGCCGTGCTGCAGGAGTCGATTGCCGACACGCAAGCCAAGTCTTTTTCAGGAATACCAACAGAACTTGTAGAGGAAGAGAAGAACCTGAAAGCAACCATCTCCTTTCTGTCGCAAAAGCTCAGCAGCAAACCCAATGCAGAAGAAGAAAAATACCTGAGAGAAACGCTTTTCCAACTCAATATTGACTATACTAATTTTGTAAAGAAGCTAGAGAGAGAGTTCCCCAACTATTACAACCTGAAATTCAACTCGTCCACTCCTTCCACGCGGGATTTACAGCAACTGCTCAACCCGCAGCAGGCCATTGTGAGTTACTTCATTGCAGAAAAAACCGGGCGGCTGTATCAGTTCATCCTTACCGGAAACGCTTTCCGTATTCGCAACCTCACCCTGCCAGCCGATTTCGAACGGCTGACCAAAGGATGGATGAACAGCCTGTATTACCGGTCGTTCGAAGCCTACAGCCAAACAGCGCCCAGGTTACAGAAATTACTGGTGCCTCCGCTGCCAACACGCATCAAAGAAGTTACGTTGCTTCCTTCGGGCAGGCTGGGCACACTTCCCTTCGAAGCACTGCCCACCGGGAAAGTGAGACGTGATTTTGCTTCGCAGCCCTACCTGGCAGGCAATTATGGCATCAGCTATGAATTCTCGGCAGGCTTACTGCTGCAAAAGGACAAAGGAACCGGCTTACAAAAGGCCTCCTCTATTTTCTTGTGTGCTCCGGTAGAATTTACCGGCAACGATGGACTTGGATTCTTGCCCGGCAGCGAAACAGAAGTGCAGACCATTTCATCTCTTTTTGGAAACCGTAGCCAAGTAGTAACCCATTCACAGGCCAGTGAAACAACCATTAAGCACACAGACCTGAGCCAGTTCAGGTATTTGCATTTTGCCACGCACGGCATTGTAGACGAGCGCAGCCCGGAGCTGTCGCGCATATTTTTGAACACAGACGACCATGAAGATGGCCACCTGTATGCGGGCGAGATATACAACCTGTCTCTATCGGCCGATCTTGCCGTGTTGTCGGCTTGCCAGACCGGCCTGGGAAAAATATCGAAGGGAGAGGGAGTGATTGGCCTCTCGCGTGCCCTTGTTTATGCAGGGGCTAAAAACCTGGTGGTTTCTTTCTGGAGCGTGGCCGATGAATCTACCACCCAATTAATGACAGATTTTTATCGATTTCTGCTGGCCGACCCAGGTGGCAACTATAAAATAGCCCTTCAGAAAGCCAAGCAGAAGATGATTCAGGAAAAGCGCTTTGCAGAGCCCTACTTTTGGGCGCCTTTTATCTTGATCGGTAATTGACGTGAATTTTATTCGAATTTCCCTGCCCATGCAGTAGTGTGGTAAAAACCACCTACTGTCAGGGTCAGGTTAACACAGTTTACGCTATGGCAAAAAGCTTTTACTGTGTGAATGAGAACCCTAAATTAGGACGATCAGTTTCATTTTTCCTAAACATTTTCTAAAACTTTGCAAAGCCCTCAAAAAGCCGTTTTTTCGCATGAAAACAGAGTTTTTTAATCCACAAACCATCCACAAGGCCGTGTGGAAATCTTAAAAAGGCACATGCTGGAAGACAATTATAAACACCGGGGTTTGCGCAACAAACTGATAAAAAAGCTGAAAGAAAAAGGCATCCGCGACACGCGCGTTTTAGACGCTGTGGGCAAAGTTCCGAGGCATTTCTTTTTCGATAATGCCTTGCTGAACCACGCCTACGAAGACAAAGCCTTTCCGATAGGTGAAGGACAAACTATTTCGCAGCCCTATACGGTGGCGTTTCAAACCGAAAAACTGGAACTGCAACCAGGCGACAAAGTGCTGGAAATAGGCACCGGCTCGGGTTATCAGGCTTGCATACTTGCTGAAATGGGCGTTACCGTTTATAGCATTGAATACAATAAAAAGTTGTACGAAAAAACAAAGGCGTTCTTGCCGCTGTTGGGCTACAAGTTGTTTTTATTTCAGGGAGATGGCTCGAAAGGTTTGCCGCAAAAAGCACCCTTCGATAAAATCATTGTAACGGCCGGTGCACCCATCGTACCTACGGCCCTCACCGACCAACTGGCCGATAACGGCATCATGATCATACCTGTGGGCAATCGCGAATCGCAAAAGATGCTCCGCATCACCAAAAGAAAAGGCAAACTCATCACAGAAACGTTCGACAATTTTGCCTTTGTGCCCCTATTGGGTGAACAAGGGTGGCATTAGCGCATGATCAGGCCAATTGCTTGAGGTATTCCCTCAGCGCGTTGTAGTCATTCGTCATCTTCAAGGTGTAGGCCGCTGCACCTAAAAACTTTTTCAGCCTGTCGGGTAGTACGATCTCCTGCCCTACCGCTCGTTCTACCACCTCTTTGAATTTTCCTGGATGGGCCGTTTCAAGAAACACACGCATGGTTCCCGCCTCGTGGTATTTGTGGCATCCTAAATAACCAACAGCCCCATGGGGATCCAGCAGATAGCCGGTGCGTTGCCAAACGTCCCTCATGGCATGAAGAGTGGCAGCGTCATCGAAGGTGGCGCCCCATATCGCCTGTCGAACCGCCTTATCATCGCGCTGATACAAATCCAGAATACGGGCAAAGTTACTGGGGTTACCTACATCCATGGCATTGCTCACGGTGCTCATCGAAGCACGTGGCGCAAAGGCTTCACCACTTAAAAACCGTGGCACCACATCGTTGAGGTTGGTGGCAGCAATAAATGGGCGAGCCGGTAATCCCAAACGGGTAGCCAATAGCCCTGCCGTTAGATTACCAAAATTGCCGCTGGGTACGCAAAACTGTATAGGCCGGCCCAGAGAGCTGAGTTGCTGGAAGGCCCGGAAATAGTAAAACGTTTGGGGAATTAACCTGCCAATATTGATGGAATTGGCTGACGAAAGAAAGAGTTGGTCTGTCAACTCCGCATCAGAAAACGCCTGTTTCACCAGGCGCTGACAATCGTCAAACGTGCCCTCAATTTCAAGTGCTACTGTGTTTTGCCCCAGCGTGGTGAATTGTTTCTCCTGTATCTGACTCACTTTTCCTGACGGAAATAAGATCACCACCCGTGTTCCGGGCACCCCCAAAAAGCCGTTGGCCACCGCACTGCCGGTATCGCCCGATGTAGCTACCAGAATGATCACTTCACGGTTCATCTTCCGGGCAAAGAATCCTAACAGACCAGATAAAAAGCGCGCACCCACATCTTTGAAAGCAAGCGTAGGCCCGTGGAAAAGCTCCAACGAAAACACATCCCTTTCCACCTCCACTACCGGAGTATCAAAAGAGAGCGTGTGCATTACCATACCCTGCAGATCTTCATCTGGTAATGCATGCCCCAATAGTTGTTTCGCCACATGAAAGGCCATCTCCTGGTAGGAGTAGGTTGTGATATTTTGCCAGAATGAAGCTGGTAGCGGTTCGATCCGCTGGGGCATATACAAACCCTGGTCAGGTGCTAGCCCCTTCAACACCGCCTCTTCCAGGTTTACCAGTTTGTTCCGATTATTGGTGCTGTAGTATCTCATGATTCTCTTTCGATAATGGTGGCACCTGCGCCATTCACAGCCGATACGTATACATCGCTCGGCAACTCCATCAACGCAAAATGTTGCTGCATGGCATGCCCTACCCTTTCCGCTGTGGCCTTGTTGCGGCTGAGGGCAAACATCGTAGGCCCGGACCCCGAAATGCCTGCACCCAAAGCTCCAGCCTCTATAGCCTTTTGTTTGATGGTTGCAAAACCAGGGATGAAAACCGAGCGAATAGGTTCGGCTATCACATCGTGCAACGATCGCCCTATCAATTCATAGTCACCGCTCATCAGCCCCACCATCAGTCCCGCGGTATTGCCATTTTGCGTGATGGCCTCCTTTAAGGTAACAGCCGGCTTGAGCACTTTGCGTGCATCTTCCGTGCGCAATTCCAGGTGCGGATGCACCAGCGTGCAATAGATTTCCACGGCAAAAGGAACCCGAATCAAATCCAACGGCTGATAGTTACGCACCAGCACAAAGCCGCCCATTAACGAGGGCGCCACATTGTCGGCATGGGCCGCGCCACACGCCACACGTTCCGCTTCCATGGCATGCACCACCAACGCTTCGCGCGAAAGCGGATTGCCGAAGTAAGCATTTACGGCCACGAGGGCTGCAGCCGCACTGGCCGCGCTGGAACCCATGCCACTACCCAACGGCAGGTGTTTATATAAATCAACCTTTACTCCTACCCTTTTATCAATCGCATTCAGGAAGGAAGATACAGCCACGGTAGCTGTGTTCCGCTCCGCGTCCAACGGAAGTTTTCCTTGGTCTCCGCTGATGGAGTTCATCGACACCTCGCCACCCTCATGAAAGGTGAGTTGCACCTCATCGCAGGGACTGTGTACGGCAAAACCCAGGATATCGAAACCACAACACACGTTTGCCACTGTGGCCGGTGCTTTTGCTCTGATTACTTTGCTCATTGCCCTGCGTAGTTACCTATCCGAATGATATCCGCAAAAACACCTGCAGCCGTCACACTCGCCCCAGCACCGGGTCCGCGAATCACCATGGGGCGTTCATGGTATCTTTCGGTGGTCAACAAAATAATGTTATCGCTTCCTTTCAAAGAGAAGAAAGGGTGCGAAGACCCGACCGTGGCCAGTGATACTTGTGCTTTACCATTCTCGAATACAGCCATGTAGCGCAACTTTTCCCCTTTGCCCTCGGCTTCATTCAGCAACTGTTCGAAGGAAGGATCATGCTTTTCGAGAGCCGAAAAGAAGGACGCCACATCGGGGGCTTTATCACAGTCCTCCGGCACTAGGCTCCTCACACCAATATCGGCCAGGTCAATTTCGCAACCTGCCTCGCGCGCCAGGATCAATATTTTCCTGGCAACGTCCATCCCATTCAGGTCATCGCGCGGATCAGGCTCGGTATAGCCCATCTCTTTGGCTTGCCGCACCACCTGGCTGAATGGCGTTCCTTTCTGGTAAGTGCTGAAGATGTAATTCATCGTGCCGCTTAGCACCGCTTCTATACGTATCACGCGATCACCGCTCAGCATCAGGTCGTTCAGGGTGTTGATAACGGGCAACCCCGCGCCCACATTTGTTTCGTAGTAGAACCGTACGCCCCTGCGCGAAGCGGCCTTTTTCAAAGCGAGGTACTTGGAGTAGCTGCCCGAGTTAGCTTTCTTGTTCGGAGTAACAATCGAAATATTCGCGTTGAGTATTTCTTCGTAACAGTCGGCCACCTCTTGTGCCGATGTGCAGTCCACAAAAATGCTATTTGACAGGTTCAGCGATTTCATTTTAGACACAAACGAAACCATGTGCATGGGCTCCCCGCTTTCGTTCAATAACGTCATGGCTTGCGCTGGGTCGATGCCATCCTCTGAGAACAACATACGTTTGCTGTTAGATACCGCCACCACCTGCACCTCCAGGTGGTGTTGTTCAGCCAGTTGCCTGAACTGATGCCCCATCATGTTCAGCAGTTCGCTACCAATTAATCCGGTACCCACCAAAAAAACATTCACCACCCTTCGGTCGCTCAGAAAGAAGGCATCGTGCAACGTGTTCAGCGCTTTGGAAACATCGTTGGTATGAACAACAGCCGAGATATTCAGTTCGGAAGAACCTTGTGCGATGGCGTATATATTGATACCACTTTTACCCAGCGAATGAAACATTCTGCCGCTGGTGCCCGGGTTGTGTCGCATGCCTTCACCCACTATGGCCACAATGGCCAGGTCGTTCTCCACATGCACTTCATCCATTTCTCCATTTTTGATTTCGTTTCTAAACTCCCGTTCAATGGCATGCTTGGCTGCCAGGGCGGCAGCGCCCTCCACCGCAAAACAGATGGAGTGCTCGGAAGAGGCCTGGCTGATCAACACCACGTTTACCTTTGCCTGCGCTAAGGCTCCAAACAAGCGCATCGACACCCCTACTACGCCCTGAAGCCCCGTGCCTTCCACGCTCAGCAAGCTCACCTGACTCATTGATGAAATACCCTTGATGATCAAATCCTTTCCGTTGCCTTCTTTACCAATACGGGTGCCGGCAAAGGTGGGATTAAACGTGTTCTTTATCCAGATGGGGATATGGTGTGCCATGGCGGGCTGCATGGTGGCTGGAAAAATCACCTTGGCGCCAAAGTGAGAAAGTTCCATAGCCTCTTCATAGGTCATGGCCTTCACCGTAAAGGCTTTTTTTACTTTGCGTGGATCGGCTGTCATCATGCCATCTACATCGGTCCATATCTCCAATTGGGTGGCGTGCAGCGCCCCCGCCAGAATGGCGGCCGTATAGTCTGAACCACTTCTGCCGATGGTGGTCGTCTCTCCACTCTCGCTGGTTCCAATAAAACCCGTTACCACCTGCAGATCGTTATGGTGTTTGTAGTGCTCGCGTATCAGCCGGTTGGTGGTGTCGAAATCAACGCGTGCGTAGCCGAAGTGATTGTCGGTTCGTATAATCTGGCGGGCATCCAGATACTCGCACGTGATGCCGGCATTCTGAAGGGCCTCAGCAATGATGTATGCCGAAAGGCGCTCGCCAAAACTCATCACAAAATCCAGCGTTCGCAGGGTTCGTTCCTTTACTAAGAATATGCCGTGCAGCACATCTTCCAGTTCATTCATGGTGGCCTTTACGCGGGCCAACACACTGTTTTGCTTCTGTAAGGAAACAAGTGCGCGCACAGCATCGAGGTGGCGCTGCTCCAGTTGGGTTAACATTTCTTTGTATTGCCCATTGCCGGCAAGGGCCAGATTACTCATCTGTATCAGGGTGTCGGTAACACCTCCAAAGGCAGAGAATACCAACGTAATGGGTTCATCGGCCAGGTAAGGTTTTACAATACCCAGAATGGACTTGATTCTTTCGGGGGTGGCCACAGACGAGCCACCAAATTTCAGCACTTTCATAGCAATTGTGTAAACTCTGCAGAGTCGGGGTTGAGAAAACTAAAACAATGATTGGAATGGGGGCAGTGGCAGGTTATTTGGGCGCTACCCCGTAATGCCCGTTGTGGTAATGATACCAGAAGCAACAACAGCCGCAACGATAATCGTTGTGTGTGACGTGAAGAAATTACGCGTGTTGTTCATTGCTTCGCTAAATAATACACCACAATGCTGCTTTGCAAAATAATTTTATGATTTTTGCGAAAACATTGAAGCTTACAAACACTTATTAGCTACCGCAAACGATGCCGCGCAAGAAGAAGACTCCGAAAGAATCGCAAGTGAGCATGACCGAACTGGTTTTGCCCAACGACACCAATACCTTGAACAACTTAATGGGTGGCCGCTTGATGCACTGGATGGATATTGTGTCGGCCATAGCGGCACAAAAACATTCCAACCGTATTGTAGTAACTGCTTCTGTCGACAATATTTCGTTCAAACACCCTATACGTTTGGGCGATGTGGTGACCTTAAAAGCGAAGGTAACGCGTGCCTTTAACTCGTCTATGGAAGTGCGCATTGACGTGGCCGCAGAAAATGTTCCCTCGGGCACACTGGTTGAAAGCAACAGTGCCTACTTCACCTTTGTAGCCGTAGACCAAAGCGGGCGCCCCATTGATGTGCCTGAAGTGGAGCCCGAAACAGAAGAGGAAAAGGAACTCTACAATGGCGCCTTGAGAAGAAGGCAACTCCGCCTCATCCTGGCTGGCAGAATGAATCCTGCGGAAGCAAAAGAACTCAAATCCATTTTCGATATCAAAGACTGATTGGCGTGAACGTGTTGGAAGCAAGCATCTTCAATGAAGAAATCTATGTGCCCCTGGAACGAACCACCGTGGTGTTGAACAAACCCTGGCGCGAAGTGAGTGCAGAAGAACAGGACCTGCTGCAAAAAATTTTGCTGGCTGTAGGGTTAAAGCCCGAAAGCGTGGCCGTGCATTATGAAGCGCACCACGACTTCAGCCATTGGCAGCCGCTGTCGCCCAAGTCGCTCTATTTTGGGTTGCCCCTGGTTGGCTATGCCCTCTTAGAAATAGCCAGCCTGCCCAATGGGACGCAACTAATACCCGCCCCGCCCCTGGCCGATCTGCAGAAAGACAGTGGTGCCAAACAAAAACTTTGGCAGGCGTTGAAACAGCTTTTCAAGGCGTGAAAGGCCCGTTTTTTTCAAAATTTTAAAATATTAGCCCTTCTTATATCTTTGCGGCACTTTGAAAAAACCGTCCCGCTCCATTTGGCAGGACTTTCTACGAACTAACTAACTTAAACAGTATGCAAACTTTGATTTACGCCCTTCCTGCATTTGGTTTGCTGGGACTCATCTACGTGGCGTGGAAAAGCGCCTGGGTAAACAGCCAGGATGCCGGAACCGACAAAATGAAGAAAATAGCCAGCCACATCGCTGAAGGAGCAATGGCTTTCCTGAAAGCCGAATACCGCATCTTGGCCGTATTCGTATTATGTGTGGCCCTTCTGCTCGCCTTTACCGCCAATAGCGAAACATCTCACCCGCTGGTGGGCGTTTCTTTTGTGTTGGGCGCATTCTGTTCTGCTCTGGCAGGTTTCATTGGTATGCGTGTAGCTACCAAAGCCAATGTGCGCACCACCAATGCTGCCCGCACCAGCCTGGGCAAAGCGCTTGAAGTGGCCTTTACAGGTGGTTCTGTAATGGGTATGGGCGTAGTTGGTATTGGCGTGCTCGGCCTGAGCGTACTCTTCATCATTTACGCTAATCAGTTTGGTATTGATACGCAAGAAAACCTCAATAGGGTCATCACCATCATCACCGGGTTCTCATTCGGTGCCTCTTCCATTGCCTTGTTTGCCCGTGTGGGCGGTGGTATATACACCAAAGCAGCCGATGTAGGTGCCGACCTGGTGGGTAAAGTGGAAGCCGGTATTCCAGAAGACCACCCGCTGAACCCCGCCACCATTGCCGACAACGTAGGTGATAACGTGGGCGATGTGGCCGGTATGGGTGCCGACCTGTTCGAATCGTACGTAGGTTCCATCATTGGTACCATGGTACTGGGTGCAGCATTCATGGGTTTAAATGAATTCGCGAACCCCGATTTCATGAATGGTCTTACTCCCGTAATGTTGCCGTTGTTGCTGGCAGGCGTAGGCATCATTATGTCATTCATCGGTACGTTCTTTGTGCGCGTGAAAGAAGGTGGCGACCCTCAAAAAGCGTTGAACACCGGAGAAATCGTTTCTTCTGTAATCATGATCATCGCGTCATGGTTCATCATCAAAGGCATGCTGCCAGAAACCTGGCAGTACAGCGATCCCTTGTACAACAAACCCGGAGAGTTTACCACCTACACTTCCACGGGTATATTCATAGCCACCGTTATTGGTCTGGTATCGGGTGTGGTGATTGGCTTGATAACCGAGTACTACACAGGAATGGGTAAAAAGCCGGTGCTCTCCATCGTGCGTCAGTCCTCCACTGGTGCAGCAACCAACATCATCGCAGGCTTGGGTGTGGGTATGATGTCCACCATGTGGCCCATCATCATTATCGCCATCGCCATCATCGGAGCTTTTAACTTTGGCGGCCTATACGGTATTGCCATTGCAGCGGTAGGTATGCTTTCTAACCTGGGCATCCAGTTGGCTGTAGATGCGTACGGACCTATTTCAGACAATGCCGGTGGTATTGCCGAGATGTCCGAACTTCCCAAAGAAGTGCGTTCGCGCACCGACAAGTTGGATGCCGTGGGTAACACCACCGCGGCCATCGGTAAAGGCTTTGCCATTGCCTCTGCCGCCCTTACCGCTTTGGCATTGTTTGGTGCCTTTATGACCACCGCCAAGCTGAGCACCATCGATGTATCTAAAGCCAATGTAATGGCCGGTCTTTTCATTGGTGGGATGCTGCCGTTCGTGTTCTCTGCCCTGGCTATGGGCGCTGTGGGGCGCGCGGCCATGTCTATGATTGAAGAGGTAAGACGCCAGTTCAACAACATACCAGCCCTGAAAGCTGCGTTGGAGGTCATGCGCAAGAATGGCGATAAGGATATGAAAGACTGGTCGGCCGAAGACCAGAAAATATTCCACGATGCCGATGGCAAAGCCGAATACGGAAAGTGTGTGGAAATATCTACGAAGGCAGCCATCAAAGAAATGGTGGTGCCCGGTTTAATGGCAGTAATCGTTCCTGTTGTGATCGCCTTCTTGCCTGGGTTCGGTGTAGAATCACTGGGTGGTATGCTGGCCGGTGTAACCGTTTCGGGCGTATTGATGGCCATTTTCCAATCGAACGCTGGTGGCGCCTGGGACAACGCCAAGAAAAGCTTTGAAGAGGGTGTGGAAATCAATGGTCAGAAGTATTTCAAAAAGTCAGATCCGCATAAGGCGGCCGTGGTGGGCGATACGGTAGGCGATCCTTTCAAGGACACCTCAGGCCCTTCGCTGAATATCCTGTTGAAGCTCATGTCGGTAGTGGCGCTTGTAATTGCTCCCCTCCTGGTTAAAACGGATAACACAACCACGGCTAAAGACGCCCCGAAGGAAAAAATAGAGAAGGTAGTAGCTGCTCCTGTTCAAGAAGAGGCGGGCAGGTAAACACCCCTCGCGCAATCAAAAAGAGCCATGCCAGAAAACATGGCTCTTTTTCTTTATTTTAAGGGAAATTTTGATTGGCTGCGTAGATGGTTTTTAACTTACCCCGTAAAAATGAAACATTGTGGCTGGCTGGTTGGCTTTTATTGTACCCTGTTCATTACAACCGCCCAAGCTCAGGTGGTGGGCAAATGGCGAACGATAGATGATGAAACCAACGAACCCCAATCCATTGTGGAGATATTCGAGCGGGACGGCAAAGTGTACGGCAAAATTGTAAAGCTATTCCGCCAGCCAGGCGAAGACCCTGACCCCGTGTGTGACGAATGTGAAAAAGAAGATGACCGCTATAGAAAGAAGATCATAGGTATGGAGATATTACGAAACATGGTGAAGGCCGGAGAAGAATATGCGGAAGGAACGATCCTCGATCCGAATAATGGCAAAATATACCGCTGCAAAATCTGGCTGGAAGAAGATGAACTGAAAGTAAGAGGTTACTGGGGACCGTTCTACCGTACTCAAACATGGCTAAAAGCGCAGTAACTTCTTTGGCAGCAACTCAACCCAGTTTAATGAAGTTCAACCCTACTATATTGCCGTTCAACTAAATAGCGGTTACCAGCGTGGCATTGCGAGTATTCAAATCGGGCAATCAAATTGACGAGAAGGAGGTCTTTGACAGGATCTGCCGAGGCGATGAGAAAGCCCTGGAGTTCATTTACAAGAAGTATTACCGGATGATGACCAAACTGGTCATTACCAACAGCGGTACGGAGGACGAAGCCCGCGATGTTTATCAGGATGCCCTTGTGGTATTCTGGCAGAAGGCGCGGTCGGGCAACCTGGTGCTTACCTCCAAAATCAGCACCTATATCTACAGCATTTGTCAAAACCTGTGGAGAAAAGAGCTGGACCGCAAGAAGCGGCTCTCCAACGAGGAAAAAGATGCATCAGAAACCCTCGATATGGACAGCCCTGAGCGGGAGAAGATTATCGCCCAGTGTTTGGAACAATTAGGCGAGACCTGCCGTAAAGTACTAATGTATTACTACTTCGATGAGCTTTCCATGCAGGAAATAGCAGACAAACTTGGGTTTGCCAATACGGATACCGCCAAAACAAAAAAGTATAAGTGCAAGCAGAAGTTGGATGAGTTGGTGAAAACACAGTATTCGGAACGCGACTTTTTAGACTGAAGATTATGAAGAATTTTGAATTGATAGACGATTATTTGACCGACCGGCTGAAGGGTGAGGAAAGGGTTGAGTTTGAACGCCAGTTGGCCAGCAATGCGGCCCTGCAGAAAGAGGTAAAGCTGCAGCAACAGATTCTGGAAGGGATAAAGAATGCGCGTGCCGCAGAATTAAAGAGCATGTTGAACAAAGTGCCAGTGGGCTATGGTGTTCATTTCGATTTCCCTTTGATGCGCATGGCGGCAGGGTTGATTGGCGCAGGGGTATTGGCGGCCGCCATTTATTACTACTTCCGCCCCGAAATTCAGCTTGAAGATGCCTCCACCGACTTGCTGAAGAAGACCGAAAAACTGAATCCCGCACCCCCCTCCGAAAAGCAAAAGCCCCGGGCAGACTCAGCAACCCAGAAAGAGCCCACAAAAAACAGTTCCCCTTTAAAAGAAAAGGTAAAGGTGAAGCCCATAAAGGCGGAGGTGATTCAGCCCGTGGTAAAGCCGGTAATAGAGGTAACTAATCCCTCAGAAGAGTTAACCGAAGAAGATAACGTAAATGACATGCCGGCAGCATTGGCTTCTGCCAGAGTTACGGCAGCGCAGGTGGAGTTGGAGGTAGATTCTTCCAATAAGAAGTATGACTTCCATTACCAATTTGAGGGGCCCCGCTTAATGCTCTACGGTTCTTTCGATAAAAGCTTGTTCGAAGTGATTGAGATCAACGGAGTTGAACACTCACTCTTTCTGTTTTACAAAGATCAGTTTTATCTTTTAGATGAACAGCAGCACAGCATTCGGAAACTGGCCCCCATTATGGACAAAGTTTTGATAGCCAAATTGCGAGAATACAGAAAATAGTATCCAGAATACGTCCTTACGAGCCCCGCTAACCACGGGGCTTTTTGCTTTTGCCCCCTGCCCTATTTGATTATCTTTGAAGCCATGAGTACCCACACGCCCAAGTTCAAGATCAGAAAGAAAAAACTCGGCAGCTATCCATTTGTAAGCGTGGTATTCAGCATAACGCTCGCGCTATTTGTAATTGGCGTGTTCGGAACGCTGGTCATTTACTCCAAAGAAATGGAGCGTATAGTGCGCGAGAATGTACGCGTGCAGGTTTTCCTTAAGAACCACATTAATGCCACCCAGCGCAGCCAGATAGAGAAGAAATTATCGGCCCAGTATTTTGTATTGAAGAAGAATGGGCAGGCTGTCATGCAATTCGTTTCGAAAGAGGAGGCCGCTCGCCAGTTTATTGAAGAGACGGGAGAAGACTTTAAGAAATTTTTGGGCGACAACCCGTTGAGAGATGCTTTCCTGGTAAACGTACACGAAAACTACCACGACTCGAAAAGCCTGGCAAAAATCAAAGCAGACGTGGAACAAATGGAGGGGGTTTTCCAAGTGTATTATGTAGAGAATGTGGTGGCCTCCATCAACAAAAACGTGACCCGCATTGGACTGGTACTCATCGGGCTGGCGCTACTCCTGCTACTGGTGGTGGTAGTGCTTATACACAATACCTTGCGGCTCGCACTCTTCTCGCAGCGCTTCCTCATCAGAAGTATGCAGTTGGTGGGCGCCCGCAAATGGTTTATACAAGGCCCCTTTCTGAAGCGGGCCACGCTGCATGGTTTTCTGGCCGGTGTGTTGTCGGGTGGTTTGCTGATTGCGCTAATTTATGCGGCCCATCAGCGCATAGAAGACCTGCAACTCATTCAAAACAAAGGTCGGTTGGCGCTGCTGATTGGCACTTTGATTGTTATAGGTATTTTTGTAGCGGTGGTAAGTACCTATCGCGCAGTAAGTAAGTATTTAACCCTTTCGCTGGACGAGTTATATTGATTTATGAGCAAACTTCCCTTTAGTAAAAAGAACTATCAGTTAATGATCGTGGGCTTTGTGGTAATTGCCGTGGGCTTCATTATTATGGCCTTGGACACCGAGCCGCACGGCTTCGGCTTCTTGGGTATTACGTTGAGCCCCATTGTCGTGGTTGCGGGCTTTGTGATTGAGGTATTCGCTATTTTACATACACCCCGGGAAGAAAAGCAGTAAACAGCCGCCATGTCTTTTTTAGATGCTGTAATATTGGCCATTGTAGAAGGTCTTACTGAATTTTTGCCTGTTTCGTCCACCGGCCACATGATCATCGCCTCGTCTGTGTTGGGCATTGTTTCTAACCCATTTACCAAGACATTCACCGTGGCCATCCAACTGGGCACTATTTTGTCGGTGGTGGTTTTGTACTGGAAGCAATTTTTCAAATCGTTCGCATTCTATTTCAAATTACTGGTAGCCTTCATTCCGGCAGCCATATTGGGTTTTCTGCTAGGAGACACCATTGACGCCTTACTGGAACGTGTGGACGTAGTAGCCTACATGCTAATTGCCGGTGGTGTCTTCTTCCTCTACGTAGACCGGCTGTTTGTTGATACAGAGGACTACGGAGCCAGTGAAGTTTCGTATCCAAGGGCTTTCAAGATAGGGCTGTTTCAAACGCTGGCATTGGTGCCTGGCGTATCGCGCTCGGCAGCCACTATTATCGGTGGTCTCTTTCAAAAACTGAACAAAAAAACCGCAGCCGAATTTTCGTTCTTCCTGGCGGTACCTACCATGCTGGCTGCCACTGGCTATAAACTCCTTTCGTTTTATCTGGATGGCCACCGGTTTGGCGCAGAAGAAGTAACACTTTTGGCTGTTGGCAACGCGGTTGGGTTTGTGGTTGCCCTGCTGGCCATCAAATCCTTCATTGGCTTTCTTACGCGCCATGGATTCCGCTGGTTCGGTTACTACCGCATTGCACTGGGCACTCTGCTGCTGATTCTTTCGTGGCTGGGTGTTAATCTGGCCATCGTGTAATGCAAACCACCCCTCAAGATCGGGTTCTGTTGGTTAACAAGCCGCTGGGCTGGACATCGTTCGATGTAGTGAACAAACTTCGCTACAGATTGAAACTGAAAAAGATTGGCCATGCCGGCACCCTGGACCCGCTGGCCACGGGGCTGCTGATTATCTGCACCGGCAAGATGACCAAGGAGATTGAAAAGTTCCAGGCTGAGGAAAAGGAATATACGGGGGTCTTCGTTTTGGGGCAGACAACGCCTTCGCACGATCTGGAGACCGAGACCACGCCACCCCTTGACATTGCACACCTCAACGAGACAGATGTGAGGGTCGCCTTCCGTCAGTTTACCGGATTCATACAACAGGTTCCCCCGCTTCATTCGGCCATCAAGGTGGATGGCAAGCGTGCCTACGAACTCGCCCGCAAAGGCAAAGAAGCCGAGTTAAGGAGCCGCGAGGTGGAAATCAAATTGTTTGAGGTGGAAAAGATAGAATGGCCCCGCGTTTACTTTCGGGTAGTTTGCTCGAAGGGTACGTACATCCGCAGTCTGGCGCGCGATGTGGGCAACCAACTGGGTGTGGGCGCCTACCTGACCGAACTTTGCAGAACCAGAATTGGTTCCTATCGCCTGGAGGACTCGCAGGAATTGGAAAACATAGACGTGCAGTAGAGCCGCGATGATTCTAATTGCAAAATGAAAATCTACTACTCCATTGATGACTTCAGCCCGGTAAAAAATGCCGTGGTAACCAGCGGTACCTACGATGGCGTGCACCTGGGCCACCAGAAAATTCTGGGTCGCTTGCGCGAGATGGCCGAGCGAACGCATGGCGAAACGGTGGTAATTACGTTCTGGCCCCATCCGCGGTTTATCCTGAACCCGGCCGATCCTACCCTTAAAATCCTCAACACGTTCGAAGAAAAAGCCGAACTGCTGAAGGAACAAGGGGTACAGCACTTGCTCCGCATCCCCTTCACCAGGGAATTTTCGCAGATTTCTTCAAACGACTTCATCACCAAAATCCTCGTGGAAAGAATCGGCACTAAAAAGCTGGTGATCGGCTACGACCACCGGTTTGGTAAAAACCGCGAAGGAAGCTTTGAACAACTAAAGCGCAACGGACCCACTTATGGTTTTGAGGTAGAAGAAATTCCGCGCCACGAAGTAGACAACATTGGTGTTAGCTCCTCCAAAATTCGAAAAGCCCTGGAAGCGGGCGATATTGACACAGCCACTCACTTGCTGGGGCGCCCCTATTCGCTCAGCGGGCAGGTAGTGAAAGGCGACAAATTGGGACGCATGCTCGGCTTCCCCACCGCCAACATCGATGTGGACAGCCACCACAAGCTCATTCCGCTGGAAGGCATTTACGCGGCCACCGTAGAGCACCAACAACAAATTTATCAAGGTATGCTCTACATTGGCAACCGGCCAACGGTAGACGGCTCCAAGCGTAATATCGAAGTAAACATCTTCCATTTCGATCAGGAGATTTACGGTGAACGACTGAAAATCAACCTGATAGCTGCCTTGCGCCAGGACATTCGATTCAGCGACCTGGAAGGCCTGAAGGAACAACTGCAAAAAGACAAGCTCCATGCGCTGCAAGTACTGAATAAGGCATAGCTGCAAAAAGACCTTTACAATGTGGGCCCCTTTTGGCAATTTGCCAGCCTAATTACTGTTAGCCTATGATTAACAAAGTAGTGGCCGGGGCCGATGAAGCCATACGCGATATACCCGACCATGCCATCTTGATGCTGGGTGGGTTTGGCTTATGTGGCATTCCGGAGAACTGTATTGCCGCCCTCTTGCGGAAGGGCGTGAAAGGCCTCACCTGCATTTCCAATAACGCAGGTGTAGACGATTTTGGAATCGGCTTGATGCTGAAAACTCGGCAGGTAAAAAAAATGATCTCCAGCTACGTGGGCGAGAATGCCGAATTCGAACGTCAATTGCTATCGGGCGAGTTGGAAGTAGAACTGATACCGCAGGGTACATTGGCGGAAAGAATCAGGGCAGGCGGAGCCGGCATTCCGGCATTTTTTACACCGGCAGGTGTGGGCACCGAAGTAGCGCAGGGAAAAGAGGTGCGAGAGTTTGACGGAAAAACTTACCTGATGGAACAGTGGCTGAAAGCAGATTTCTCGCTCGTTAAAGCCTGGCGTGGCGATACGGCCGGCAACCTGGTTTACCGCGGCACCGCACGCAACTTCAACCCGATGATGGCAGCGGCAGGTCGCATTACGATTGCAGAAGTGGAAGAGTTGGTTCCGGCAGGCACATTAGACCCGAATGAAATTCATACGCCCGGCATTTATGTAAGTCGTATTTTCCAGGGAACGAACTACGAGAAGCGCATAGAACAACGGACAGTCACCAAGTAATGTGAGAATCGAACGCAGATGATATCACAGCAAAATTGACAGGTAAATTTTCAAATCGGTTGACGAAGTTCTTGTAAGTACCATTTTCAAATTCTCAACTTGACATGTTAGATAAAATTGGAATAGCAAAACGGATAGCCCAGGAGGTAAGAGATGGCATGTACATCAATCTGGGTATCGGCATACCCACGCTGGTAGCCAATTATATCCCTTCGCACCTGCAGGTAGTGCTGCAGTCTGAAAACGGTCTGCTGGGCATCGGGCCCTTCCCCAAAGAGCAGGAGGTAGACCCGGATTTAATTAACGCGGGTAAACAAACCATTACCATGATGCCAGGATCGGCTCTTTTCAGTTCAGCGGAAAGCTTTGGCATGATCCGCAGCGGCAAGGTCGATCTGACCATTTTGGGGGCCATGGAGGTTTCTGAACAGGGCGACATAGCCAACTGGAAAGTGCCCGGCAAAATGGTGAAAGGCATGGGAGGTGCGATGGACCTGGTGGCTTCGGCACGCCACATCATTGTAGCCATGCAGCACTGTAGCAAAGACGGGGCATCTAAGCTGCTGAAAAAATGTACGTTACCCATTACCGGCTTGCGGTGCGTTAAGCGCATTGTATCCGACATGGCGGTATTAGACGTTTTACCCGAAGGAGGCTTTCGATTGCTCGAACGCGCTCCGGGCGTTTCTGTTGAACAAATAAAAAATGCCACGGAAGGAAGGCTGGTGATAGAAGGCGAAATCCCGGAAATGAAAATAGGTTAACTTTGTAGTTGTAATAAAACCAGAGGAAACAGGTTAATCATTTGCACAACGTTAAGGTAGGATAAGTAAGAGGTAGTTGATAACAGTGTTCCGTGCTTAAGAGAAGATAAAAAATGAAAAAATCCAACATCGCATTCACGGTAGAATTAGATAGCAATAACGTGCCCGAACGCATATGGTGGGATGCCACCGACAAGCCCGAAGAGGGTCTATCTGAAACCAAGTCGATCAGCCTGGCCCTGTGGGATCATACGCAACGCAATACCCTGCGCATCGACTTGTGGGCCAAAGACATGCCGGTGGACGATATGAAACGATTCTACATCGACTGCATTGGCGGGCTCTCGCAAAGTGTGCTCAACGCCACAGGCGATGAATTTATGGCGAACGAAATGCGGGCACTTTGCGATAAGCTGGCCCGGCACGTGCAGCAACAATCTTAAGACACGCAAACCCGTGCCACTCTTCAAAAAACAGCCAACAATCGTTTGAATTTGGGGTTTTTCTTGTAGATTTAAGAATCCCTTAATAACCTTTTTTGATTGTATGAAGAGACTTTTACTGCGCACTTCGGGGCTCCTTTTTGCCGCGCTGCTCATGGCGGGCGCAGCCATCGCCCAAACCAAAATCTCCGGCACCATCAACGACCAGAACGATGAAGGCCTGGCCGGTGTCAACATCATTGTAAAGGGCCGCGTTATCGGCACCGTTACCGACATCAACGGCAAGTTCAGCCTGACGGTGAACGACAACCCTCCCCTTACCCTCGTGGTGTCTTTCGTAGGCTACGCCACGCAGGAGATTCAGATAACCAACGCCAACACTACCGGCCTCACCATCAAAATGGAAGAGGCTACCCTCCTTGGTCAGGAAGTGGTGGTGTCTGCCTCGCGCGTGGAGGAACGCATCATGGAGTCTCCGGTATCTATTGAAAAGATGGACATCCTGGCCGTGCAAACCACACCGGCCGATAACTACTACAAAGGCTTGGCTAACCTGAAAGGCGTAGACGTAACAACCAGCAGTATCAACTTTCAGATCATTAACACCCGCGGCTTCGGCTCCACCGGTAACACCCGCTTTGTGCAGTTAACCGATGGTATGGACACGCAAGCCCCCGCATTGAACTTCCCCATCGGCAACCTGAACGGCCCTTCGGAACTGGACGTGGAGAGCGTAGAGTTGATACCCGGTGCCGCCTCCGCCCTGTATGGGCCCAACGCCTTTAATGGTGTGCTGCTGGTAAATAGCAAGAATCCGTTCGATTACCAGGGACTTAGCGCCTTCGCCAAAACAGGTGTGAACCACATTGGCAGCAATGCAGATGCCAGCCCCTCTCCGATTTGGGAAGGCGCCATCCGCTACGCCAAGTCCTTCAATAACCGATTTGCATTTAAAATCAATGCCGCCTACATGCAGGCACTCGATTGGCATGGAACAGACGGCACGGATCGGGAGATTGGTCGCACTCCGCTAAACGCTTCGGGAAATGCTGCCTATTCTTTACAAGACGCCAATTTCGACAATGTTACAAACCCGGGAGCCGACAGATTACACTACATGGGCGATGAAGCCTCCATTAACCTCGCCATTTTTCCTCTAAGCTCCAGTTGGCGTACTTTTGCCAGTACAAGCAACCCTTACTATAACAACATATTTCAGCCAGGGCTTACTGCTTTAGACTATGCTAATGCAGGCGACCTTCCGAGTACGGTGGTTTCTGTAACTCCTTATGCGGAAAAAGATTTAATTGATTACAACGCTAAAAACATTAAAGCGAATGCTGGTCTTTACTACCGATTGAATGACCGGATTGAGTTAAGTTACTTGTACAACGCAGGATTTGGTACCAGCATCTACACAGGTGCTCAGCGTTACTCACTGAAAAATTTCAGCATACAACAACACAGGCTGCAATTGCGAGGAGATAACTTTTATCTGAGGGGATATACCACTATTGAAAACTCTGGAGATTCATATATCACCGAATTTCTTGCTAAACGCACCATCGACCTTGCCGTAAATGCAGCAAACCCGTTATTCAATGATGTATCCGGCTATCTGGCGACTTATGGAGCTCAGTATCTCCGATACCTCTATGAGCAAGGTCTAGCCCCGGGTCAGATTAACACTTTACCAGAAAATCAGCGTCTTGCTATACAACAGGCAGCTCACCAATTTGCACGCAATTCGGTTGATGGGCAGATGCATCCGTTAGCAGGAACACCCGCGTTCGAAAGCCTCAAAAGTCGTGCTTTGAATGGTACCATCCCAGCAGGTCCTTTTTTTAGCGATAATACCAGGCTCTACCACGCGGAAGGTCAATATGATTTTAAAAATGAAATTGACTTTATGGAATTACAGGCAGGAGGCAGTTATCGTGTTTTCGACCTACGGTCCAACGGCACCATTTTTGACGACAAAGACCAGCCCATCACCATTTCGGAATATGGAATTTACGCACAAGCGGGCAAATGGTTTGGCGACCGTAAATTCAAGTTGTCGGGTTCGGGCCGTTATGATAAAAACGTAAATTTCAAGGGCCGGTTTAATCCCAGAATTTCCGGCCTTTATAAACTGAACGAGAACGTAAATGTGCGGCTATCTTACCAGACGGGTTTTCGCATACCCAGTACACAAGGGCAACACATAGATCTAAGCATCCTGACAGCGCGCCTGCTGGGAGGTTTAGATCGGTATGCAGACAAATACCAGATTTTCCGTCAATCGGCAACCGGCCAAAATTTATCATTCGATGGATTTTCTGTAGAGAAATACGCTAAAGCTGTATTCGATGGCGGTGCCTCTCAGGCAGCGATTTTCAACCCGGCTAATATTGCTAATCTGCAACCATTCCGCTGGGAGCAGGTAAAGCCGGAAAGAGTCCAAAATGTTGAGGTAGGACTAAAGGCACTGTTAGATAACCGCCTGTTGATAGATGCTGCGTACTACTACAACGTCTATAATGACTTTATTACCCAGGTGAGGGTGCGTATTGCAGATCAGTTTACAACTGACCCTGCCTTGAATGGAGTGCCTGGCTACTCCTACACCACTAACGCAGCGTTAAACGGTACACCCAACTATGCAACGATATTGAACGGATCTGCGGTTTCGGTAAGGTCTGACGGGTTGTTAACGGGTAACACAGCTCAGATTTACACTAACTTCACCGAAAGAGTAACCTCGCAAGGAGCTGTACTGGGCCTTACCTACAATCTACCCAAGGGCTACACAGTGGGTGGTAACTACAGTTGGAACGTTCTTCAAGATGCCCCTGATCCGGAGCAATTCCTTTCAGAATTTAATACGCCTGAACACAAAGTCAACCTCAATATTGGTAATCGAAGGGTGACGGACAATTTTGGCTTCAACGTAACGATGCGTTGGCAGGATGAGTTCTTATGGCAGTCTTCCTTCACAGTGCCTGCCAACGGCATGGTACCGGCTTACACCACGGTAGACGCTCAGGTTACCTACAAATTATCGGGTATAAAATCGATGTTGAAAATCGGTGGATCAAATCTGCTTAATCAAAAGTACATTCAGAGTCTTGGCGGGCCTAATATCGGTGCCTTATACTATGTTTCACTTACTTTTGACGAACTCCTTAGGTAACTGAGTTTGCCATGCGCTTGTAGAAGCCGGACAATCCGGCTTCATTTTTTTCCGTACAAACAAGAAACACATGAAATCACTACTATTAACAATACGGCTGAGTGCTGCGTTTTCAGCCCTCGTTCTCTTGCTCTCTACCTGTACAGAAGAAAAATTAACAATAGAGCGAAATCTACTTTCGTCCGACAATTTTTTGGATCGCGAAGTAAGTGAACTACGAACATTTATCGGAGCATCGGGTATGCAACTCGACTTAGACTATCTGCAATTTGGAGTTGATATTTATCGGATAACTTACACCACCGTTTACAACGATGACGAAATTGTGGCTTCAGCCATAGTGAGTTTGCCAAAAACAACCGGTCCTGTGCCAATGGTAAGTTTTCAACACGGTACCATTGCCGCTCATAATCAAGCGCCCAGCGCTTTACCTTCTAACAGCACTGAGTTAATTTTATGCAGTGCACTGGCGTCTACGGGTTTCATTTCGGTTGTACCAGATTATATTGGATTTGGAGCATCGAAAGACATCATGCATCCCTACTATGTTGAAGATCTCACTGCATCCTGTATACTGGACGCCATCCGTGCGGCTCGCAATCTGGCTGGGGATAAAGGCATCAATTTTAACGGGGATTTGTTTCTGGCGGGCTACTCGCAAGGAGGCTACGCAACAATGGCGACCCATAAATTGATCGAAGAAAACGGATCGGAAGGTTTCAACCTAAAAGCATCCTTTCCGGCTTCAGGTGGCTATGACGTTAAAGGCATGCAAGAATATTTCTTCTCGCTGCAATTGTACGATCAACCGTTTTTTTTGGCTTATGTGGCACAAGCTTATAAGGCTACATATGGGTGGGCATAGCCACTTTCTGACATGTTCAACGAACCTTTTGCCAGCAGAATTCCAGGTCTTTTCGATGGTTCTAAGTCCGGGGATCAAATAAACCTGGAGCTTACCAATCGGATAGACGAGTTGTTAACCTCCGAAATTCTTGAAAATATTGATACCAGTGAGAAATTCAGCTACCTGACAGACGCATTCGAGGCCAACAGCCTTCTCGACTGGAAGCCCCAAGTGCCCATCTTTATGTACCACGGTGATGCGGACGTTACGGTGCCCTTTCAAAACTCTGTTGATAGCTACGAAAAGTTGCTATCTAATGGCGCAAGCACCTCCATTGTCACTTTCACATCGTTACCTGGCAAAACCCACAGCAGTGGGGTAATTCCCTATATCGAACTGTTTCTGCCAAAGATGTTGGAGCTTCGTTGAGATGAAAAAAAAGGCTGCTTTTTACGGCAGCCTTTCCATCTCATAAAACGAATTGACTATTGCAGTATCCCCGCAAATACTTGAACGATACCGTTGCTGTGACCCAAGTCTTTAGAAACAATTGGCCTGAATGAAGCCGCATCGGTAGGCGTGTTTGAGATAGCTACTCCAAACGGATTTTGATTAGAGGGGCTCCCCACGGAAACCGTAATTGTTTTACCTGAAAGTACGGTGCCCAGTGTTTGGCCATTCGTAAATTGAGTGGAACCAGCCGCGGCTGTTACCACGTATTTTCCAATTACATAATGGTTGAGTAAGATAGCACGTGCCGTTCCCGAACCTCCGGTAGTAAACGAATCGATAAACTGGGTTGCAGAGACACCGGCTCCGCTCGCAGCAGCCTCAATCACGGCATTCGGGGGTGCAAAGAAAGTGGCACCGCTAAAGGTGCTGGAAGTCGGACGCGCCAAATGAGACGCGATTTTCAGTTGCCCCTGGCTTTGATTTTCCGTGTAGCCTGCATCTGCACGGGCAATGAGCCTGGCCAACAGAGTAAAATCTTTACCCAGTAATATGGTTCCGGCCATAGTTCCTAGTATCGGTGTTAATGTGGCGCCCACCGAGGGAGGTATCATTACAGAACCCACTACATGCACCACACCATTATTGGCCTGACGATCTTCACCTCCGGAAACGATAATGATCGCCTGATTAGTTGATCCAGTCTTCAGCGTAGCACCGTCAGAGTTAATTTCGATAACCTGAACCGTGTTGGAAGCTGCATCTGTATATAGAGTATTCAGTTTGGTTCCGGCAGTCATGCTGGCTCGCAGTTGCCGGCCAGAAACGAAGTGGTAAGAAAACACACCCTTGATAATATCTGGACTGATAAGATCGATGCTGGAGGGAAAACCCGGAGTGGCAAGCAGGCTCTTAAAAGCGGTGTTGCTAGGCGCAAAAAAAGTATATTCAGTTGTGCCTGATAATAAACCTGTTAGTTCAGGAAACAGGCTGATGTATTTTACAAGGGAATCTAAAGCTAAGTCTGCATTGCCACTCACTGACTCTTTGAACTCATCAGTTTTGATAAAATCTAAAGCTGTACCATTAAATATCACCGGTCCATCATCATCGTCATCGCAGCCGCTGATGACGAAGAGACTCGCTACCAGGGCCAGAACAGCCGTATAGCGCAAAAGCGAAAACAATTTCTTAGTCATGGTTAAGTTGTTTTTTGTTTAACTCCCAATATTAACCAAAAAACCATATAAAGTGTTAGGCAAGCCGACTAAAAATGGCGTTTTCAGCCCATTAAATCGGATGCAGTCGCCAAACCCTCTCTTTCGCGCTTTATACCGTTTTTTACAAAATTTCGGGGTCAAAACAGCTCTTTGGCAATGCGATAAATGGGGTCTGACTTGCCCATTGAATAAAAATGAAGGGTGGGCACTCCTTTTTTAATCAACTCCCGCGACTGTTGAATGGCCCATTTGATACCTACCTCCTTCACAGCAGCATTGTCTTTGCACTTTTCAGCCTCTTCCGAAAGCTCCTCCGGAATATCGATGTGGAAGGTTTTGGGCAATACGGTAAGCTGCGCCTTGCCGGTAAGGGGTTTGATGCCCGGAATAATCGGTACATTAATGCCCACCTCCCTGCACTTATCTACAAAATCGAAGTACTTTTTATTATCGAAGAACATTTGGGTAACGATGTACTGCGCACCCATGTCTACTTTCAATTTTAGGTATTTCAAATCTGTTTTCAGGTTGGGTGCGTTGAAATGCTTTTCAGGATAACCCGCCACACCAATACAGAAATTCGTGGCTGCTGCACTTTCTAATTCCTCGTCCAGGTACAGGCCATTGTTCATGCGCACCACCTGGTCGAGCAGCTCGGAAGCGTAGCGGTGGCCATCCGGCTCGGGCACAAACTTCGATTCGCTTTTGATGGCATCGCCTTGCAACACCAGCACATTGTCAACCCCCAGAAAATGCAAGTCTATCAGGGCGTTTTCTGTTTCTTCTTTATTGAAACCGCCACAGATGATGTGGGGTACGGTGTCAATCTTGTAATGATTCTGAATGGCCGCACAAATGCCCACCGTGCCCGGCCGCTTGCGTGTAGATATTTTTTCTAACAGTCCCCCCTCCTTTTTGCGATACACATACTCCTCGCGGTGATAAGTAACATCAATGAACGGAGGCTTGAACTCCATGAGCGGATCGATGTTATCGAACAGGTTTTTGATGTTTTCGCCCTTCAGAGGTGGAAGAATCTCAATGGTAAAGAGCGTCTTTCCGTTGGCATTATTTAGGTGTTCGGTTACTTTCATGAAAATTTGAAGATTTGAAATGTCTTAATTTAAAAATGCTAGTTACCTTTAGATGTGGCAATAATCTTTGAGATCACGCGGGATATTACTTTAATGTCTTCCAGCAGGTGATCACAATCAGGATAAGACTTAGATTCCTTACAAAGCATTAACCAATACTCGGTTTCGTCAACTTCTTTTGCTGCAATTTTAAATTTATGAATGAAGTCATTTTTACTTTCGGCATTTTGCGCTTCGCGGGTGTTCGCCCCAATTGAGGTGCCCGACCTCAGAAGTTGACGTGCAACAACAAATTTCCTGGCCCCTTCCAACTGCTCGCAATATTCGATCAAGGCAAGTGAAAACCGAAAAGTTAACTCAACAATTAGATTTTCCCTATCATCCCTCACCTCTTAACCATTTTCAAATTCTCAAATCAAACTAAATTTCAAATTCAATATGCCAAATTCGGTGCCAACCATCTTTCTACCTCCTCCACACGCCATCCTTTGCGTTGCGCATAGTCTGCCACCTGGTCTCTTTCAATCTTGCCTAATCCAAAGTACTTCGATTGTGGATGTGCGAAATAAAATCCACTTACTGCCGCTCCTGGGTACATGGCATACGATTCGGTAAGCGTAATGCCCACCTTATCGGCTTGTAACAACTCGAACAGTAGTTTTTTTTCTGTGTGATCGGGGCAGGCCGGGTAACCCGGTGCCGGGCGAATACCCTGGTATTTTTCAGCAATCAGCAAATCGTTGCTCAGGTTTTCATCATCTGCATATCCCCACCACTCTTTGCGCACCTTTTCGTGCAGGCACTCGGCAAAAGCCTCCGCCAAACGGTCGGCCAGCGCTTTGGCCATTATTTCAGAATAGTCATCGTGTTGGGCTTTGTATTTCTCTACCAGCTTTTCCAACCCAATTCCGGCCGTTACTGCAAACAGGCCCAAGTAGTCCTTACCTGCCTCGGGCGACACAAAATCAGCCAGACACAAGTTGGGCAGGTTTTGTGCCTTTTTGTTTTGCTGTCGCAAGAAATGAAAGGCAGCAAATGCCTTGCCGGCAGGCTCATGGGACAACGCTACGTCATCGCCCACAGCGGTGGCGGGATAGAAAGCCACCACGCCATTTGCACGCAAGCTCTTGCTGGCAGTGATCTCATCCAACATGCGGTTGGCATCGTCAAACAGTTTTTTCGCCTCAACGCCTACCAAGGCATCATCTAAAATGTCGGGATAGCGCCCCGCCAGCATCCAGGTCTGGAAAAAAGGTGTCCAATCGATGTAGGTTCGCAATGTGGCCAACGGGAAGTCGACCAACTCCCTGCGACCTGTGAATTGAGGAGCGGTGAAAACGGTGTCCTTCCAGTTGATGGTCGTTCGGTTTTTTCGCGCTTCCTCCAGTGTGATGTAGTTTTTCTCCTGCTGCCTGCTCTCGTGGTCTTTACGCAGACGCGCGTATTCTTCTTTGGTTCGCCTTTTGAAGTCGGCACGTGTCTCTGCACTGATCAACTCGCTCACCACGGGCACCGACCTGGAGGCGTCCAGCACGTGCACCACGGGGCCATCGTACACCGGATCGATTTTTACAGCCGTATGGATGCGTGAAGTAGTTGCACCTCCAATCAGCAAAGGCAGCTCCATCTTCTCGTGTTGCATTTC
The DNA here is from genome assembly GCA_049324055.1 of Bacteroidota bacterium. Lineage (GTDB taxonomy): Bacteria > Bacteroidota > Bacteroidia > Cytophagales > Cyclobacteriaceae > ELB16-189. The sequence goes on along the minus strand of JBMOLS010000004.1, from coordinate 74,312 downwards.
TTTGGCCACATGCACCATCTCATCCAACGAGGGCGTGATCAGTCCGCTCAATCCTACGGCATCTACTTTTTCCCTTTTCGCGGCCTCAATGATTTTTTCTGTGGGCACCATCACGCCCAGGTCTACAATGTCGTAATTGTTGCACGCCAACACCACGCCTACAATGTTTTTACCGATGTCGTGCACATCGCCTTTCACCGTGGCCATCAATACTTTGGCCGCAGGCTTTCCGCTGGTGCCGCTGAGGCGTTTCTCTTCCTCCAGAAAAGGCGTAAGGTAGGCAACGGACTTTTTCATCACGCGGGCGCTCTTCACCACCTGGGGTAAAAACATTTTTCCCGCACCAAACAAATCACCCACCACATTCATACCGGCCATCAGAGGGCCTTCAATCACGTGCAACGGCCGCCCGTATTTTTGTCTCGCCTCTTCCGTATCCTGATCGATGAAATCGATGATTCCCTTTACCAATGCGTGCTTCAATCTTTCTTCCACGGTATCATTTCGCCACGCATCGTCCAGCTCTTTCTTCTTGCCCGCACCTTTTACCGTTTCAGCCAATTCCAATAACCTTTCCGTTGCGTCTTCCCTCCTGTTCAGCAGTACATCTTCCACCCGCTCCAACAAATCCTTGGGTATTTCATCGTATACCTCCAGCATGGTAGGGTTCACTATGCCCATATCCATGCCGTTTTTTATCGCGTGAAATAGAAAAGCAGAGTGCATGGCCTCACGCACTTTCTGGTTGCCCCTGAAGCTGAAAGACACGTTGCTGACCCCACCACTCACGTGTGCGTAAGGAAGGTTCTCCCTGATCCACCTGGCCGCCCTGAAAAAGTCTACCGCATAATTTCGATGTTCTTCTATACCCGTTGCTACCGGGAAAATATTTGGGTCGAAAATGATGTCCTGCGGAGGAAACTTCACCACGTTAACCAGGATATCATAGGCACGCTTACAGATCGCAATTCTTCGTTCGTAGGTATCGGCCTGGCCCTGCTCATCAAAGGCCATCACCACCGTGGCGGCACCGTAGCGTTTCACCAGTTTGGCCTGACGTATGAACTCTTCTTCTCCCCCCTTCAAACTGATAGAGTTCACAATGCCTTTGCCTTGCAGGCATTTCAATCCCGCTTCAATCACGTCCCACTTAGAAGAATCGACCATGACCGGCACAATGGCAATCTCCGGTTCAGATGCCATCAGGTTCAAAAACTTTACCATGGCTGTTTTGGCATCCAGCATGCCTTCGTCCATGTTTACGTCTATCACCTGTGCGCCTCCGCGCACCTGGTCGAGCGCCACCTCCAGGGCTTCCTCGAACTTATCTTCTTTAATCAGTTTCAGGAATTTAGCGGAACCCGTTACGTTGGTTCGTTCGCCAATATTCACGAAGTTGGAATTCGGGGTAATGGTTACGGCTTCTAAACCGCTGAGTTGTAATGGTCGGTAAGTCAACGTCTGAAAAAATTTATGTTCTGTTAATGCTCGATCAGTTGTGCAGGAATCACTCTCGGCTGATACTTCTTCGCTGCCTCCGCTATTTTTTTGATATGCTCCGGGGTAGACCCACAGCAACCGCCTACGATATTTACAAGGCCTTCCTTCAGGTATTCTTCAACCTGCTCGGCCATTTGTGCCGGAGTTTGATCGTATTGGCCAAACTCGTTGGGAAGCCCGGCATTGGGGTGAGCGCTTACGAAAAAGGGGGCCTTCTCATTCAATACCTGTAAATAGGGACGCAGGGCCGAGGCGCCCAGCGCACAATTCAGTCCGATGCTGAGCAGCGGCACATGCGATACCGAAACGAGAAAGGCATCGGCCGTCTGCCCGGACAAGATGCGGCCACTGGCATCGGTAATGGTGCCCGATACCATGATGGGCACTTCGCTGCCCCGCTCTTCAAATAATTCCTGAATGGCAAACAAAGCCGCTTTTACATTCAGCGTGTCTGTAATGGTTTCCAACAGCAACATATCGACTCCGCCATCCAGCAACCCCTGGGCTTGCTCTTTGAAAGCGGCTGCCAGTTCATCGAAAGAAATGGCACGGAATCCTGGATTATTCACATCGGGCGACATAGACGCCAACTTGGTGGTAGGCCCCATGGAGCCTGCCACAAACCGGGGCTTTTCCGGTTCGCGGGCTGTAAATTCATCTGCTACCTCTTTAGCTATTTTGGCCGACTGGTAGTTGATGTCGTAGACAAGGTGCTCGAGGTGATAATCGGCCTGCGCCACACGGGTACTGCCAAAGGTGTTGGTTTCCACGATGTCGGCACCGGCCTCAAAATAGGCCCTGTGTATTTCTTTGATGATGTCGGGGCGGGTGATGCTCAGTAAGTCGTTGTTGCCCTTCAAAGGGTGGGGATGGTCTTTCAGAATCTCGCCTCTGAAATCTTTCTCCTCCAGTTTATATCGCTGAATCATGGTACCCATGGCACCGTCCAGCACCATGATACGCTTAGTAAGAATCTCTTGAATGGTCATTCTTTCTGGAATTTTATTTTGCACTTATCCAGAAAGGCCTCAGAAAAAAAGGCTTTGCTCATCTTCTTCGAAAGGCAATTTGCTTTCGAAAGGGATTTAGCACAACGTCCTGACGAAAACCGTCAGGATAGGATGCTAAGACGTCTCAGGGCCCTGTCCCTCGGTCTTTCTGGATAAGCAATGCAAAGAAATGGAATTGACCGATGAAAACCAAAAATTCAGAACGCCCAACCGATGCGTACACCCAACGCAGGTGATACCCCCACCCGCTTGCGCTCGTTTGGTATCTCGAACCAACCACCATTAAAGTTATCTTCAGGGATAAGTTGTTCAACCCAATCCGGCCTGATGTAGTTGACAAACCGAAGAGAGATGCCTCCGTTGAAATCGGCAATGAAGTGGTTGAATCGTAACATGATACCATACTTGGCTGAAAGTCCGGGCTCGCGGTATTTCATTTCGTAACGATAGGTGCGTCTGAACTGAGATTGACAATTCACATCGAAGCACTCCGTCAATGTTTCACTGCGATCGAAGTTGATGCGGTTCCAATAAGGCTCCACACTCAGGTAGTCGAAGGCGTTTGACAAGCGTTGGCGTTTCAAATAGAAACGCGCCTCCAGTTTCAGCTTCACCCCTCTCTTGTTTTCAAATTCAGTGTTTCCAAAATCTTGCCCCAGCCATCTGCGCAACACAATGCCCATGTCTGCTTGTAAAGAGAACCGCTCCTTGAGTCTGCGCTCGTAGGCCAGTTGCACGGTAGGGTAAAAGTTAATCAAGTGGTAGGGACTCCACTTAAAGGCGTGCAGGGGAATGTTTCGTTCGGCTACCTCACCGTGTTCCTCTCCCTGTGCACTGCACACCAGCGGGAGAAACCAGAAGAGCAACACTAGGGCTTTTCTACAATTCACCGCGTAATACGGGTATCTTGCTCACCAACTCCAACGAATGGTTATCGCAGTTGTAATTGTATTGAAACACCCCGTCTTCACCAGTAAGTGTAAGGAGGCCGTTGCGGGGAATGACATCGTAGGCGTAGATGTCGTCTATCTGGGTGGTAAGTACAATGTCCATCGGGTTGCTCACATCAAATACTTTCAAACCGGCCGGACCCTCGCAGAGAAAAAGGCAGGTGCCATCTACACCCAAGCCATGGGGCGAAGTCATGGGATAGTTGGCTAGAAGTTTGGGATTATTGGGATTAGAAATATCGATGATTTCCAATGCGTTGGCCCCGCGGTTACACGCGGTGCCCGAACGCAGCGTTACGTAGGCCGTTGTTCCCTGCACCACCACCGGGTCGCACGACACAATGTGTGCATAGCGGAAGATAAATTGAGGCGAAGCGGGGTCTGCAATCGAGTAAATGTACATGGCATCGGCTGCACCCAGGTACAGGTAATCTCCTTTGGGGAAGATCGTTTCGAGCCGCATGGTAACCGGTGTCTGGTTTACTTTTTCAAAGGAGTTACCCTGCAGGCGGAAAGTCTGAATGGACGTTTGATCGACTACATACAGATAGTCGCCCTGAATGGCAAAGCGCGTCATGGAGCCACCCTGGCCCGTAGACGATTCGAAGGACGAGTCGCCCGATTCGCAGGAAAGGAGTATTGTACAAACTATCGCAACCCAACTAAAACGCATAACAGTCGGGGTTAGTAAGGGTGGCGGGTTTCCAGTCTACAACCAAACCTTTGGCGGGGTCTATGCATTCAAAATAACTTTGCGCGGGCGCTGGCAGGCCCAGGTTCCAGGAGCTGAGTGGAAGTCGTCCCTTTTCCAATACATTCTCAAAATCGGAGAAGGTAATGGCCACCAGGTCGCCCATGTGATCGGCATACAAAATATTGTCTTTGATGGCCATATCGGTATTGCCCACCATCTGGATAAACGTTAAAGCACTGGGGTTGGCAGGGTCGCTGTTGTTGTACACATGGATGCCCTTTCCTCTCTCGTTGATCAACAGGTAAGGCCCGTAGATATAAATCTTGCCTGGATCATTGAGGGGAATCGGGGGCGTGGTCTTGATTTCCGACTTCTCGTACGCGCCATATACGGGTACAAATCCGCTTACGGTGAAATTTTCATTTACATCAGGTTCTACCGTGCAGGCGGCAACCAGCACTGTAATAAAAATGGCGATAGAAAACGTGCGGCTATTCATTCGCTTGCTGAATGGCATAGCTAAGATAATGAAAATTTAATTTTCACCTCCACCCGTTAATTGTGATCTTTGTGTCAACTTTCCGTTACCTAAATAGACCCGTTTGAAATTAGCAGCCATCGACATCGGCTCCAACGCCATCCGTTTTCAAATCTCTTCTGTACTCGATAAAGGTCCACGCGTATTATTCAAAAAACTGGAGTACGTGCGTTTCCCGTTACGGCTGGGCCACGATGTGTTCAGCACCAATCGTATCAGCGAAAAAAGCATCGAAAAGTTCAAGAAGCTGATGCGCACGTATAAACTGCTGATTGAACTCTATGAAGCAGACGACTACATGTTTTGCGCTACCTCGGCCATGCGCGAGTCTGAAAACGGGCAAGAGCTGGCGCAGCAGGTATACGATGAAATGGGCATCCAGATCAACATCATAGACGGGCACCAGGAAGCAGAAATGATCAACCGCGCCATAGCGTCTTTCTTAACCGATCAGTCGTATATCCACATCGATGTAGGCGGTGGCAGCACGGAGCTGAACATCTATGTGAAGGGAAAAAAAATGCACACCCGCTCTTTCAAGGTAGGATCGGTACGTGTGTTGGAACACCACGACTCACCCCTGATGTGGACAGATATGGAGAAGTGGGTAAAAGACCATATGAGTAAGGATTATGGCGAAGTAACGGCCGTAGGTACGGGCGGTAACATCAGCAAGTTGTTCGAACTGGCCCACACCAAACCGGGCAAAACCCTGTCCATCCGTAAACTGAAAGATGTGAAGAAAATGGTGGAGGGCTTAACCTTGGAACAACGTATTTACGACTTGCAGATGAACCCCGACCGCGCAGATGTAATTATCCCCGCCAGCAGCATTTACCTGAAGGTGATGGAGTGGGCCCGCGCCAAGAAAATACTGGTGCCAGAGGTAGGCCTTAAGGATGGCATCTTGCTGTACCTGCACGAGAAAAACAAAACCCAGCCGAAGCTGGGTTTTGCCGAACGAAAAACGTAACTATTCTTACTCGAATCGCAGCGACTCGATCGGATCCAACTTCGAGGCTTTGTACGCAGGGTAATAACCCGACAGCAGACCTACTGCCACGCACACCACCACGCCAATAAATATCCAGAACCAGGGCATGATAAAAGACTCTATGCCCATGATGCGTGCAAAGCCATTACCCACGGCTATGCCCAGAATAATGCCAACCAAACCTCCCAGCAAGCACACCACAATGGCCTCAATTACAAACTGCTGACGGATACGCAAGGGTGTAGCTCCCAGCGCTTTGCGCACCCCTACTTCGCGGGTACGCTCCGTAACCGATACCAGCATAATGTTCATCAGCGCGATGGCCGAACCCAGCAGCGTAATAAAGCCAATGCCGAAACCCGCCATGCGTATAATGTCAATGAGGTTATTCAGGTCAGAAAGGGTTTCGCTGCGTTCCAGCAGAAAGGAGTCGGGTTGCCCTACCCTGTCTTGGCGGATGTTGCGCATAATGCCGGTAGCCTCGCCCATGGCCAACTCCACCTGCGAGGGGTCTCTGATGGCCACAGTAAGGTAATAATCCAGACCACGACCGCTGGCCAGCTGGTTGGCAACCAGTATGGGTATAATCACCATGTTGTCGAAATTGTCTTCGGCCAACTGGCCTTTTTCCTTCAACACCCCTATCACCCTGAACTTAGTGCCCTTGAAACTGATCTCTTCATTCACCAGGTTGGGATTATCCGACAATGCCTTGGCTACCTTGCTGCCGATAATCGCCACTTTGCTGCCATATTGAATTTCGAGCGAAGAGAAATTGCGCCCATACTCCACATTCAGGTCTTTCAAAAAGATGTAATTCTCGTTTACGCCCTGTATCCGAACGTTGGGATTGGTTTTCTTGGATTTGTATTTTACTTCGGCAATGCCGGTGAGCGATGCAGAAAGACTGATGTTATTAGAGAACGTGAAACGATCGATGAATTTCTGCGCTTCGTTGAGTTGCAGCGGAGGATACACTTTCTCCTTTACGCCTTGCTGGCTGCCGCCCCGGTTGCGCTTCGATGATATGTCGAACGTATTGGCTCCCAAGGAGGCCAGGCTCTCTGTCAGGGTATAGCCAATGCCGTCCACAGCCGTGAGCGCACCCACCAGCGAAGTGATGCCAATGGCCACAATGAGTGCCGTGAGCACCGAGCGCAACAAATTGGCCTGCACCGAACGCAAACCTTCTTTTAAATTCTCAATCAGATTCATCCCTTTATTACATGATTACCACCAACTTACCACCATTCGGGGCTTTAAATACGGCAAAATATTTGTAACCTTTACGCCCGGAACGCCATCATTTTGCGTTTACCATTAGACTGAAACCTTGATAAATTGTTACAAATAAAGCCATATTTTGCTCTTACGATGCGTTTCGCCTTTTTGTTTTGCTTTCTCCTCATTTCGCGCCTGGCGGCTGCCAACTACCTGTTTATCCCGATGGACGGTAAACAGGCCAACCATCTGAAGGCCTATGGCATTGCCTATTGGATTCTGAAGAAGGACACCGAAGTAGACTGGCTGCTGAACTACCGCGGAGGCAGCTTCATGACCAAATACCATCCGGCCATTCAAAATGAGTTGGTGGTGCGTGGCGTCAGCTATGAAGTCATCTCCGATGCACAGGCCAATCAAATCATTTCAGAAATTGCCAGCCCTGCAGTTAACTACGACTTAATGAAGCTGGAGAAGTACCCGAAAATCGCGGTGTATTCCCCCAAAACCAAACAACCGTGGGACGATGCCGTGACGCTGGTGCTTACGTATGCCGAAATTCCTTATGATGTGATTTTCGATGACGAAGTGCTGAATGGCGAGTTGCCTAAATACGATTGGCTGCACCTGCACCACGAAGACTTTACCGGGCAGTACGGTAAGTTCTTTGGCTCCTACGGCAATTTTCCGTGGTATATTGAGCAACAGAAGGAATCGGAAGACATGGCCCGCAAGCACGGCTTCCGCAAGGTGTCTCAATTGAAGTTGGCGGTTGCCAAACGCATGAAAGAATTTGTAGCGGGTGGCGGCTTTCTGTTTGCCATGTGCTCCGCCACCGATTCGTTCGACATTGCGCTGGCCGCAGAAGGGGTAGACATCTGCGAACGCATGTACGATGGCGATCCGGCCGACCCGCAGGCGCAAGACAAGCTGAACTTCGACAACACGTTTGCCTTCACCAACTTCCGCCTCTCGCGCGACCCCTATCAATACGAATTTTCAGATATCGACAACAACCCGGCCGAGCGGGGCGTGCGGCAAGACAACGACTATTTCTCCATTTTTGAATTCTCGGCCAAATGGGATCCCATCCCTACCATGCTCACACAAAACCACACCCGTGTGATCAAAGGGTTTTACGGACAAACTACCTCTTTCAAATCGCACCTGGTTAAACCCGATGTGGTGGTGATGGGTGAGAACAAAGACATCAAAGAGATAAAGTACGTTCACGGGGTAATGGGCAAAGGCTTCTGGACATTTTATGGCGGCCACGACCCGGAAGACTACCAGCACACGGTGGGCGAAGAACCGACCGACCTGAATTTGCACCCCAATTCGGCAGGCTTCCGGTTGATACTGAACAACGTACTCTTTCCTGCCGCTAAAAAGAAAAAGCAGAAAACGTGATGGGCCTGCGCATTGCATGGCTGCTCTTACTGCTGTTGGGTACTTGCACCTGTGCAATTGCCCAAACTGCCGAGCCGGCTCTGACAGCGTTGGTAAAACAAAAACTGGGCGACTCAACCACCACAACGCCCAATTTCGACAGCAGCTTCCACCTGTGCACCAAAGCAAAAGTAAATGCAGACACCCATCTGCCCCTCACCCACTTTATCATCGTTCGCGCCTACGACTGGAAAGTGGTGGAGGAAGGACTGGTAACGCTGGCGGATGTGGTGTGGTCGGGAGATTATGAGGTGGAGGTAAAGGCCACCGAAGGACAAGTGCGGCTACAGCGAAACCCCATGCAGGTGAACCGGAAAATTGATTTGCGAAAGCATCTCAAAAACCTGGCCCCGAAGTAAGCGTCAGTGCATGCGGTCGCCCCGCACTTCCAGCGAAGCAACAATTTTTGCTTCCTCTTCTAACAGTTCCCGCCACCTCTTCATCACGTCTTCTTCCGGCAGGTATCTTTTGGCCAGTGCCAGGAAATTTTTATAATGCCCCGCCTCCGACACCATCAACTCATAATAGAATGTGCTGAGGTCAGGGTCTTGAATGTCTTTCCATAACAGGCGGAATCGCTCGCAGCTCCGCGCTTCAATCAGGGCATTCATCAATAACTTCTCTACCAGTTGTTGTTCGCGACTACCCCCCTTGCGGATGATCTTGTTCAATTGCTCCACGTAGAGGTCTTTGCGTTGCGGCCCGAGCTTAAGCCCGCGACTTTTCAGTTTCTCAATTACGCGTTCAAAATGGCCCCACTCTTCCGCCACCACCGGTGTCAACATTTCGACCAGTTCTTCTTTTTCAGGATATTGAATAATGAGTGAGATGCACGAAGAAGCTGCCTTCTGTTCGCAGTAAGCGTGGTCGATCAGTATGTCGCCAATATTCATTTCCGCGATGTTCACCCAACGCGGATCGGTAGGTAACTCCAGGCCCAGTACTTGCTTTTCCATCAGTCGAACAAAAGAATATCAAAACCAAAGTCGAGAATGTTGCGCTGCCCGGGGAAATAGGGCGTGGGCATGTGCCCGGGCACCAGCAAGTCAGCATCTTCTATTCCAGTGAATGCCTGCAGCAAGTTGTGGTACTTCACAAAAAAACGACCACGCTTCATTTTGGCATTGAAGAAAATATCTACAATGGGGTAAGCCGGCACCGTTACACTGTTTTGTACATAATAACTTTGGATGGCGGGGTCGTAACCCATGGCCTTGTAGGCCGAGCGCCAATGGGCGTCTACACCAATTTGCACCTGCAGGTTCTTTTTGAACCATTCATTTTCATAAGTGAGCTGCCCATTCAAAAATACCTGCGGCACCTGTATGATGCTATCGCGGTCTGTCAGCAACCGGGTGTACAAGGCCTGCGTGCGCACGTGGAAATTCCAGGGCAGCCGCACGGTTAACCGCACTTCGGGGGTAATCCACTCCGCCAGTTTTTCAGTTTGAACGGGCATTACGCGCTGGTCGGTACCCGGAAAAGTGTCGCGCTGAACAAAGTAAACCTGGTGCATCACGTTGCCATAGTTTACGCCAGGCGAAACCATCAAGCCCTTCCACGTAAGCCGGGGAAATACTGCCACCTGTGTGGTCTCTATGGGTTTGAATTGGTTGTTCCAGAAATCAAAGTGACCGCTGTAGGTGGTGTGCAAAAAAGAAGGCTTGCTGACTTTGCGCTGCACGCGAAAGTCGCCCCAGCGGGTGGTGCCCTGTGCCTGCAGGCGCGAATAACCTCCCTGCAAAGTTTCGGCCGTAACAGACACAAACCCGGTAGAGTCGATGAAATAACCCAACTGGCCACCTGCATACCACTCATCATTCGGGCGCAGCGCTGGAATGGTGTCGGTGTTCAGGTATTTGTGCCACAGTTGGTACGATCTGATTTTTCCGTATGCATTGTAGAACACTTTACCCACCGAGCCCTTCACACCTAACTGATTCTGCAACGTGATAAAGCGCGTACTGTCTATGAATTTGGTGGGCGAGTTAGCGGCCGTGTCCAACCTCTGCTCATCATAAAAGGGTTCTTGCTCCTGGCTCAGGTCATCGCGAAACCAGTTGATCTGTTTCAACCGATCTGCCACGTGGTATGCCTGCACCTTTTGCCCCATCAGGTTATATTGGTGAAAGAGATGGAGGTTGTTGCGTTGCTCCAGGCTGTTGGCAATGGTTAGGGCCGGTCTGGCGTTGTCTCTGAAATAATAGCGGTATGCTTCCGCAAATGACAGCGTATCGACATCCACACCGGTTACAGTAGGCAACACCTCTCCCATCTCCACCGAGCGGTGCCTGATCCTGCGGTACGTGGCCACGGCACTATAGGCAGAATCTTTCGATTGAAAATGGGTGTATGCATCGTAATAGTGGCTCACCACCTGGTAGTCGCTCTTACCCCTGCGTTGTATCTGGCGGTTGGTTAGCAAAGGGCGATAGTTAAAGCCGAAGTTCCAGCGGGGGTTGATGTTGCGTGTGTACTCTGCACGTGTGGTGGCGCGTCCCTTTCCACCCCAAATCAGGGCCATGCGCGTGTAGGGGGATTTGGCATTGTACAACACGGGCGCCTCGGTGTCGTAGTAAGGTTGGTAAGCCATAAAACCAGACGACACGCCAATGGTTTCGCCAAAGAAATCGGGGAAGATGGAGTTCAAAGCCGTGCCATTGTTGCCCAGGTCCTGGTAGAAATTGTTCAGTCGCTGAAAGTAGTTCCACCGGTGGAGGTTGTGAATGGCCGTGTCGAGTGGCCGGTAGTTGGGTCGGTTAATGAAAAGGTCTGCTTCGGTTGTCCAGCGGGTGGTCTGGGGGCCATACACATTTTTGGTGCTATCGTCTACAATGCGCGATCCGCGCGAGCCTGCCGGGGCGGCTTTTACCGTCTTATTGGGCCGTTGGGTGGTGTCTGCCCGAGCACCAGTAGCGGTGCCTGGGTTGATGGTCGGCTGGGGATTGGTCGGTCGCTGGCCAAAGGCGGGAAGCGTGGCCGCCACAACCATTGCCACCATTATTGCCCAAAGTAATCTTCCCATCACGCGCGCAAAGATAAAAGAACCCCGTGTTTAAACGCCTTTTTCAACCTGATCTCGCACGAGCCTATCAAATTCCGATCCATTTTCAATAAACCTCATCTCGATGGGCACATAGAAGAAGGGTATTTCGCTCACCATGCTGGTTAGCTGAGGTGCAATGAGGCGCACCATATCTTTCTCGGTGGTAACGGCCACACACCCGTGGCGCTGGCACCAGGTTTGGATGGCCTGCAGGTCTTTCAGTTCATAGCGGTGGTGGTCAGCAAATTGAAAGTGCTTCACCACCTCTAACTGTTCAGAAAGGTGGTGAATGAAAGAGGCTCCATGCGCAATTCCCGTTACCACCACCACCGATCGGGTAAGGGCTGTTTTTTTTCCAAAACCTACCGGCTGCCCGTAGGCGATGGTGGAGAAAAATACAGGCACCGGCCCGGCATACCGCTGCACCTGCTTTTCGATTTGCTGCCGCTGTGCCACCGAAATGGTTGGGCGGCACTTGGTTACCACCACGGCCTGTGCGCGACCTGCCCCCCTGCGTGCCTCGCGCAGGTTACCAGCAGGCAATACAAAATCCCGGTAGAATGGTTGCTGAAACTCGGTCACCAAAATAGAAAAATGCGGCCGTATGCGTCTGTGTTGAAAGGCGTCATCCAGCACTACCACCTGCACCTCCGGTTTTTCATGAAGGATATGCGGAATGGCCAGCACGCGCTCCTCGCCCACCGCCACCGCTACCCGGTGCCCGAACTTTCGATACAACTGGTAGGGCTCATCGCCCAGGGTGGCCGCCTCGTCCTCGTCACCGGCCATCCTGAAGCCGCGCGTCTTGCGTCCGTAACCGCGGCTCAGGGTTGCCAGGGGCAGTCCCTCCAGCAAACGAACCAGGTATTCCACCATGGGCGTTTTGCCGGCTCCCCCCACGTTCAGGTTTCCCACACAAATGGTAAAGACGTCAAATTGCACAGAAGGCTTGTAGCCACTATTGTACATGTGGTTCCGCAGGCGCATCACAGCATCGTACAAAAGGGCCAGGGGGAACAACAGCAGGCGGAGTAAACGAAGAACCACGAAGGTGTAATACTTTAGTAATTTTGGCCAAAACTAAGGAAACAACCGACAATGACAATTCAACCGGTAATCGATTATCTGGAGACCTGGGCGCCCAGGCCTTTTCAGGAAAATTACGACAACAGCGGATTGCTTACCGGTCAGGCTTCCTGGCCGCTGTCGGGCGTGCTCGTTACGCTCGATTGTACCGAGGCCGTAGTAGAAGAGGCCATCCGCGAAAAGTGCAACCTGATCATCGCACACCACCCCATCGTTTTCAAGGGACTCAAAAAAATCACGGGGCAGAATTACATAGAGCGCACCATCATCAAAGCCATCAAAAACGACATCGCCATCTATGCCATCCACACCAACCTCGATAACATTCGCACCGGTGTCAACAAGAAAATAGCCGATAAGATCGGGCTCCAAAACCAACGGATACTGGCCCCACGCAAAGACACACTGGCCAAATTGGTCACCTTTATACCGGCCGACCATGCCGCGGCAGTGATGGAAGCCCTGCACGCAGCGGGTGCCGGCAACATTGGCAACTACCAGGATTGCAGCTTTCAGGTGGAGGGAACGGGCACCTTCCGGCCCAATGCCGAAGCCAACCCGTTTTTAGGTGAGGCTGGACAACTGGAAAAAGTGCAGGAGGTGCGGGCCGAGGTAATCTTTCCGTGGCACCAGCAAACAAAGATACTGAGTGCACTGCGCCAGGCCCATCCCTACGAGGAAGTGGCCTATTACCTGACGAAGCTGGAAAACGAAAACCAGGAAGTAGGTGCCGGCATGTTGGGCACGTTGGAAACACCTGAGGAACCATTGGCATTTCTGAAGCGTTTGAAAGACGTGTTTCAAACCGGTTGCATTCGCTATACCCCCTTGCCCCAGCGTCACATACAGAAAGTGGCCGTTTGCGGTGGGGCCGGAAGCTTCTTGTTGCCCGATGCCATAAGGGCAGGTGCCGATGTGCTGGTAACGGCCGATTTCAAATACCACGAATTCTTTGATGCGGAGGGCAAGCTGCTGATTGCCGATGTAGGGCACTACGAGAGCGAACAATTCACTAAAGACCTGATTGCGGAGGTTTTACGGGAAAAATTTCCTACTTTTGCGATCAATTTTTCGAAACAGGTTACTAATCCACTAAGCTATTTATAAGTAATGGAAAATCAAACAGTTGCACAGAAACTAGAGGCGCTCGTTAAACTTCAAACCATCGATTCAAACCTTGACGAACTGAAAAAACTCCGTGGCGACCTTCCTGATGAAGTGCAGGATCTGGAAGATGAAATGGAAGGCTACCGCACCCGCCTGAGCCGCTTTGAAGCAGAGCAAAAAGAAATTGAAGAGATCATCAAAAAGAACAAGGAGGGAATTAAAGAGGCCGAAAAGCTGATCAAAAAATACAACGAACAACAAAAGAACGTTAAGAACAACAGAGAGTACGATGCCATTACCAAAGAAATAGAGTTGCAGGAACTCGAAGTGCAGATTTGCGAAAAGCGGATTAAGGAAGGCAAAGAGAAAATTGAAGAGAAAAAAGCCGAAATAGCCAAAATAGAAGAACTGATTAAAGGCCGCAATGAAGACCTGGAAACCAAGAAGAATGAGTTGAAGAGTATTTTGGAGGAGAGTCAGGAAGAAGAGAAGCGTCTACTGGCCGAGCGTGAAAAGGCCGCCAAGAAAATTGAAGATAAATTACTGAAGTATTACGAACGCCTGCGCGCCAACCTTTCGAATGGTCTGGCCGTTGTTAGGGTGGTTCGTGGTGCAGCCGAAGGGTGTAACATCATCATCCCTCCGCAAAAAATTGCTGAAATCCGCGAGAAGAAAAAGATAGTGATAGATGAACACTCAGGCCGTATTTTGGCCGATGTGGAAGTGGAACCCATTGAAGATGAAAGCAAAGCCAAAAAGGCAACACCGGCCAAACGTACCCGCAAGGTTGCGTAATAATGCTATATCTGGCACAAAAAGAGCAGGTCTGCTGATCTGCTCTTTTTTATTTTGCTGGCAATCCATCAGTGCGGCCGATTTGTTGTGGCAATTCGATAGTGAAGCAAAAAAAATTCACCGCCTTGTTCTCAACCTGCAAACAGAGCAGGCCTACCAGCAGTTGCGCTATTACAAAGGCAATGCACTGCACAAAATGTATGTACAAAGTTTTTGCGAAACGCTGGATGTGCTCATCAGCGAAGACGAAGAAAAATTCAACCAGATAGAAACCTTGTTCCGCGAGCGGTTCAAGCAACTGGAAGGCATGCCCGAGTCGGCCGAAACACTCTTCCTAAGAGCTGAACTAAACCTGCAGAGAGGCTTCAACTTCCTCAACCTGGGGCAAGAATTCAATGCCGTATGGGCCATCCGCAACGCATTTAACCTTACGCAGGAGTGCCTGAAAAAATACCCGGCCTTTGTGCCCATAAAAAAAACCAGTGGCGTCATACAGGTAATGGTGGGCTCTGTTCCCGACAAGTATCATTGGTTCATTACCCTGCTCGGCATGAAGGGTTCCGTTGCCGTAGGTCAAAGCCAGCTGGAGGAACTGCGCAAGTCAGGGTCTTCGCTGAACATCGAGGCAACCATTTTGTATTACACCATCAAGGGCCTCATCAACCAGCAGATCGAAGAATCCACCCAGGGATTTATGGAGGCGCTGAAAGAAGAGCCCACCAACCGCCTGCTGCTTTTCCTGGCCATCAACATGCTGATGAAAAACGGCCAGAGTGAAGAGGCGTTGAAGCAGGTGGAAACGCTGCACGCCCATCCGCAAGGGCTACCCATGTATTATATCGAATACTTGCACGGGGAAATGCTGTTGCAAAAAGGCCGTTACACCGATGCCATTGTAGCTTACCAGCACTTCATTCAACACTACCGCAGCGACAACTTTAAGAAAGACGCCTACTACAAAATTAGCCTGGCCTACTGGCTGATGAACAAAAAAGAGCTGGCGAAAGTTAATTTCGAGAGAGCCAAGGTTACCGGTCGTAATGTGGCCGAGCCCGACCGGTATGCCGATGCACAATTGAAAGAGGGGCTCTTCCCTAACCCGAAGATATTGAAAGTGCGACTGGCCACAGACGGAGGCTACTACCAGCAAGCGCGCGAAGTGCTGCAATCGATCACACCGGCCGACCTGGTGACTTTAAAAGAGAAGACAGAATATTATTACCGCAAGGCGCGACTCGCGCACCGCACGGCCGACCTGGCCGCAGCGCGGCTATTTTACCAGCAAACCATCGACATGGCGGGCGACAATCCGTGGTACTTTGCGCCCAACGCTGCCCTTCAACTGGGCTACCTGGCGCAGGCCCAACGCGACCCGGCCTCAGCCAGGAAATACTTTAACCTGGCCCTCTCCTACAAAAAGCACGAGTATAAGAACAGCATTGACAGCAAGGCACGCTCGGCCCTTGATCAATTGAAAACCACTTCATCTACTTAGCCCGCCACGGGCAACGAGGCTGCCCATTGCGGCACATTGGCAAGGTGGGTGGTATCGTTGTACTTCAATACCTGAAAGGAATTACCTGTGTGATTCAGTTGGTACAGGCACAGGTTCCGATGCTCGAACATATCCATGCAGCGAAGCGGATAATGCAGCAACTGGCAAAGCAATATGCGCATGGCCCGGCCATGCATGCATACCAAAATGGTGTCTTCGTCCCCCCGGCTCATCAGCCGTTCGATGGCGGCACGTTGCCGCAGCGCCACTTCATCCGGGCTTTCACCGCCCTCAATGCGCAGCGAAGTGTTGCCTTGCTGCCACTGCTTCAACATCCAGTGGTAGTAGGCATCTTCCTCGGGTGTAATCTGTTGTCCTTCCCGGTTGCCCCAACTGATCTCATTGAGTTCACTCAACGCCTCGTGGGAAATGCCCTTGTCAATGAATAACTGAACCGACTCGCGGGTGCGTTTCAATGCGCTGGTGTACACCTTCCTGAACGGAACTCCCTGATAGTGTTGGAAGAAAGCCTCCGCCTGCCACCGGCCGCGCTCATTCAAAGAAGAGTCCACACCGCTGCCCTGCACAATGCCGTTCAGGTTAAAGTCGGTCTGCCCGTGGCGTATCAGATAAATTTTTTTTGAGGTCAATTTTCTTCCTAATTTGCCCTGTCAAAATCGCTGTCAAAATCGTTAGTCGGCCGCAAAAATAACGAAATACTCCATTGTCGCACCTTCCTGACAAAACATCGCCCGCCTTTTTAACGCGGGGTTTCCACGTGGGGCAACTCAACCAGTTGTCGCTCAACAGCATGGTAGAACACCTGGGCATTGAGTTTACAGAAGTAGGCGAAGATTACCTGGTAGCAAAAATGCCGGTAGACCGCAGAACACACCAGCCCATGGGATTGTTACATGGAGGTGCATCGGTGGCGTTGGCAGAAACACTGGGCAGCGTGGCGGCTACCCTTACGGTAGACCCCTCACTGCAACATTGCGTGGGGCTCGAGATCAATGCCAATCACATTAAAAGCGTGAGGAGCGGTTTTGTTTATGGCAAAACCACCCCAGTGCACATAGGAAAAAAAACGCAGGTCTGGGAAATCAGAATCACTGACGACCAGCATCAACTGATATGTATCAGCCGCATTACGCTGGCCGTTATTGATAAACGAGGTTGAAATGGAGCGAACGGAATCATCAGCAAAAACTTCCTCAGCCACTACCAAAAGTTACCTCCGCCACCGGGTGGTGCAAAGCCTGGAATGCCAAGAAAGCATCTCGCTATGGCGGATGCCCGATGGCCAAGATGTGCACCTGCTCTGCACGGCCCGCCCGCAGGTGCTGCAGGAACTTACACTAGAAGAATCCGCGCCCGGATTCATCATTGCTCCCTTCCGCAAAGACCAACCCAAGTATTGGCTGCCAGCCGATGAACTCTACACGTTCTCGGCATCGGGTGTTTCCAGAAACGGAAAAGACATTGAACCCAAACCTGTGTGCAGTAACTACCTCACCCCCCGATTCCATTTTATCCATCCCGCGGGCAAAAGGGAGGTGGGCACCTATGGCGCATTCAAAGAACTGGTGCAGGCCAGCATAGAGGCAGTAGCACAAGGAAGCTTCGAGAAAGTGGTGCCCTCGCGTTACAAAGAGATTGCGTTAGACCCCGCTGCAGACCTGCTGGCTTTCTTCGACCGCCTCTGCAGCAGCTATCCTACGGCTTTTGTCTCACTGCACTCCACCCCACACACCGGCACGTGGATCGGGGCCACGCCTGAACTGCTGGTAAGCATAGACGAAAACCAGGTGTTTCGCACCGTGGCGCTGGCGGGTACCCAAAAACACCAGCCGGGCATTGACCTACGGCAGGTATCGTGGACCCAAAAAGACATTGAAGAGCAGGCGTTGGTAAGCAGGTACATCATCAACTGTTTCAAAAAAATCCGCTTGCGCGAATTTGACGAACATGGTCCAAAAACTGTGCAGGCCGGGAACCTCATCCACCTGAAAACAGAATTCCAGGCCGACATGGTGGCCACCAACTTCCCGCAACTGGGTTCTGTGATGCTGAAGTTGTTGCACCCCACCTCGGCCGTTTGCGGCATGCCCCTCGAACAGGCAGAAAACTTTCTGCTGGCCCACGAAGGTTACGACCGCCAATTGTATGCGGGGTACCTCGGACCCGTCTCCATTCAGCAGCAGAGCCGCGTGTTTGTAAACCTGCGCTGCATGCAAGTGCTGGGCGCAACGGCCCGTGTTTATGCTGGTGCGGGCGTCACCATCGATTCCATTCCCGACAAGGAATGTGAAGAAACGGAGATGAAAATGAATACACTTCTACAGGCACTGCAGTTATAGACATTGATGCACCTTCAACCCATCTACGACATTGCCGAACTTGCCTGGCGCAAAAATGTAACGCACGCGGTGGTGTGCCCGGGATCGCGCTGCGCCCCCATTACACTCGGGCTGGTGCGGCATCCACGCCTGCAGGTGCGCACGTTCAGCGATGAGCGAAGCGCTGGCTTCGTGGCTTTGGGTATGGCTCAGCAAACCAAAAAGCCTGTGGTGCTGGTGTGCACCTCGGGTTCGGCCACCTACAACTTTGCTCCCGCCATTGCCGAAGCTTTTTTTCAGCAGGTGCCACTCGTGGTCCTTACAGCCGACCGCCCTACAGAGTGGGTGGGCCAACGCGATGGACAAACCATTTACCAGCAGGGCATTTATCAAAACCATGTCAAGAAAAGTTACCACCTGCCGGAAGAAACGCAGCATCCGGATGCACGCTGGCATTTCTTCAGACAATTGAACGAAGCGTTCGACCTGGCGCACCAAAGTCCGCCAGGGCCGGTACATGTAAACATTCCATTGCGCGAGCCGCTCTATCCCGCTCCGGGCGAAACGATCGAATACAGCAAAGACATATCGTTAGCCCGTTGTGTGGGCCACAGTGCAAAGCCTAACAGCGAGGCAGTGCAACAATGGTCAGGTGCCCTTGCCTCCTTCAATAAAATATTGGTGGTCGCGGGCCAAATTTCGCCCGATGCGGAACTCATCTCGCAGTTGGATGCGTTCGCTAACAAGTACGCCATTCCTGTTGTGGGCGACATTACCTCTAATGTGCACACCGTTCGGAACGCAATACTCCGCTCAGACGCCTTTTTGATGGGCCTGGATTCTGAAGGAAAAACAGCCCTGCAACCCGATCTGTTGATCACCATCGGGAAATCCACCCTCTCGAAAAACCTCAAGGTATTCCTCCGCAACCACAAAGCCACCCAACATTGGCACATTGAAACCGGTGCAGAGCTGACCGACCCATTCCAGTCGATTACCCAACGCATAGCCCTGGAGCCAGCCGATTTTTTCCAGTCGCTGACGGTACAAGGCAGCCAACAGAAAAAAGAACACTACCTGCGGTTGTGGGCAGAGCACGAGCTGCATGTAAAAAAAACAATCGCTTCCTTTTTTGGTAAGCACCTGGGTGGGGAATTTGGTTTCGTCTACCATCTGCTGCCACACATACCCAAACACACGGCTCTACATCTGGCCAACAGTTTGTCGGTGCGCTATGCGAACTGGATTGGATTAAGCAAAGACCATCCATTAGAAGTTTTTTGCAACCGC
Source organism: Bacteroidota bacterium (assembly GCA_049324055.1). GTDB lineage: Bacteria > Bacteroidota > Bacteroidia > Cytophagales > Cyclobacteriaceae > ELB16-189. The sequence continues at coordinate 54,798 of JBMOLS010000004.1, read as the reverse complement.
GGTACCAGCGGCATCGATGGCTGCACCAGCACGGCAGTGGGTCACTGCCTGGCCTCTGCTAAAATGCATACGTTGATTACGGGTGACCTGGCATTCTTTTACGACCGGAACGCCTTCTGGCATAATTACCGGCTTCCTAACCTGCGCATTGTGTTGTTGAACAACCACGGTGGCACCATCTTTGGCGTCATCGATGGCCCGGCCACATTGCCCGAGCTCAGCGAATATTTTATAACGCAACAACACCTCACGGCACGGCACCTGGCCACCGAATTCAACCTGGGTTACCAGCACATTTCCAGATCAGACAACGCGGACGTGATCCAACAACAACTCCAGCGCTTTTTTGAACCAGGTGAGGAAGCCCGCATACTGGAGGTAGAGTCGGATGCCAGTGAGGCAATAACATTGTTCCAACAGTTTAAAGAATCAATACAATTATGAATCTGAAATATCCGTGGAAACAAGTGAAGGAATACAAAGAGATTGTGTTCCAGAAATACGAAGGCATCGCGCGCATCAGCATTAACCGGCCGCACGTGCACAACGCATTCACGCCCCTCACCGTGCAAGAAATGATCGATGCCATGCACGTGTGCCGCGAAGATGCCGAGGTGGGCGTGGTGATATTAACCGGTGAAGGCGGCAAGGCCTTTTGTAGTGGTGGCGACCAGAGTGTACGGGGCCATGGGGGCTATGTAGGTAGCGACACGGTGCCGCGCTTGAACGTACTCGACCTGCAAAAGATGATTCGCTCCATACCAAAGCCAGTGATTGCCGCTGTAGCCGGCTGGGCCATTGGGGGTGGGCATGTACTCCACGTGGTATGCGACCTCACCATTGCTGCCGATAACGCCCGCTTCGGGCAAACCGGCCCCAAGGTGGGGAGTTTTGATGGCGGCTTTGGAGCCTCTTACCTGGCGCGCATTGTAGGCCAGAAGAAGGCCCGCGAAATCTGGTACCTGTGTGATCAATACGATGCGCAGGAAGCACTGGACATGGGCCTGGTGAACAAAGTGGTGCCGTTGGACAAACTGGAAGAAACGTATGTCGAGTGGTCGCGGAAGATACTGAAGAAGAGCCCGCTGGCGCTGCGCATGCTAAAGTGTGCGTTCAATGCCGAGTTGGACGGCCAGGCAGGCATACAGGAGTTGGCTGGCAACGCTACGCTGTTGTATTACCTGAGCGATGAGGCCAAAGAGGGCAAAAATGCCTTCCTCGAAAAACGCGAGCCTGACTTCTCCAAATTCCCCAAATTCCCTTAAACCTTGGCACGGCAGGGTAACACCTGCAGCGCAAGACTAAGAAAGCTACCTCCGGTGTTTGCCAGCGCAGGCACAGGAGGTAGCTTAGACAAAAAAATAGCAAAGCCGATGCCGCACGACCCAACGATACGGCTGGCAGGTGAATACATTCCGCTGTCAGCCATCGCCACGCTCAACCCTTCCGGGCTTGCACCTGCGCATCGGGTGGTGGTTGCTTTTGTGCAACAATGGCTGAACGGTGCAGCGGCATTTACCATCCACACCTCTGGATCGACCGGTAAACCCAAGGCAGTCCGCATTACGCGCAAACAAATGGAGGCCAGCGCACAAGCCACCGCACAGGCACTTCAACTAAAACCCGGCATGACGGCCCTACTCTGCCTCGATCCAGCCCTGATTGCCGGTAAGATGATGGTGGTGCGCACCCTCGTAATGGGCATGAACCTGATTGTATCAGAGCCAGTAGCCAATCCGTTGGAAGCCATGGGCAACGAGCGCATCCACTTTGCCGCAATGGTTCCCTACCAGGTGGTGTCGGTGCTAAAGTCTGCATCGCCCACGTCCATCAACCGTATTGAAAAACTCATCGTGGGAGGGGCTCCGCTTCCGGCTAACCTGGAGAATGAACTTCAGCAATACCACACACAGGTGTACGCCACTTACGGAATGACGGAAACCCTCTCGCACGTGGCCCTCAGAAGAGTGAATGGCCCCGACCGGTCACACCACTTCACCGCTTTGGCGGGGGTACGCCTGCAGACCGATGAAAGAGGCTGCCTGGTGATCGAGGCGCCCTACCTGAACGTGCCTATTATCACCAACGACCTGGTGACATTAACTGGCGAAGATCAGTTTGAATGGCTGGGCCGCGCAGACCACGTCATTAATTCAGGTGGAGTCAAGATTATACCCGAAATGCTGGAAGAAAAGATCAGGCCTGTGGTGGAAGATGTAGTTGGAAAAAGACGGTATTTCATCTATGGCTATCCACACGCAAGCTGGGGACAACAAGTTACACTGGTGGTAGAGGGAACGTTGGCAAAAGAAGAAGAGGAACGGTTGGTCTCGGCCATGAAACACAACCTAACGCGCTTTGAAGTGCCCAAAGGCGTGGTATGCCTACCTGCTTTTGCAGAGGTGGGGAATGGCAAAATCAACCGGGAGGCATCCGCTGCAAAGGCCTCCCCCCCGCCCCTCTCAAATTGAGAGGAGCCTGAGGTTTGGGCTGAACCCGCTAAGGTTATTTCTTCGACTTTAAATCGCGTATTTCTTTCTGCAACTCCAGCACCAGGCCTGCCAGTTGCTCTACCGATACATCATTTTTACTCTCCACATCGGGAAACTGTACGCTGATGTAGGCCTTCGCCTGCCAGGCTTCTAACACCTCCTCGGCATCGATCTGGTACGGTGCATACTGTCGGTTGTCGGATACCAGAAACAGCTTGCCGTTTTCGTTGATGTAGTTAAACACCCTTTTATAGACAATGCCCTCACGCTGCGTTACCAGCACGTAGGTTTTTCCATTCTTCAAGTCCAACAGGTCTTCCACATATTCCCCGACTACCATGGTGCCTGGCATGAGCGGCAGCATCGAGTCACCGCTGATTTCGAAAGCGCGGTAGTTGCCTTGCTTTAGCATGGGCAGGTGAAACGTGGTGAGTTCTTTCACATATTCGGTATCGGCATAACCATTGAGATAGCCGGCTGCGGCCTTGTGGGGCACCAAACTGATATTGTCGCGCTGCTGGTTGTCTATGGTAACAACCACCACTTCTTTGCCGCGCTGCAGGCTACGCGGCTCCCCGGAGTGCAAGCGCCCCGCCATCCAATCGTCTACCGACACACCTGCCAGCGCGGCCATCTTTTGTAGCAACTCCAGGCGTGGCTCCGCCCGCCCTTCTTCATAAGCCCCCACCAACGACCGCTTGATACCCAGTTGCTGAGAGAACTGATCCTGCGTGAGCCCCAACTTTTTGCGAAGCGCACGAATGGCTTCGTTAATTTTCATGATGCGCACTTGAATATGAGTATCCTGTCTGAATTAACCTGCCGTTTGCCCAAAGAAAACAAGTTGGGCTGAAAGTACCGGTCGCTACTCTTCATAGCGCCCACATGCCGTTGTATTTTTTCCACTACCTCGCGCAACGAGGTGCTCGACTCTGCCAGCAGGTAACCGTAATAATTATTAGAAAAGCCTTCGGTGGTGAAATTCACCTGAACCCGACCCGAATCCAGCTTTTTGCTTTGTAGTTTAAGCTTCACATTCGTCATAGCTAAATTATTTAGTCAAATAAAACGTATATTACGTAACAAACCAAGTAAATACTACTAAATATTTTAGCTAATCAGGAAATCCGGCAAACCATCGCCCTAACCCCGGGGCGGGCCGGTTTTCGGTAAGCGTAAGCCAGCCCGCGGCAGGTAAGAATTACCGCTCTTTTGATTTTTATGTTGCCCAAACACTTAGTAATCTTAATTCTTTCTATTCTACTAAACCATGCACCCCGAAACCAACAGTCCCTTCGTTACCAAAGTATTGCTCCGGCAGTCCATCGGCTCCGTGCGGTTGGTAATTGCCTTATTCACTGTAACGGCAGTGCTCACCAAACTACTTTACAACCACTATTTGCCCAACCTGAAAGACGCGGACGAGGTACGCTGGGCGATTATCGGTCTGGGGTGTTTGTTTTTCATTATTACCTTCTTGCCCTATAAGCGGGCCATAGTAGTAACGTGGTTTTCATTTTTGCTTTACCTGAGCACACTGCTGTACGTCATCGCCTTCACGCTGATCAACCGGTTCGATCCCAACGCGGTTACGATCTTAATACTGGTTGTAGGCGCAAGCTCCATCATCATTAACAGCTTGTTTTATTATGGCATACAATGCCTCATCATATTGCTGGCGGCCCAGTTTGCTTATGCCAGCACCGACATGGGGACTGAAAACCTGATTGCCTTTTTCAACCTGATACTTGCCCTGGGGGTGTTTGGCATTGTCATCACCGTGCGGCTAAAGTTGATCAAGAGCGTAAAGCACAGCCATGCCAATCTGGAAAAACTGAATGTGATGTCGATTGTGGCCAACAAGGCAGGTGAAATTGTTTTTGTAAGCCCTTCCGTGCAAAGCCTGCTGGGCTACAGCCCGGGCGAACTGGTGAAAGATGGCTGGTGGCATGTTGACAACCTGCGCGAAGGCTGGATCAGCCGCGACTACATCTTGAATTACCCGAATATTTTGCCCAAGGAAATTGCCATCATGGAGACAAGTCTTACCAACAAGGCAGGAAAAACGGTGTGGTTAAACTGGTCGAATTCAATGTTGCCCAACGGTAACTATATGGGGATTGCATTGGACGTGACAAGGTATAAGACAGGCTAAAGTCACTGGCCGATACGGCTCTTGTTTGTTTGAAGGTCTACTACACGCCTCTACTCTGCAACAGACCACCGATAACCGTTGAAGGCGAACGGCCTCCCGAATCAACCCATACAAATTTGTTTTCGCCTGCTGTAGGTCTGTGCATGTAGGCGTGAACCAAATTCATTAAGCACCCCGTTAATACCGCAGCGCCTCCAGGATGCGTGCCACCCAAAGACCATACATCTTGCCGGAAGGATGTAAACCATCTGCCGCCACCAACGCGGGGTCTTGCAGGCCCTGCCGTGAAATGTCGGTAATGTAGATGTACGTTACGCCCAACTGTTCTGTCAGTGCCCGGTTGGCCTGGTTGAAGGCATCGAGTTCGCGCGAGATCTTCTCCTGCTGCGGCTGGCCAAAAGGTGTATAGCCATAATCAGGAATGGATACCACGAACACATTTGCTTTATTGCCTCTGGCCAGGCGGATGGCCTCGCGCAACAGCGCTTCAAATTCCGTTTGGTATTGTGCCAGCGGCCTGCCCTGGTACTGGTTGTTCACGCCAATGAGCAGCGACACCAGGTCGTACTCGGGCTGCAGGCGCGCGATGGTCATGCCGTTCTGCAGGTTATCGGTGCGCCAGCCCGTGGTGGCAATAATGGTGGGGCCTTCCACCTCTTTACCACGCTGCCGTAGTTGGTGGGCCAATTGCACCGGCCAACGCTCTTCGGGGGCCACGCTTTCTCCAATGGTGTACGAATCTCCCAGGGCCAGGTATTTCATAGGCTGTGCATAGGCGTAAAACGAAAACAAAAAACAAATAACGATCAACCGCATCATGAAGCACGCATTGAGGCGGCAAGGTACAGCGTATTTTTGAATTCGGCCGCTTCGAAGGACATTGAAAAGTGATAAACCCGGGGGGAGCGAAAAAGCGTAGCAGGTACGCCAGCGTTTTCGGGTTCGTGTGAGAGATCTGACTGCCTGGAACTGGGGCATGCGGGTGCGGAAGGACGCAGCCCTGCGGCCGGGGGAGGTGCGAGTGCGTTTTCACGCTTCCATGAGTGATGGGGCTTCTTCGAATACATCCAGCTATCATTTCGCTGCGGCAATTTCCAGGCACACTGCTTTCTTTATGGAGATTCCTCAGTCGATTGCCATTCCTTGCTTCGATTGATCAACAGTTCCCACTCCCTCGGAAATTCGTGCGACTTTTGGACGTGGTGCCGAACACACACCCTAAAGAAACTGAAAGGAAGCATGTCTGCGTTACGGCCGGGTGTTTGTTCTAAATTAGTAGCTTTGCTTGTTAAACAACGTTTGTCATAGTTACCAGGGCCGTCCACGTCTCGCTAAACACCTCTATGCGCTTCCTTTTTCAATCCCTCCTATCCCCCCGTCTGCCAATGGCTGCTCCTGCCAGCACGTGTAACAGCCGACCGTAACACAACCACCCCAAACCATGAAAAACATCTTATTCGACTTTATATCCAAATACATTACGCTGACGGAAGAGGAGAAGAACGCACTCGTTTCTTTAGACCTGTTTCGCACGGTAAACAAAGGCACGATCTTACTTGAAGAAGGTCAAAAATCGAAGGAGAGCTACTTCGTGCTTAAAGGCTGCATCCGTACCTATTATGTGTTGGACAGTGAAGAAAAAACCACTGCCTTCTACACCGAAATGGAAGCGCTAACACCCCCTTGCGTCATCAACAAAACTCCGTCCGACTACTACGTAAGTTGTATCGAAGACTCCATCCTGCTGGTTTCCAATTCCGACATGGAAGTAGAAATCAACAGTAAATTCCCCAAGTTCGACATCATGTGCCGCATGTTGTCGGAAGAATTGCTGGCCAAACAACGAATTGACTTTGACGAGTTCAAAACTTCCTCCCCCGAACAACGATACCTGAACTTGCTGCAAAAAAGACCAGACCTTATTCAGCGTGTTCCTCAACATCAGTTGGCAAGTTACCTGGGTATCAAGCCACAATCTTTAAGCAGGCTAAGAGCAAGGATTGTAGAGAAAATGAAGGGGAAGGTGGTTACTTAACCTAAGTGAACGGGTTATCGCATTTCCTGCATCTACTTTTGCATTATCATTTAATTCTAAAAACGTTATGCAAAAGGAAGTTTTATGGATGGGGTTTGCCCTGTTGTTGGCCGGCAGTGTACCGGTAGATGCACAAAACGACAGTGGTGACAGAAAGTGGTTTATTGGAAGTACGTTATTGTTGCTTGGAAATTTTGATCAAACAAACAATCCTGAGTACCTACAATTGAATGCAGGCTATCGGATTACACCCAAGGATGTTGTTCAAGTCAGATTTAAAAGATCCATTTATGCCTGGCCATTGGGCATCCCCTTCGGGCCCGATTTTGATGGCCCCGGACTCAACTATCCCGGACATGCACGCATATTGGCCCCTCAACTAGGATATCAGCGGTTTTGGTGGAAAGGCGCTTACACGGCTGTGTATGTATTGAATGCTTTTGAAAAATACATGGATGAGAATAAAATGAAGATCGGAAACGGGTTCACATTATATACCGACTTTTATGTGGGCTACCAATTTAAGTTTTTTAACGACCGCTTCTTTTTTGAACCAGCAATTGGCTGCAGCTACTGGCCACTGAGAACGGATGTTCCGGCCTCTTTTAAAGCGGCAGAAAAAGGATGGCCCAACTACTTTGTTCAACCCGGACTCGACTTTGGGTTTAAGTTCTAACATTGTGCTCACCCACATTCGGGTATCACCCCACCACCCTGGGCCTGATTAAGGATAACCATGGTGAAAAAAAGATAAGTGCACCTTCATTTCTTCACTTAAGTGAACGTGCGAAAACCCATCGCCTTTTTTTCTTTGCAGCATTGTTTAATAACTATCTATCTAATAATAAAATGCAAAAGAAAATCTTATTCATCGGCTTCTTCTTCCTGATGACCTCACTGATGCCCCTGCGGGCGCAATATGGACAAGGTGAAAACACGTATAAGCGGTGGTTTGTGGGGAGTACGTTATTCTTACTGGGCAACCTGGCACCTACCAATCCGCCCGCATTCGCGCAACTCAACGTAGGCTACCGAATTACCAGACAAGATGTGATTACCTTGGAACCCAAAACCTGGAAATATGCCTGGCCTAATGGCATTCACCCCTTTTTCAATAAAGCATACGGAAAGGCAGAAGAAAAATTTCCGGGATATGTTCGGGAGTATGGTTTATCTGTAGCCTACCAACGTTTTTTGTGGAAAGGGTTATATGCCGAACTCAATGTTATGCCTACACGGCAAAAGTTTGTAGATGAAGGTGGAAAAAAAATCGACACGGGATTTCAGATTTTCAATACTTACCGCGTGGGTTATCATATCAAGCTTTTTAAGGACCGGTTCTTTATTCAACCTGCCATTGCTGTTACCCACCGCGCCTATCACACCACTCTGCCAGATGGGTTCAAACAGAAAGACGACAAATGGTCGAAATTTGTTTTCGGAGAGCCGGGCTTTCATTTTGGATTTAACCTTTAGTTGAACATGTTATGCATACACGAGAAACTTCCCAGTATACACTGGATGATACCCCGATTCATGTGAAACTGAAGCTTGCCGCGCTGTGGGCAAGCTTCATGTTTCTTTATATCTATGTGGATCATTTGGCTTTGTACATGCCGGGTAAGGTAGATCATATACTGCAAGGGCGGGTGTTTGTATTTGATATTACACCAGGGTTTCTGTTGGCCGCTCTCGCCTCCGTCTCCCTTCCGGCACTGATGATTTTTCTTTCTGCTGCGTTGCCGGCCCCGGTCAATCGCGGGGTCAACCTTATTGTTGCTGCGGTATATATTCCTTATTCATTGTTCAACCTGGCAGGCGAGGCCTGGATGCACATGGTGTTGGGTGCTGCGGTGGAAGTTGTTCTGCTTGGCTTCATCATCCGCTATGCATGGAAATGGCCGCGCGCGGAAAACCGGTAACGAAATAGTTTCGGGAGGTCAGCCATATTGCGCGTGCAACTGTGTCTGCTGGCGGGCGTAGGTGCCACAGGGGGTTTCGGTGGCGGTACTCTGCTGCATTTAATTTATTTTGCGCCCGATGCGCGCAGCGGATATCATGTTGGTGGTCATCAGCGGCCTGGGGGTTATCCACGGCTTGTTGCTGGCTGTGCTTCTCTGGGTTTACCGGAAAGGAAATGCACTCTCCAACCAATTACTCAGTGCGCTGCTCCTGGTGCTGTCGCTTCGGGTGGGGAAATCGGTGTTCCTGGCATTTACCGACCGCATTGACATCAAAATTATTTTTGCAGGACTCAGCACCATCATGGCCATTGGGCCGCTGTATTACCTCTTCGCCCTCTCCTGCACGCGTAAATCATTCCGGCTGGCGCCCCGGCACTTTCTGCATTTCATCCCAGCGGTCATCGGCTTTGGCGTTGGCTTGCACTTAGAGGAGCGCCACACAACCACGTTGCCGCTCGGCTTCTTCTTAACACTTTTTATTGTCTACTACCTCCATTTGCTGGTTTACCTGTTGGTGAGTTACCGGTACGTACTCCAACAAAAAGCCGCTGGTCTGGGCGCGGATACGTTCGTTTTGCTGCGCCTGTTCTTTTACGGACTTCTCGTGATTTGGGTGGCCTACGTACTCAACCTGTTGGACGATGTGATACCCTACGTGGTGGGACCTATCCTCTATTCTGTGGTAGCCTATGTCATCACCTTCATCGTCATCAGCCGGGGCTACCTTTCCAAAATTGACCATGCGAAGTACAAAACAACGCCCGTCTCGGAGGAACAAAGCGAACAGCTCTATACCAAAGTGTTGAAACTCATGGTGGAGGAAAAGCAATTCCAAAACACAAAGCTTACCCTGAAATCGTTGAGTGAATCGCTGCACGTAAGCCCACAGGTGCTGTCGCAGGTGATCAACCAAAAAAGTGGCAAGAACTTCAATGGTTTTGTAAATGCGTTCCGGATTGAGGAATCGAAACGCCTGCTCCACCTGGAAGCCTTCAAAAACCAAACCATCGCTGCCATCGCCTATGAAGTCGGGTTCAACAGCCTTTCCAGTTTCAATACGGCTTTTAAAAAGCAAACGGGCGAAACACCCCAGGCCTACCGCCAGCAACTGTTTAAATGATCTTTTTCTCTGTCGAAATGATCATTTGAGAAGCCTTTGACACCGAACCAGCCCACTTTTGCCTGAAAAAAAAAAGTTATGTCTGGCAAAAGAAAATTCATCAAGTGGTCACTGATTGTATTGGCGGTATTGGTGGTATCCATCGTTTTGTTCGGGGTATGGTTCATCAGCCTCATTCCTCCGGTACCCGAGTCGGCCGGGGGCATCAAGGCGACTGTGCCCGCTAACCTCCCTTATCTGACGGAAAACATCGTTCCTTACCGCGGTAAAATACTGGCGGTGGTAACCAGTACCGGCCAGATGGGCAGCAGTGGCAAAAGCACGGGGTATGAATTAACCGAGTTGTCGCGCGCCTACTATGTATTTCAGGCCAATGGCTTTGAGGTAGACGTGGCCAGTCCGCTGGGAGGTGCACCACCCGTGGTAATCGATGGCGAAGATATGAATGCCTACGATTATGCCTTTTTGAATGACACCACCGCACAGGCAAAGGTGAGGCAGACCATTGCGATGAAAGACGTGGACCCCAACGCCTATCAGGCAGTCTACTTTGTGGGCGGCAAAGGCACCATGTACGATTTTCCGGACAATGAGTACATTCAATCGCTCGTAAGGGAGTATTATGAGTCCGGCAAAGTGGTGGGTGCGGTCTGCCATGGACCTGCGGCACTTGTCAACGTCAGGCTCAGTAACGGAGAGCTGCTGTTGGCGAACCGTCAGGTCAGTTGCTTTACCAACGAGGAAGAGTTGTTGCTGATTCCGGAGGCAGCCGAGGTATTTCCTTTTCTACTGCAGGACAAACTCATCGAAAGGGGTGCCCGCTTTAACGAGGGCTTTTTGTACCTCAATAAAGTAAGCAAAGATGGAAACCTGATAACAGGCCAGAATCCATGGTCTACCTGGATGGTGGCCGAGTCGGTAATTGAACGAATGGGCTACGTGCCCAAACAGCGGGTCATCACCCAGGAGGAAAACACCATTTCCATTTTGGAAACCCTGGAAGCGGAAGGCTACCAGCAGGCGAAAGTCGTCATCGATCGGTTTTGTACCCGCGATGTCGCCTCGATTGACAGAAGGCTACTTGCCATGCATGGCTTGGTAGCCGGCATGCAATTCGATGGGGTGAAGGTAGTGCAACTGGCGCGATTGCTGTCGTACAGCAATGGATACCTGCCCAAGCAGTAGGTGGGGAGGAAAAGAGAACACGAGCGCAGATTTTTACAAATCCAAACTCAAATACATCGACTATATCAGTAAAAAATGTGGTGTTGATATGCTGGCAATGCACAGCGCCAACGCAGTGCACCGACTCACATCTCAAATCTCAAATCTCATATCTCTCTTAATCCCTAAACCACGTCAGCTTCGCAGCTTCCACTTGTGCGCGGTAGCGCTGCCACTCGGTGTCTTTAAATTGGCGCAGTTGTGCCAGCCATGCGTTGGTGAGCTGCTCCGCCTCCTGAACCAGCCGCACATCTTGTTCGGAGGGACCGTTGTTGCGCGCACGGGTGGCCGAGAGCGCATCGTTCACTTTCGAGCGGGCCGTAACATCGAAGCTGCTCCACGCCCCTATTTGCCGGTTCGGTCGTTTGCCAACAGCTGCCTCATTCAGTGTTCTCAGTTTTTCCTTCACCTCGCCCGATTGTTTTCGAAGCTCCGCAGTAGATTGGCTGGACTGATCGAGTTGTTGAATGACCTTGTCCACGGTAGCGTTGAATTCACGCACATCTTTTAGCCCCCCGGCCAGAGCGGCCACGGTGCCGTCCAGCCGCTTGCGCAGCGCCAGGTTGGCCTCTTCCACTTCGCGCACATAGGGAAAGCGCGGGTCTGGCACCACCGTTACAGTGGTGGAATCGCGCGCACCCCGGTAGTCAATCCGTACGGTGTACGTGCCGGGCAATACCGGTATGCCTTTGTATTCATCGTCTTCATAGGCACCCAGCCTGGCGGTTTCCCAATCGAGCGGCCAGCGCACGTAGTTCAGTCCCTCAGTTACATCTTCCACTTTTACGGTGCGTACCAGCGTGTGCGCACTATCGTACACCCGAACCAATGCGGTGGTGGCCTCGCCCGGCAGGGGCGCCTTCACAAAGAAGGGAATCATCGCCACCCCGAAGTGTCGGTTCTCTCCTTCAAAGGTGGTGTGGAAGCCCGTCCAGATGTTGCCGGGCGGAGCAATAAAAATGCCTTTCACCTGCACGGCTTCGCGGGTGGGCAGCACAGTCAGCGACTTGGCATAACCCGCTGCCGCCTGGCGCAATGGCACCAAGTCGTCCAGTATCCAGATGGAGCGCCCGAAGGTGCCAATCACCAGGCTGGCCTCGCGCTCTTGTATAGTGAGGTCCATGGTAGACACCGAAGGGAAACCATTCTGCATCTGCCCAAAGGTCTTCCCCTCATCCAGGCTGATCCACAAACCGTTTTCGGTGCCCACGAAAACCAGTTGGGGCTGCACGGGGTCCTGCATCACACACAACGCATAGCCTTTCACCTTAGTGGCATCTACCACACGTTCCCATGTTTTGCCAAAGTCTTTGGTGCGGAACACGTAGGGAGCGTAGTCGCCCTTGCGGTATTGGTTAGCTACCAGCCATACCTCCCCCTCGCGGTGGCGCGAGGCCTGCAGTTGTGCTATCCAGCTTTCCTTCGGCAACCCTGTGATGTTGGCTGTTACGTTGGTCCACGTGTTGCCCCCATCGCGCGTCAGTTGCACGTTGCCGTCATCGGTCCCCACCCAGATCACCCGGTTGTTGCGTTTGCTGGGCGCAATACTCAGAATGGTGTTATAAAACTCCGCACCCGACTGGTCAATGGTGAGGCCGCCATAGTCCTGCCGTTGGTGGGCGGGGTTGTTAGTTGTAAGGTCGGGAGAAATGATCTGCCAGGTAGCACCCTTGTCGGTGGTTTTGTGCAGAAACTGGCTGCCGTAGTAGGCCACGTGGCTATGGGTCGGATCTTGTGCAAAGCCCGCATTCCAGTTGAAGCGCAGCCGCGTGTTCAGATCAGGCGCAGGGGGGCGGATACTCTGGTAGTAACCGGTCAGCTTGTCGTAGCGGTAGAGGTAGCCATTCTGCGAGGTGCCATAGCCAAAGCGTGAGTCGGCCGAGTCGGGCGAAATGTAAAAGCCATCGCCACCCACCAGGTATTGCCAGTAGAGGGTTCGGATGCCCCCGCGTTTCCACACATAGGCGGGGCCGCTCCAGTTGCCGTTGTCTTGCAGGCCTCCGTATACATTATAGGGCAGGTCGTTGTCTACGTTGATGTGGTAAAACTGCCCCACAGGTATGGATTCCGGAAAATACCAACTCTTCCCTTTGTCGTGTGTGATGCCGATGCCGCCATCGCCCCCGATGATGAAGAAGGCGGGGTCGTTGGGATCCATCCAAAACGCATGGAAGTCGGCATGGATGCCTTTGGTTTCATCGGCCGGAATCATGGGTTCGGGGTGAAACGTTTTGCCTCCGTCTTCGCTCACTGTTAAGGGTTGATAGATATTGTACAAACGGTTTTCGTCCTGGGTGTCCACGGCCAGATCCTGGAAGTAAAAAGGGCGATTGTTGGCATAAGCGGGCTGGTCGTTCACCATCGCCCATGTAAGGCCACCATCTTCACTGCGGTAGATGGCATTGCGGGTGGCTTCCACTTTGGCATAAACCCGCTGGGGATTGCTACGCGCTATGGCGATGCCGATGCGACCCAGCTCACCGGCAGGCAATCCGTTTTCCACACCCAGCTTCTTCCAGGTGTTGCCGCCATCGAAGGTAAGGTAGAGACCAGACCCTGGCCCGCCAGAGGTAAAGCTGTATGGCGTACGTTGGTGTTCGTACAGGGCTGCAAAAATTTTGTTGGGATTGGCAGGGTCCATGACCATATCGGCCACACCCGACCGTTCATTGGTGAAAAGTATTTGTTTCCAGGTGCTGCCGCCATCGGTGGTTTTGTAAACGCCCCTGTCCTTTGTTGGCGTAAACGGATCGCCCATGGCACCCACGTATACAGTGGTGGGATTTTGCGGGTCTACCAGGATGCGGTGGATAGACCGCGTCTGCTCCAATCCCATTCGTTGCCACGTATTGCCGGCATCAAGGCTTTTGAAGAGGCCCATACCCAGGTTCACAGAGTTTCGCGGGTTACCTTCACCGGTGCCCACCCACACCACGCTGGGGTTGTTCTGCTGAATGGCGATGGCGCCAATGTTTTGGGTAGGCTGCGCATCGAACACCGGCCGCCACGCGCTGCCGCCATTCTCCGATTTCCACACACCTCCGGAGGCGGCACCGATGTAAATGGTTTTCGGATTGCTCACCACGGCATCGATGGCCGTAATACGCCCGCTCATATTGGCGGGGCCAATGCTTCGGATTTTCAGGTTTTTAAAAAGAGTCGGGTCGTATGTCTGGGCGTGCAGGGAAACAATGACCGACAGCACGCAAATGGTAATCCATCCGGGAGTCTTTATGAACAGGAAGCGCATGGTTTTTGAGTTTGCTTCCAAAATGAAACGAAGAAGAGGATATTGCAAGGGAAATTACACCGGTGTGCTATCGCTCACTTCGGTATGCAAGCTAAAAGCCTACCCCCGGCAGCAATGCGCTGGCGCAGCGAACGACAACGTTACTCACCTGGTCGGTACGTTTTAATCGCCTGTTTCTCTACATCTTCGCGGTAAAAGAGCACCTCTTTGAATTGACCCTGGGTGTACATCTCTGCTTGGTTGGTGAAGTAGGGTGAAGAGGGATTGCTGTTAACGCCCCCGGCCAACACAGACTTCGCTTTTACCTTGTCGCCAAACTCTACGGCCGCCACAAAGCTGTTGCCCACGTAACCATACATTTTCTTGGTGCCCGGAAACTTGCGACTGCCGAAAGCGGCCAGCGAACCCCAAAAGGACGAAGAAAACGGAACGGCCAGGCTGGGCTTGCTGTCGTCATACACTTCGTTGATGTGGCCGGTGAGTCGCTGAAAGCGGTTGACCTCGCCCCAACCTACCTGCCAGGTGCCGAAGTCGCGCACCAGCTCGTCTACCATGGCCTGCAACGCCTGCACTTTCTCTTCATCGGAGGTATTTTTGATCATGGCCTCGATGATACCCAATTGCCCTCCCTCCAACGGACCTTTCGCCAGCACCCGTTGCCGCAACTCCTGCCCCCAGTAGGTGGCCAGGGTGGTGGGCACAGACGCAACGGAATAATTAAAATCCCATGAGCGCAACACATCGATGGCACCTTTCAGTTGCGATGCCACTTCAGGATGTTGCCGCACATAGCGGTCGTACGCTTGGGTGAGGGAGGGTATCAACCCCTCGAAGCCCGTCAGGTGCGGATCGTAGGCTGCAGCAATCAGCTTGTCGAGGGTAAAACGGGGTTCGCGCTGCAGAACGGCTACGGCATGGAGGCCACGCGCATTCTCGAAGTCGGGCGCCAGGTAGCGGGCATAGTTGTTTTTATCGGGACTGGCCGAAGCAGCTGCGGTGAAGGGTGTGGAGTTGCAGTTCTGAATCCATCCGTTGGCAGGGTTGATCAGATGCACGGTTTCAGTTACCTCGTGCAGGCCATTCCACTCGGTAGCAGGGTTGCTGCCGTCTACCGGTTTCTCCCAATCGAACGCAGGACTGCGCCTGGGTATAAAGTTGCCGTGCCAGTAAGCAATGTTGCCGTGGCGGTCGGCATACACAGTGTTGTTAGATGAGTTGGTGCGCAAATCCATGGTCTTCTTAAAATCGTCCAACCCTTTCGCTTTAGTGCGCTGGTACGATTGTGTGAGCGCTTTTACAGGCTCCTTCATCAGTCTGATGGAAATCCACTGCTCGCCCTCCCCCTCTATCACCGGGCCATGGTGCGTGTAGTAGGTTGTAAAGGTGCGGTAGCGCGTTTGGTCGCCCTCGCGATAGGCCAACCGTATCTGCTTTGTTTGTACCGGCCGCTCTTCGTTGCCATACTTATAAAAATATTTTTCTCCTTTGCGCACCATGCTTTCACGGTAGTGGTCGATGGCATCGGCCTGGCTGGAGGTGTGCATCCAGCCGCAATGTTCGTTGAAGCCCTGGTAGATGAAGAACTGGCCCCAGGTAACCGCTCCGTAGGCATTCAGCCCCTGCTTGCTGCTGAGGTGTATTTCGGGACGGAAGTAGAAAGAGGTGTGCGGGTTGATCATCAGCAATGCCTTGCCACTGGCACTGCGCGCAGGCGCAACAGCGAACCCGTTAGAACCACGGGGCTCGGGCTCCGGTTGAGGCCGATTGTGGTCTTCTTCCTCGCGCGTGGCAGCAACACCATTACCATAGAACGACTTGAGTTTGTTCACCGAAATGGATTCAATATCGGTGCCGATGCTGCCCTCGCTGAAGAGGAAGGGCATCCACGGTTGAAAGCGCTTCAGCAACTTCGGTTTCACCTCGGGATGTGTGTGCAGGTAATAGTTTACACCGGCCGCAAAAGCATCGCACAGTTCGCGCAGCCAGGGCTCCGCCTGCCGGTAGTACTGCTGGGCCTCCAGCGTGTCGTAGAAAAGGCGCATGCGCAGGTCGTGGTACAGCTTACTTTCGCCCTCCACTTCGGCCAGGCGTGCCACGGCATTGATGTAGTTCATCTCCACCCGCTCGAAGTCGTCTTCGCATTGCGCATAGAGAAAGCCAAACACCGCATCGGCATCTGTCTGCCCGTATACGTGGGCAATGCCCCATGTGTCGCGCACAATGGTAACCCGCTGCGCCTGCTTTTTCCAGGCAGTTATTTCTTTGGGTGTGAAGGGTTGCGCAAAAGAAGAGTAAGCGAGAAAGAAAAGGATAACAGGCAGTAACAGTCGGAATATCATTACATCATAGCGTAGGTGATGCTTAAATGTATCAAATTTTTCTGGTGTGCCGGGAAGACATGGATCGGAAACTTGGTTTTCGGCTCAGGGCGTTTTTTAACGGCAATCGTATTTGAAACTCACCGTCCGGCCGGTAGAATGGTAGACCCATCGCTGTAGTAAGCCCTGCGACCATTCGTAAGAATACTCCCTTATGATGGGTGCGCCTGGATTCGGGTATTCTTCCTCCAACACATTGTTCACACAAAATCCTGCGTTGGGCAGGAAAATGTATGTGCGTAGCAAATAAAGTCGCATCGGCAGAACAGCCAACGCATTGGGTCGATTGTCGTAGCGATAGATCACACCCACAACCCATTTTTTTCCAAATTGCTCAAAATCTCCATCGGGCGACTCGAACGCCAGGCGCACCAGGTTACCCGCCTCGAATACATACAGAACCGACTCGCCCAGCGGGTTTTCAAGAACCACTGATTAATTTCCCGGGTTTTCTACCTGCTGCATTACTTGCACATTCTCGAACGTCACCAACTCGTTTTGCAACGTACGATACACTTGCGTGACGTTCGTAACATCTCCATTGAGAGCATAAGAATACAAATACTCCTCAGCATTGTCGGGGGAGTTGGGGTACTCCGTTCTCATTTTCACCAATCGGCCATCGTCATAAGAAAAATGGATTTCGTAATCCGGAACTTCAGGAAAACTCTCGCTGGCCTGGTTATACCGGAAGCCAACTATTCGACTGTAGTTAGCACCATCGAAAGTGTACAACTCTTTCAAATAGGGCTCCACGCGGCCCGACCCCTCGTAGGTAATCAACGCCTCGCTTATCACGCATTGCCGATCCTTATCCTCCTCGCAAGCTGTCCCTAAAAGGACCAGAGGGAAAATCATTATCCTGCTAATCTTATATACTCCCAACTTCATGATCTGCATCTGCTTCAAGTTACAAACATAGCCCAACCCTTAGTCTACCCCTCGTCCCCGCCACTTCTTCTTATTGCTGTGCTTCTTCTTTTGCTCCAGCCGCTTTTGCACAGCCCCCTTGCTAGGTTTGGTAGCCTTGCGGGGCTTGGGGCGCTCGTACGCCTTCACCAGCAGCCTGTCGAGTTTGGCCAGGGCCAGCAGTTTGTTTTCCGGCTGCGACCGTTTCTCTTGCGCGCTGATAACCACTTCGCCTTCGGTGGTGAGGTAACGCGCCAGCTTCGCCAGCAAAAAAAGTTGCTCCTCTGGGGTCAATATTTTGGAAGCCGCCACGTGCCACCGTAAGGTTACTTTGGTGTTCACCTTATTTACGTTCTGCCCACCGGGGCCGCTGCTGCGCGAAGTAGTAAAAACCAATTCGGGCATCAGCCGTTCGGAGGTCATGGGTCGGGCAGGTACCATCGTCAAACAAGGGTGAAGTTCTGTAAATGCCGTTGTCTTTGCAACGAAGAATGCATAAGTTTATCATCACACCAACACATTTACCGCATGTCATCCATCAACAGACGCGCCTTCCTCCGCAAAAGTGCGCTGGGCACGTTGGGCTTTGCTATCATCCCTTCCTTCATTTCGCGGGGTGCCCCAGCGACCGCGTGCGCGTGGCACACATCGGCCTGGGTGGCATGGGCAACGAACACATGAACTGGTTCGCCCGCCTGCCTCAGGCAGAGGTAGTGGCCCTGTGCGACATCGACCCCGAACACCTGGGCCAAACACGCCAATCGCTGCAATCCATTCTACCCGACACCCAAGCCGTCACCTACGAAGAATTCAGGCGCGTGCTCGACCGGAAAGATATCGATGCGGTGACGATCGCCACACCCGACCACTGGCACGCACAGATTGCCATCCTCGCCTTTCAGTCGGGTAAAGACGTGTATGGCGAAAAACCGCTGTCGTACGATGTGCGCGAAGGGCAACGGATGCTGAAGGCCCAGCAAGATCACCAACGGGTGTTTCAGTTGGGTACACAAATCCACGCAGGCGACAACTACCACCGCGTGGTGGAATTGATCCGCGGGGGTGCCATCGGCAAAGTGCATACGGTGCGCCTGTGGAAGAATGCCTTCTCTCCCGGCCTGGGCTTCCCAAAAACACAAACGCCACCACCCTATTGGGACATGTGGCTGGGGCCTGCTCCCTATACCGACTACTTCCCCGAACGGTGCCACTTCACGTACCGCTACTTCCTCGACTACTCAGGAGGGGTGTTTGCCGACTTCTGGTGTCACATTGCCGATGTGGTGTGGTGGGCCATCAACCCCACGGGTTTGAAGCGCGTGGTGGCACGTGGCGAAAAAACAGGCGAAGTAGCCGATGCACCAAAATGGCTCGATGCCGATTTCGAGTTCGATGCCTTGAAACTGTTCTGGACTACACAGCCGCCCAATGTGCCCGGTGCGGCAGAAAGAAACATTGGCGCCTACTTTGAAGGCGACAAGGGCACATTGATCTGCGACTACAACACACGCGCCCTCACTATTAATGGAGAAACCGTAACCGACATCGATACCATACCACAAACCGTGGAGCGCTCGCCCGGCCACCAGCAAAACTTCATCGATGCGGTAAAGTCGCGCAGGCAACCCGAGTCGAACCTGGCCTATGCGCGCAGCATGACGTTGCCCATGCACCTGGCCTTGCACTCTTGGAGGCTGGGGCGCGAACTCAGGTGGGACACAGAGAAAGAAAAATACCTGGGCGACAAAGAAGCCAACAACATGCTCGCGCGCAAATACCGCAAGAAGTGGAACCTGTTGTAGCGGTTCGAATACCGTTAAACGGAATTTTGGAATATTTGGGAGATAGCGTTAATTAGCAGTCACCTCTTTCGGTGGCAGCAACTATTATGAAGTATACCCTACTAATAACGCTATCGCTTTTGATAGCCGCATGTACCAGCAACAACGAACCCGCACCTGAGGTAGATTGCAGCAACATAGCCCCCACCTTTGGTGCCGATGTGGCGCCCATCATAGCTTCTTCCTGCTCCACCAGTTCCGGATGCCATGGCAACGGCAGCCTGCGCGGCCCCGGCCCGCTGTTGAACCACGCACAGGTGTTCGAGGCACGCAAGGTCATCCGGGCAGCCGTTCTCAGCGGAGAAATGCCGCAGGGCAACACCCTCTCTGCGCAACAAAAAAACAACATCATCTGCTGGATAGACGCAGGAGCGGCCAATAACTGACGGTTTTTTTCCTGAAATGCCCCTTGGCAGCGCACGCAAAAAGGGTGCGGCAGTTCGCTGGAAAAGTACTATCTTTACGCATCAATTCCATACACGCTGCTTGACAGCCATCATCTTTCGGAAAAGATTTTAGCTACTAACAGGTTTATTCAATTGAAGTCGGGACAAAGCGTCCTGATAGTCTTCAATCTTTAAAAAAGTAAGTCATGGACATCTTTGTAGCTAACATCAGCCAGCAGGCGTCCAGCGACTCGCTGAAAGCACTCTTCAACCACTTCGGCTCCGTAGCCACCGTATCCATCATCCAGAACAAGGTCACCGGCCAATCTAAAGGTTTTGGCTTTGTAGACATGCCCAACGAAAAAGAAGCGCTGGCTGCCATCAAAGGTTTGGCCAACAAATCTTTCGAAGGGAAGAACCTGGTGGTAACGAAAGCCAGACCCAAGACCACCGTATACTGAAACAACCGAAAAGCGCTTTATCCTAATCAATTCACCATTTACAACAACATGCGTCAGCTTAAGATCAACAAACAAATAACGAACCGCGAAAGCCAATCGCTCGATAAGTACCTGCAGGAAATTGGCAAGGTAGATTTAATCACGTCCGACATGGAAGTGGAACTGGCCAGGCGCATTCGCCAGGGCGACCAGGTGGCGCTGGAGAAATTGACAAAAGCCAACCTGCGTTTTGTGGTGTCGGTAGCGAAACAATACCAACACCACGGCTTAACGCTGGGCGATATGATCAACGAGGGCAACCTGGGGCTGATCAAAGCAGCCATGCGTTTCGATGAAACACGGGGTTTCAAATTCATTTCGTACGCAGTGTGGTGGATAAGGCAAAGCATTTTGCAGGCACTGGCCGAACAGGCACGTGTGGTGCGCCTTCCATTAAACAGAGTAAGTTCACTAAGCCGGTTAACAAAGGCCTTCTCGACCCTGGAACAGAAGTTTCAGCGCGAACCTTCGGCAGAAGAATTAGCTGGTGAACTGGAAACCACCGTAGAGGAAGTAGAAAACACCTTGCGGGTTGGCGGCCGTCATGTGTCGGTAGATGCACCTTTTGCACAGGGTGAAGAAAACAGCCTGCTGGATGTGCTGGAGAGCACTTCTAACGAAACCCCGGATGACGAACTGATGCGCGAATCGCTGCGCAATGAAATAGGTAGAGCCTTGTCCACACTCACGGCACGCGAAGCAGAAGTGATTTCATATTACTTCGGCCTGAACGGACATGCCGCCATGACATTGGAAGAAATTGGTGACCACTTTGGCCTAACCCGCGAACGCGTGCGGCAGATCAAAGAAAAGGCCACCCGCAGACTGCGGCACACCTCGCGAAGCCGAAGCCTGCAAACCTATCTCGGATAACACATTAACAACAAAAGTAAAAAGCTATGGAACCTCGCTTCTTCTCCGGAATGACCCAACAGATGTACACATCGCTGTGGAGCAAGTACCGCCCGGCCATCCTTCAACTGATGGTGGCCGCAGAATTTGGCCCGCAGGAGTATCGCTTTTTCGAACACGAATTCAAGGCGCTGAACCCCAACGATAAGACAGGCGTATCCTTCACCATGCAGGTACACCAGGGCAAGGCGCTGAACAACATCCGTACGTTTGCAGCCGCTCAAGACCTGCTCGCAGTTTTGTCGATGTCGCGCAAAGCGGCCGAATTGATGCAGGAAGGCCGTTATGAGTTCACCCTCTCGCGCAAGTTCACGCTCTCGGTAGCTAAGATCTAACGCATCGAAAATATAAATACCCTTTTATGCTGTGTTGTGGAAAGGAAAGTCTACCTTTGCTATGCACATCCAAAAAAAGGAACTGCCACGAGCAGTAACCTTCATCAATCCAACATCCAAAAACAAGACGGGTAAAAAATTGCTGAAGAGCCGCAGATTTGTTTGCGCACAACAATTATTATCAATTATCAAAAAGTAACATGGAAGGAAAAGTAAAGTTCTTTAATGAAACCAAAGGTTTTGGATTCATTAGCCCCTCAGATTCAGGCGAAGATGTGTTCGTACACTCAACTGGTCTTATCGATCAGATCAGAGAAAACGACCGCGTGGTGTATGAGGTTGAAAGAGGCAAAAAAGGCATGAATGCAGTACGCGTTCGCCTGGTTGACTAAGCTGTAAAGCCTTAGTAATAAAAAAGGCTGCTTTAAGAAGAACGGTGGGTATGTGGCACCAAGTGCAACACCCGAATAGCCGGTCTTTTTAAAGCAGCCTTGCTTTTTAAACGGTCATTACTACCCTACCTTCACTTTAGTGGCATTGAAGCCACGCGGGCTGCGCTCCATTTCAAAGGTAACTGAATCGTTGTCTTTGATGGGGGTGAGCAAACCATTGGTGTGCACAAAAACGCTCTCGCCACTTTCGGCATCTTTAATGAAGCCAAAGCCTTTGCTTGTGTTGAAAAACATCACACGCCCTCTGCGCACAACTGCTGCACCTGCTGCAGGCCCGGTGTTGCGCGAGCCGATCACAATGTCTTCTTGCTTGATGGTGTTCTTCCGGGTGGGATCAGGAGGCGTGGAAGTGAGGTTGCCGTTTTCGTCTACGTAGGCCATCATGTCTTCCAGGCTGCTCCCCTGCTTCGATTGCGCTTTGCGCTCCTCTTTGCGCTGCTCTTTTTCTTTGCGCTTCTGTAATCTTTTCTTTTCGAGTTCTTTTTTGTTGAAGGTTTCTTGCGGACGCGCCATGTAACTGGTTTTAGTGAATATTATACCTTGGTGGATGGCGTCCGAATAGCTGGCTATTGTTTCCCCATGACAGAAAGGTGATGTAAAGGTAACTATTTCTGTCTGCAAATCACAGCGCCTCTTTTTTTCCCTTTCAACGCTTGCCCACACAGGCAGCCTACAACCACACCCACTTTTTCCGCTTGCGCATGGAATCGTTCATCAGCACGTGGTTGCCCTCATCGCCTTCCTTGGGAAAAAGGTTCAACAAAATCCGGTGGCCCACCAGCGAAATTTTGAAATAAATGCATCCCGGAATAGCCGGAAAACCCACATACAAAAGGTGTTTACTCGTGGGTAATCAAAACCGGATAGCTGGCAATCACGCTCATAGCCTTGATGGTGCTTTTGTGAAATAAACCTTCCATAAAGGGATAGTCTTTGGTGCACAGGGCCAGTAAATCCATGGCATTCCGCTGCACGTAACTGTGCAAGGTGGCCACCACCTCCGAGGCATACACGGTGTCGAACACCAGGGGCGCGGTGGGAAACAGGTGACGTATCTGCTGCTGCACACTGAGCATCTTTTCCTCCATCGCACGCGTATACGACTCGCGGCACACCTGAAGTACGGTTATCTTGCAAGACCAGCCCGCGGTAACGGCCAACAACTGCTTCAGCGGCAGTTTGCCATTTTTCAGGTAGTCGTAGGCGAAAACTAACTGCCGCACCTCCGAGTAGCCATAGCCGGCCGGCACCAGCAAGAGCGGCCGTTGTACCTGGCGCAGCGTGCGGTACGTATGGCTGCCAATCAAAAACTGCACCAGGTCATGTGGACCCTCCGAGCCCATCACCACGCAGTCGTGCCGGGCAGCCTGGTCGGCAATTTCCGCAATTACGGAGCGGCCGGTGGCCTGCACTTCGCACGCTACAGAAATATGAAAAGCTTGCCTGATCTGCTCGCACTGTGCCGCTAACTTCTGGGTAGCCGCTTGCACATTGAAGGTCTCCCCCATCACGGCCTCTCCCAGCGTATGCTCCATCAAAGATTCTACGTGGAAAAGCGTAAGCGAGGCACCGGTGCGTTGTGCCAGTTTGGCGGCATAAACAATACCGTTGTCGGCAGTCTCGCTGAAGTCGGTGGGGCATATGATCTTTTTCATAGGTCAATGTTTATCTTTTTGAACGCCTGGGTAATATTGATGTCTCGAGGTAATCTAATAGCGTGCGAAGGACATTAGCTATCTCCCAGGTTAATACTGGGGTTTTCACCGCGCAATGCGTTGGTTCAGGTTCTTCAGGGTAGCGCTGGTTTTCTTCACCGCTCTTTGTATGCCAGCACGCACGTCTTCCTGCACAATGATTTTTTTCAATGCGAGTTTCAGCCGCAACAGTTCCATGCGCAGCTTCAGCTTCTCTATTTCATGCAAGAACTCCGCAGCGCCCGGAGCCTCCCGCAGGCGCTGGCTGACCAACTCCTGCAAAGCAGCCAGCCGCTCTTCGGCCGCCCGCCACGTGGAGGCATCGGTTTTTTCAGGTGTGCGCTGCAGCATTTTCTCCAGCGCTTCAAAGCGGGCCTGCAAGGCGGCCAGTTCCTCCGTCCAAGTGGTGCCGGCCAGGCGGCTTTTCAGCAAACGGTATTGCGCACGCAGCGCAATCTTAAGGCCTGCAAAGGCATCGCGCGCTTCCGCCTTGCCCAACGCATATTGCACGGCCAACTCATCCAACTCGCGCTGCGCCTCCAGCAGCCGGTCGGCAAGCGAAGCCAGCAAAGGTTTTTGTGAAGGAATGGTAGTTTTCATAGGATGATAATGTTTATAATGTTTTTGAGGTTGTGAGTGTTTCATCTTCTCGTACGAACAAACGCCTACCTGTCGACCGTACACGTTGCATCGACTGGCCACACGCACGGTTACCGGCAATTCCACCGATCACTGTTTCGCCTACGAACTTACTTCACACCCATAAATCACTGTAGCGAAAAGGTCAGCCGAGTGGTTGACTTTTATCATTTTTTCTGCCTTCACAATCAGCACGGATTCTCTTAACTTGTACAACGATGGATTCGCTGACGCACGCAGTACTCGGTGCCACCACGGGCGAAGTAGTGATGGGCAAACAGTTGGGCAGACGGGCAGCCATCTACGGTGCAGTGGGGCAAAACATACCCGACCTGGATGGTGTGGCCGGCCTGTGGCTTTCGCCCGATGTAAACCTGTGGGCACACCGGGGCATTACGCATTCGCTGCTTTTCGCAGTAACAATGGGAACGGTTTTGGGGCTAACAGGCGCCTGGCATCACCGCAAGGAAAACATTCCCACCTGGCATTTTGTGGCGTTTGCCTTGCTGCAGCTGTTGATACACATCGTGCTGGACACTTGCAACGCCTATGGAGTAGGCTGGTGGGAACCATTCCACCGCAGCCGCGTATCATGGCACCTGCTCTACGTAGCCGATCCTTTTTTTACTTTCCCGCTGCTAATAGGAACGTTGTTTATACTGCTCTCACGGCAACCCGCAGCCAGGCCGAAAGTGGCTTGGGTAAGCCTGGCGCTGATGGTGGTCTACCTGCTGCAGGCGCTCATCGGCAAAAGTGTGGTGGCACAACAGGCGGCCGCACAGTTGGGAGCGAAACCCCTCATCATCACGCCCGCCCCCTTCAACACGTGGCTTTGGTACGTAGTAGCCACCGACAGCGCAGGCTACCGCACCGGCTATGCCTCGGTGGCAGACCGGCCACAGTCGTTCAACCTCACCTACAAGCCTGCCAACACACATTGGCTGCCATTGGCACCCAATGCCACAGAAGCAAACCGCCTCGTTGCCTTTGCAGATGGCATCTATACCATCGAAAAATATGACAACGAACTGTACCTGCAGATACCGCGCTTTGGCCAGGTAACAGGCTGGTACGATGGCACGCAACCCTTTGTATTTCGGTATCACCTTGGAGGCACCGTGTCTGAAAATCGCCTGGTGATGCAACGGGGCCGCTTCGAAAACTGGAACCAACATACTTATCAGGCACTGCTGGCACGCATACGCGGCAAAGCCGTTACTCGCGCTTACGGAAGTAGAAAGTGAACACAAACAAGCCGATGCGAAAAATGTCGTAGGCGCTGCGCTGCAAAAAACGCTGGTACCAGCGGGTGAGGTGCTGATACCGTTGCGCGGTGATTTGCACGCAGTCGCGCGCGATGATCTGTTGCAGTTGTTGCTCCATGGTCACAGCCAACTCGGGCAGGTGCACCTCGAGGTTTAACTCAATGCTGGCACGTGCACTGATGTTGTTGAGGTTATACGAACCTACCGTACACCAACGCCCATCGCAAACTGCCACTTTGCCGTGCAGCACATTGCGCTGGTACTCATAAATCTCGATGTTGTTTTTCAGCAACCATCGGTACATGTAGCGTTCTGCATACTTGGCAATCACCACATCCGAAATGCCTGCTACGATGATCCTTATCTTTACACCCCTGCGGGCCGCGCGCAGCAACTGGGTGCGGAAGGAGGCACCCGGCAAAAAGTAACTCGAAAGCAACATGACGGATTTTGTGGCCTGGCGCAACATGCGTGTGTACATGTGGGTAATCTCGCGCTTGCCCCGCACCCAGTCGTTGACGCGCACCCCAATCAGCGGATCGGTCGGCAGGTAGGCACGGGGCCAATGTAGCAAATTGGCACTCGCCAGCCCACGCGCCCTGCGTACACAAATATCTTCTAACTGCATAGCCGCAGGTCCGGTAACATACAACGCCCAGTCTAACCATGCCGAATGCCCGGGTGTGTCGTTATAATGATCGCTGATGTTAATGCCTCCCACCAGGGCATGAAGTCCATCTACCACCAGCACCTTGTGGTGCAGCCTCCTGCCAAAATAGAAATAGCGGCTCTTCCACAATGGCGCAAAATACCGGAACTGAATGCCTGCTTTATTAATACGCTCCATCCAGGCGTCACTCAACCCCTGTGAAGCATAACCATCGGCCAGCAGGTACACCTGAACACCGCGCTGGGCTGCTTGCTCCAGTGCATACGTTACCCGTAGGCCGGTGTCGTCTTCTGCAAAAATGTAGGTCTGCAGATACACCTCGCGCTGTGCCAGGCGCAGCAGATGCTCCAACCGCTCGAAGTAGTCATAGCCACTTCGCACCAGTTCTACCTGTCTATTGACCGTGCCATTCATACACCCAATATAACCGGATTGTTGATCTGCCGCACATGCAGGTTGAAAGAACCCCCGCACGATTTTGCTGCCAATGACGGCACAAAAGGTTGGCCATGTCGGATTTTTTTTGCTGATTAAGCGGACAACCTAACCCAACCAAGAATGAAAAAATGGGGTTTCTTCCTCGGCCTGCTCATCAGCATCGGTGCGCACGCCCAAAAGAGCGATACGCTGTTCACCATGCAGGCCGTGAAATCGTATCCTTTTCCTAACGAGCTAACAGCCGCACCCACGGGATCGAAGATTGCATGGGCTTTCAACGAAGGTGGCTTGCGTAACATTTTTGTGGCCGAGGGGCCCGACTTCAAAGCGCGGCAGCTAACGCAATACAATGCAGACGATGGGCAAGAGTTGACGTCCGTATCGATCTCGCCCGATGGCAACTGGGTGGTTTATGTGCGCGGGGGCGACCATGGCTCCAACTGGGATGACCACATGGCAGTGAACCCTGCCTTCTCCACCACTGTCCCCAAAGTGGAAATATGGAGTGCACCCTTCAAAGGGGGCACACCCGTACAACTGGGCGATGGCGAAGAACCGGTGATCTCGTCTAAGGGCATCGTGGCCTTCCACAAGGGCGGCCAGATATGGACGGTGCCGGCAGACGGCAGTCGCCCGGCTGCCCAACTGTTTACCGCCCGCGGTACCAACAGCAGCCCGGTATGGTCGCCCGATGGCAGCCGCCTGGCATTTCAGTCGGCCAGGGGAGATCATGCTTTCATTGGACTGTACGAAGGGGGAGACAAGCCCATCCGTTGGATAGACCCCGGCTTCTCGCGCGATGCCTCGCCCCGCTGGTCGCCCGATGGCACCCAACTGGCTTTCGTTCGCATGCAGGCGGGCGGTGGCTTTCCTGATTCAGCGCTGGTGCGCCACCACAACGCCTGGTCCATCGCAGTGGCCGATGCCCGCACCGGCCAGGCGCGTACGCTGTGGACCGCCCCTAAGACCTTGCGTGGCTCCGTACCTACCACCCACGGTGGCACCAACCTGCACTGGGCAGCCGGCCGCATCGTCTTCCTCTCCTACCAGGACGGATGGCCTCACCTTTACTCCCTGCCCGACCAGGGCGGAGCGCCCCTCCTGCTCACACCCGGCAACTACATGGCCGAATACATCCGTATGAGTCCCGACAAAAGGTGGATGGTATTCACCGCCAACGCAGGCACCGACCCGCTCGACATCGACCGCAGGCATGTAGTACGTGTGCCGGTAGACCGGGCAGCCCCCGAGGTGATGACACCGGGGAGCGGCCTGGAATGGACACCCGTGGTAACGGGCGATGGTAACACGCTGGCGTTCATCGGAGCCACGGCACAACGGCCACCTTTACCTTGCGTGATGCCCTTCAAAGGCGGGCAGGCCCGCATCCTGGCAGAAGAGCGCATCCCCAACAGCTTCCCCCGCCTGCAACTGGTAGTACCCAAACAGATCAAATACAAAACACCCGATGGGCTGACGGTACACGCCCAGTGGTTTGAACAGCCCGGAAGCCCGGCCAACATAAAGAAGCCCGCGGTGATCTTTGTGCACGGAGGGCCACCACGCCAGATGTTGCTGGGATGGCACTACTCCGACTACTACAGCAACGCCTATGCGGTGAACCAATACCTGGCCAGCCGCGGCTTCATCGTGCTGTCCATCAACTATCGCCTGGGCATCGGCTACGGTTATGAATTTCACCAGCCGAAAAACGCAGGCGCCTCGGGAGCTTCGGAATACATAGATGTAAAGGCAGCCGCAGAATGGCTCGCCACCCAACCCACGGTGGACGCACAACGCATCGGCATCTACGGAGGCTCTTACGGGGGCTTCCTCACGGCCTTGGCGCTGGCGCGCAACAGCAACCTGTTTG
The DNA here is from genome assembly GCA_049324055.1 of Bacteroidota bacterium. Taxonomy (GTDB): domain Bacteria; phylum Bacteroidota; class Bacteroidia; order Cytophagales; family Cyclobacteriaceae; genus ELB16-189. Next base: position 26,266 of record JBMOLS010000004.1, on the reverse strand, counting down.
CCGCTGGGGTAGACATTCATGGCGTGCACGACTGGACCGGGGAACGGGCGCGGCCTCTGTTGGTGCGCGAAAAATTTGAACGCATACCCGATGCCGACCAAGCACTGCAGGTGGCGTGGGAGTCATCGCCCATTTCTTCGGTGGATACCTGGAAGTCGCCCGTGCTCATCATTCATGGCGATGACGATCGCAACGTGCGCTTTAGCCAAAGTACCGACCTGGTAAAGCGACTCGACAAGCTGAACGTACCCATGGAAACACTGGTGATCGTAGACGACACCCACCACTTTATGCTGCACAAAAATTCCGTGAAGGTGAACAAAGCCACAGCCGATTTTCTCGAGCGAAAACTCAAGGCGGTGGCTAAGAAGTAGCGAAGTATTTGTCATCGTACCTGATCCCTCGAACGCAGTGAGGCGATAGGTCCCCTCTCCCTCTGAAACCATGCGGCTTGGGGAGATCGGTGCGGGCTTGGTTGTGGTCTAACCTGCCTACTGCCTACTTGGGCAAGCAGTGCGGAAGGGCGCAGCCCGGCTTGTCACTGCGCGGCCCAGCGGCCGTGGAGCGAAAAACGTTGTTGATGGGTATGCATTTGATTCCTCCGAAGAGAGAATTGACTACCTCGCACTACATCCAGCTATTACTTCGTCTCTGCAACTTCCAAGAATACTGCTTTCTTCACGGAGATTCCTCAGTCGATGGAGATTTTCAGCTTCGATTGATCAACAGGTCCCACTCCCTCGGAAATCGTGCAGCTAGAGGAAATCAAAGTATAAATCTTGACTCGAGCCTTCTCTTTCAGTGATGGCAAGGGGGCCTTCGTACTTTCGCGGGGTTAGCGGAGGAAGTGCGATGGAGTGCGGAAGGACGCAGCCCGGTTTGCCATCACGCGGCCCAGCGGCCGTGGAGCGAAAAAAGTATTTGGCAAACATGCGTTTCAGGGTTCAGAATAGAGCAGTGACTGCTTAGAAATGTATCCAGCTATTACTTCGTGTGCGTACACCTCCCGGGCTGTCGGATGGCTCAAAAGCCCCTGCACTCTTGCCGTCCGGCATGACACGTGGTAGGAAAAGCGAGTGTGGCTCTTTTATCCCAAAAAAAAAGTGGGTCACACATGGTGCGACCCACTTTTGGAGGGAAATCCGGCATTAGTCCACTTCTTCGCCCAGTGCCTTCAGGCGTTTCTTCACGCGTGCAATGCTGGGCTGCACATCTAAGTCCTGGTAGGCACCCAACAACAGATACAAAATGTTTAATTCATCAGGTGAAATCTTCTCGCAGGCTTCCAGATAGGGAATAGCCACTTTCAACTTCTCTACATAATCTTTATCGAGTTGCTGCATCTTGGCCATGTCGGCCTTAGTGTTACCCAACTTTCCCATCTCGTCTTTCACCGCTTTGGCATCCAGCCAGTAGAAGTTAGCAATCTTAGCAGCGGCATCGTAGTACTTAGGGTCTAAGCTCAGCGCCTTGTTATAAGCCGCCTTGGCCGCCTCTACCTCTTTCAATTCCTCGTGCAACTGGCCTAACAGGAAATAGCTCTCTTTATCGTTGGGATTTTCTTTGATGGAAGCCTCCACCATCGTTTTGGCTACATCGTATTTTTTCTCGTTCAGGTAGATGTTCAACTCGTACTTAGGGAATTCCGCATTATCGGGGAAGAGTTTCTTCGCTTCCTGAATCACCTTCAGCGCCATGGCGTTATCCTTCTTCTTGTTCACGTAGTTGTCGAACAGAATCAGGTAAGCATCCTGGTTTTTACCACCCTTCTCAATATACTTATTGAGGTAAGCAATCGACTTATCGGTTTCACCAGCAGCGGGCGCAAAGAACACACCGGCATTCATGATGATGGAAGTGTCTTCGGGAATGAAGTAGAGCGTCTGCTCGGTATATTCAAACGCCTTCTTGTAATCCTTGTCATTTTGATAGGCTGAGATGGCCTTATTGAAGTAGGCCTGCGCCAGATAGACGTTTACCTGATCGGGTAACAATGGAAAGCCGGACACTGGATCATTCACAAAGCTGCCGGTTTTACCACCGTCAATCTCGTTGCACTTGTCGAAAGCCTCTTTGGCAACGGAGAAAGGGTTGGCCTCAAGACTCTTGAATTGCTCATTCTTGGTGGTGTCGATGGCGGCATATACAAGCCCTTTCAGATACCAGGCCTTGGCGGCATTCTTTGAAGGGTTGCCCTTTTTGTCTACCATGAACTCCTGGCTCGATACGGTTATATCAATAATAGACTTGGCCTCATCTAACTTATTGGCAAACAATGCTTTTTCAGCCTTAGGCAAACTGGGTTTGATATCCTTCTGTGCCACGGCCGACCCTGCTGCTGCCAGCATCAGTACAACTGCTAACTTTTTCATTTTCAGGTTTAGTTTATCGTTCAAAAATAAAGTTTCATTCCTAATTATCCTTGCGGATTTTCACCATCGGTTGACACGGGCCCTTCAGGGCCCGCACCATTGTCGTACGGGCTACCGTCATTCATCTTCTCAATCTTGGCCACCGAACTGATAGAATCGTCTTCATTCAGCTTGATCAGCCGCACACCCTGCGTAGCCCTGCCCATTACGCGCAACTCGGCCACACTAATGCGGATGCTGATGCCCGACTTGTTGATGATCATCAGGTCGTCCTTGTCTGTTACCTCCTTAATGGCAACAAGCTTGCCAGTTTTTTCGGTTACATTGATGGTTTTTACCCCTTTTCCACCCCTGCGGGTAATGCGGTAGTCCTCCATATCCGACCGTTTGCCATAGCCTTTTTCCGAAACCACCAACAGGTTGGCATCGGGGCGGCTGATGCACACCATGCCCACCACCTTGTCGTCATCGCCTTCCAGCGTTACCCCGCGCACCCCGGCAGCAGTACGGCCCATCGGGCGCACATCATCTTCATCGAAATGCACGGCCTTGCCCTCGCTCTTGGCAATGACTATGTGGCTCTTTCCGTTGGTCAATCCTACCTCCAACAGCCGGTCGCCATCGTGGATGGTGATGGCCGTAATGCCGTTGGCCCGTGGGCGGGAATAAGCTTCCAGGCTCGTCTTCTTAATAGTCCCCTTCTCAGTACAGAGTATCACAAAGTTGTTGTTGATGTACTCCTCATCTGTCAGGTTTTTGATATTGAGCACCGCGCGCACCTTGTCGCCCGGCTCGATGTTAATCAGGTTCTGGATGGCGCGCCCCTTGCTGGTTTTATTGCCTTCTGGAATCTCATAAGCTTTAATCCAATAAACTTTACCGAACTCAGTGAAAATCAACAAATAATTATGCGCCTGTGCAACAAACAAATGTTCTGTAAAGTCGTCTTCTTTGGTGGAAACACCCCTCGACCCCACACCGCCCCGGCCCTGCGTGCGATACTCCGACAGCGAGGTGCGCTTGCAATAACCCTGGTTAGAGATGGTGATCACCATCTCCTCGTTGGGAATCAGCGCCTCTATGGTGATGTCGTCATCGTGGTGCACCACCTCTGTTCTGCGCTTGTCGCCATAGCGCTCTTTCATCTCCAACAGTTCGTCCTTGATGATTTGCATGCGGAGGGGTTCACTGGCTAAAACCTGATTCAGGCGCTCGATCAATGCCCTCACCTCCTGGTATTCGTTTTGAATCTTTTCGCGCTCCAAGCCGGTGAGGCGCTGCAGGCGCATCTCCAAGATAGCCTTGGCCTGTATTTCAGAAAGTCCGAATTGCTGCATCAACCCCTCCTTTGCCACATCGGGATCTTTCGAAGCGCGGATGAGGGCAATCACCTGATCGAGGTGGTCGAGGGCAATGAGGTAACCTTCTAAGATGTGCGCACGCTTCTCAGCCTCGGCCAGATCGTATTTAGTTCTGCGCACTACCACCTCGTGGCGGTGGTCTACGAAATGAACGATCAGGTCTTTCAGGTTCAGGGTCTGTGGACGGCCTTTCACCAGGGCCACATTATTGATTCCAAAAGAGGACTGTAGCTGGGTGTACTTAAAGAGATTGTTTAACACCACGTTACCAATGGCATCTTTCTTCAGATCGTACACCACGCGGTAGCCTTCGCGGTCCGACTCATCGCGGATGTCGGAAATACCTTCTATTTTTTTCTCGTTGATGAGTGCAGCAGTTTTCTCAATCATCTGCGCCTTGTTCACCTGGTAGGGTATCTCGGTCACGATGATTTGCTCGCGGCCATTGTTCGCGGTAACGATCTCGGCCTTGGCCCTAAGCACCACCCTGCCACGGCCAGTCGCGTAGGCCTCCTGTACCCCTGAATATCCGTAAATAATACCGCCCGTGGGGAAGTCAGGGGCAGTAATGTGTTTCATTAACTCAGGTATAGTTATCTCTTTATTGTCTATATATGCTATGATTCCATCCACCACTTCGCCCAGGTTGTGGGGGGCCATGTTGGTGGCCATGCCCACGGCAATGCCCGAAGATCCGTTGACCAGCAGGTTAGGCACCTTGCCCGGCAATACGGTGGGCTCGGTCAGCGAATCATCGAAATTGGGTTGAAAGTCGACCGTGTCTTTATTGATGTCGGCCAGCAGCTCTTCGGCCATTCTGCGCAGGCGCGCTTCGGTATAGCGCATGGCGGCCGGAGAGTCGCCATCCACCGAACCAAAGTTACCTTGCCCGTCAACCAGGGTATAGCGCAGCGACCAGTCTTGCGCCATGCGCACCATGGTGTCGTACACAGATGCATCGCCATGGGGGTGGTACTTGCCCAGCACTTCCCCCACAATACGGGCCGACTTCTTGTAAGGCTTGTTGTAGTTCACGCCCAACTCCTGCATGCCATACAACACCCTGCGGTGCACCGGCTTGAGGCCATCGCGCACATCGGGCAGGGCGCGCGAAATAATCACCGACATCGAGTAGTCGATGTAGGCTCCGCGCATTTCGTCTTCTATGTTGATGGGGATGATGTTTTGCCGCTCAGGTAGCGGGCTTTCGGTTTCTTCAGCCACGTGTTTTTAACAGATTTTAGGTTACGTTTTCAGCACCTTTCCGGGGTTGCCGAAAGACGGGCCAAGATAGGTAAAATTGATGTAACCACAGCACGAAAAACCAGGGCAACGCAGGGCTTTTCTTAACCGAAAATCCCCTGTCAATAGGGGTTCAGTTTCTTCTTGTTTTTGCCTTTGTATTTGATGAGTCGGGGGTGGTTTTCGCCATAGTGCGGGTTCTGCTTTTTGTAAACGGGATGCACGCGGCTGCGGTACTCGCGGTTGCCGTGTGCATGGTTCAACTGCGCCCTGCAATCTTTGTGAAAACATTTGGGCAACTCGGGCAAGCTATAGGTAAAGCCAACGTTCACATACACGGCATTCATGTTGTGCACCAGCGAGCGCCCCGCCTCGGGTGTGGCCAGCGTATAATTTTTGATCTCAAAAGAGGGTCGGATGAAACCTTTCAGGTACTCGCTGAAGTCGCGCTCGATCAGCACGCCCACGTTCACATACACTCCTTTCCGGATGGCCGCCAGATTAAAGTTCCTGCCGGGCTTGTAGCTGCCCACATTGGCCTCCACCGAGAACAGGTATTCATTCAGCCGGTAGAACGATACGCCTATCAGGCCAAAGTACCTGCGCATAAAACCACCCGGAGCCGTGGGTGCAAACGTGCCTATCTGGTCTTTGAAGTCGCCCCGCGGTCTGAATTCCCCCAGCCGCATGTATTCGTAAGAATAGCCACCGCCAATGCGGTAGCGGTCGTATTCGTAGTGAAGGGTGGCGCGCAAGGGTACGTGCCAGCTGCGTCCGCGAAAGCGCAGGTTGGCCGTGTCGCTGCTCACCAAAAAATTGCCCGGTTGAATAGCCAGTGTGTCGCCCACCACCTGGTTCACCCAGTTGCTGTAGCGGTTGCCTACGGCCGCACCCGCAGGGAAAATGCGCGGGCTGTAGCCGGGGCGCTGAAACACGCCAAAGCCATCGAGTTTATGACCAAAAAAGGTGTGGCCGTAGCCAGTGCTCAAACCAAAGTGAAAGTCTTTCAGAATCTGGCGGGGCCAGGGCTTGCGTTCGGCATAAAAGTTATCCAACGGAAAAGTGGGCGGCTCATCCTGTGCCCAACTCCATTGTACGGCCCCTATTGCCACCAACCAACCAAGCGCTATGTATCGAATGACTCTCAGGCCGCTTTAACGTAAAAGTTATCAATAAGGGATAAAGGTAAAACTTTCGTCCGAATGAACCCCCATCGCTGCCCCTTCAATAACTGTAAGAAGGGTATTGACTCTCCAACGAAGTGAAGGTGTGGAATAGTGTCTGCCCTGCTTTGGCCTGATACACAAATTCGTGGGCACCCTCCTCGCGGGGCGCCTGCAGTGTAAAGATAACTTTGTTCTCGCCTACCTTCATGGGTACACGGGTGTAGCGTATCTCATAAGGCAAGGTCTGCCAGTTGCGGGTATCGGCCTTCTCGGTAAGCGCGTTGATCATGCCCAACACAGAGCCCAGGGTTTTGTCTGATTTCTTCAACTGGTGTTCGGCCACTTTCTTGAGGGCGGCCCGCACCAGGGCCTTGCTGAATTCAAGGTGCATGCGTTGCGCCAGGCTTTGGAAGGCCACCTTGTTGATGTCTTCGGCCAGCTCTAACGCATAGGTACTGCCACCAGCCGCCAGCGATGCCCGCTCGTAGTACGGATGGCGGGCCACATATTTCGGGAAAGCCACGCGGAACATCTCGAGGTTGGCCAGGTCATTGCGGTCTTTCTCATCGTAACTCTCCAGGTTGAACGGAAACTGCAGGTCGAGATCGGGGCTCTTAAAATACACCCAGTTTTGCTGCCGCGTGATGATGAAATTCACACTCCACTCCGACTTGATCGGCCCCAGCCCGTTGTGCCAGAAAAATACGAGCTCGGCCGCCTCGGAAGACGGCAAGGTGGCGTCCACGCCCAACACGTCCTTCCAATGTGCATATTCATCGGCCATCCCGCTGCGCAAAGCCGCGCGCACCAGGTCTTTTTTCAGTTGTTCGGGGGCGCCTACGCCAAAAAGCGGCTGGTACGCCTCCTGGTAGATACGGTAAGCGTTGCGGTAGGCAATGAACGCGTTGTTATAGTCGCGGTCGGCTTCGTAGATAATGCCCATCAGGTTATGCACAAAAGCATCTTCGCGGTAGCGGTTCCCGGCAGGGTAGCGGTCGCTCAACTGCTGAAGCCGTATGTTCAGCCTGCGGCACTCCACCAGCGCCTCGTCATACCGGTTCATCTTCAGGTAGTTCACGGCCTTGTAATAAAGCAACATCAGGTGCTCATGGTCTTCGCCCTTATAGGTGGTAAACATGGGGTTGGTAAGGTAAGAAGCCGCCTCGTTCAGGTAGTTCCTGCGGTAGTCTTCACCAAACAGATAGGCATTTTCAAAAAACTCGTTACTCTCCTCGTAGCGGCCCAGCAAAGACAAAACCAGCCCGTTGTTCACCAGGTAGAGAAACTCTTTTTTTCCGCGACCATCGTGGGCATTTTTGCGCAGCGCATCCAGCGCCTGCTCCAAGTCGCCACTCTCAAACTCCTCGTTAAACGATTGATTGGATTGGTAGTAGGAGGCGCACCCCTGTGCTGCCATCAGCAACAGCATCACCGCGCCAGCGCACACCACTCGGCTCCAACTGCATATGTGGCGCTTCATACAGATCTATTTCCGGATGTATTTCTTGATCTCCTCCTGCCCATACCACACGCGCTGGTTAGTCTCCATGTCGGTAAGGAACAGGGTGGTAATGTAGTTCACCACACGCTGACGGCCCATCACATCAGTTTCCGAAGTCATCTCCCCAAACAGAATCAGGTCAGCGCCCGTCTCCTTGCCCCACTGGGCCACGGTGGCCGGGTCGGCAAAGTCCTGCTGTTGCGCCCGCTCTTCGCGCAGCTTGTCGCGAAACGCATCCGACTCCACAATGTCGGCCAGCCCTGAATTGAAGATGGCCACCTCGATCTTCTTCACGTAATTGGCAGCATCGATGTGCTCGGCTGTTTTGTTGCGGATGGTGCCCACAATGATGACGGGCTTTTTGCCTTTGGTCCGCGCATACTCAGCAAAGCGCTCGCTGGCCCGCAGATCGGTCACCATCTTGTCGGCCACCTGCCGCGAGTCGGCATCGTTCCAGCGGCCACTTAGGTCTACGGCCTGCGTGGGCTCAATGCGCGCCACCTGCGGACCGCAGCCGAAAAGGAAGAAGGAAAAAAAGAGGACGAAGAGGAGACGCATAGTAGTCATTGAAACGAAATCAGCTTTGCGAAGTTGACATTCCGCCCTCATAACGACAAATTTCCTGCCGCTTTCGCGGGAAAAGGGGCCCTTTGTCAGGCGATGTGCTTCAACTGCCAGATGGTGCCGGCCGGATCGGGCGAGGAGAACACAAAATTCCCCGCCACCAGCACATCGGCACCGGCCTCCAACAACGGCCGCGCATTGGCCTGGTTCACGCCCCCGTCAATCTCTATCAATGCGGGCGATTTTTTCTCCACGATCAGGGCTTTCAACTCGCGGATTTTTTGGTACGTATTTTCGATGAACTTCTGCCCCCCGAAGCCGGGGTTCACCGACATCAGGCAAACCAGGTCAACTTCATGAATCACCTCTTTTAACAATGCCACCGGGGTGTGCGGGTTGACAGCAATTCCGGCCTTCGCCCCCAGCGCCCGAATCTGCTGCAGGTTGCGGTGCAAGTGCGGGCACGCCTCTATGTGCACCGAAATGTATTCGGCCCCGGCCTGGCGGAAAGCCTCCACATAGCGCTCGGGTTGAACAATCATCAGGTGCACATCCAGCGGCTTGCGGGCATGGCGGTTCACGGCCTCCACCACCGGTAGGCCCATGGAAATGTTGGGCACAAACACCCCGTCCATGATATCCACATGCACCCAGTCGGCATCGCTTTGGTTGATCATGGTAATTTCTTTTTCCAGGTTGGCAAAGTCGCTGGCCAGTATCGAGGGGGCAATGACGGGTGTTCTCACAATGTGCTTTACTGCTTGATGATGCGTTCGGTTCGGGAATGCGCTCCGGCCCGCACAACGAGCAGGTACATTCCGGCCGGTAAGTTAGACAAATCGATGGACAACGGATTGTTTTGCCACGAAACAAACATACTTTCTTCCTGCAAAACGCGCCCCTGCCATTCGTGCACCGTAACGGTAACGGGCTGCTGCACGGTTTTCAACAGCACGTGCACGGGCTCTCCCGATACGGGGTTGGGATAGATGGTGATTTCCTCGTCAGGCGCCTCGGGCGACAGGTAACTGACTATGCGCTGGTAATTGGGAATACCAAAGCCCAGCAACTGATTGGGTTGGTTGGCCTGGCTGGCGGTAGCGGTGATGGCCTCGTACAGCTGCGCCACTGTTAGTTGGGGAAAACGCTGCAACAGCCCGGCCGCCAGGCTGGTAACCAGCGGTGCCGCCAACGAGGTGCCGCTGCTGAAACCATTGGTGCCATTGGGGCGCACCACCTGGGTGCCCGAACCCAGGGCCACCACGTCCGGCTTCAGGCGCCCATCTGCGGTGGGGCCTACCGAACTGAAAGAACTTTTCGTGAAGTTGGCCGTTACGCTGCCCACAGCCAGCACACCATCCACATCGGCCGGGGGCGTAACCAGTTGCCACGAGTTGTTGCCCTCATTGCCGGCACTCGCCACCACCACCATACCCCGCGCCAACGCCAGCGCTGCCGCTTGCGACACGATGGCCGTTTGGCCGTCCAGGTCTTCCTTTGCATAATCCATGGCAGCATCGTCAAACGTATTGTAGCCCAGCGATGACTGTATGATATCCACGCCCGCACTATCGGCTCGCTCTGCGGCAAAAAGCCAATTGTATTCTTCAATGCGGTATTCGCTGCGCACGTCTTCGGTAACGTAGAGGTGGAAAGCTGCACCAGGCGCACCACCCGTATAGGTGCCACTGCGGGCGCTGATCACGGAAAACACTTCGGTGCCATGGTCATCGTAGCGAAACACCTCAGCGCCATTGCCGACAAAGTCGAAGGTATAAGAAATGCGCTGGTCACTCCACAGGTGTGCAAAAGGCCCGGCCGTGTCCACCCCCTGGTAGCCGCTGTCGAACACGGCAATAAGCACACCCTCACCACGCACCGCTTCCGTATGCATGGCGTCCATGCCCAGCATACTGAGTTGCCCCAGGGTTTCGGGTGCGATGCCGGAGTCGGTTTTGTTTTTGATCTTCTTGGTGCGCCCAGAGGGAAGGCGCCCGCCCGGGGCCACCTGCTCTACCCGCGACACAAAAGGCAGGGTGCCGATCTGGGCCGCCAGCGCGGGCGTGGTCTGCACCAACACCCCATTCAGCCAGCGGGTAGTATAAAACACAGGTGCTCCGGTGGCCGACACTTGCTCCACATACGAACGAACCACCGGCAGATCCGCCTCGCTCACCCCCACCCCATTTTTCGCCCTGCGCGCCAGTGACCGCTGCGACAAAAAAGCAGCAGGCTGCGCAGTGGAAAAGGCAGTGCCTGCCTTGTCGCGGAAGAAGACCATGTAGCGGTTTTCCTGGGCATGCGCAACAGCGGTGCCCAGCAGCAAAACGAAGAAAAGCAAAGCCCTACAACGTGCCATATTCTATTAACGTAAGGCGGTACCGCAATCCGGAATCAATTTCTTCACGGCCAAAGCACGCACCAGCCGTGCAATAGTCGTAGTAGGTTACCTCGCGCTGCACCAACCCCACCCCTTTGGCATAGACGGATTTGCGCACATCAAAAATGGTCAGCACATCGGGCACATCTTCTTCTGTAATTTCAATGGTGTCATTAAAGGCAAGCCCGGTAGACAAAGTAACAGAACCACCCGTGCCGGTGACTTCATACCGGTCGCAGGTAAAGCGCACCCCATCGCCACAGTTGTCTTTGCCGGTAATACTGTTGAAGGCATTGCCATTCCACGATCGTCCCGTTTGCACCGGGAAGGCGAGCCGCACAAAGGGGGTATTACCTTCTACCACCACCAACTCCTCGCCCGACCTACGCACCTGCCAGGCCGACAGGGGCTGCCAGGCGGCCTCTGCCGAGGCCCGAAATGCCCGTTGCATCAAGTAAGTAATGCCCCCCGCCTCGTTCCGAAACGAATCGGTGATCGTATGCCGCTCCTGGTATTGATAGATCGTCTCTCGATTGAACACAATGGCGGTGGAGTCGACCTGGTAGATAAAATAACGACCGGATTCCAGGGGAAAATAGTCCGCTCCGGAAGGTGCCTTCTCGGGTAACTCCGCCCGATCGCACCCCAGCACCAGCAGCGCCCACACCCAGCACATGCCACATCTGCGCAACAACTGCCTCATGGTAGCAAAGTTATCTAAAATATCGTCAATAGGATAGATAGTAGTCAGTACCTGGGGCAAAAAAGCCGGATACTTTTTTAGCGTTATTTTTTCTTTGGATATTTGGACATGTCTTTAAAGATGAAAGTGAAAGTGGGCGGCATCACCAACCTGAGTGACGCGCGCTACAGTGCAGGGATGGGTGTGGATTGGCTTGGGTTCCCAACAGGGGCCCTGTCTCCCACGGCCTACAAGGAAATAATCAACTGGGTGAGCGGCCCCGAACTGGTGCTGGAGGTGCCCCCGGGTGCCCCTAACTTGGAGGAGGTTCGTACACAATACCCGGGACACTATGTACAGGTAGCGGTACAAGATCTGCGCCTAATACAAGAAAACAGCGAGCTGCAATTTTGGGTAACGCTGCAGGCACAAGAATGGCCCCAATACCGGGAGGCCATCGCCCAACTCTCCAATATTTCGTGGCTGGAAATACAGGCCTCAGCGGAGCAACGTGAATGGGTGGCGCAGATTCAAAACCAACGTCCGGTGATCTGGGCCTTCGGCAACGACCTGTCTGTTGAGGTGGCCGAGCGCTGTGGAGTGGCGGGCATTGCGTTGCAGGGCGGCCACGAAGAAAAACCCGGCCTGCGCAACTATGCTCAACTGGCCGATGTGTTGGAACAACTGGAAGTGGATTAAGCGGCTTTCTGTACTCAATAAAATAAGCAACACTATACCCCTGGCAAGCGAAAGCGGTACTTGTTTTCTCCCGCTACCGTAATCCACGCATCGCCCATTTTCTTCGCAAGGTTCTCCACGTAGCCCGACAGCGACAACGAGGTGGCAAACACCTCTGACCCCCAGATGTTGTTCTGCAACAACTCTGCGCTGATCACCTTGTTCGGGTTCTGCGCAAAGAAAAACAACAGCTCCATTTCAGGCTTCGATAATGGTATCTCCCGCTGGTGCACAGCAACGGTGCCCTTACGCCTGTTGATCTTCAGCGGCCCGATGGTCAACTCCTGCTCTCTTTTGCGGATCACATAATTTTTATTGAGCACGGTGACCACCTTGTGCGTGAGGGCGCGCATGCCCACAATCTTTTCGATGTAATCATCGGCACCGGTTTCGTAGGCCGCCTCTTGAAAATAGAACTCCGACCGCGCGGTGAGAAAGAAAATGTAGGTATCGTGAAACCAGGGCAGCGCCCGCAGGCGCTTACACACTTCAATGCCATTCCATCCGGGCATCATCACATCCAGAATCACCAGGTCGGGTTGAAAGGTGGCCACCACCTCCAGCACGCCCGTGCTACTGTCCAGGCACTTTACCTTAAACCCCTCCTTTTCCAGGTTGTATTCCAACAGATCGAGAATGTCTCGGTCGTCATCTACCACCAAAATGCGGCTCCCCTTTGCCATGCGTACAAAGTAAAGAGACACTGTTAAGGAAGCTTTACCGGGGCGTTATGCTTTTGGTGGGATGATTTCCCGCTGCCATGCACGCAATAGGGCCACGCTGTGGCGCATGGCCGCCACGCGGTTGGGCCACTTCGCCAGGTCGCACACCAACTGCTGGCGGCTGTGCCGTTGGGCATCGAAGGAAGTAGCCTCGCCCTGCAGGCGCAACAACTGCTGCAGGCACACTTCGCTGACGCCCAGGATGGGCACGATAAACGCCCAACTCCTGGCCTTTGCCACCGCAGGCAGCGGCAGCTGCCGGTATTGCATGGCTAAACGAGCTACCTCCTGCCGGAAGAGTGCCTCAAAGGGGCGCAGGTCGGTGGCATTGGTCAGCAAGGTCTGCTGCCCGGCCTCACGGTCTTTGTACAGATCGAACAGGTCGTTTACCAACTGCAGCACAAAGCCCAGCGTTTCACAGGCCTCGGCCTCACCCGCCACCAGTGGCGTACGGAGGCCGTGCCGTAACCACACAAAGGCTCGGGCTCCCTTCTCGCGCGTAATGGCCTGCAGCGCCTCGTGTGCGAGGCGACTGGCACCCAGTTGCGACAAACTCGCCTCCTGCGCCTGCAAAGCCGACAAGAAAGCCGCACGAAAGACCGCGCTGCCCGGAAACAGTTGCCGATAGAGATACTGCAGCGCTCGCTGTGCCCGGTCGGTCGCACCGGGCACCGTCAGGTAGTCCAGAATCTGCGCGGTGGAGAGCTGCCGATGGTCGGTCAGGTCGTCCACCAGCGGAGTAACGGCTCCCAGAAATGCAGACTTCTTCCTGTCCGAAGAGCTTAGGGGTTGCCCGTGCAACAACGCCACAAACACCTGCACCAGTTGCGCCACCATCACATTCAGGCCAATGCGCCTCCACACCGTTTCCGGAAAGACGGTGTCGCCACAGGCGCGCTGCACCTCCCGCTGCAAGAACCTCACCATCCGGGGATGGTGCCAGAAAGCCTCCTGGCACAAACGGAAGACCACACCCAGAAAACGCAGATAAATCATGGATGCAAAAAAGCTAAACTTCGCCAGCTCTCCACGGGTTGCACAAAAATTGGCAACATGTCCGTCTGCGATCGCACCAACTTTCAAAACCGCCCACACCTCCTTACCTTTGCGCCCTGATGAAAAAAGTGGCATTCTACACACTGGGCTGTAAGCTGAACTACTCCGAAACGTCCACCATCGCGCGGAAAATGGAGGAAAGCGGCTACCGGAAAGTAGATTTCAACGACTCGCCCGACATTTTCATCATCAACACCTGCTCGGTAACGGAGAATGCCGACAAGAAATGCCACAAGATTGTGCGCGAAGCCCGGGCCATCTCTCCCAACGCCTACGTGGCCATCATGGGCTGCTATGCGCAACTGAAACCGCAGGAGATTGCCACGATACCGGGCGTGGATGCCGTGCTGGGAGCGGCTGAGAAATTCCGGCTGGCCGAATTGCTGGATGGCTTTGTGCGGCCCGAACAGCCGCAGGTATTTGCTACCGACATACAACAGGTGAAAACCTTCAACACCTCCTACTCGATGTTCGACCGCACCCGCACGTTCTTAAAAGTGCAGGACGGCTGCGACTACTCCTGTTCATTCTGCACCATACCGCTGGCACGGGGCAGCAGCCGCAGCGACAGCATCGAAAACATCGTGAAGTCGGCACAGGAAATTGCACGCACCGAGGTGAAAGAGATTGTGCTGACGGGCGTCAACACGGGCGACTTCGGACTGCAGGACGGAGTGCGCAAAGAGCGCTTCATCGAACTGATCCGCGCATTGGATGAGGTAGAAGGCATCGACCGCTTCCGCATCTCTTCCATCGAACCCAACCTGCTTACAGACGAAATCATCACCTTTGTGGCGCAGTCGAAAAGATTTGTGCCCCACTTCCACATTCCACTGCAGTCTGGCTCGAACAAAATATTGAAGCTGATGAAGCGCAGGTACTTGCGCGAGTTATACGCCAGCCGCGTGGAGCGAATAAAAGCCGAGATGCCCGACTGCTGCATAGGCGTAGATGTTATTGTGGGCTTCCCGGGCGAAACACACGAAGACTTTCTGGAGACCTACCACTTCCTCAACGAGCTGAACATCTCCTACCTCCACGTCTTCACTTTTTCTGAACGCGACAACACGGTGGCCGCCACCCTGCCGGGATCGGTACCACCCAAGGAACGCAGCGAGCGGTCCAAAATGCTCCATATCTTATCCGACAAAAAGCGCAGGGCCTTCTACCAGGCCCACATCGGCACCGAAAACACCGTGCTGTTCGAAAACGATGTGGAGAACGGCCAGATGCATGGCTTCACCAATAACTACATCCGCGTAACGGCCAAATACGATCCGCTACTGATCAATGAATTGAAGAAAGTGCGCCTCACCGCCCTGAATGGAAAGGGACTGATGGAAGTAACGGAGGCGGAAACCGAAGCATTTGCACATTAATCTCCTTAAAGTATTTCTTTAAGTACCCTGCCGATGTAAGAATGGGTGTAAGGTTTTGCCCGCTTCCTCGCTGATTGGGCGCATTCACACACTTTTTGTCGATTTTTTCTCCACCCTTACAGGGATTTTTTCCGACCGGTGAACGGAAAGTGCCGGTGAATGGGCGGCTCTACCTTTGATGCATCAAATCAAAAAGAAAAGCCATGAAGAAAGTAATGTTGTTTGCCGCGTTCGTATTGGTGCTCTCGTCTTGCAGTTTCGAAAGCTACCACTGCCATTCTTACGGTAATACCAACCACACCACCAAACACGGCCAGAAGGCCCAGGTAAAATACCATAAGAAGCGCATCTAATCGCGCACCATCACACCATCGCGAATCTCCAGTTTGCGATCGGCCATGGCGGCAAAGTCGGGGTTGTGTGTCACAATCACGAAGGTGTGCTTCAACTCCTGCCGCAGTTGCAAAAACAGCTGATGCAACTCGGCCGCATTCTTCGAATCCAGGTTGCCGCTGGGCTCATCGGCAAATACCAACCGAGGTGAATTCACCAACGCCCGCGCCACTGCGGTACGTTGCTGCTCTCCGCCCGATAACTCGCTGGGCTTGTGGTGCAGCCGCTCCTGCAAACCCAGCCGCACCAGCAAATCAGTAGCCTTCTTCTTCACCGCACTTTCGGGGTCCCGCGCAATCAGGCCCGGTATCATCACATTCTCCAGCGCAGAGAACTCCGGCAGCAGGTTGTGAAACTGAAAGACAAAGCCCATGTGTTTGTTGCGAAAGGCCGCCAGCTCTGAAGCAGATTTCTGATAGATATTCAACCCATCCATCCACACCGTGCCTTCATCGGGTGTGTCGAGCGTGCTCAGCAGGTGCAGCAAGGTACTTTTGCCCGCACCCGAAGCGCCCACAATGGCCACCACCTCGCCTTCAGCTATCTGAATATCAACTCCTTTTAGCACACGCAGTGCACCGTACGATTTTTTGATTCCCTGGGCCCGGAGCATAAAGGAAGGTTTCTTTGAATTAAAGAACTAAAAAAAGTAGCTTGCCTGCAAAATAGGTACCTTATGAACATACACGAATACCAGGCAAAAGAAATTCTAAAAAAATATGGTGTGGCGGTGCAGCGCGGCATTGTAGCCGACACGCCCGACAAGGCCCTGGCCGCAGCCAAGGAATTGGCGGCCGAAACCGGAACGAAGTGGTTTGTGGTGAAATCGCAGATACATGCCGGGGGACGTGGAAAGGGAACGGTGAAAGAAACGGGATCGAAAGGTGTGGTATTGGCTAAAGGATTAGACGAAGTAACCGACAAAGCCAAAGCCATACTGGGTGGCACGCTGGTAACTATACAAACAGGCCCCGCAGGCAAAAAGGTGAACAAGGTGCTGATTGCCGAAGATGTGTACTACCCGGGCGAGAGCGAGCCGAAAGAATACTATATGAGCATCCTGCTCGACCGCGCCACCAGCAAGCCGGTGATCATGGCCTCCACCGAAGGAGGTATGAACATCGAAGAGGTGGCCGAAACCCACCCTGAAAAAATTGTGAAAGAGTGGATAGACCCCACCATCGGCCTGCAACCTTTCCAGGCACGCAAAATTGCCTTCGCCCTGGGGTGGGAAGGCAACGCCTTCAAAGAAGGGGTGAAATTCATCCAGTCGCTGTACACGGCTTACATGGGCCTCGATGCTTCCATGTTCGAAATCAACCCCGTGTTGAAAACATCTGACAATAAGATATTGGCCGTTGACGGCAAAGTAAACCTCGATGACAACGCGCTCTTCCGCCACAAAGACCTGGAAGAACTGCGCGACATCTCAGAGGAAGATCCGCTGGAAGTGGAAGCCGGCAAGTCGGGCCTCAACTACGTGAAACTGGATGGCAACGTAGGTTGTATGGTAAACGGTGCCGGACTGGCCATGGCCACCATGGACATCATCAAACTGTCGGGCGGTGAGCCGGCCAACTTCCTAGATGTGGGTGGTGGCGCCAACGCAGAAACGGTGGAAGCGGGCTTCCGCATCATCCTGAAAGACCCGAACGTCAAGGCCATCCTCATCAACATTTTCGGAGGCATCGTACGCTGCGACCGCGTGGCCAACGGTGTGGTGGAAGCGTACAAAAAAGTAGGCAACATACCGGTGCCCATCATCGTGCGCCTGCAGGGTACCAATGCCGAAGAAGGAGCCAAAATCATTCAGCAATCAGGTCTGAAAGTGTTCTCAGCCATTCAACTAAAAGAGGCGGCAGAGAAAATCAAGGATGTGTTGAAATAGACTACTTTCTTATCTAAAGCAAAAGGGCGCTATCCATCTCGATAGCGCCCTTTTGTTTTCTCCCGCAATGCTCATTTCACTAGTGCGGTCGAAGGGCATCTTCTTCACTATCTCCTCCCCAGACTCAGTAACCCCACGTCATGGCGCGGGCAAAGCGCAGCGTAGTCCGAAGCAATCTCCATCCCGACAGATGCAATCTCCTCTACTTCACCCACACCGCACCCACACCGGCAGCCCACAGCTGCTGGTTAAACGCACCAATGCCCTGCTTCAACTCCTGCGCACGTGCCTCCAACGCCTGCCACTGTGCAGCCAACTCGCGGTGCCGGTCCTTCGAGGGCTGGTTCACCCGCGGCAAATCACTCTCCGTCTGGTTAATCATAAACAGGTAATGTGCCGTAAACTTATTGGGGAAGTTCTCCACATCGTCATAGGCCTTCGACTTGCGTTGAATCATGTCTTCATCCCACGCCTTCAGTTTACCGGCCAATTCCTTTCCGCCCTGACGCAACGCCTGGTACTTCTCGTCCTGTGGCAAGGTGGCCACCACCTTCTCCAACTGCTCGCGCTGCGCCTGCAGGCTGTTCACCAGGTTGTGCATGGTGGTCACCTCCTGCTCCCGCGCATGCATCCACGTATGGTATTCCTCATAGGTCCGGGCATCGATGGCATACAACGGATTGGGTAGGAGCTCGAAAGTGCTGTTTACCGACTTGCCGCCCGCAGTGAGAGTAAGGGTATACTTGCCAGGAATGGCTTTATGCCCGCTGAAGCTGCTCTCCACATACGTGCCGGGCACACCCGACATGGTGGGGTAGCGTAAATTCCACACAAACCGGTTCAACCCCTTGGCTTTGGAGAGCAACGGATCGGCAGAGGGCCCACCCTCCCAGCCACTCAGAAAAGTGGTGTCAGCCTGCGAGCTGAACCTGCGCACCAGTTGGCCACGGCTGTCTTTGATCTCGAGCGTGATGTGTTCCTTCTCGCCCAACTCCGGCAGGTGGTAGTAGATCACGGCACCGTTGGCGGGGTTCACACCGCGGTAAGGGTTGGTGCCATCCGACTGGTTGCCGTTCATTTCGCTGCCTCCATTCACCAGCACGGCAGGCTCCGGCTGGTACAGGCTAACACCCCCGGGCGTACCCGCATGCTGCCGCAGCAAGCCCAGGTCGTCCAGAATCCAGAACGACCGCCCCGAAGTGGCGGCAATCAGGTCGCCCTGGTGGATGCGCAGATCGGTGATAGGCGTAACCGGCAAATTCAACTGGAAGGATGTCCAGTTCAAGCCGCCATCATAAGACACAAATACGCCCACCTCGGTGCCCGCAAAGAGCAGGTCCTTGCGTTGGTCGTCTTCGCGCACCACGCGCGTAAAAGCCTGGGCTGGGATGCCCTTGTCTATCTTCTTCCATGTCTTGCCATAGTCGGTGGTCTTGTAGAGGCCGGGCGCATGGTCGTTGAATTTATACCTGGTAGTAGCAATGTAGGCAGTGGCCTTGTCGTGGGGCGACACCTCAATGGCATTGATGAGGCACTCGGCCAAACCCGCGGGCGTCACATTTTGCCACGTGGCACCATTGTCGCGCGTAACGTGCACCAGCCCGTCATCACTGCCGGTCCAGATCACCCCTTTCTCGTGGGGCGACTCCACCACGTAAGCCAGCGTGCCGTAGTTTTCAGCGCCCACGGCCTCGTTGGTGTAGGGTCCTCCGCCCTTGCCCTGCTTGCTCTTCTCGTTGCGGGTCAGGTCGGGCGACACTTCGCGCCACGTTACGCCCATGTCATCGGTGCGCAGCAGCACCTGCGCCCCATGGTAGTAGGTATTCGGCTCGTGTTTCGACCAGATAATGGGTGCATTCCAGTTGAAACGATATTTGATGTCTTTGGCATCTTCGCCCAGGTATTGATTCGGTGCGGCCATGATGTTGGTTCCCGCGTTGGAGCGTGTATCCAACACTTCGATGGTGCCCTGGTAGCTGCCACCCAGCACAAAGCGCGGGTCATCGGGATTGAACGCAAGAAACGCACTCTCGCCACCAGCCGAAGATTGCCAGTGGTCGGTGGTGATGCCCCAGCTTCCCAACGCACGGCTTTGAATAGCCACGGTAGAATTATCCTGCTGACCGGCATAGATGCGGTAGGGAAACTGATTGTCTACGTTGATACGATAAAACTGGGCCGTGGGCATGTTCGACTGGGCCGACCAGGTGCTGCCCCCGTTGAAGGTAATGGAGGCCCCGCCATCATCGGCAATAACCATGTTGCGCGGGTTGGCGGGATTGATCCACAGGTCGTGGTAGTCGCCATGCTGACCATGCAGGTACTCCCAGCTCTTGCCGCCATCCACCGATTTCAAGGCGGGAGCACTCAAAACATACACCGTATTCTCATCTTGCGGATCGGCAAACACTTCTATATAATACCACGCACGCTGAACCAGCCGATGGTCATCGCTCACGCGCGTCCAGCTCTTGCCCGCATTTTCCGACACAAACAAGCCGCCTTGCTCCTTGTCAGAATCGCTTTCCAAAAGCAGGTACACCTTATCGGGATTACTGCGGCTCACCGAAATGCCCATCTTACCCAACTCCTTGGGCAAGCCGTTGTGTATCTTCTCCCAGGTGGCGCCACTGTCGGTGGATTTATACACCGCACTGCCGGCCCCTCCGCTGATCACCTTCCACGGCAACCGCCCATACTCGTTCATGCCGGCATACAGCACCCGCGGATTGGTGCGATCCATCTGCAACTCCACACAGCCGGTCTTCTCATCTACATACAACACTTTGGTCCAGGTAACGCCCCCATCGGTCGACTTAAACACACCACGGTCGGGGTTAGGCCCGTACAGTGCTCCCTGGGCCGCCACATAGACAATGTTGGGATCGGCAGGGTGAATCTGTATGCGCGAGATGTGGCGCGTGGCTTCCAGTCCCATTTTCTTCCAGGTCTTCCCTGCATCGGTCGACTTATACACGCCATCACCGCTATGGGTCATCACCCCGCGAATGGCATGCTCGCCCATGCCCACATACACCACATTGGGGTCGCTCTCCGACACGGCCACGGCACCCACCGATCCGGTTTGAAAGAAGCCGTCAGACACATTGCGCCAGGTAATGCCCATGTCGTCTGTCTTCCACAGTCCGCCACCGGTAGTGCCCATATAGTAGGTGTGAATGTCGCCCACCACACCGGTAGCCGTGTTGGAACGCCCTCCTCGGAAAGGACCAATACTGCGCCATTTCACGGGCTTATAAAAATCGTTAAAATCAAAGGCAGGTGCGGATGGAGCCGCCTCCGGCTTTTTCCGCTGTGCCTCCGAAAGGGTAACAACAAAACAAAGGAGAAAAATGAGAACAGAACGCATAAATATGGGATGGTTAAGGGAGTAAGATAAAAGTTATTTCCATCTTTCCGATGCCCTTTTACAAGACGAGCAAATCCACGCGTCCACCCGGCAACCTGCACCCTCTCCAACCATATAACATGTAACCTGAAACCAGTAACTGGCAATCGGCAACTACCTCCTCCAACCTTTCCACTTTCAAACATTAGATCCTCCCAACTTTCAAACATTCTAACTTTTTAACTTTCAAACATTCGAACTCTCCTACTTTCCAACCTTTTAACCCTATCTTAGCCTAAAACAACCAAACAGGCGCACACCATGTCTGCTCCCTCTTCTTCCTCCGCCCTGCGCAACGCCATCGTGGCTGCCTTGGGCGGCTTCCTTTTTGGTTTCGACACAGCCGTGATTTCAGGCGTGGAAAAATCGATTCAGGAAATGTGGCGTTTGTCCGACTTTGCGCACGGCTTCACCGTAGCTGCGGCCCTCATCGGCACGGTGTTGGGCGCCATGGGTGCCGGCAGGCCTGCCGAAACAATGGGGCGGAAAAAAGTACTGCAGGCCATCGGCCTGCTCTACCTCGTCACTTCGCTGGGCTCCGCACTCACCAGTTCGTGGGAGGTGTTTGTCATCTTTCGCTTCCTGGGTGGCATAGGCGTGGGCGCCTCCTCGGTAGTGGGGCCTATGTACATATCAGAAATTGCACCGGCACATGCGCGCGGGCGCATGGTGGCCCTCTTTCAGTTCAATGTGGTGAGCGGCATCCTCATCGCCTTCGTTTCCAACTACCTGCTCTTCGGCATCAGCGAAGATGCCTGGCGCTGGATGCTGGGCGTGCAGGCATTGCCCTCCGCCCTCTTCTTTGCCTGGGTGTTTTTCGTACCCGAAAGCCCGCGCTGGCTCATGAAACAAAAACGAGAAACAGAAGCGCGCGCGGTGATGGTAAGCATAGGCGAACCCGAACCCAACAAAGCCATCGGCAGTATCCGCGACTCACTGCAACAGGAGGCAGGCGCTGCCAGCGAACGACTCTTCACCAAAGCCTACCGTGGCCCCATCTTCTATGCCATGGCGCTGGCCATGTTCAACCAACTGGCGGGCATCAACGCCATCATGTACTATGCACCCCGCATTTTCGAAATGGCAGGACTCGCCAAAGACAGCGCACTGCTGCAAGCCATCTCCATCGGAGTGACCAACATGGTGTTCACGCTGTTGGCCATCTCGGTCATCGATAAACTGGGAAGGAAGACGTTGATGATCATCGGATCGGTGGGCATGGCGGTGACACTGGGCATGGTGGCTTACACATTTTATACGCAGGATTTTTCCGGCTACGATGTGATGTTATACCTGGTGGGCTTCATTGCCTTCTTCGCCTTCTCGCAGGGGTCGGTAATATGGGTATTCATTGCAGAAATATTTCCCAACAAAGTGAGGGCCAAAGGGCAGGCGTTGGGAAGCTCCACACATTGGGTGATGGCCGCTGTCATTTCATGGGCCTTCCCGATATTGGCTGAGTCTTCGCCCATGGGCGGGGCCTACTCCTTCACGCTCTTTGCGGTGATGATGGTGGCACAGGGCTTCTTCGCCTGGAAGATCATGCCCGAAACCAAAGGCAAATCGCTGGAACAAATCCAGCACATCGTAGTGCACTAAGTGAGGGATCTTTCTTGTACTGCGCTTGACATCGTAACGAAACCTGAAACCCGCAACGTTACAACTTTCAAACGTTCCACCCCCCAACCCTTCTAAACCAACCACGCGAAACTAACCTCTACTGGTAACAGGCAACCAGGAACTGGAAACCTAAACACATCAATCACCCCCCCAACGTTCCAACCTTCGAACTTTCAAACCTTCCTACCTCCACCACCCTTCTTTACTTCCAAAAATTCTCCTTCTGTGTAAACGTAGGGCACGGTATGAGCCGGTTTTGCCGCTTCACATTGCGGGCAATTGGCTTGGCTACAAATTCATAGATGATACTGATTTCATGCGACCCTCCACTGGCTGCAGAAAGCTCTGAAATGCTGAAATCGTAGCTGTAGCCGATATTGAAGTTTTTGAAAAATAAGCCCATGGTGAAGATGAGCGCATCGTGGTTAATAGTGCCGATGGCATTTTCCTGAAAGGGCTTGCCGCGATACCAAACCCCCACCGACACCGGGTCCACGTGATAGTTCACACCCAGGTCTAATTGGTTGATAGGCCCCTGATGGCGGTAAATAAAGGAAGGCGTGATGTACGATATGCGAGCCTGTGTGCGCGGCCCGTTGTAGAGCGGAATGCGCGCCCCCCCGTGGATGGTGGTCTTCATCGGCAGGCGCGCGGTTTCATTCAAGATCGACAGGTTCGGGGTGTTCATATGACTGAACGCAGCCCCCAACCACACAATGCGGCTGTAGAATACGAAGCCGGAGCCAAAGTCAAAGTATTGTTTGTTGCCCAGCTTGGCCAACTCGGGGTCCAGCGACTGGCCGTTGAACTCCAACCCGTCACCCAGGCTCAGCTTGCTGCGATCCAGCCCGTTCACACCATAGCCAAAATTCAACCCGGGAGAAAAGACAAGCTTGTCCGTCAGCCGCACCTTGTAGCTATACAGTAGCCCCACGTTGGTGGTACGCCAGCCGGCCGACCCCATCTTGTCGGTGGTGGCCAGGATGCCGAAGCCGCTGCGCAACTCATCTACCCAGATGTCGTAGCTGGCGGCATAGGTGGCGAAGGCCTGCGGCAGGTTGGGCCATTGGATGCGGTGGTTCAACACAAACCGCTGCTGTGGGGTGATGCCCGTGAAGCCGGGGTTCAGATACAGGGGCGCCTGGTAGTATTGTGAGAACTGCGGATCTTGCGCCTGCGCAAACACCGCCCGCATCACCAGTACCGCTATCGTAACAATACGTTTCATCAACAGCAAGCTAAAGTACAAACATTTCATTCAATCCCTAAATCGCCTCACGTTTCACGACTCACGTTTCACGGCTCACATTTCACGGCTCACATTTCAAATCTCCCTCTCAATTCCCATCTAACAACCAACAACTAACAACCACACCTCCTACCTAATCATCGTAATATCTCCCAACTGGGTCGTTCGCTGCCCGTCCGACAAGCGGAGCGTGAGTTTATACACATATACCCCTGCCGGCAGCAGCCTGCCGTTGCGATCGTAGCCATCCCAGCCCATCGTAGAATCGTTGCTCTCGAAAATCAGGTTGCCCCATCGATCGAATATCTGCATGTTGAACTCCTCCACGCCCTTCACCTGAGGCAGGAACACATCGTTGAAGCTGTTGCTGCCGGGACGACCCCCGTTCGGCCCAAAGGGATTGGGTGTAAACGCATTGGGAATGCGGGTAACGCCACCCTGCTTGGCCACCACTTGCCGCGTGAGCGAATCCACGCACACCACCCCATTGCCATGGTCGTTCTTCGCGATGAGCATGATATCGTAAATACCTTCCACGCGGTACTTGTGCTTCGGCTCTTCTTCAAACAACACGGTGCCATCCCCGAAGTCCCATTCGTATTCGGTCGCACCCGAGCTGAAGTTGAAGGTGTTCAACTCGGTATCGGGCACATACACCACGTTGGGGCGCACATCGAACGAAGCCACCGGCAAAGGATAGATCACCACGTCTTTCAATGCAGTCACCTGGTCGCCCGTGAACGAGTTGCGCGTGGTCAGCTCAATGGTGTACTTACCCGGGCTCACCACGGTAAACACCGGCAGGTTGGCATTGCTGGTCGCAGCCGTCTTACCCAGGTCATCGAACAGGCGCCACTCGAAAATATCGCCCGTAGCCAGGTTCTCAATCACTTCCACATCGGCCGGGAAGCAGGCCTCCAGCGGCACGGCCACAAAGTCGGCCACCAGCGGAGGTACTGCAATCTGAATCAACTCTTTAAAGTCGCTGAAGCAGGTGAGCCCCGCCTGCTGCGCCACCAGGTTCGTGGCACGCAGAAAGATCTCCTTCGGTCCAGGTGTGGTGTAGTCCAGGTTGAACGGACCCACACCGTTGGCCGACTGCGGGTTGGCATCGAGGCCAAAATCCCACGCATACCCAAACTCATTGCCATCCACGGGCTGCGAAGTGTTGGTGATGGTAGTATAGCTATGGCCACCCACGAACAAAGTGGGATCGGTATAAGTAAACGCAGCATCGATGTTGCGATATACCGTGATGGGCGTTACCACATCTTCGGCCGGACAATTGCCATTGGTAGATTGGTAAACCACTTCGTAAACAATCGGATTACTGATTGTGGGGTTCGGCAACGCAAACGTGGAGTTCGTGGTGGTGCGCACATCAAACTCAGCCGTGGTGCCCTGTACCCGATAGAACCAGCGGTGGGCACTCACCCCCTGCGAAGAGTTCACAAACGTCACCTCTTCATCGGCACAAATCACGGTGCGATCAGCAAAAACAGCCGGTGCCACGGTAGGATATACTTTCACCTCCTGGAACGAGGTACGCAAACAGTTACCAGGGTAGTTGTCATCCAGGCGTGTTTCCAGGAACACCTTGTAGCGCACCTGCCCGTTGGGCGAAGGGTTGAAGAAGGTATGCCGCACAACCTGGCCGGGCACATCCGTACCTGCGGTGTACACACTGTCGGCCACGCCATCAAACCACTTCCACGTATAGTTCACACCGTTCACCTGGTTGTGTTCAAACTCCACCTGGTAAGGGCTGCAGGCAATCTCAGGGCCCATGATACGGAAGGCAGCATCTGTGGAACCCACGTTCACGGTCACGCTTTGGTCTGTAGGCGTTACCTCGCAGCCAAAACCGTCTTTCACTTTCAGCAATTGATAGGTAGTGGTAACCGTAGGCTGCACGGTAACAATGTCAATCGGGCCTTTGCGGCTCACCACACGTGTGGTGGTGCCATCGGTATAGGTGTATTCAAACAGCGGGAGGCCGCCAAAATCGAAGAACACAAAGTCTTTGCCACCGAGGCAGATGTAGGCATCGCCATCGCCATCCGAGCTGTACAACTGGGGAACAATGGCAGGCGCCACGTTCACAATCAGGATGGCATCGGTGCCCACACAGGAGTTGCCATTGCTGGGGATGACCACGGTAGGTGTGATGGCATATTGATAGCTGCCCAAAGACGGACCGTTGTTCTCAAAAGTTTGATTGATAACCGATCCCGATCCCGCGCCTATCACGGGCAAGTCCGGATTGGCATTGTTATCCACGGTCCACGCAAAGGTGGTGCCGGTGGCAGAGCTGGTCAGGTTGATGGCGCGCGTCTCCCCTTCGCACACATTGATGGAGCTGGCAAGCCCGGTCACTTTGGGAACAGGGTAAACCCCCACCCGCAGCGTTACAGGCGCACCATTACAGGCAGGCACGTTGGCCACGTTGCGGGCCTGCAAGGTATAGGTAATCGTGCGCGCGTCTCCGGTAGGATTGAACAACACCTGCGAGAAGGCGTTACCCGCCCCGTTCGATTCTCCGGT
>JBMOLS010000003.1:153287-171938 GCA_049324055.1 Bacteroidota bacterium | reverse complement strand
AAATTTCCAGGGGGTCAACTTGCAGGAATTCCCGTAAACCCTAGGAAACACTCCCAAGGGGTCAACTTGCAGGAACAGGGGGTCAATCAGGAATGGAATGGGGGGTCAAAGGTGGCGGGAATAGTTACTTCTCAAGCAAAGAGGCAGCATTGCGCTTCACGATTATTTTTTGCTCAAAATCGAGGCCCGCGCTGAAGCCGTAGTACTCATGCGTGTTTCGGGCGTAACAATAAATGCACCCGTGTTCGCAGCCCTGGTACGGATTCATCGAAAACATCATCCCCAGATCGGGGCTGTTAACCTTGTTTACTATCTTCTTCGCATTTTCCTGAAATACCCGTGTGTTGGCGTTTGCCGGCATTGGCTCGTCCAAACCTTCTAGGTGGTCGGTAACATATTCGGCCTTCAAAAAGCGGTTTCCGGGTTTTATCTGCGCCCCACGACCGTTTGTGTTTATGCAGTGCGGGGAATAGGAGGGCTTAAAAATGAAGCGCAGCGGAATGTTAAGCCCGACCTGCTCCAAACTGTCCCCCGTGACCGAACTACATTGTGAAACATAAACTTTAATTTAACACCAAACCCCCGCATTGCATAAACATTTTGTTGGTAGCTTTAGGGCCCTTCTCCGCACTTCATTCGTAGCCTTATCTTTCATCACCCGTTAATGTTACACCTATCTTTATAGTTCAGTCGCGCGTTGGAGCATTTTTCAATAACTACTTTGTCGACTTACACTAAACTAAGCACACTTATTGACTGGCTTTGGATGTGCGCTGTACGTGCGGCCAGGCAATGTGTGTGCGACTATCGTGGCCCTAAAAATTTGTCGCCATTAAAATGAATCAAATGTGTTGGATTGTCAGCAATCCAAACTTCCGTCTCCCACGCAATTTCTGCAACGTGGCTTCTGAAAATAGCTTTGTTTGGAAACGCAGTCACATAGATTTTGCCAGCCTTACACTTTGATAAGAGTTTCTCTAAATCAATTATTCTTTGTGGTGACATAGGGCCAACAGAAGTAAATGCCTCAATTAAAAATAACCATTCACGACTTTTGTCATAAAGAATTACGTCTGGTAGTTTCGAGTCTAGCCCGATAGGAATATTCAATTCAGCCAAGAGTGCCTTGTCCATTTTTGCTCCTCGGTTTGCGGTATCACCGATGTATACCACCACACTATCGTGAGCAAATGTCGCTGCAAAATCCTTAATGATTGCAGCTTGTAATTCGTTATGAGCACCCGGAGCAAATTGAAACTCCTGTCCATCCGAAAATTTAATTGGTACCTTCAATAGGTTTCTTGCCTTTGCATACTTGTCTGACAATGTTCCAACCACCTTCTTGAATTCGAATAGTTCCGCTTTATAAGCAGAGGAGCCATAGCTTCTAATTACTTTGAGGACTTCAATAGTTAACCTGTAGTGAGTGTTTTTACTATTTGGAGAAAGTCCTGGTTCTTCGGGATTATGCTCACATATTCCAGCTTGAACAAATGGCTTGATTGTCTCATCCCTGAATGACTCTCGGCTATTTTCTTTATATGTCCTTACAATGGCATAGTTGTTATTTATGAATTGCATTATTCCGGGATATTTCCCCTGACCATCCTTACTACCAGCAATAGACATACTAATTTGGGTTGCATCTGCCCATTTGGTAGTCTTTTTGACATTAGCAAGCGCCAAAAGAGATAATGCAGACCTTTCATTTTGCTGTTTTTCCGGTAATCCCAAATCACTGAGTAGTTGAAGTGCTTCTTTTAGTTTTTTCATTAAACAGGTTGTTCTTCTAGATTAAAAAATTCATTGATAATTGAGTTCGAGTACTCGACCGAGAAATCATTTGTTAGTATAATCCTTTCTCCAATTTGCTTTATTTCATCTAACTCAGGAAGTTTCATTTCTCGAAGTTCTGTGGCGCTAACATTTACGTTCCCATTGAATATTCTGAAATAGTTGTCATACAAACTGCTGTTTAAAAGGGCACAAAGACCGACCACCTCATTTCTGTCCAAGTGGCCTCCCTTTCGATAAATGTAATTTACTTTATTCTCGACTCCAATAAATTGTGAATTGGGGTAGTTGCAAAAGTATGGGGCAGCAATTAATCTACTCTTGTCGTCTTTGGAACTAAAACGTCTTAGTAGAATATAATTTTTATTCGGAATTAGTATCGACCTTGTCTCTTTCTGAACTTTTATATATTGACCCTTGTCTGGTTTTTCAAGAGGCCATTCAAGCGCCATCTGCTTAACATTATGTAACCAGAAAAGTGGTGCCAAGTTTTCTTCTTCGGAATTATCCTTAATGTAATCCCATGCTCTGAATGATACGACAGGGCCAGTTGAAATTTGAATATTGTACTTGCTCAAATATCCACTCCAACTTTTTACAATATTCAAGATGCCTTCATCAGAATCGGAAGTAGGGAGAAAAAGTATCTTTTCATTTGAATTAATATCTATCACTTCTCGTTGCTGGAAGTATTTCTGCATCGGTGAGGAAATGTCTTTTAGCCCATGCGAAGAGTAAATTACTACCTCGTGATTTGGATTGGGTTGTTTAACTCGTCTACCTTTTATGATTACCGTTTCTTGAAGTACATTGTCCCTTGTGAATGTATCTTTTCTTGAAACAAATAGATGTACTTTGTCAATTTCAATTATTCTGAAGAAGTATTCTCTAAAGAGTTTGAAATAACCGCCTGAAGCGTAGCTACGTGGTGTTATGAAGATGAGTTGCCCATTTTCTCTTAAGAGCTTGGCTGAAATTGCCATGAAAACTGAATAAATGTTTGGATGTCCGTTTACAACCGCCTTAGCTGCAATAGCTCTCTTGTCATCTATAGAAAGTTTGAAATAGGGAGGGTTTGAAATTATTAAGTCAAATTTCTCAACTGTTTTTTGAAAAAGAGTCTTTTCGTCATTTAAGCAATCAGCTTGCTCCAATACAAAATCGTTGGTGACAAGCTTATAAGAAAACTTAATATTCCTTTGTTTAAGCCATTCTCCTAAGTTTTCAATTGCTTTTAGGGTAAAAGGTTCAAGTTCCTTATCTGTTTCATACGCTGTTAATTCGATGTTCCTCAAGTTTGAGTTCTTTTCGAAAAGCGACTCTACCAAACAACAGCTTAGAATTGCCGTACCACAACCGGGGTCTAAGATTTTTATTTCGTCTTCACTGGTTTCGGCTAGCTTTCCCATTAGAGAAGCTATTTCCTTTGGAGTGAAAAATTGTCCGTTAGTTTTTTTATGTTCTTGGTTAACAGACTCTGAATACTGAAGCCCTAACCTGTCTGCGTATTGGCTAGGCGACTCATTGTTGGCTACATCAATAAGTTTTTTACCTGCCATTTTTACTTTTAATTAAGTAGTTGATTTTCTTTTCGGCAACCTGCATTGCCTTTAAAGCAACGTCCTCGTCCTGAACTTCATAAACTAACTTGTCGCTAAAGAATGTCACTAGAGTTTCGTCCAGGTCAACTTTGTAAAATTTAGCGAGTTTAATTACTTGTTCTTTTGTCGGAAACCTTTCGCCTCGTTCAATTTTGCTTAAAAGCGCTTGGTCTATTTCAATCTCAGCCGCGACTTGTCGTAAAAGAAGTCCATTCTTTTCTCTCAATTCTCTAATAAGTTCTGCTGTGGTTTTCAAGTTGAATTTGTTTGACTTGACAAATAATGTCCAAAATAAAAAAGAAAATCTGTAATGTCAAATCGTTTGTGGGTGGGATTTGGCTCTTGCCATAGCTTTGGTGTTAGGCGGGTTTGTGCGGCTATGGCATGTGCCAAATGCGGTGGCTAATCGAATCACAATCTTCTTAAAAATGCGAAGGGTCTGCTGTATTAATTTTTAGACTGTCCCACGTTTTAATTCATTTCAAAGTCCAAGTTGTCTGCGAAGCCGTTCACTTGTCCACGTGGGAAATCTTTGTTAGAAATTTGTCGTCCGTTTTTTTTGAAAGACAAATTTGTCCGGGCCCTATTACTACCAACTTTCAGGTAGTTATCATTCATACCCCGATTTACTAAAAAAATTAGTAAAATGAATTCGTTATTGACATATTTTTTAGCATGGCATTTTTACGGCTGACGGCTAACGCCTAAAATGCAGTTGAATTGATGTCGCCCTTAACGTACCATCCAACACCCATCATTAGTTTGACTACCCCTGAAACGGTTCAGGCGGGCGTTTCGCTGCTCATTAAACGCGAAGATTTGAACCACCCTTTTGTGTCGGGCAACAAGTGGTGGAAGCTCAAGTATAACCTCGAGGATGCGCTGCAGCAAAAACATCGCACCTTACTCACTTTTGGCGGAGCCTATTCCAACCACATTTATGCCACTGCGGCCGCAGCACACGAATTGGGGCTCAGGTCTGTTGGTGTCATTCGGGGAGAAGAAACATTTCCCTTGAACGCAACGCTTTCTTTCGCAAAAAGTAAAGGCATGGAATTGTACTATGTTTCCCGCGAGGCGTATCGCAAAAGAAATGAAGATGAATTCATTCTGTCTTTACGCAGCCGCCTGGGCGCGTTTTACCTGATACCGGAAGGCGGAACCAACTCGCTGGCCGTAAAGGGTGTGGCCGCGTTGGCGCAACAACTTAAGCAAGATACTGCGTTTGATTATGTGTGTTTGCCAGTGGGAACAGGCGGCACCATGGCAGGCCTATCGCTGGCACTGCCCGAAAAGCAGGTGGTGGGATTTGCCGCTCTGAAAGGCGGGCATTTTTTGTTTGACGAAGTGAGGGCATTTTCAAACCAGCGCAATTACCAGATTGAAACTGCCTTTCACTTTGGCGGCTATGGAAAAGCAACGCAAGAACTGCTGTGGTTCATGCGGCAGTTTTCAGAAACACACCACATACCCCTTGACCCTGTGTACACCGGAAAAGCCATGTTTGGCGTTCTTGAAAAAATAAAGGAAGGCTTTTTTCGAAGGGGCACCACCATACTGTTTCTGCACACCGGTGGGCTTCAAGGCCGCGCGGGCTTTCAGTTGGATTGACCGCTAATTGCGCATCACCCCTCTTAACCACGTGAACAGCCGCAGCCCGCCCTTCTCTTCGGGCAGCACACCGCTTTCGCCTGCCGCTTTCACTTTTTCTACAGTGTAGAAAGCGGTAGGCAAATTTGTTTTGAGATAATGCAGCAAATCGTCTAACCGCTCGCGTTCCAAAACGGTAAACACCAGGTTCTCGTGGCCATCGGGGCCCTCTGCATTTACATGCGTAAACCTGAACCGCCTAACAAACCTATTACCTCTTTGCGTGTAATGATTCTGACAATCACCTTACCGTAGGCAATGCGTTCTTCAATAATCATTCCTACAAAAATACCCATGGCAAACCCTGCGGGATAGGCCACATAGCAGAGCCAGTTGTCAAGGTGTTTAAAGATTTCGCGTATCACCAGCAGCCAGATGAAGGCCTCGAAAAATCCAAGCAACGTGGCGGTATACCTTCTGCCTCCCAGCATGTAGATAATGCGCACCGTGTTGATGGATACATCGCAAATGCGGGCGAAGAAAATTAGAAACGGCAGAATAACGAAGCTGAAAACTCCATCGGTTACTCCGAGCTTGTCTACAAAAAAGTATTCCATGCGTTAGCCAAACAAATCTTCAAAAACTTCCGTCAAGCGTCCAAATGCTTTTACTTTAATTTTCCCGGGCTTACCTACCGACTTCTGTGCAAACCGCGAAACGTAAATCTCTTCAAAACCCAGTTTCTCGGCCTCCGATATCCGCTGATCGATTCTGTTTACCGCACGCAACTCTCCACCCAACCCCACCTCGGCTGCAAAACAAATCTTGTCTGACACAGGTAACTCTTCGAAAGAAGAAACCAGCGCAATACAAACGGCCAGGTCTATTGCCGGATCTTCCACGGTAATACCTCCGGCCATATTCAGAAAAACATCCTGCGTGCCAAAACGAAATCCACACCGTTTTTCGAGCACAGCCAAGAGCATGTTAAGTCTTTTTTGATCAAAGCCGGTAGGGGTGCGTTGTGGTGTTCCATACGAGGCGGGGCTTACCAACGATTGTATTTCAATCAACAGGGGTCGGTTGCCTTCAACCGTTGCCCCAATGGTTACGCCACTCAGGTTAGCATCCTTTTGCGAAATAAGTATCTCCGATGGATTGGAGACCTGACGGAGGCCCGTGCCATGCATTTCGTAAATGCCAATTTCGCTGGTAGAACCAAATCGGTTTTTGGTAGTTCTCAGTATCCGATAGGCCAGGTGCCGGTCGCCCTCAAATTGAAGCACGGTATCCACCATGTGCTCCAAAACCTTAGGTCCTGCCAGCGAGCCGTCTTTGGTAATGTGCCCCACCAGGAAAACCGGTGTATTGGTTTCTTTGGCGAACTTCATCAACTCGCCCGCGCATTGGCGTACCTGGCCCACGCTGCCGGCCACCGAATCAATTATCGGTGTATACAAAGTCTGGATAGAGTCGATGATCACCAACTGCGGTTCCAGATTTTCAATAGCCAGAAAAATGTTCCGCGTGTTGGTTTCGGCCAGCATAAAGTAGCCCTCCAGGTTATGCTGTTTTAAGCCAGCCAGTTGCAGGCGTTCAGCCCGCATCTTAATCTGTTGTTCGCTCTCTTCGCCCGAAACATACAACACTTTAATACGTGGCATCGACAACCCGATCTGCAGCATCAGCGTGGATTTGCCAATGCCAGGCTCGCCACCAATCAACACCAAAGAGCCGGGAACAATGCCTCCCCCCAACACACGATTCAGTTCTTCATCCGGGGTAACGATCCTCACATCGCTGGCGGCTTCAATTTCGCGCAGGGTTTTAGGTTGTACGGTTTTCGTGCGGCCGGTCTCTTGTCGCCATTCGTTCTTGCCACCCTCGGCTTTGGCTACCACTTCCTCCACAAAAGAATTCCAGGCATTGCACGAGGGGCATTTACCCAGCCACTTGGCCGACTCGTACCCACAACTCTGACAAAAAAAGACGGTTTTGGATTTGGCCATTTACTTCAGCGGGGTATCTGGCTCGCTGGCCATGAAGCGGTAAACAATCTTATCCATCCAGGCAGGGAAGAGCCGGTTAAGGAAGACTGCCAGCTTGCCTACAACGGTAAGGGTAAGGTCTCTCTTACGTTTGGCTATCGCCACATACAAGTGCTGGGCCACCTCTTCGGAGGTCATCATTTTTTCTTCTTTTCGTGGCGACTCCCCTTGTGAAGAGCCGTCTGCTTTGAGAGCGGCCACGCGGATGTTGGTAGCCGTAAAGCCCGGGCGCGCCACCAATACATGCACGCCATGCCGCATCATTTCCATCCGCAACGTATCCAAAAAGCCTTCCATGGCAAACTTAGAACTTGCATACGCGGTGCGTGCGGGGCTCGCCACCCTTCCGTTAATAGACGACACACCCACTATCGACCCTTTGGACTTGATAATGTGTGGGAGTGCATGTTTCACAATGAAGACAGTGCCGAAAAAATTGCTTTGAAACACTTTTTGAAAAACAGGTAACTCCAGCTCTTCAAAAAGAGCGCGCATAGAAATGCCTGCGTTGCAAATCAACACATCAATTTTCCCAAACAGCCGCACGGCCTCTTGTACCACCCGTTGGTTGTCAGTCTCAACGGCTACATCGGCTACCATGTAGTGCATGGCTATGTTCTCTTTGTGCATGGTAGCGCAAGCCTGTTCGAGTTGCTCTTTTCTTCTGCCGGTAATAAGTACTTGCGAGCCCTTGCGGGCAAACTCAAAGGCCAGCGCACGGCCAATGCCCGAAGAGCCTCCTGTAATGATAACCGCCTTCCCTTTCATTCGTGTGTAAACGCTCAAAAGTAATGAAACAAACCTTAATTTTGGCGTTTATGTGGTTTTTGAAGATCGTTTCTCAATTGCCCCTCCGTGCCCTCTACCGCCTGGCCGATGTGCTCTTCTTTGTGAGCTTTTACCTAGTGCGTTACCGCAGAAAAGTAGTTCAGCAAAACTTGCGCAACTCGTTTCCCCAAAAACCACCGGCTGAGCTGGCGCGCATCGAAAAGGCATTTTTTAAAAATCTTGCCGATTATGCGGTAGAAACACTAAAACTTTTGTCTATTGAGAAAGAAGACCTGCAGAAACGTATGGTCTTTGCCAATCCGGAAATCCTGCTAACGTATCAACAACAGAAACAGCCGGTTTTACTGCTGGCTTCGCACCAATTTAACTGGGAGTGGTTGCTGGCGGCAGGCAGCTTTGCCTTGGGTATCCCGATCGACTTTGTGTATCAATCGCAGCGCAGTAAACTCTTTAATCAATTCGCTCTTTTGTGCAGAACACGGTTTGGTGCATTCGCCATCAGCAGAGAAAATGTGCCACGCGAAGCCATTAGGCGAAGGAGCTTGGTACGAGCCACAGCCATTGTGGCCGATCAATCGCCCGGAAATCACAGTTCCAAACGGTATTGGACGACCTTCATGGGTCAACGTACTGCTTTCTATCACGGTATCAGTCAACTAATCGTGTTTAGTAAAAGTCCGGTATTTTTTGCTGCGGTAAAAAAAGTAAAACGAGGGTACTATCGTGTGGAGCTGATTCCTCTCGCCAGCCCTCCCTTCGATCGCGAAACTAGCGACCAAGTGATTGATCTGTATGTAAAAAAAACCGAAGAGGTAATTGGCGCACAACCGGAGGGTTGGCTCTGGTCGCACAAGCGCTGGAAGCAACTGGATTAAAATTTCCCGGCCAGTGAAGAGATCACACTGTCTTTATAGTTGCGCCCGATCGGTATTAACTTACGCCCTACTTCCAGTTCTGTGGCATCGTATGCATGTATTTTGCCAATGGCCACCAGGAAGGAGCGATGCACGCGAAGGAAACCGGTGCCCAACTCTTCTTCCGGTTTGGTGATGCCCACTTTGGTAATGTATGCTTTCGCGGATGTGTGTGTGCGCAAATACTCTTTCATGCCCTCCAAAAAAAAGTTATCATGCACCGGCATCAGTACTTTTCGTTTTTCAATCTGACTTTTGCGATGGCTTTGCGCGGCCGCTACGTGTTTTTTACCCGCGAACGTTCACTTGTCATCAACCGCCCAACCAATCCGTTTCAGGTCAACGAAATAATGAAATGAATTTGAATGCCTTTGGGCGGAGGAAATATTTATTGGGTTCGATTTAATTAAGCCAACCGCAAAATCTTATCATAAAAAAACCGGCTCATGGAGTCGGTTTTTTTATTTGACCACACTCTAACAGTTATTGCGCCATTTGGGCAATCTTACTCAAGGGTATGCTGTTGGCCACCTGTGTAATTTCTGTTTCCGTGGTGTCGTCTATGCGCAGCGTCAACAAGGTGTTATTCATGGGTATCTGCAATTCGTAATTCGTCTTGCCGGTGTTGCTGTTTACATTTCTGGTGAGTAACGATTTGTAACCCTGCACTTTGATCTGCTTCTGGTTTTCATCGCGCATCATACCACCCAACACTGGCATGGCAAAAATGGATTGAATGGAGTTGATGAGGGGAGAATTGTTGATGATGTCTATGTTGGCATGGCGGGTTTCAACGGTTCCGTAGGTTCGCTGCACATACAAGCCGCCTGCATAACCTGCGCCTCCTGTCAGATTATCTTCTTTTTCGTTGGCTGCCAGGGTTCCTATCTGGGTAGGCAACAGTTTCAGAATTTCTCGCCCGATGGCTATGTCGAGATCGCGCAGCAACTGCTCGGTAGCAAAGCGGGCATTTTCTAAATCGCCAGCGGCATAAGAACTGCGGGCTGCCGCCAGGTTCTTATCAAAATCCTGTGCGCCAGCGGTAAAAGAAATCAGTGCGAAGAAGTATAGTATTTTTTTCATAGTTGAAAATTCGTTTTAAGAGGTGCTGCATATTATTGTTCGCCCAACATCTTTTTGATACCATCTATATCAAGGGCCTCCGCTGATTTCATCACTTCCTGCTCGTTGGCATAGTTCACTGCCTCGTACACAATCAGCGAAGTTTGACCGAGCGGAACGCTGAGTTTATATCCGGACCCATCGCTGTACTCGATCACCGCGCGGTATCCTTTCACTTTGGTTTGTTTCCAGTTCTGTTCTCCGTTGGTTTGTTGTGCATAACCTCCGTTAGCCAGGTAAGCATTCACTCCTGCCATCCACACAGAGTTATTGGCAATGGTAACGCGAAGCTGCTTGTCGGTATTGTCGTTATAATGGCGCTGTATGGTTAACCCGGCCCAGCCATAACCAGTGCTGGTAACCTGGTCTGCCCCCGGGTCTTTGTCAAGTCCATTAATTTTTTCCGGTAACGACTTCAATACCTTGTTGCCAATTTCCATCTCAATACCCAGCATGGCTTGTTGCACGGCATAGCGCGCTTCGCCATAGGCATTCTTTTTATAGGCCACTTCTGCATCGGCCAGGTTCTGGTTCACATCAGGAGGTGTTGAAATCAAGCCGCCTCCACCTTTGTTGGACGGGTTGTTTCCGCCTTGGCCACCTGAATTGTTGCCCCCGGGTGCGTTGTTGCCATTGTTGCCCCCGGGTTGATTCTGGCCGCCCTGGTTGTTGTTTTGATTTTTCTTTTTGCCACTGAAGAGGTTGTCAATGGCCTCTCCCGCTTTTTGCTCACCCTTGCTTTTCAACCGGTTGATTACCTGGGTGTAGCCCGGGCCTGTAGCTAACATAATAAAAATAGCCAACAGGATTGGAACATACTTTCGGTTCATTTGTAAGGAAGGTTTGTGTTTTTGAAGTTTAAAGTTACTAAAAACGAACTTGTTCACTTTTCGTTGACCTTCTTTCTAACAAAAAAGGGGCCGAAGCCCCTCTCTCATGTTAGCACCTCGCGGACTTCCATAATCAGCTTACGTTAAAGCTGTGCCTATGAAAAAACAAACCCCTAATCCGTCCGGTGCTAATGCTTTTAGGGTTTTTGGCGGGAGTTGTGGTACAGAAAAACGGTGCAATTTAGGTGACAAGGCCAGGTGCGGCTTTTCATTTTGTGCTTAAACATTACACCTACCAGCAATTTAACAGGAATAAGTAATTTAAGGCCCGCATTTGTTTTAGGGTTGTGCTTTTTGTTTGATTACCTGAGTTAAGTAAATGAAGTGGAGTTTAGTTCTATTAATTGCCACCTGGACCTTGTTGCTTGGCTCTTGCCGCGAAGTGTCCTTTGCGGTGACCCAGCCATCAGGTGTTCAGCCGCTTCGGGAAGTACCAGCCGAACTACAGGGGGCTTACCTTGCCAGAGACCCACATACCAAAGAAAAAGGCGATACCCTCTTAATCGAATCCTGGGGCTATCATTTTAAGGATGCGGAAGACAAAGACTGGCTGGGCAGGGGTGTGATCAGCGATTCGATGGTGGTTAAGTTCTATAAGGATTATTACTTCGTAAACTTTAAGGTGGAAGACCAGTGGGTGCTGCGGCTGATCAAGAAATTACCCGATGGCGGTCTTCAATTCCAGTCGATCGATCTGCAAGGTGAAGAGAAGTCGAAAACCATCGTGAAGCGTCTTTCCAAAAAGTTGGCTGTAAAGGAGATCAAGCGCAAAGACGATACCTTTTACCAGATCAATCCCACGCCTGCGCAACTCATTGGTTTGATTGAGGAAGGCTTCTTTACCGGCATTCAACTGGAGCGGCTCGGGCATCCGAAAAAATAAGGGAGTGCTGACCATTAAAAAAGCCACTCCGAAAGAGCGGCTTTTTTACAACATCTATTGCTCAAATCAGACGATCTTAAATGCCTTTTTCACGGCATCTACATAATCCAGTTTTTCCCAGGGGAAGAGTTCCACCTTCACTTTCTTCTCGTTCTTCTTGCCTTTATTGAAAACCTTTTCAACCCATTTAGGCTCGCGGCCCATGTGGCCGTACGCTGCGGTTTCGGAATAGATAGGGGTTCGCAACTTAAAGCGCTCCTCAATAAAGTAGGGTCGCATGTCGAATAATTTCTCAATTTTTTTGGCAATCTCGCCATCGCCCATGTTCACCTTGGCTGTGCCATAGGTGTTTACATACAACCCCACGGGTTTGGCTACCCCAATCGCGTAAGCTACTTGCACCAGTACCTCATCGCATACACCGGCTGCCACCAGGTTTTTGGCGATATGGCGCGTGGCATATGCGGCCGAGCGGTCCACCTTAGAAGGGTCTTTACCTGAAAACGCACCACCACCATGCGCACCTTTTCCTCCGTATGTATCTACAATGATTTTGCGACCCGTCAGGCCGGTATCGCCATGAGGCCCGCCAATCACAAACTTGCCGGTAGGGTTTACATGATATTTTATGTCGGTGCCGAAAAGATTCTGCACACGCTTAGGCAATTTCTTCTTGATGCGCGGAATAACGATGTTGATAATATCTTCCTTGATCTGGTTGAGCATTACCGTATCTTTCGCAAAATCATCGTGCTGGGTAGAAACCACAATGGTATCAATGCGTTGTGGTTTGTTGTCGTCCGCGTACTCAATGGTTACCTGCGATTTAGCATCGGGGCGCAAGTAAGTCATCACTTTTCCTTCTTTGCGTATCACTGAAAGTTCACGCAAAATCGAGTGAGCCAGCTCCAGTGGCAGCGGCATGAAATTGTCCGTCTCGTTGGTGGCATAACCAAACATCATCCCCTGATCGCCAGCGCCCTGATCTTCCTTCTTTCTGCGTTCCACCCCCTGGTTAATGTCAGGAGATTGCTCGTGGATGGCCGACACAATACCGCAACTGTTGGCTTCGAACATGTATTCGCTCTTGGTGTAGCCAATTTTCCTGATTACCTCGCGGGCAATATCTTGCACATCTAAATAGGCTTCTGACTTTACTTCCCCCGCCAGCACTACTTGGCCGGTGGTCACCAGTGTTTCGCACGCCACTTTGGAATTGGGGTCGTACGCCAAAAAGTAATCAATAAGGGCATCTGAAATCTGGTCGGCTACTTTGTCGGGGTGGCCTTCTGAAACGGACTCGGAGGTAAATAAATACGGCATTGGTTGGTTATTTTTCTAATGAAGCCGCAAAGATAACAAGGTTCTATAATCTGCAATGGATTAGCCCATTAGCGAGGGCGCGGTTATGCCAAAAACATAAAAACTGCGGGCTCTTTGGGCCAACTGGCGGGGTTTTTCTGCCAGGCCTCCACATTCTGCGTTTTGATGAACTCCGCCTCGCCCGTAAGGCCCAGCGCCACACTCAAAAGTGTTTTGGGGTTTAGATTTTTTTTCAATTGCTCGAACAGGTAGTTATTACGGTAGGGCGTTTCGATAAATATCTGCGTCTGGCTCTTCTGTTTCGATTCACGCTCCAACTCCTTGAGCTTAGCCCCCAGCTCCTGGGGTTCCACCGGTAAATAGCCATGAAACGCAAATTGCTGCCCATTCAGCCCGGAGGCCATCAGCGCCAATAGCAATGAACACGGCCCCACTAACGGCACCACGTGGATATCGTGCCGATGCGCATACAGTACGGCCTTGGAACCCGGGTCGGCCACACCGGGGCAACCCGATTCTGACAACAAACCCACCGACTCCCCTTGCAGCAACGGTGCCATTAGCTTTGGCAAGTCGGCATCTGGCGTGTCTTTATTCAGTACTTCAAACCGAAGGGCCTCAATTGCATCGAAAATCTGTAGGCTGCTCAGGTAACGCCTGGCAGAGCGTATGTCTTCGGCCAGAAAGTAGCGCAGTGCCTTCACTCGCTCTTTTACCTGTGGTGGTATTGCCTGCTGTTGGGTATTGGGAGCTATGGTTACCGGCACCAGGTAAAGTTCTCCGAATTCCTCCTTGCTCATGATTTCAAAGGGTGGTCAGATGAATTTTAGCACCAGATCGGCAAACTCTTGCGGTTTTTCAGCCTGCACCCAATGGCCCGTGTCTAAGGTTGCCCACTGTGCCTGGGGAAAAAGTTGCTGCACCCGCTGTTCGTCTCCCGGCTTGTAGTAGTTCGAACGACTGCCCTTTACAAACAACGCGGGTCCTTTGTACACACCTTCGTACACCATGTTGCCTACCATTTGTCCAATGTTGGCAGCCAGCACCGGAAGGTTAATGCGCCATGCGAAACCTCCTTCGCTGGTGCGGGTAAGGTTCTTTAGTAGAAACTGGCGTGTATCGGCTTCCGCCACGTGCTGTGCCAGCAACTGGTCGGCCTCCTGCCTGGAAGCGAGTTTGCTCAGATCAATGGATTGCAAGCCCTCCACAATATGATCGTGGTGCACCGGGTAGGCTTTGGGCATAATATCCACCACCACAATTTTTGCAGGCACGTGCGGATTTTTCACCGCATAGTTCATCACTGTTTTACCTCCCATGGAGTGACCCAGCAAAATCGGATCAACAAGCTGATGCGTTTGGATAAACGCTTCCAAGTCGGCAGTTAAATCCTGGTAAGTGTGCGAAGTGGCATGAGGCGATTGCCCATGGTTGCGTTGATCGACAATAAAAACTCTGAACCGGGAGGCAAACGTTTTCGAAAGCGTATACCAATTATCAGACGAGCCGAACAGTCCGTGCAATATCAGTAAAGGCTGCCCTTCGCCCGACTCTCTAAAGAACAAATTCATAGCGGCAAGATAACAATAGGTAGGCATTCCGGTATATTTGCGCAAGCCAGTCTGCAGCAGGTTGGCTTATTTTTTTACTTCTATGGAATTAGACAACGGAACATACCGTATTGAGGGTGTAGAATGCAGCCGCCTGGCTACCCAATTTGGAACGCCACTTTACGTGTACGATGGCAACAAGATGATTGCCCAATTGAAAACGCTACAGCGTGCCTTTGCCGAAAGCCATGTGAAGGTGAAGTATGCAGCTAAGGCACTTACCAACCTGTCGGTATTAAAGTTGTTGAAAAAGAATGGGTCGGGGGTGGATGTGGTGAGTATGAACGAGGCGCGCATTGCTTTAAAGGCAGGATTTGAACCTGCGGATATTATGTTCACATCGAACAGCGTGCACATCGATGAAATTGCCGAGGCAGTTGAAGCAGGAATACACGTAAACATGGACAACCTCTCGGTGCTCGAAAAATTTGGCCAGCGATTTGGCAACCGAGTAGGGTGTTGCATTCGCCTCAACCCCGGTATACTGGCGGGCGGCAACCTTAAAATTTCAACAGGCCACAGCAAGTCAAAATTTGGCATACCGGTGGCCCAACTGCCAGACGTAAAAAAACTGGTGGCGCAATACAACCTGCGCATTACGGGCTTGCATATCCATACGGGGTCGGAAATCACCGATGTGGATGTGTTCAGAAAAATGGCCGACATCCTCTTCGATTGGGCCTCGCAGTTTCCCGATGTACAGGTGCTCGACTTTGGCGGGGGCTTTAAAGTTCCCTACAAGGAAGGCGACAAGGAAACGGACGTGAACGCTTTGGGTGCCGCCATCAACGAAGCTTTTCGCACATTTCGAGAAAATACCGGCCGCAACATGGAGATGTGGATTGAACCCGGAAAGTTTCTGGTAAGTGAAGCAGGTTACCTGATTACAGAGGTCACCGTTGTAAAGAATAATCCCAATATCACCTTTGTGGGCGTTAACTCCGGCCTTAACCACCTGATCAGGCCCATGATGTACGATGCCTACCATGAAATTGTAAATGTTTCGAACCCATCTGCTCCAAAAAAAACGTATACGGTGGTGGGCAACATTTGCGAGACCGACACCCTGGGTGCCGACCGGGAATTGAATGAAGTGCGCGAGGGCGACTTGCTGGTGCTCAAAAATGCGGGCGCCTACGGTTATGCCATGGCCTCAAATTATAATTCGCGCCTGCGGCCGGCCGAGGTGCTGGTATTGAATGGACGGGCCCATTTGGTGCGTCAACGCGACACGTTGGACGACCTGCTGAGGGGTCAGCTTGACATTTTTTAAACCTGCTCATGCTATGCCGGCCATCAGCCAATCATCTGGTTACGATTTGGTAGTAATTGGCGGAGGTGCGGCCGGGTTTTTCGGAGCCATACAGGCTGCGGAAATGCGTAACGACCTGAACATTGTCATCATCGAAAAGTCGCAGCAACTGCTTTCTAAAGTAAAGGTGTCTGGCGGAGGAAGGTGTAATGT
Source organism: Bacteroidota bacterium (assembly GCA_049324055.1). Classification (GTDB taxonomy): domain Bacteria; phylum Bacteroidota; class Bacteroidia; order Cytophagales; family Cyclobacteriaceae; genus ELB16-189. The sequence goes on along the minus strand of JBMOLS010000003.1, from coordinate 155,909 downwards.
TACTCACCATGCGTTTAGCCCGGCTGCTTTATCATCGCATTACCCGCGCGGGCAAAAGGCACTTAAAAAATTATTCCATCACTTTAATGCAAAGGATACCGTTGCTTGGTTTGCCCAGCATGGTGTTGTGCTAAAAACGGAGGAAGATGGCCGGATGTTCCCCGAGACTGACAACTCCCAGACCATTATCGATTGCTTTCTACAACATGCCGCCAAAAATCAAATTGAGATCAGAACCAGAGCAGAAGCGGTGGGCATTACCTCTGCCCGCAATGGGTGGCTGGTAGAAACAAATAAGGACGTTATCCACACACAATGCGTGCTGTTAACCACGGGTGGTTATCATAAAGCAGAGGGTTACCATTGGCTAACCCGGCTCGGCTTGCAGATCGTTAAACCCATACCATCGTTATTCACATTCAACGACCCAACCAAAAGTTTTGCCAACCTGATGGGTGTATCGGTGCCCATGGCAGAGGTGAAAATTGCTGGAAGCAGATTTGCAACGCGTGGGGCTGTGCTGGTAACCCATTGGGGGCTCAGTGGTCCCGCGGTTATCCGCCTATCGGCCTGGGCTGCCGAACACCTGTACAAGCTGAACTATGGTTTCACCGCTTTGGTAAACTGGAGCGGAGAACCAGAAGAAGCAGCGCGGAGCATATGCATGGGTTTAAAGGAAGATGGCAGCCAAAAAAGGATAATGGCTAATCCGCTCTTCGGCCTGCCCAAGAGGTTGTGGGAACACCTTTGCCAACGAGCAGGGGTAGCAGAAGCACATGCTTGGGCAGATGTGTCGAACAAAATTATTAACCGGTTGATCGAAATGGTATGTGCATGCCCTTTTCCAATTAAAGGCAAAACCACTTTTAAAGAAGAATTTGTTACCTGTGGAGGAATTGACCTGGAAGAAATTGACCTTACCACCATGCAACTAAAAAAAATGCCCGGTATATATGCTGCCGGAGAAGTGTTGCATGTAGATGGCGAAACCGGTGGATTTAATTTTCAGGCTGCCTGGACTACTGCATGGGTAGCTGCCAACGGCATTGCTAAGTCTTTTGGGGCAGAATAACCCGGAAGGTGGTGCCCTCGCCCAGGCTCGACTGAACGGTGATCGAGCCCCCCACTCTTGTTAGTGCTTCTTTCACAATATAGAGGCCCAGCCCGGTGCCATCCGCGCGACTGGAAGCGCGGTAGAACATGTCGAAAATTTTTTGTTGATGGGTGGCGGCTATTCCTTCTCCATTGTCCTCCACTTCAAAGGCAATTTGTTCCTTCTGTTTTTCGAACCGAACTGCCACAAACGCGTGGGGCTGATTTAACCGATGGTAGCGCATGGCATTGTTTACCAGGTTCCCCAAAACAATTTTCATCTGGCTATAGTCGCCCATAAAAGTTACGCCCGGTCGCTTTTCGTACTGCAAGGCAATGGCTTCGGCCCCGTTGTTGAATTGAACATCGCTCAATACATCGGCCATCAGCTTATCTACTTCAATTGCCTCGTATTTCAGTGTGGCGTGGGCTGTTTTAGATAGCTGCAGTATATCCGAAATCACCATGTCCAGTTTTTTCACCCGGTCTTCAATCATGCCAATGTATTGCAGGCTGGTGGGGTCTTTTATTTCGAGTTTGGAGAGATGGGTGATGCCCAGCACGGAAGCAATGGGAGCCCGCAAGTCGTGCGAAGTGCTGTAAAGAAAGCTATCGAGTTTTTTGTTGATCTTCTGCAGGTGGGCCCGCTCTTCCTCCAACATCCAGATGATCAAGCCGAAGCCAATCCAACTGACGAGTACGGTTTCGGCCACGCCAAAAAAGGGTGGCAGTTCTATACGGTTGCCCATAAGGTTCTGGGCGATGACGTACACGTAATAGCTGTGGGCTGCTCCGTATAGCAAAAGCGAACCGGCCACGAACCGCGCGCCAACGGTTTGGGTTCTCCCCACTGACCACACCATCAGGCCAGCCACCAGAAAAGCCACAGAAGTCAGCACTTCGCGAACACCCAAGCGCAACGCATACCTCCAGTTTTCGGCATGGGGGTTGTAAGCAAACACCAGGGGCAGACAAGCAACCAGCAGCGCCATGGTAGCAAAAAACCAAAGCCACCGATTAGAAACGTTCCGGTCGGTGCCAGCCAGGTAACTGCCAACCAGCAGCGTTAACAGGTGTACGTTCTGAAAAAGCATACCAAACACACTGGCCCACGTTCTGCCCTCGGGCGAAGTAAATACTCTGGCCGTTAATGCAGAGATGAGCAATATGGATAAACAGAATGTGAGGGCGCTCAGCGACCACCAGCGCAGGTAGGCGCGCTTGTAGTGCCTGCTGAAATAGCCGAGCAAGAAGCTTATCACCGCACCAATAGAAACCTGGGCCAGCAAGATCAGTACCGTGCGAAGAATCGATTCACTCACACCAGTTAGAAAGGATTGAAGTGCGAAAGATAGTCTGTCTGCTTCAAACCTCCGAAAGCATCAAAGCATTGCATTTGGGTTTACCAAACCAGGTTCCACGGTCGATAGGGCCGCGTAGAATCCACCTGGCCCGCGTTGTGTTCGCCAAGTCGCCTCGCCAAATTATCCGTAGCTCCCTTGTAGAAAGCTCCGCTTTCCTCGCTCTGTA
>JBMOLS010000003.1:0-153187 GCA_049324055.1 Bacteroidota bacterium | reverse complement strand
ATCCGTAGCTCCCTTGTAGAAAGCTCCGCTTTCCTCGCTCTGTAAAATGTACACAAAGAAATCCATCCAAATAAAAAATGCCGGCACAAACTACCGGCATTTTTATGTGGTGACGGAGGGAATTGAACCCCCGACACAAGGATTTTCAGTCCTTTGCTCTACCAACTGAGCTACGTCACCATTCCAAAAAAGAACAAATCCCCGTTTAAAGGGCCACAAAAGTATTCAATTTTGGTTTGGGCGCAAATAGCCCTCCCGAATTTTGTTAATATTGGCCGTTTATGACCCTGGTAAAATACACGTGGTGGGTAGGCTTGGTCGCATTGCTGCTACTTTCGTGCGAGAGTAGGGAACAGCGCGAAGAGCGCCTGGCCAAAACGTATTGTAGCTCCTGCCATCTATTTCCGAAGCCTGGCTTGCTCGACAAAGCAACCTGGCAAGCCAAAGTGCTGCCCCAAATGGCGTTTAGAATGGGCATTGATGCCTCGTTGTTGTGGGAAATTCCACAAGCAGATATGCCCTTCGTAATGGCCTCGCTTCCGGATAGGCCGATGGTTTCTAAAGAAGAGTGGGAAAGCATACAAAACTATTTTTTACGGCTGGCGCCCGACTCTCTTTCCATACCTTCATGGTCCGCGCAGCCCTTGCACCAGTTCGAGCCCGTGCGGGTAACGCTGCCCCAGAATCGTTTTCCCATGCTCTCGTTACTGCACGTGGATTCTGCTTCGAAAACTTTTTTTACCAGCAGCCGCCACAACTGGCTGCACCAGTACAACTATCAATTTCAGGCCGTTGACTCAGTGCCGTTGCGCAGCCCTGCCTCTGCCGTGCTGCACGCTGCAACGCAACCCGTTCGCATTCTGCAAATGGGTATTATGGATCCGAACGACCAACCCAAGGGTTCGCTGGTGATCAGAAGCGGAGCGGGCCTTCAGGTTCAAATTGATTCGTTGAAGCGACCGGTGGATGTGCAGGAAACCGACCTTAACCGCGATGGTCGTGAGGATTTGATTATCTGTGCCTTCGGCAACTACACCGGCAACCTGCTGGCGTTCGAAAATCTCGGTAACGGCCATTACCAACAACACGTGCTCTCCACACTGCCGGGTGCGCGCAAAACAGAAGTGCGCGATTTCAATAACGATGGGTTGCCCGATGTGCTCGCCATGATCACCCAGGGCGATGAACAAATCACGCTCTTCCTCAACGCGGGCAATTTCCGCTTCAAACAGCAAACATTGTTGCGCTTTCCGGCCGTGTATGGCTCCAGCTATTTCGAAACAACCGACTTCAACCACGATGGTCACTTCGATATTTTGTACACCAATGGCGACAATGCCGATTATTCCATTGCGCTGAAACCCTACCACGGTGTAAGAATCTTTTTAAACGATGGCAGAAACCAGTTCAAAGAGTCGTGGTTCTTTGCCATGTACGGCTGCTCGTGGGCGGTGGCCCGCGATTTCGATCGGGATGGTGATGTGGATGTGGCCGCCATCTCTTTCTTTCCCGATTTCGAAAACACGCCCGAAAACAGTTTTGTTTACCTCGAAAATCAGAACGGCACCATGCTGCCTTTTACCACACCGCTTGCTGCGCAAGGTCGTTGGTTGTTAATGGAAACGCTTGATTGGGATAACGATGGTTTTACCGACCTGATGTTGGGCGCGTTGAATTTTAACAATGGTGTGCCCCCACCGCTGGTAGAAAAATGGAAAGCCGACCCGGTATCTATATTGCTTCTAAAAAACAAGGCAAAAACCATATTGCCTTGAAAAAAATTGGCAGCCAAAATTTCCGGAGTTAACTTTCCCCATCATTTAAGTTCTCTATGGCCATTCTTCAGCAGATTGCATTTGTAGTTACCCTTGCCACCGCTGTTTTCCTCATTCGCAAGCGGGTGTTGCGCATTAAATCGAATATTGGTTTAGGTAAGAAGGTTGCCATAACCGACCAACCGGGCGAAAGATGGAAGAACGTATTGCTGATTGCCTTCGGCCAGAAGAAAATGTTTAAGCGACCCATTGCGGCCTTGCTGCACTTTTTCATCTACATCGGCTTCCTGGTCATCAACCTCGAAGTGTTGCAGTTTGTGTTGGATGGCATTCTGGGTACGCACCGCCTTTTCGCTCCTTACCTGGGAAGTTTCTATTCGGTATTAATGAACGTGTTCGAGTGGCTGGCCATGGCCGTGCTGCTGGCGTGTGTCTTTTTTCTCATTCGCAGAAATGTATTACGCCTGCCCCGCTTCTGGTCGGCCGAGATGACAGCTTGGCCCCGCCTTGATGCCAACCTTATTCTGATAACAGAAATTGTGCTGATGTGCGCCATCTTAACCATGAATGCGGCCGACCAGGTGCTGCAAACACGCAGCGAGCATTACGTGGCCACCGGAACGCTTTTCTTCAGCGCTTACCTAACGCCCGCGCTTGAGGGCATAAGCACGCCTGCCCTTGTGCTTGTTGAGCGTTTTGCATGGTGGTTTCACATTGTGGGCATTCTGGGCTTTGCCTTGTACGTAACGTACTCCAAACACTTGCACATCTTCATGGCCTTCGTCAACACCTATTTCGCCAAGTTGCAGCCCATGGGGCACATCAACAACATGCCTGTAGTAACGCGCGAAGTAAAACTGATGCTGGGCCTCCCGGCCGATGCAAATGACCCGGCCCCCGCAGAGCCGGGCCGCTTTGGCGCCAAAGATGTAAACGACCTGGCGTGGACCAACCTGGCGGCTGCCTACGCCTGCACCGAGTGTGGCCGCTGCACCTCCGAATGCCCTGCCAACCAAACCGGCAAAAAGCTGTCGCCCCGCAAGGTGATGATGGACGTGCGCGACCGACTGGAAGAAGTGGGCGAAAGCATGGCCAAGGGCGGCTCAGGATTGAACGATGGCAAAAGCTTGCTGGGCGACTACATTACCAAAGAAGAAATAAACGCCTGCACCAGTTGTAACGCCTGCGTGGAAGCGTGCCCGGTGCTCATCAACCCGTTGGAGATCATCCTGGAATTGAGAAGGTACCAATCGATGGAAGAGTCGGCCGCTCCCCAGCAATGGAACAGCATGTTTCAAAACATCGAAACCAATTTCGCACCGTGGAAATTCTCCGCAGCCGACCGGTTCAACTGGGCAAAAAACAACTAAGACAAATCGCAGAAAAATTATTGCATGACCATACCTACACTTGCCGAATTAACCGCTAAAGGAGAAAGTCCTGAAGTACTTTTTTGGGTTGGCTGTGCCGGCTCTTACGATGATCGTTATAAAAAAGTAACGTTGGCCTTTGTAAAAATTCTGAATGCCGTGGGTGTTCGCTTTGCGGTACTGGGCACCGAAGAAACCTGTACGGGCGATCCGGCCCGCAGGGCTGGCAACGAGTTTCTGTTTCAGATGCAGGCCATGAACAACATACAGGTGTTAAATGGCTACGGAGTTAAAAAGATTGTAACCGCCTGCCCGCATTGCTTCAATACGTTAAAAAATGAGTACCCTGAGCTGGGTGGAAGCTACGAGGTGATTCACCACTCCACCTACCTGCAGCAACTCATCAGCGAGGGCAAAGTTAAAATGGCTGAAGGCGGAGTATTTAAGGGAAAAAAAATCACCTACCACGATTCTTGTTACCTGGGTCGTGCCAACAACGTATATGAAGCGCCACGCGCAGTATTGCAAGCGTTAGATGCCGACCTGGTGGAGATGAAGCGCTGCCGCACCACCGGCTTGTGCTGTGGAGCAGGTGGGGCACAGATGTTTAAGGAACCGGAAAGGGGCAACAAAGACATCAACATAGAACGGGCAGAAGAAGCCTTGGCCACGGGGGCTAAAACCATTGCCGTAGCATGCCCCTTTTGCATGACCATGATGAGCGATGGCGTGAAAAACAAAGAGAAAGAAGCCGAAGTTAAAGTGAAAGACTTGGCAGAACTAATTGCAGAAGCCAACGGTTATTGAGAAATAAAATCAGGTGATATGTGGGTTCCATTCGAAACACTGCAGGCCTCTTCGCGCATCTGGATTTACCAGGCCAACCGGGCGCTTACGCCCGCAGAGGCGGAAGATCTGGCCGCCACGCTTACCGGTTTTTGCAACGACTGGCAAACCCACGGGCAACCGATGCGGGCCAGTTTCAAGATTGAAGACAGCTACTTTGTAATTTTGGCTGTGGATGAAGATTTTCAACTGCCCAGCGGCTGCTCCATAGACGGATCGGTGCGGGTTTTAAAAAACTGGCAGTCCCAAAACCAGATCGATTTTTTCAACCGCACACTGGTACCTTTCGTGCGGTCGGGCCAAATTGAATTGTTGCCCATGAGCGACCTGAGAAAGGCGGCAGCCGAAGGCATCATTACTCCACAAACCCTTACCTTCAACCTCCTGGCGCCTTCCAAGGGCCATTGGGAAGCGGAATGGAAAAAGCCAGCCGCGGATACCTGGCTGTCGAAATATTTTGCGAAAACACCTGTTGCCGGCACACCGTAAACCGGGGGGAAGCGTTAATAAACCGGTGACGGACGATACAGTTACGCCTCGTTTGGCAGGCTGGTAGCTCTGTTCTTTTTTGTAGCTTTACTATACTTTAATCGTTTATTTTTTTTGATTCGTTGATGTCATGAGGGTAAAAGTATTTTTTCTGCTATTGGCTGTAGGCGTTTTGCTGGCAGCCTGTGGCCCCGAGAAGAAGGCGGCCAAAAATTTCCGGTTAGGAAAGTACCAGAACGTAATCAACTATTACCTCAACGTGATAGAGAAACAGCCCAATAACGGCAAAGCCCATTATTTCGTAGCCGAATCATTCAGGCTCTCCAATCGCATTAAGCAGGCCGAGCCCTTTTATTCCAAAGCGGGTGGCCCCGGTATCAATAGAGACTCAGTACTGTTCTATCACGCCAAAGCACTGCAAGCCAATGGAAAATATGACGAAGCCCGCGAAAAGCTGACAGAATTAGAAACCAACGCCAAAGACGAGTTGATACGAGACCGCGCACGCAAAGAATTAGAGGGCCTCTCCTACCTCAGTAAATTGGTCGAGAAGCCCACTTACTACAAGGTGAAAAATCTGGAAGCCATCAATACTCCCTTTACAGAATATGCACCTGCTTACCTTAATGGCGAACTGTACTTCGCCTCTTCCCGTGGAAATTCCAGAATCTACGAAGCATCGGGCACACCGTTTACCGATTTATACAAGGCCGCCACGCGTGGTGCCAATGTGGACGTAAATACCATTGCGCCCCTGCCTGAAGGGATCAACGCCCCCAACATCAACGAAGGTGGCATCACTTTTTCACCCGATGGCCGCACCATGGTTTTTGCCAAGGGCAACTCCGGCAAACGCAAAGGCACCAACGATGTGGACCTGTACTTGTCGCGGTTCAGAAACGGGCAATGGACACAGCCTCAACTCATCAACATCAACCAGCCCGACTCGTGGGAGTCAACGCCTGCCTTTAGCCCCGATGGGCGCACGCTTTATTTTTCTTCTAACCGCAAAGGTGGTTTTGGTGGTCTGGACATTTATTCTGCGCAGATGGACTCGCGGGGCCGCTTTGGCCGTGTGCGCAACCTGGGGGCCGACATCAACACCGCGGGCGATGAGCTCTTCCCATACATGGCCGAGAATGGCAAGCTCTATTTTGCTTCAGATGGCCACCCCGGCTACGGCATGCTTGATTTGTTTGTGGTAAACCGCACCAATGGTAAAACGGTGGTCGAAAATCTCGGGCAACCCATTAACAGCACCAGCGATGATTTTGGCATTTTTCTCTTCCGGCCCGACCGCGGATTTTTTACCTCTAACCGTGAAGGCGGCAAAGGCGATGACGACATCTACACGTTTGTAAACGAAGATCCCAACCTGCGTGTGGTTAACTATTACCTGCAAGGCATTACCTACACTACCAAGCCAGACAGCACGTTGCAGGTTTTGCCCGAAACGCGCGTATCGCTGCTCGACCAAGAGGGCAACGTAATGAACGATTTTGAAACAGGTAATGATGGCAAGTTTCTTTTCCGCGTGTATGAAAACGAAAACTACACGCTGATCGGTGAATCAGATGGCTACCTGGTGAAGAGACAGCCATATTCTATGAAAGGAAAATCCGTTCCGCTGGAATCGTTGAAAGAACTGGTTACCAACATTACACTCGACACCATTCTGGTGTTGGATCGTTTAGAGAAGAACAAAGTGTTTGTGCTTAACAATATTTACTTCGACCTCGATAAGTACGACATTAAACCCGAAGCAGCCCGCGAACTTGATAAGCTGGTTGAGTTATTGAACGACAACCCCGAGATCAAGATTGAAATGAGTTCGCATACAGACAGTATCGCTTCGCGCGAATACAACCTCACACTGTCGCAACGCAGGGCTGAGTCTACCGTGAACTACCTGGTGAAAAAAGGCATTGACCCATTGCGTTTGGTGGCGAAAGGTTATGGCGAAGACAGACCCATTGCACGCAACACCAACCCCGATGGTACCGACAACCCTGAGGGCCGCCAACGCAACCGAAGAACTGAGTTTAAGATTCTGGAAATTGGCCCGGTGCCCACGCGCAAATCCGAAGACGAGTTTGACGAGGACAAGTATTTCAAAAACGATAACTGATTCGGCCCCGGGCGAAAAACAACCTTAATTGGGTGATGGAATAATGGGAGCCGGTTTTTTAAATTTAGCAAATGGGTACTAAAGCCTGCCTGCAAAACATCTGACATGCTACGCAACTACCTGACCGTGGCCTACCGGCATTTGTTAAGGAAAGTCTCTATTCATCCATCAACATGATTGAACTGGCGGTAGGCCTTGCCTTCAATAGCCCTTTGTAATTCCTTTTTCAATCGCGGGGATACCGTCTTTCATCCAGGGCGGCATCGGTGCGCCCTTCAGGTGGTGATCGAAGAATTGCATCATGCGCGTCTGAAAATCGATCCGGTTTTCCCGCTTCAGCGGCCAGTGTGGTTCGCCATTGTAGTTCAGCATCCATACAGGCTTGTTCAACCTGCGCAAGGCCATGTACATTTCAATACCTTGATACCAGGGCACGGCACCATCGGCATCGTTGTGCAATAAAAGCAACGGTGTTTGAATTTTATCAGCAAAAAATATGGGTGAGTTTTCGAGGTAGTGCATGGGCTTTTCCCACAAAGTGCCGCCTATGCGGCTCTGCGAATGTTCGTACTGAAACATGCGGCTCAGGCCGCTCTCCCAACGGATGCCCCCATAAGCGCTGATCATGTTGGCAACAATGGCACCCGCTTCGGCAGCCTTGAACATGTTGGTGCGTGTAACCAGGTAGGCAATCTGGTAGCCGCCCCAACTGTGCCCTTGTATGCCAATGTTTTTTTCGTCTACAAAGCCCTTTGCAATGAGGGAGGTAACGCCCGGCAGAATGCAGTTGTGTGCACTCTCTCCGGGAAAACCTATTTTATAAACCACATCGGGAATAAACACCAGGTAGCCATTGCTGGTATAAACCGTGGGATTGATGGTGGAGCGATGTGGAAAAGGTGCATAGTGGGCATGCAGGTTTTCGCTGTTGCGTTCGTAGAAGTTCACAATCATCGGGTATTTTTTGGCAGGATCGAAACCCTCGGGTTTAAAGAGCAGTCCCTCCAGCGGTAGGTTGTCCAGCGAGGTCCAGCGCACCAGCTCTACGTTGCCCCAAAGGTAGTTTTTCATCTGCGGGTTGACCTCTGTTATTCTCTTTGCGCCTTGCAGGTTGGTGTCGGCCGTCCACACATCGGGAAACTCGCGAAAGCTCTGCCGTGTGTACAGCAGGCGGTTGGCATTGCGCGCCTTCACCACGGCACCAAACCGATAATTGTCCATCACCAATTTAGTCAGCTTCCCATCTTTTAAGGACAACTTATAAAATCCGGAAGCACGCGTTACCTCATTAAATGCCTGCAACAACAACTCTTTATCCGGATCGATGAACCGCTCATCTGGATCTACACGCAGGTAGCGGAACACCGTTTTTTCCTGCCTGCCAACTTTCGTGAGATTAATAGCCGGCCGTTTATTTTGCGGATCAATGGACCAGATATCGAAGCGGTCGTAAACCAATATGGTCTCGTCATTTTTTGTCCAGCCGGCCAGGCCATAGGCGCTGGGATAGTCGGGGTGATCGTCCTCCTCATCGGCCCAGCGAATCTTCACCTCCTTTGCCAGCCGATTTGTCTGACTGTTAGCAACGCTAAAGGTAAACCAAGCGGTATCCATGGCGTTGAACCAATATACAAAGTTGGCCTTGGGCGACAGGCGGAATTGCGCCTTCAGCCCTTTTGCAATGGTAAGCTGTTCGCGCGATTGCAGGTTAATCAGGTAGGCATCGCGAAAAGCGGAGACATCCCACGTTATCATTTTTTGGTAAGGCACATTCGTTTCGGCAAGCACCACCGGGGCATTGCCTTCATCTCCTATCTCTACATCGGGAATGGCTTCCGAGCCCAATGGCATCACTTTCAGGGTTGGCAGGTCGAGCACGGCCAGGTAGCTTTTTTTGCGCTGCGCATCTAATTGCTTGTTCTGCTGGGGGTAAATCAAGGGGTCGTTACCGCCCCACACCTCTACCTGCACTATTTCTTCGGGTAGCAGGGTAGTGTCCTGCACCACGGGTCGCGGGGTGGAGCCAAAGAAAAGCCGGTTGCCATCTTTAGAAAACAAAGGTGTGTAGTGTTCGCTCACCAGCCAGGTAGCGGGCAATACATTCGCGTTCTCCACATCAATCAGGCGCGCCTGGCTATCTCCTTTCTTCCAGTGGTGCAACTGGAAGTGGCGCACCAACGCTCTGGTGGTATCTGTATCTACCAGAAAAGCCACCTGTGCGCCATCTTCTGCAATGGACAGGCCTTTGTACTTGAATTTGGGTTTGCCTGCATGTAGGTTGTTTACAGCGCCCGAGGCCAGGTCTAGCCAATAGATGCCGGGCGCCAGTGTGCTATCGTTGCCCGTAGAGTGAAACAACAATCCCTGCCCATATTTGGCAAAGGTGTAATCTTTCACAAAGCCAAAGCATTGTTCTTCACCGTTATTCAAATTGCGTAGCACCAGCGTGTAGCCATTCTCGTCTGTGTTCTTTTTTACTTTTTTGGGTTTGGGTGCCGGCTCGGTGCCATTCGGTTTCGGCTTCACCTCTTTTTCTGCCTCAAGTTGATAGGCCAGCCAACCTGCTGCTTTCTCTGGCAACTTGAAATTACGCACAGTGGGTATCTTTTCTGTTTTGCGCTGTGCCATGTGATAGATGCCCAGCGAATCTTTCGGCATGTCTTCCTTCTTCTTTTTCTGCCTGCGCAGGTCTTTCACCAACTGAAAGGGGGGCTTGATTTTGAAGACCGCAAACTGTCCATCGTACGTCAGCGCCAGATTGTCGGCACGAGGCACGGAATCCTGCGCGTTATCCTTCAGGTGATAGAATACGGCCTTGCCATCTCCTTCCTGGGGATTAACCGTGAATGCGGCCACGTTGCCATCGGCCGAGAGAGCCTTGAATGGAATGTCCTTCCAGGCATCGTACACAGCATGCGACAGGGGCTGCTTGGAAATAGTTACGATAGCTCCTTTTTTTTGAGCAAACAGCAAGCCGGATGTGAACAAAACCACAGATAGAAAAAGGCAACGCTTCATGGCAGGTGTATTTAAGGCGCAAACTAAAGAATACCACGGGTTATCAAAAACGAATGATGACAGGCGGAGGAATACATCAAACTTCAGCAGATGGAACCGGGTGTAGCCGCCAAAGTAAACCTGCTGTAGGTGTCAAACGATATTCCGCTTGGCCGTTGGTTGATCATTCCAGCATACCCAAATCACTTCGCAGTTGCCTGGAAACGGTGCTGGTCAACCTTCACCAACAAAATGCTGGGGCATTAGAAGTCATTAAGGCCGGTTGGACCGAAGCCTTGCCCGCCAACCGCTACGAAAAAATAACCGACAAGGATTGCCTGCGGTGGCTGAAAACCCCATAAGCCAGACCAGGTAATGCCCATCATCGGGCAATTTACCCAGTAGTTTTTCTAACGAACGGTTTGTTATCTTTCGCGCTGTAACAAACCGTTCCGGGCAGCGTTCTTTGCCTGTTATGATGAAGAAAAGGTTTCTATCTTTTTTTTCGCTTCTGGTGCTAATGGCCGGGGCGTGCATTCCCAATAAAAACATTGAGTTACGCGACATCAAAAACGTGGCGCTTCAAAAGGGCACGGGCGAAGAAATGGTGCTGGAAGGCGATGCGGTGTTCTTCAATCCGAACAGCACCCGAATGAAACTGAAAGAAATAAAGGTAGATGTGCTGATCGATGGCAAGAGGTCGGCAGTAGTAGACCAAAAGCTGAAAACGGTGGCCAGAGGTAAGGAAGAGTTTACTGTGCCGCTAAAGGTGCAATTGCAGATAAAAGACATTGGCCTGGCCGATGCATTGAAGAGCCTTTTTGGCGGCAAGAAATACGAGATACACTACAGGGGCTATCTGCGCGCCAACGTAAATGGCGTGCCGCTGCGCGTGCCGGTAGACCACAAGGAAGAATTCCGTTTGAGATTCTAAAAGTAATTTGCCTTACTTTAGAGGCATGGGCTATGGCTGGCTGGTTGTTCTAACTGTTCTGTTGGCTGCCGCCATGTTCTTGCTGATTGCCGCCTACGTTAAACTTGGCCGCCAGAAAAAACTCATTCGGCTGCAGAGCAACGAAATACAAAAACAGATCAAAGAGCTGGTTCAGCAAAACCGATTGCAGGAAGAACTCAATCGCGAAAAGCAACAACTGATCAGCGTGGTTTCGCACGATCTGAAAGGCCCCTTCAACCGCATCTTTGCCTTGATGCAGTTGATGAACATGGAAAACCAAAATCTGACCGAAGACCAGAAAGACTACCTGGGTAAAATACACCAGATTACAGCCGATGGCATGAACATGGTGCGCAACCTGGTGGACGCACGCAGAATGGAAGACCAGGGCATCGACCTGCAGAAAGAAAAAATCAACCTAACGGCTTTGCTCAACCAACTGGTGAAGCAGTACCGGGTTTTGGCCGCAAAGAAGAAAATAGAAGTGTCTTTTGTGGCTCCCGAAAAATTAGAGCTATTGGGCGACCGTTTGTATCTGTCGCGCATCATCGAAAACCTCATTTCAAACGCCTTGAAATTTTCGGAACCTGCCAAGCAGATTGCCATCGGGGCCGAAGAACACGGTAACTGGATTGTACTGAAGGTAGCCGACCAGGGCCCCGGCCTTTCTACTGAAGACATGAACAAGTTGTACCTGCCTTTTCAAAAGTTAAGTGCGCGCCCCACCGGTGGCGAAAGTTCAACGGGCCTGGGTTTGTCCATCGCCAAAAGGCTGATAGAACACATGGGGGGAACCATATCCTGCGAAAGCAGCCCGGGCAGGGGCACGGTGTTCAGCGTGCGGTTGCCAAAGGGCATCAGTTAAACAGGTAGTAGTCGTCTTCTTTGCCTTCCAGTATGGCACGCAAAGAATCTACCACACTGTCGTCTTTAATAACATAATCGCGCACACCTTTCTGAATGAAGCTGAGCACCATTTGCCCATCGTCTATGGCGCTGAGCATAATCACTTTCTTATCGTCAGTAATTCTGTTTTTGATTTTCTCGTAAAAATCAATTCCGGAAATGCCGGGGAGTTTATAGTCAACAATTAGCACATCGGGCAATCGGGTTGCCACCACTTTCTCGGCCGCTTCGGCCGAATCGAACACGTGCACGTGGTAGTCCGGATTTTGACCGAGCGATTTTTTGATAAACTCTGCGTAGATCGCATCGTCTTCTATCAGGTAGATTTCCATAGCCAACTTATAATCCTGCAATATAGTAAGCTTTGCCGCTAACTTCCACAAGGTTAAACTTGGCGGTACCTGCAACCGCATGCACACCATGTCTACCGTTAAAAAATGTTTGTTACCATCACCGGCCGTTGCTGTTCGTTGTCGCAAAAGGTTTGTACCTTCACTGCCTTCCAAACCAAAAAACATATGCGATTGGCCCTATGGTGTTTTTTGGCGGTAGGCCTGCTGGCCTGCGCGCCTGGCGAAAAAAGCACAACCTTCTCTGTTTCATTTTCTCCTTCTCTAACCGACCAGGCCCAAGACGGGCGCTTACTGCTGATGCTGGCCAACAACGATCGGTCTGAACCGCGCTTTCAGATAGGCGATGGCCTGAAAGCCCAACTGGTGTTTGGTATAGATGTAGAAGGAATGAAGCCGGGCCAACCCGTAATGGTAGATGCCACCGCGTTCGGCTTCCCGATTCAGTCGCTGAAAGACCTGCCCCCGGGCGACTACTACGTGCAGGCTTTGATTAATCGTTACGAAACATTTCAACTAAAAACCGGACACACCGTAAAGCTGCCACCCGATAAAGGCGAAGGGCAACAGTGGAATCGAAAGCCCGGCAATTTTTACAGCAAGCCGGTGAAAATTTCTGTTTCTGGCGAGGCCACAAACGTAACCATTGTGATGGACCAGGAAATTCCGCCCATAGAAGAACCGAAAGATTCAAAATACGTAAAGCACATTAAAATACAGAGCAAACTGCTTACCGAGTTCTGGGGCCGCCCCATGTATTTGGGCGCCCATGTGCTGGTGCCCGAAGGTTTCGATGAACACCCCGAGGCCCGCTATCCGCTCATGATCTACCACGGCCACTTCCCCAGCGACTTTGGTGGTTTCAGCACCGAGCCTCCGCCTGCCGATATGGACACCTCCGACTACAATGCGCGCTTTGGCATCTATGGCTACAACAAACTGCAAAAGCAAGAGGCCTACAACTTCTACCAGCAGTGGATAAGCAAGAACTTTCCGCGCTTTCTGGTAATTGAAATTCAGCACGCGAACCCTTACTACGATGATTCGTATGCCGTAAACTCCGCCAACCTGGGCCCTTACGGGGATGCCATTATGTATGAGCTCGTGCCGGAAATCGAAAAACAGTTTCGCGGCATAGGCGAAGGTTGGGCACGGTTTACCTACGGAGGCTCTACAGGCGGATGGGAAGCATTGGCTGTGCAGATGTTTTACCCCGATGCCTTCAACGGTTGCTTTGCCGCCTGCCCCGACCCGATTGACTTCAGAGCGTATTGCCTGGTAGACATTTACAACCAAAAGAATGCGTACTGGTACGACAGCGATTTTAAAAAACTGCCCATTCCTTCGCACCGGAATTACCTGGGCCAGATACAGAGCACTAACCAGGAGAGCAACTATTATGAACTGGCGCTGGGCACCAAATCTCGCTCGGGCCAGCAGTGGGACATTTGGGAGGCGGTTTACTCACCGCAGGGCGAAGACGGCTACCCCAGAAGAATATTCGATAAAGTAACGGGCGAGATAGACCCCGAAGTAGCCAACTACTGGAAAGAAAATTACGATCTCCGCTACATCTTAGAACGCGATTGGGCAACGCTGGGGCCCAAGCTGCAGGGCAAAATCCATATTTATTGTGGCGACATGGACAACTACTACCTTAACAACGCAGTTTACCTGATGGAAGACTTCCTGAAGAAAACAAAAAATCCGTTTTACGGTGGCGAGGTAGACTATGGCGACCGAGCCGAACACTGCTGGAATGGCGACCATCAAAATCCCAACTATATTTCGCGGTTGAGATACAACACCATGTACCTGCCCAAAATATTAAAACGCATCAGCGAAAGCGCCCCCAGGGGTGCCGATGTAAAGAGTTGGCGTTATTAATTCTTTAACTTAACCTAGGCCCGGCATGTTGCCTCCCAATGAGGTTACGCCACCCACACCCGATGCTTCTGCCGGCAACGGCCAGCGCAAGCTATTACCAACTTTGATGAAGAGATTGCTGCGCTGGTGCCGCAAGCTTTTTACAATTCTTTTTCTAGGACAACTGTTTTACATTATTGTGCTCAGATGGGTAGATCCGCCCATCACCATCACCCAATTCAATAGCTGGATAAACGGTTATGGATTAAAGAGGGATTATGTTTCATGGAAGGAGATTTCGCCCCATGCACGGCTTGCCGTTATCGCGGCCGAAGATCAGCTCTTTCCCGATCACAACGGTTTCGATTGGAAGAGTATCGAATCTGTGCTAAGTACCAAGGGCAAGAAGAAACGCCTGCGTGGTGCCTCTACCATTAGCCAGCAGGTAGCAAAAAATGTTTTTCTGTGGCAGGGCCGAAGTTGGCTGCGCAAAGGCCTGGAGGTGTATTTTACTTTTATGATTGAGCTGGTGTGGGGCAAGCAGCGCATTCTGGAGGTATACCTGAACGTGGCCGAAATGGGGAAAGGTGTTTTTGGAATTGAGAAAGCTGCACAGGTGTACTTTAAGAAGCCGGCTGCCAAACTTACCCGCATGCAAGCCGCTATGATTGCCGCCTGCCTGCCCAACCCAAAGAAGTATATTGTCAATCCACCTTCAAAATACATTCAACGCAGATACCCGTGGGTGCTTACCCAGATGAACAACCTGGAAGGCGATGGAGACATCGAGAAGTTGTTAAAAAAGTAGCGTTCGTTTGTTCTTGGCTTTCTATCACTGCTTCTTACTTACCTCAGGCCAGTTTTTGTCTGCTTTTTCAATCATTTCACTTTTTTCCTTCAGCCAGTCCTGCTGCACCTGCTTGTTGTAGTTCAGGTAGAGTTTATCGTTCACAATCGCCCACGCATCGGCTTCTGTTTTTGCTTTGTAGCCACCGGCCATGCCGTAGGCACAATAGCCACCGTATTGCGGTGCATATTTCTCGGGGTTAGCCACAAACAGGTCTTTGTTTTTTTGCGAGGCAAATCGCCACACCTGGTCTTTCCAAACAGTGCTTAAATCGGCCTGACCGACAACGGGCTTGCCTTCGGTAAAGTAGGCCACCGGGTCGTAGCCATCTATGGCTCCATTGGGGGTGGTATAAATTTCACTTTTCTGGCCACAGGCTGCTGCAAAAACAAATACAAGACCGAATAAGGGTAACAGGCGTTTCATTGATTAGAGAATTTTGTTCTACGATCGGATCACCCAACCACCAGGACAATGGACAAGGTAGTTGCTCTCCCTGCACGGTGATTTCATGATCTATTTTAATTAATTAGTGGCCAAGTTAATTCAGGCCTGGTATTCGGCTTGTCGGGTACCCGACATCGTAGGACATTTACGGCACCATACCGAGCAGATCGGTAGAAAGCCACACCACAATGGCAATGACAATGCCGAGGGCAATCGCTAGTTTGCGTCTGGTCATCATATTCGCCTGTTTTGACACCAAACCTACCGCTTGGGTTGGAACGCCCCAATAAAGAATGCGCGAATCCCCTTATAGGGCTACTGAACCGTTATTTTTCGCGGCTGAAAACGTCAGCCTTTTTCCTGCAAAGCCCGCAGATAAAGTTGTATGGTATTTTCCAAACCCAGGTAGAGCGCATCGCAAATCAAGGCGTGGCCAATGGATACTTCATCCAGAAAAGGGATGGATTGATGGAGGAAAGCTAAGTTGTGCAGATCCAGGTCGTGGCCTGCATTTAAGCCCAAGTTGGCTTCTCTGGCCGTTTGTGCCGCTGCCACATAGGGCGCAACGGCTGCCGCTCTGTTTTTATGATAGGCCGAAGCATAGGGTTCGGTATAAAGTTCTACCCGGTCGGCACCGGCCTGGGCCGCACCCCGCACCATCTCTTCGCGGGGGTCTACAAAAATGGAAACGCGCACGCCCCAACTCTTGATCTCGCTGCAAACGGACGTGAGAAATGCACGGTGTGTAAGCGTATCCCAGCCGGCATTCGATGTAATAACATGAGGCCCATCGGGAACCAATGTAGCCTGTGCGGGCCGCACGGCTTTCACCAACTGCAGGTAGCGTTCATCAGGGTAGCCTTCAATGTTAAATTCGGTGGTCACCACTTTCTTCAGCTCAATCACATCGGTGTAGCGAATGTGGCGTTCATCGGGGCGCGGGTGCACCGTGATGCCCTGCGCGCCAAACCGCTCGCAGTCGGCAGCAGCTTTGATAACATCGGGGTTGTTGCCGCCACGGGCATTACGCAGGGTGGCTATTTTGTTAATATTTACGCTTAACCGGGTCACGCGCATTTGTTTATTCCAAAATTCGTTGAATAATTTGTTCCCGCATTCACATCATAAAACATTTTTTAGGTATGAGCCTGAAGCAACAGATTGACAACGACATTAAAAAAGCCATGCTGGCTAAAAACAAGGAAGAGCTGGAAGCATTGCGCAGCATTAAGTCGCAAATACTTTTGGCAGAAACCGAAAAGGGCGGCAGTGCAGATTTGTCGGTAGATACCGAAATGAAACTGCTCACCAAATCTGCTAAGCAGCGCAAAGAGTCGGCAGAAATTTTTCAGAAAGAAAACCGCCCCGAGTTGGCACAACGCGAATTGTTTCAACTCGAGATCATCAGCCGCTACCTGCCGAAACAACTGACCGAAGAAGAGATAACGGCAGAGCTAAAAAAAATAATAGAAACGGTGGGCGCCAAAGGGCCGCAAGATATGGGCAAGGTAATGGGCACCGCCACCAAACAATTGGCAGGCAAAGCCGATGGCAAAGTAATTTCCGACCTGGTTAAAAAACTGCTGGCCGCTTGAGTAAAATAGACATTGCCCTGATTGTAGTGGTATTAATTGGCGGTTACAAAGGTTACCGCGATGGATTTCTGATGGGGCTTTTCACATTTGTGGCGTTGGTGCTGGGCGTGTTTGGCGCTTTTAAGCTGATGGGCGAAGGCATGGTTTTTCTGCAAGAGCATTTTAATGCCGACAAGTCTGTACTTCCCTACATTTCGTTTGCGGCCATCTTCGTCATCATTGTGGTGCTGGTTTCCTGGCTCGGCAAACTGTTGCGTCAATCCATCGATAAAACTTTTTTAGGCCGGTTAGACGAAATTATGGGTTGCTTTCTGGGTGCTTTTAAAACCCTGTTTTTGGCCAGTGTGCTCTTTTGGTTGGCCGACTCGCTGAAAATCAGCCCTCCGCAAGAATGGACCGAAAACGCGTGGCTTTACCCCTTCACAGCACACCTTGCACCCGAATTGGCCGGGTGGCTGGCCCAATTCCTGCCTTTTCTCAAGGAAATTTTTCCTGTGTTCTAAGGTTCGTTTTTTTTTAGTTACTTATCTCCAAAATACTGGGTTTGCATGGCTCTGAATGTAAAGGAACAAGAGGGTTTCAGGTATGTAGATGAAGGTAAAGGCCAGGTGCTGATGTTGCTGCACGGCCTGTTCGGGGCCCTTAGCAACTGGGAAGGTGTGGTAAGCCGGTTCTCCACACAATTTCGGGTGGTTATTCCCATGCTCCCCGTCTACGACATGCCCATTAAAGAAGCCGGCCTGGAAGGGCTACGCAGTTTTGTGGAAGACTTTGTGGGGGTGAAAAAATTGGAAAACATGATCATCATGGGTAACTCCCTGGGCGGGCATGTAGGTCTGTTGTACACGCTACACAATCCCACCAAAGTGGCTCGCTTGGTGCTTACCGGCAGCTCGGGCCTTTTCGAAAATGCCATGGGCGGCTCATATCCGCGCAGAGGCAGCTATGAATACATACGCGAAAGGGTGGCCTACACTTTCTATGACCCCAAAGTGGCCTCAGACGATCTGGTGAGCGAAGTTTTCGAAACCACCAAGAGCATACCCAAATGCATGCGCATTGTGGCCATCGCCAAATCGGCACAGCGCAATAACCTGGCCAATGATTTACCAAAAATAAAGGTTCCCACCTTGCTGGTTTGGGGATTAAACGATACCATTACACCCCCTATGGTAGCACACGAATTTAACCGCCTCATACCTAATTCCGAACTGAAGTTTATTGACAAATGCTGCCACGCACCCATGATGGAACATCCCGAAAGATTTAACGAACTGGTGGAAGAATTCTTAGCACAACCCCAATGATTGCTGAAGAATTGATCAACCACATGATTCCGCCACTCAAGGTGACGGACGATGCCCACAAGGCGATTGTGTGGATGGAAGAATTTCGGTGCAACCACTTGCCCGTGGTGAGCGAAGGCCGCCTGATGGGTTTTATATCCGAAGAAATTATTCTTGAGTCGAACGACATAGAGCGACCGTTGCAGCAATTTGAACTGGTGGGTACCGAGTGCTACGTGCACCCCGAAACACACGTGTTCGATATTTTACGCGTAGCCAACGAAAACAAATTGCAGATTGTGGCGGTGTTGAATGAAGACAATACATACCTGGGGTTAATTACGGTGCAGGATGTAATGACCTCTTTTGCTCAATCGGCCATGGTGCAAATGCCGGGGGGTATACTGGTATTATCAATGGATCTGATTGATTACTCCCTGGCACAGATTGCGCGTTACGTGGAAGAGAACAATGCCAAGATCATCAGCAGCATGTTGGTAGAAGACATGATGGACAAAGGCAAAATCAAGCTTACGCTGAAAATAAATCAGGAGGATCTGTCGCGCATTGTGGCAACGCTCGAGCGTTTTGGCTACCGGGTAATTGGCCGCTACCAGGAAAACCGCGAGAATAACGGTACCGATAAAGACCGCATCGATATGCTGATGCGCTATCTCAATATCTAGTCGCTTCAACTAACCGGTTGATGAAAGTTGCCATCCATGGAAAAGACCCGCAAAGCAAATCTTCCAGATTTGTAGAGTCGGTGGTAGAGTGGCTGGCCGCCCACCAGGTAGAAATCTGGATATCGGAGAAATTTTTACGCCAGGTAAAGTCTGCGCGCGTACAGCGCATGAAACTAAAAACTTTTGAGCAGGGCGACAACCTGAAACCCCTCGACTTTTTCCTTTCAATTGGTGGAGACGGCACCCTGCTGGAGTCGGTGCTCTACGTGGGCAAATACGAAACCCCTATACTGGGTATCAACACCGGCCGCCTGGGCTTTTTAGCCACCACACACCGCGATGACATGGAAGCTGCACTTAGCCGGTTGCTGAACGGAGAGTTTGAGATAGACCACAGAACGGTTCTAAGCCTCAAGTCAAGCCCAGCATTGTTCGATGGGTTTTCATTTGCGCTGAATGACTTCACCATCATGAAGAAAGACACTTCGTCTATGATTACCGTGCACGTGTATGTAGACAACGAACTATTGAACTCCTATTGGTCGGACGGCCTGATCGTTTCTACCCCCACCGGCTCTACCGGCTACTCATTGAGTTGCGGAGGGCCTCTGGTTTACCCCCGTTCACAAAGCTTAGTGATAACGCCTGTTAGCCCCCATAACCTTACTGCCCGCCCCATTGTGATAGCCGACAGCTCGCGTGTCACTTTTCAGGTGGAGGGTCGTAGCAAAAAGTTCTTGGTTTCGCTCGATTCTCGCCATGAAACCATAGACGACCGGGTAAAACTGGAAATAGCGAAAGAAAAATTTGGCGTAAAGTTAGTTGTACTACCCGGCCACCACTATTTTAAAACACTGAGGCAAAAACTGAACTGGGGTTTCGATATCCGGAACTAAAAGGAAGCTGGTTACCGGTTTCTCATCTTCCGTATTTTATGCTTACTTTTGTGATTCTGTTAATGTGTTTACTATGAGAAAGTTGTGGTTGGCTCTGGTCGTATTTTTCTTGGTGCAGTCTGCCGAAGAGGCATTCGGTCAAATGAACCGAAAGAATATCAAACGTAACAATAAGCGCATAGCCAGTTTTAGAGGCAAGAAGTCGCATTTTGGCAAGGATAAGATTTACAACGCCCTGGGGTTTTCCGTGAATGCGCTGAACTACTATGGCGATTTGGCGCCCCGTCCACAGCGCGTCAGTACGGATATCTCCTTCACGAAACCTGGGTTTGGTGTTTCTTTCGCACACCGGTTTGGGCCAAGGTATACGCTGCAGGCGCAGTTTATGTATGGCGTGCTGAAGGGGGCCGATAACGATTCTGCTGACAAGGACGATCTTGAAAACGGAGTTTTCCGCTACAAGCGTAACCTGTCGTTCCGCAACCATATCAAGGAATTGTCGGTAGTAGCCGTGTTCGATTTGTTTAAAAATAACGGTAACTACATTAGCCGCGCCAAGTGGACTCCTTACGTTTTCGTTGGTGCCGCAGCATTTTTGCACAACCCCCAGGCTTTAGCACCTGCCACCGATCTGCAGGGTAACCCCCTGGCCGAAGCAGGGCAATGGGTTAACCTTCGAAAACTGGGTACCGAAGGCCAAAATGCTGAACTACTTCCCACTGACGCCAACTATGGAATTAAACCATACAAAGCTTTGCAGTTTGCCATACCATTTGGTGTGGGCGTTCGTTTACGAATAAACGAAGTCATGGATTTGTGGGGAGACCTTGCGTTCCGTTATACTTTCACCGACTACCTGGATGATGTGAGCCAGAACTACGTAGACTTGGGCGTACTCGATAGCCCGCTGGCGAAAGCCATGTCGTATCGAACCAATGAACTCGGACTACCCTCGAGCACCAGAACGTACGTGGGAAGAGACGGGGTGACTTACAGAGTTGAAAATGGTTACGGTGAGGAGTATCTAGGGCCTGATGGCTTAGGTAACCTCCGTGGCAGCAAGTCAGACCGCGATATCTACATGGTTACCAGTTTACGCCTTACCTATATTCTGGGCGCCACATTCCACCGTGCAAAATTCAGATAATCTCCGCGCATGAAGTTGCGAGTCGTTACCGGTTGTTGTTTGTTTCTTTTCATAGCTACCGGTGGCAAGGCGCAGATTTCACAACGCTCCGAGTTAGGTTTCGGAGCCGGCACCTTCAACTATACGGGCGATCTGGTTCGCACGTATAATTTCCGGTATTCGCAACCGGCAGCCACCTTTTTCTATCGGTATAACCGAAGCCAGGTAATTAGTTTCAAGGCAAGCCTCTCGGGCGGTAAACTGAGCGGAGGAGAAAAACCACTGGACGCTTTTGCCACCCAGCGCAGAGCAAGTTTCAACATCTTTTTGTTAGAAGCGGCCACCACCGCAGAATACCATTTTCTGGATTGGCGCGATAGCAAGCGCAGGCTGCGTTTTACGCCCTACCTCACATCGGGGTTTGCACTTTTTGGCTTGTCGGGCGTACCCAATAAAAATGCCGAGTACAGCAATATTCAAATGGCTATTCCACTGGGGGGAGGCATGAAGTACGTGCTCAACCCCAAATGGTACCTGGCCTTCGAGTTTACCATTCGCAAAACGTTGTTCGACTACCTCGATAATATTTCTGACGGAGACCCTTCGTTTAAAAATTACCAGTACGGCAACCGGTTCGATACAGACAATTACTTTCTGCTCTCCCTAAGCCTTACCCGCACCTTCTACGACATACCGTGCGCAAAGAATCCGTACTAAAAAGTACTCAAATCCGCTGATTACAAGTTTTTTAGCTGTGTTGAGAAGTTATTAAAATAGGCTATTTTTGCTGCCTTGTGACTTCCCAGAAGGAAAATATCAACCTCCATAATTTACCTCAACACATTGCCGTTATCATGGACGGCAACGGCAGGTGGGCCAAACAGAAGGGGGCAGCACGCATTTTCGGGCATCGAAATGCGGTAGATGCGGTTCGGGCCGTGATAGAAGGCAGTGGTGAACTGGGCATCAAATACCTCACCCTTTATGCTTTCAGCACCGAAAACTGGGGCAGGCCAAAAGAGGAAATAGACGGTTTGATGGAGTTGCTGGTCAGTACGCTGAAGAAGGAGATCAAATCGCTTAATGAAAACAATGTGCGTTTGCGCGCCATTGGCGATTTGCCCCAGTTGCCCAGGAATTGCCAGGACAATCTGTTTGATGCCATCGAGGCGACAAAAAACAACACGGGGCTAACGGTTATCATTGCATTGAGCTACAGTGGCCGTTGGGAAATTGTGGAGGCAACCCGCCACCTGGCCGAAGAAGTGGCCAAGGGAAACCTAAAGCCCGAAGAAATAACAGAGCAAATGTTCGCCAGCCGCCTTGAAACAGCAGGCGTGCCTGACCCCGAACTGTTGATCAGAACAAGTGGCGAACTGCGGATAAGTAACTTTTTGTTATGGCAGATTGCCTACACCGAAATTTACATAACGCCTACGCTTTGGCCCGATTTCCGCAAGGAGAATCTCTATGAAGCCATCGTTGCGTATCAGAAAAGAGAAAGAAGGTTTGGCAAAGTATTAGAACGAACGGCTTAGTTTATTTTTTGGAATGAAGAGGATTTTACTTTTTAGCACATTCTGCATACTGGTGTCATCCGTAGGGTCTTACGGACAGTTTAGAAGAAACCGCGACAGGGCACAGACACCCAGCACCACGTCTACCCTTAACTACGCCAACCCTGCCGAATATTACATCGGGGGTATTGAGGTGGAGGGACTGAAAGTGCTCGATAAAAATGCCATTGTATCCCTCACAGGCCTAAAGGTGGGCGATAAGATAAAAATTCCGGGCGACCAGGTTGCCAATGCCGTGCGCAAGCTGTGGAAACATGGCCTGGTGGGCGATGTGTCGATTGAAATTGCCAAAGTAGAAGGTACCAATGTGTTTCTCACTATCCGGCTTACCGAACGCCCGCGCTTGTCCGATTTTTACTTTACCGGTATATCCAAAGGCCGCCAGTCCTCTCTCAAAGAAGACCTCACGTTGATCAAAGGCAAAATTGTGAACGATGCCATGATCAGAAACGCTGAACTTACTGTGAAAAAGCATTTTGTAAAAAAGGGTTTTCTGAACACCGTAGTGAAAATCATTCCCGTATCCGACACGCTTAACCGAGGCAATGTGCGTCTGCGTATAGACGTAGACCTGAAACAGAAGGTGCGCATACACGAAGTGAAATTCGAGGGCAACGACAACATCAGTTCTACCACCCTGAAACGCAAACTGAAAAAGACACACGAGTATGCCCGTATAACGCTGCACCGCGCGTTGTTGGGTGGCGTTTTGGGCTTCCGCCCCCGCCACGTGCGCCAATTGGCCGACTCCAGCTACAACATGAGCTGGCGCCAGGTAAAAGAATTTGTGAACCAGCACGTGAAGCTCAATATCTTCAGCGGCTCTAAATTTATTGCTTCAGATTTTGAAGAAGACAAGCTGAAGATGATTGAATACTACAACTCGCAGGGTTACCGCGATGCCGAGATTCTTTCGGACACGGTGGTGAATTACGATGATCGCAGCATTGATGTACTATTTAAAATTTCGGAAGGACGTAAATACTACTTCAGAAACATCACCTGGACGGGTAACTTCGTGCACTCCTCAGCCACGCTGAATAAAATTCTGGACATCAATAAGGGTGACGTTTATAACAAAGAATTGATTGACCGCAAAACCACCTTCAACCCAAAAGGTGCCGACATCAGCGGGTTGTACATGGACGATGGCTATCTGTTCTTCCGTGTGGTGCCGGTAGAGGTAGCGGTAGTGGGCGATTCAATTGATGTGGAGATGCGCATTTTTGAAGGCGACCAGGCCACGATTGATGAAGTCATCATCAGCGGCAATGAGCGTACCAGCGACCATGTGATCCGCAGGGAATTGAGCACGGTGCCCGGCCAGAAGTTCCGCAGATCAGACCTGATACGCACCCAGCAGCAGCTCTCTCAAATGGGCTTCTTTAACCCACAAAAAATTGAGCAAGACATACGACCCAATCCTGCCGATGGAACAGTAGATATCGAATGGAAGCTAGAGGAACAATCGAACGATCAGATTGAACTGTCGGGAGGTTGGGGTGGCTTCTTTGGTTTCGTGGGTACACTGGGTGTATCGTTCAATAATTTCTCCGTGCGCAACATTCCGCATCTGAAAAAATGGCGCCCGCTACCTGTGGGCGATGGGCAGCGCCTCTCGCTGCGTGCCCAGGCCAACGGCCGCTCTTTCCAGAGCTACAGCTTCTCGTTTACAGAACCGTGGCTGGGTGGCCGCAAGCCCAACTCGTTTACAGTAAGCCTTAACCACTCGATCTCGCGCCTGCCAACATCGGGGTTTGAATTCAGCGACAACTCATCGCTGCGTCAAAGTGGGGTAACGGTGGGGCTTGGCCGCAGGCTGGAATGGCCAGATAACTATTTCACGCTGGTTAACTCGCTTTCATTCCTGGTTTACAATTACCAGAATTATTTCACATCGAACACGCTGCCCGCGCGCGGCCGCACTTACGACCTGGCCCTGGAGACTACCTTGTCGCGCAACAGCATCGATAATCCAATGTATCCTACCGGAGGGTCAACATTGTCGCTCAGCCTTAAATTAACTCCGCCCTACTCGTCATGGCGCGATGCCTCTTTTATTTACGATGTGAACGAGAAATTCAAATGGGTGGAAATGCACAAGTGGATGTTCGATGCCAAATTCTACCTGAAGCTGATAGGAAGCAGCAAGCCCAATGGCCGAAGCCTCGTGCTGGAAACAAAGGCCCATATGGGTCTGATCGGCTCCTATAATCAAACCCTGGGCGCGGGTCCTTTCGGTCGCTTCCTGTTGGGTGGCGATGGTCTGGCGGGTGGGTTCAACTCTTTTGTACTGGGCCAGGAAATCATCGGCCTGCGGGGTTACCCCAACAACCAGGTTACCCCTCCGCTGTATGCGCAACGCGGGTCTATATCGTCTAACAACTCGGGTATTGAGGGGGGCGTGGTGTACAATAAGTATGGCATGGAATTGCGGTACCCTGTTACCACCGGCCAAACCGCTACCATTTATGGCTTTGTGTTTACCGAGGCAGGTAACAACTGGGGTAATTTTTACGAGTTTAATCCGTTTAAGCTCTATAAATCGGCCGGTGTGGGCGCCCGCATTTTTATGCCAGCATTTGGCCTGATAGGCCTTAACTGGGGCTATGGCTTCGATACCTTACCCGGATCTTCCCAGCGAAGTGGCGCACAGTTCCACTTCACCATAGGCCAGCAAATTCGATAGCAGAATGAGGTTTTTATTGGTTTTTGCAGCCTGCTCTTTTTTCGGCCTGAATTTTGTCCATGCCCAGAAGTTCGGTTACGTGGACTCTGAATTCATCCTCAGCAAAATGCCTGAATACAAAAAGGCACAAGATGAAATTGAGCAGCTTTCCACCGCCTGGCAAAAAGATGTAGAAGAAATGCAAAAGAAGGTGGAAAGCCTTTATGCATCTTACCAGGCCGAGCAGGTTTTGCTAACGGAAGAAATGAGGCAGGAACGAATGGACGAAATTGCAAAGAAGGAGAAGGAGCTGAAGGAGTTTCAGCGCAAGGTTTTTGGCTTTGAAGGACTCTTTTTTTTGAAAAAACAGGAATTGATTAAACCTTTGCAAGACAAGGTGTTTGACGCCATTGAGAAAGTTGCCAAAGCAAACCGCCTGGCCATTATTTTCGATAAGTCCGGTGAACTGGTGATGATGTACACCGACCCACGCCACGACTACACCGATTTTGTACTGGAAGAATTAGGATTAGGTGACCCCAACGATAAAGTAAAATAATAAACAACTATTGAAATGAGAACTCTACTTTTTATCCTCTTAGCAGGAATTTCTTCAGCCGCTTTGGCACAAACCCAACCCGTTGTGCAGAAAATCGGCTATGCCGACTGGGATTACATTTTTACCCAGATGCCGGAATACAAACAAATTGATACCGAACTGAAGGCGCACGGCACCCAACTGGAAAACCAGATGAAGGCCAAGCAAACCGAATTCGAAAACAAACTGCGCGCCTACCAAAGCATGCCGGCCACCACACCCGATGCCATCCGCGCAGACAAAGAACGCGAGTTGCAGCAACTACAGGAGGGATTCCAGAAATTTCAGCAGGATGCACAACTTTCCATTCAGAAAAAACAGAACGACCTGATGGAGCCTGTTTATGCCAAAGTGGGCAAGGCCATTGAAGAGGTGGCCAAAGAAAACGGCTATGCATTCATCATGGCGCCCCAGGTATTGGGCGGTGGCGATATACTGCTGTATTCGGATGAGAAGTACGACATTTCTTTGCTGGTGTTGAAAAAGCTGGGCATTACGCCCCAGCAACCCAAGCCCTGATCAACGGACACAAAATTAATTGCAGAGGCTGCCTCAAAAGAGCAGCCTCTGTTTTTTTTGGCACCACCAAGCGGGTAGAATTGCGTATCTTCCCTCCGTTATGCGTGCGGTAAAAAAATGCCCTTCCGGCAAAAAGCTATTCATCAGCCAACACCTGGCCGAAGAGGCATTAATTGAAGCGCGTATTCAATTCGACTACGCCCCGGGTGCAGGGCCCATTGGCATTTACCTGTGCGAAGACTGCGGCCATTTCCACCTTACTTCGAAGGGCATCATGAACGAACGGTTGGTATCTATGATGCAAAGTGGAGAGCTAAGAAAAGCGAAGATGGCCAGCGAGTGGCAGAACAAATGGAAACGCTGAACCGGGCGTGCCTAAGCCGTGAAGTAAGCTTCCAGTTGCTGCAGCATGTTGGCATCGTCTTTCATGTCCTTTAATACTTTGCCCTTCTCCAGTAGCACAATGCGGTTGCAAACGTCCGTTACATGGTTCAGGTCGTGGCTGGATAGGAGGTACGTGATTTGATGTGCCTCGGCTTCGCGCAACAGAATGTTTTTTAGCCTGATTTGCGAAGTAGGGTCTAGGCTCTCGAAAGGTTCATCGAGTATCACCACCCTGGGGTTGCCAATAAATGCAGCGGCAATACCCACTTTCTTCAGGTTGCCTTTCGAAAGATCTCTGATGTATTTGGTCTTCCCGGTAATTTCGCCATTGAAAAATTCTTGAAAGCGCTCCAGAAAAAGCCGCAGGTCTTCTTTGGAATAACCGTGCAGCCGGCCCACAAATTCGAAAAACTCATCGGGTGTTAAGTAGTCTATCAGAAAGTTCTCGTCCAGGTAAGAGCCCACGTACCTCTTCCATCCGTCATCACCCAACACATTTTTTCCGTCTATCAACACTTCGCCAGCCGAGGGCCGCACCAGGTCCAACATCATTCTAAAGAGCGTGGTTTTGCCCGCTCCATTGTTGCCTACCAAACCAAAACGCTCACGGGGTGCAATCGACAATGAAGGAATATCGACAACGCAGGCGTCTTTGTAGTTCTTAACCAAATTCGAAACTGAAATCATACGTTATTCTTTACGAAAACCAGATGCTATCTGATACTTTCTTTTCTCAAGGCGGTTGGTGGTGATTCTTAACAGGGGCTCTCGCAGCATTACACCGGCTAATCCTGCAAATGCAACCAGCACAACACCAACCTTTGGGTAGCCCATCCAACTAAGCGGTGCGTAGAACAGGTAGGGAGCCAGAAGAATGGGAATGCCCACGAGCCATTGTGCCGCACCCACACCCTCGTAATTCAACGTACCTCCTTTGGCCAGGTTAATTTTTTTGGGGTCCCACATGGCCATGTTCATAATCACATAAGTATTAACCCCTACGTTGAAGAGAAAGGTGGCGGCCAGGGCCATCAATACTTGCCACCCGAAATAAACGTAAGGCACGCTGAGTAAAAAACACACAAACGTTGACGATGCCAGCAACCAATACTTGCTCTCCACCAATTGCCGCGTGGCAATGGGCCGGGTAAGCGTAAAGTCGTAGTGGCCGGCCTGCCAGCTGAAAAGAAATTGGCCATAGTTGATCAAAAAAATACCCGTTACAAAAACACCAACAAAGATGAACATGCCGGGCAACTCCTCTGCATATTTCGGGTCCTTAAAGAAAATAAGCCCGTAGAGAAGAAAAATGCCACTCATCCACAAAATGGTGCGCGGTCGTTTGTTGCGAATAATCAACTTTAGTTCTGTATTGATGAACACGCCAGTAATACCCCAGCGCTTCAACATGGGCAAGTCTGCACTTCTGAACTGTTGTGCTTGCTGAACGGTCATCTCCTCGGGATAGAGCGCCTGTTTTAAGAAAGAAAAGTTAACGAAGTAGGCCAACGTCAGTAATCCAACTGGCAGTAGAAGAGCCGGGGGCTGTTCAAGCAGGGCATCAAAAATGAAAGCAGAAATGTGCGATAATTTTATCCATCCAAAATAATCGGCAGCGGCCAAGCCACCGAACAAGCCTACCCATAGCAGCAACCCGCCAATGCTGTCGTCCAGTTTTTTCTTAAACAAGAAAATGGAGTAGTGCATAACAAGGCTCACCAACCAAATACCCATTAGCCATGAAAAACCGTGGCTAACCCCAGCCTCTGCGGAAATAACCGTAATGGCAAAAGGGGCAAACAGCAGAAGCACAAAAACGTTGGTTACATGAAATAAGGAACGGCCCAACAAATAGTGGATAATGGTGCTGCGCTTAATGGGCAGATGAAGATAGGGCTGCACCTCCATTACCGGCAGGTGCTGCAAGAAATAGCGCAACACAAACTCGAAAACGAAATAGTAAACCAGAATACTGTTGAGAAATGAAATCGCGTGGGGCTGTTTCAGAATCTTGGTAACCAGCCCTTCCAAAGCAAAGCCCATGGCCAACAGATAAGCACTCATTAGCAGGTAAAGCAGGCCGAGAATGATGGTTACCGAAAGGTCTTTGCCCGTGGTAGACGACCGGAAGAATTTCCAAACAGAATGCCTTAGAAAAACAGATGCCAGGTTCATAGCCGTGTGCCGCACAAATTTGTTGTAAACTACACATTGGTTGCAGACGCCACAAACCCTTGTTTAACTATGTCTTTAACCGGTTGATGGCCCCCGAAGTTTTGTGCTATCTTTGATTTTCTTTCAATCCTATGGCCATGTCTTTAAAAACCCGTTTTTCGCAAGGCGATCTCGATCGCATTAAAGCGGCAGTAAAAGAAGCGGAGAGCAAAATTTCAGGAGAGATAGTGCCAGTTTTTGTAGAGCGCAGCGGCCACTATGCCATTGCCACCTACCGCGGTGCGTTGGGCGCTGCTGCGTTGGCGTTCTTACTCATCGTCTTTTTCGATCGCTACGTACCCACCCTTGCCGTGTACGACCCGCTGTTGATTTTTACCCTGGTTTTGCTGGCTGGGTCGGTGGGCGCCATGCTGGTGCAATGGTTCGACCCGGTAAAAAAGTGGATGTTGAGCCAGGAACACTTAGACCAGGCCACGCGCAAAAAAGCCGAAACCGTTTTTTTAGAAGAAGAAGTTTTTAACACCCGCCAGCGAACCGGCATTCTGATTTTCATTTCATTTTTTGAGCACGAAGTAATTGTGATGGCCGATAAGGGCATCAGCAAGGAAGTAGACCAAAAAGAATGGGACAACCTGGTAAAAATCATCATTGAACACATACGCAAGGGCAAAATTGTAGAGGGGATGGAATTGGCCATTAAAAGAAGTGGTGAAATACTACTGGAAAAGGGATTTGTGATAACCCCCGATGATGTGAACGAACTGGGCGATGAGCTGCGGGTAGAATAATATGGGTGGGAATAAGCGTATGATGTATCGGTACCTGTTTGCCTTATTGCTGTGGGTGTGTGTTAGTCCTGCCAAGGCTCAGCGCGCTATACCTCCCCACGGAGGCGTTTGGGTGCACGATGAAGCCGGTGTGTTAGACCCCGGCACCAGGGCACAGTTGGAGGCGGCTCTGAAAGCAGAACGCGACAGCACTTCCAACCAGATAGCAGTGCTTCTGATCTCTTCCTTAGAAGGTGACGACATTGATCTGTACGCCAGCCGTGTATTCGAAGAATGGAAGCTTGGCGATGAAAAGAAAGACAATGGCGTACTTTTCCTCATTGCCATCAACGATCGAAAAATGCGCATAGAGGTGGGCTATGGCCTGGAAGGCGTACTAACGGATGCCCTTACGAGCCGCATTAACCGAAATGAGGTAGCTCCCTACTTCAGGCAGGGTAACTACAGCGATGGCGTGGTAGCCGGGGTGCTGGCCGTTATCAAAGCCGTTAAGGGCGAATACAAAAACGATAGCACACCCAGGCGCCCGGGCAAACGGCAGTCCACGTGGGTTACTTTGCTGGTAATTGCACTTTTCATTTGGATCTCATCGCGCAGAAACCGGGGTGGCGGTGGTGGCTACTGGTCGGGTGGTGGCGGTTGGATGGGCCCCATGATGATGGGCGGTGGTTTTGGAAGAAGTTCCGGATCGTGGGGCGACTTTGGCGGGGGCGGCAGTTCTGGCGGAGGCGGCTCAAGCGATTCGTGGTAACAGCTTATCTTTTTAACAATGCACTTTTCTACTACTCTGCATACACTACCCCGCCTTTTGGCAATATCCCTGCTCTGGTTAGCCGCCCTTGCCGCCCAGGCGCAAAAGGCGGTGCCCGAACTTTGGAACATACGGGTGCATGACGATGCCCGCGTATTAAGCCATGACGTTGCCGAGAAGCTGGAACAGCAATTGAAACAATATGAAGACTCTACCAGCAACCAGATAGCCATACTTACTATTACCTCGCTGGATGGTGAGGTGCTGGAAGACTACTCGTTGCGGGTAGCCGAAAAATGGAAACTGGGCACCGCTCAAAACGACAATGGCGTGTTGTTGCTGGTAGCGGTGGACGACCGGAAAATACGCATAGAGGTAGGCCAGGGGTTAGAGGGTGTACTTACAGATGCACAGTGTAATCGCATCATTCGCAACGACATGGCCCCCTTTTTTCGCAGGGGCGATTATGACGGAGGCATTCAGGCAGGTATCCAGGCCATTATCCTCTCCATCGGTGGCGAATACTCCAGCGAGGAAACGGGCGGATCTTCCGACTTTGAAGACATTGGCACCACAGGCCGATTGATTTTCGGGCTTCTATTTTTTACCGTGGTGGGCTTGTTTACGGGCATTGCTTTATTTTCAAAAGGAGGGCCCGCCTGGTTTTTGTATGCTTTCCTGCTGCTTTTCTATTTCGCGTTTCCCACGGTGATATTCGGAATGAATGGTGGCTTGATAACTTTTTTCACCTACCTCATCGGGTTCCCGGTATTAAAAATCTACTTAAACCGCCACCCGAAGTGGAAAGACAAAATGATGAAGTGGCAATGGCGGGGCAGAGGCGGAGGCGGTTGGCGATCAGGTGGCTGGTCATCGGGGGGCGGATGGTCTTCCGGTGGTGGCTTCTCCGGAGGCGGGGGCAGTTTTGGCGGGGGCGGCAGCAGCGGAAGTTGGTGAAGGGTAGTTCCTGTCTGTTAAGGTATAGCTCACTTTCCTCAAAATATCATTCAATTCAACGGTATTTTTAAATTGCGATTGAATAATTTACAAAATATGGTGCGTTTGTTTGCCTGTGGGCCAGTAAAGAGAATAAGCCTGCATTTGGTGGCTTTGGCAGTGTTAACTTTTTCGGGATGTGATAAGGACGAAACCACCGAACACCCCAATGAATATGTAAACAACTGGATACTGAGCAACATGCAGTTCTGGTATTATTGGAACAGTGCTTTGCCCGCCAATCCGGATAAGTCGCAAGAACATGAAGTCTTCTTCAATTCGTTGTTGAATTCGCAAGACCGGTTCTCATGGATTCAGGAAAACTTTCAGGAGTTGCTTAAATCGCTTCAGGGGGTAAACAAAGAGGCTGGTTTCGAATACGTGTTGTACCGCGCCAGCGAGGGAAGCAACGACCTTGTTGTGCAGGTGCTGTATGTAAAGCCCAACTCGCCCGCCTCTGCCGCAGGGCTACAACGGGGCGATCTCATCAGCAGAATCAACAACCAAACCCTCACCGTAGACAACTACCGCGACATACTGGGCCAGATGAATGAGCCCTTCACCATCCTGTATAAAGAACTGAATGAAGAAACGCAGCAATTCGGTGGTATAAAAGAAGTGAGCCTTTCGGTAGTAGAGTATGCTGAAAACCCCAACTTTCTGCACCAGGTCTACACCTACAACGATCGCAAAGTGGGCTACTATGTTTACAACCTGTTTGCTACAGGCCCTTCGTCTAACAGTACCGCTTACAACGATGAAATGGACCAAATCTTCGCCAACTTTAAAGCGCAGGGCGTTACCGATCTGGTTATTGACCTGCGTTATAACAGCGGGGGTGCCGAAAGTGCCACGCGCAACCTGGCCAGCCTGATAGGCAAAGGAGTAGGCAGCGACAAAATTTTCAGCAAGCGCCAGTACAATGCCGATGTGGAGAAGGCCATCAAAGAAGACCCCACGCTGGGGCCGAACTTCCTGCTGGTAAAGTTCACTGATAAAGCAGCCAACATCGGGGCGCAACTGCGCAACTCCCGGGTGTATATTTTAACGGGCTCCCGATCAGCCTCTGCCAGCGAATTATTGATCAATGGCCTGCGCCCGTATATGGACGTGTTCCTGATCGGCAACAAAACCGTAGGCAAGAATGTGGGCTCTATTTCACTCTACGAAGAAAACGATGCCAAGAACACCTGGGGCATGCAGCCCATTGTCACCAAGTCTTTCAACAGCTTAGACCAGTCCGATTACGACAATGGTTTCAACCCCCAGATTCTGGATGCCGATAATAGCGTTTTTCTGTACCCGCTGGGCGATCCGAGAGAACGCCTGCTCAACCGGGCGTTGAAAGAAATTACCGGCCTGCCCGATATTGGCCGCGTAAAAGAGGGCCCCGGCATGGGCGATGTAATTGACCATTCGTTAGACCACAAAAGAAGCTCCAACATTCTGAACCTGGATCTGGCTATTCCCATCCAAAACCAGATTCGAAAACGGTTGGAATAAGGTTGCTATAGCCCCTTGTGGGGCATTTCATTTCTGTGCCTCCTTTTTTTGTGGCGGTCTGGGATTTCGTCTCGCCCTGACCTATTTTTGGCGCTTCGTAAAACGCAAACCACCCCCATGAAACGCGACAAAATTGTATTCGACCTGATTGAAAAGGAAAAACACCGCCAGGAAACAGGCATTGAACTGATTGCCTCCGAAAACTTTGTTTCGCTGCAGGTAATGAAAGCACAGGGCACCGTGCTCACCAACAAATATGCAGAGGGGCTGCCCGGCAAGCGTTACTACGGTGGTTGCGAGGTGGTGGATGAAATAGAACAACTGGCCATCGATCGTATCAAGCAATTGTTTGGCGCCAGTTGGGCCAACGTGCAGCCGCACAGCGGGGCACAGGCCAATGCGGCCGTTATGCTGGCGTGCCTGAAGCCCGGTGATAAAATTCTGGGCTTCGATCTTTCGCATGGCGGTCACCTTACGCATGGCTCGCCTGTCAACTTTTCGGGCAAACTCTACCAGCCCAGCTTTTATGGCGTAGAACAAGAAACGGGCACCATTGATTTCGACAAAGTGATGGAAACCGCTTTGCGTGAAAAACCGAAGATGATCATCTGCGGTGCCTCTGCCTACAGCCGCGACTGGGACTATAAAAAACTACGTGCCGCTGCCGATGCCGTGGGAGCCCTGCTGCTTGCCGATATTTCTCACCCTGCGGGGCTGATTGCACGTGGCTTGTTGAACGACCCGATGGAGCATTGCCACATTGTTACCACCACAACCCACAAAACATTGCGTGGTCCACGCGGTGGTTTGATTATGATCGGCAAAAATTTCGATAACCCCTGGGGCCTGAAGACCCCCAAAGGAGAGATTCGAAAAATTTCCGCCATTCTCGATTCCGGGGTTTTTCCCGGCACACAAGGCGGTCCGTTAGAACATGTAATTGCGGCCAAGGCGGTGGCTTTTGGCGAGGCACTGAGCGATGAGTACATGGACTACATTGTGCAGGTGGCCAAAAATGCCAAAGCCATGGCCCAAGAATTCTCTAAACGCGGCTACAAAATCATTTCCGGAGGCACAGACAACCACCTGATGTTGATAGACCTGCGCTCTAAAAACCTCACAGGCAAGCAGGCCGAAGAAGCACTTATACAGGCCGACATCACCACCAACAAAAATATGGTGCCTTTCGATACGCAATCGCCTATGGTTACTTCGGGCATACGCATTGGCTCTCCGGCCATTACCTCGCGTGGCCTGAAAGAAAAAGATGCGGTGAAGGTGGTGGATTTGATTGACGAGGCCCTGAAAAGGCCTGCCGACACCAAGCACCTGAAGGCAGTAAAACGCAAGGTGAACACCCTGATGAAAAAATTTCCACTGTATAGCTAACCTGTTTTAAGTAATCCAAGCCGATGGCATTAGACCAACCCGGACAACAGCCCGAACTAGAAAGTGAAATGTCGTTTCTCGATCACCTCGAGGAACTGCGGTGGCATGTCATCCGCTCGGTGGGGGCCATTCTCCTCTTCACCATCATCGGGTTTGTCTACGTAAAGTGGATTTTCAATAACGTTATTCTGGCCCCTGCCAAGGCCGACTTCCCCACGTGGCGCGCGCTGTGCGCCTTAGGAGAAGCCATCGGGAAGGCCGACCTGTTGTGCATTCAAGACATTCCGTTGGAACTGCAGAGCCGCTTCATGACGGGGCAATTCACCATCACCATCATTTCTGGGTTGGTGCTGGGGCTGATACTGGCATTTCCTTATGTAGTTTGGGAAATGTGGCGCTTCATCAAGCCGGGTTTGCACCTGAAAGAACGTAAGAATACAACTGGCGCAGTGGGGGCGGTCACTCTTCTTTTTGCTTCAGGAGTTTCTTTTGGGTATTTCGTAATCGCCCCGCTGATGGTGTACGTAATGGCGAACTACCGCATTAGCGATATGATTGTGAATGAGTTCGACATTACCTCTTACGTGTCTACGTTTGTGGCGCTGGTGTTGGGTAGCGGCTTGCTGTTTCAGTTGCCCGTTGTGATCTATTTCCTCTCAAAAATGGGCATTGTTACGCCCAGCTTCCTGCGGAAATATCGCAAACATTCCGTTGTTGTTATTTTGATTATTGCTGCCATTATCACACCGCCCGATCCGCTCAGTCAGACACTGATATCACTTCCATTGTACTTGCTGTTTGAAATCAGTATATTGATTTCTGCCCGTGTAGAGAAAAAGCGCATAAAAGAGGCCGAAGCAGAAGCGCGGGCCGAAGGAACTGTATGATGCCAACCATTGCCATAGGAGCCGACCACGCAGGGTTTAAGCTGAAAGAAATCCTCAAAGCCTGGCTACAAAAAAAAGGATTCATCACCAAAGATTTCGGAACGCATTCCACCGAGTCGGCCGACTACCCTGACTTCGCACATCCGGTATCGCTGGCGGTAGAAAACAAAGAGTTCGACCTGGGCCTGCTCGTTTGCGGCAGTGCCAATGGGGTAGCCATTACGGCCAATAAGCACCAGGGCATTCGTGCAGCCATCTGCTGGAATGAAGAACTGGCCGCGCTTGCCAGGCAACATAACAACGCCAATGTTTTGTGTTTACCGGCCCGCTTTGTCAGCAGCGAGTTGGCAGAAAAAATCCTGGATCGGTTTCTTAACTCCAGCTTTGAAGGCGGCCGCCATGCGCGCAGGGTCGACAAAATGAGTTGCTAAGGCATTCGCCAATAATAGTTGCCCTCTTTCCGGTACGTTTCCTTCACAAAGGGGATTCGTTCCATCACCGCGGGCATCAGGTTTTCATGATCTATCACCACATCGGGCGGGTTGTGCAAAAAGGCTTCATTCACTTTCTCCACGTGGTCGTAGTATTCCATGCCCGCCACCGTTTCCCGCGAAAGCGGCCAGTTTAAAAAGAATCCACCGAGCCTGTTTTGCAGGTAAACCGGCAAATCGTTTCCCAGAACCATTACTTTTTTACCCGCCACGGCCGCGCTGTGGCTGGCAGGTGCCACCTTCATGGCGCTGTAATCTACGGCACTCAGGCGACCTGTTCGCGCCAGGTTGCTGAGCAATAAGATGCCCCCCATAAACAGCAGGAACATCATTTCGGCAATCCAGCGTCTGCGTATCAACAACAGGTAGTGGCTTACAAAGTACGTTAGCGAGGGCACCGTGGTGATAAAGCTATGGGGCGTAAATGATTTGGTAACCATAATTTCAACCAGCGCAATCAGCAGCCACCAAAACATAACCTGAAACAGCTGCGATTGGTACTTGGTGAAGCGGGCCTCGCGGGTGAGCATGAACAACGAAATAACGAAATAGCCTGCGGGCAGCGCCAGCAAGTAGAGCACCGACCGCCACGAAACCCAAAGCTGCCGTTGGCCAACCAGGTTGGGCAGGTAAAAATTATCCCAGAGCAGGCGCAGGGCATCCCACCGAAGGTAAATCAGAAAGAGAATGAGGTGAGGTAACAGGAAGCCGAAGATGATGAGCAGCACTTTGCGTAAAGAAATGCGCGTGTAAATAACCAGAATCAGCAGGGCTCCCATCAGAAAGATTGCGTAGGTAAAAACAAAGATGGATGCAGCCCCCAGATATACACCCAGGCTTAAAATGGTTTCTTCGCGCTGAATGCGGAATTCTATCTCGCGAAACAGGTTATTGAGTGCCAGCAGCAGCAGCGTGGAACCAAACAACTCCGGGGAATAGCTGAGGAAATCGTACGAGACAAAACATAGTAACCCAAAAACCAGGCCGGGTACGTAGGTATTGTCGTTGTAGGCTTTGTTGTTGATCAGCAGAATGGCAAAGAATGCCGCCTGGAAGAAAAGCAACAAGAGTGTGAGCGCATGACGCCCTGCGAGCGAGCGGCCAAACAGCCAA
This sequence comes from Bacteroidota bacterium, assembly GCA_049324055.1. Lineage (GTDB taxonomy): Bacteria > Bacteroidota > Bacteroidia > Cytophagales > Cyclobacteriaceae > ELB16-189. The sequence continues at coordinate 116,783 of JBMOLS010000003.1, read as the reverse complement.
TCGGTGCCTCCGAAAATGGCTGCCGCGAACGGGGCCGTGGCATCATAAACTTCAACATACATGCGGTGCCCTGCGGCAATGCTTTCGCCCAGCACCTGGTGCAACAGTTCCGGTGGCGTAAGGGGCCAATCGCTCAGCCAAACTGGCAAGGCAAACAATACCAGCAACACCAGGATGGCCAGCAGCCTATACGGATCGTTGATTCTGAAAAAGCGAAGCAAAATGCGATGAAATCAGATCGCAAATAAAGGAAAAGGCGCCACAGTGCATAGGCGTAGCGCAAGTTATCGCCTTTCCCTCCCAATACGTATCTTTGTTGCATGAGTGGAACGGTGCGTCAACAGAAATTCGGTAAGCTGATTCAAAAAGAACTGAGTGACATCTTTCAGCGCGACAAGCGGGGTGTGCTCAACAATGCATTTATTTCCATAGCAGAAGTGCGCGTAAGCCCCGACTTAAGTGTGGCGCGCATTTACATCAGCATGATGTTGGCCAAAGACAAAGAAAAGGTGCTGGAGAAACTCAATGTGCATAAAAAGGAAATCAGGAAAGCCCTGGGCGACCGCATCAGAAACCAGGCGCGCATTATACCCGAGCTGATATTTTATATTGATGAGGTGGAAGAAAATGCCATGCGCATGGACGATTTGATCAAAAGCCTGAATATTCCCCCTGCCTCGGACGAACCAGACAAGAAGTGAACCTTCCTTTCTTTATTGCCAGGCGCTACTTTCTTTCCAGGCGAAAGAAGAATTTCATCAACATCATCTCGTTGCTTTCTATGGCAGGTGTGGCGTTTTCTACGGCTGCGTTAATTATTGTTCTTTCCGTATTCAATGGCCTGGGCGATCTGATACGCTCGCTCTATGCAGCGTTCGACCCACAAATAAAAATTGAAGCCAGCCGCGGCAAGTCTTTCGAACTAAGCGAAGACCTGTTGCAGCGCGTGCAATCGGTAGAGGGTGTAGCCATGATTACCGAAGTAATTGAAGACTACGCCTACGTTCGTTACCGCGATGCGGACATGGTGGCCATCATCAGAGGTGTTTCTGATAATTTCATCAGCCAAAAGCGCTTAGAAGACCACATTGTAAATGGCAAACTGCGGTTAGAAGAAAACGGAATTCCCTTTGCCATTATCGGCTCTGGGGTGCAAGCAACCCTCTCGGTGGCCGTAGAAGATGATATGCACGCCATGCAGATTTTTTATATCAAAAATGGCAGCACCTCCTCGCTAGACCCTTCGCGTTTATATTCACGAAAAAGCATACGCCCCGGAGCCGTTTTTTCGGTAGAAAAAAATTACGATGAAAATTACCTCTTCCTGCCCCTCAAGTTTGTGCAAGAGCTGCTTGACTATGGCAACAAGCGCACGTTTCTGGAAGTGCAGCTAACACCAACGGCTTCGCTTGGCCGTGTACAACAAGCACTGAAAACCGAGTTGGGCGCAGACTTCAAAGTGCTCTCTAACGAAGAACAGCACGCTGATATTCACCGGCTTTTGAAGATGGAAAAGCTATTCACCTTCCTGGCACTGTCACTACTTACGCTGGTGGGCGCCATCAATATTTTCTTTTCGCTCATGATGTTGGCCATCGACAAAAAGAAAGACATCAGCGTTCTCTTTGCCATGGGCGCAAGCCCCCGGCTTATCCGCCAAATCTTCCTTTCGGAAGGGGCCGTTATTTCGTTTACAGGGGCCGTAGCAGGATTGGTATTGGGTGCATCCATCTGTTGGCTGCAAGATACTTTTGGTTTGGTAAGTATGGGTATGATCAATGCGGTGGTAGAACACTACCCCGTTAAAATGATCCTGACCGATTTTCTGGCCACCGGCCTGATGGTGTGCCTGATTACCTTGGTTACTTCATACTACCCGGCCGCCTTGGCCGCCCGGTCTTACTCCATCCGGCACCTATAACCATGTAATTATCGTGTAAGTATTCGGTGCCAAAACGCAAAGAAAAATAGGCCCAAAATGCCTAATTTAGCAATTCTGCTTAGTGTGCAAAGTGCTAAAAACGGGCCAAGTGGCTTGCTTTAAGCCCTTGTTGCCCGCGGGGGCAGACAATTTTTACCCAATGAAAGTATCTGCTGCTCAGCCATTTCAGATCATTTACTCGCTCTACCAGCACGAGTTCATGGGGTATATTTTCGAATCATTTATTGTACACCTGGACGATAAGGGCAAGCTAACGTACCAGCACCAGAACATTTCTTCCAAGAATGCGCGCGAGTTTGCAAAGGGCCTCGATGACCGCGACTATGAGCTGATAGACCTGATGGACAAGATGAGTCAGGATGTTATTCTGAAGAAATTTTCGGGCAAGCAGATGAAGCCGTCTGAATTTTTTGCCAAAGTGTACGACAAGCAGAAAGGCAACGAGTTGATTCAGGAGGAAATTGAAAGATACCTGGAGGTGAAGCGGGCCGAAATTCTGGAAAAGATGAAGGGCAAACGTCTTTTCGAGATGGGCAACGATGGAGAGCCCACCTGGAAAAAGATTGAGGTGCTTGAAAAAAGAGCCAGCATACAATTTCATTTTAGAAGAACTCCCGAAAACACCAATTACTACCCCACGCTTACCTACGAAGGCAAGAAGCTGGAACTGCCCAACCCGGGGGCCTATCTCATCTGCAAAGACCCCGCCTGGATGGTAATGAACGGGAAACTTTACGGTTTCGAAAAGCATGTAGATGGCAAGAAACTGATGCCCTTCTTTGCGAAGAAGTCGGTGTTGATTCCGAAGAATCTGGAGGAAACATATTACAACCGTTTTGTGGCCCCGCTCATCGCTTCTTTCGATGATGTAGACGTACAGGGTTTCGAGATCAACAAAAATCTGTACGACCCGCATCCGCTGCTTACACTTTCGGAATTGCACCAGGCCGCCTCTAAAGAAGTGCCCGACCTTTTTGGTAATGAAGGGGCAGCCAGCCACCAAGATGAGGCAGGGAAAATTGTGTTCGACCTGTCGTTTAAATATGGCAAGCATCGCTTCAGGGGCGAAGTGTTCGGGCAGGTAAGCGTTACCATCGAAAAGAAAGACAATGACTATATTTTCCATCGCGTTAAGCGCCAAATAGATACTGAAAAGAAATACGCACAGACGCTGATTAAGCTGGGGCTACCGTTGAAGGGGTTCCGTTGTGCGGTAGACAAAGCGCACGCATTTTCGTGGCTGAACGAAAACCGGGTAAACCTGCTGAACCTGGGCTTTGAAGTGAGCCAGCCCGAAAACCGCGACAAAAAATACTTCGTGGGCAAAGCCGTGTTCGAGCTCGAGGTAAAAGAAAATATCGACTGGTTCGATATTCACGCGCGCATACGTTTTGGCGAGTTCGAAATCTCTTTTAAAGAACTTCGCAAGCTCATCCTTAAAAAGAAGGTAGAGTTTAAACTGCCCAACGGAGAAATTGCCATTATACCCGAAGCGTGGCTGATAAAATATGGCGACCTATTTGCACTGAGCGAAACCCAGGGCGACCACGAAAAGCCCGTGCTAAAAAAATACCACATCAACCTGCTGAAGGAGCTGGAGGACGGTAACCTGGCCAAGGTGCACATGAGCGAACGCTTCCGCAGCCTGGAGTCGTTCGAAGGCATTAAAGACTATCCGTTGCCAGCGGGCTTCCAGGGCCAGTTGCGCCCCTACCAAAAGGCGGGTTACAACTGGTTGCGTTTCCTCAACGAGTTTCACCTGGGTGGCTGCCTGGCAGACGACATGGGTTTGGGTAAAACCGTGCAAACCTTGGCGCTGCTACAGTCCGAAAAAGAGAAAGAAAACACGGCAGCCTCGCTGCTGATCATGCCCACATCGCTGATCTACAACTGGGAGATGGAGGCCAGCAAGTTTGTGCCGGGCCTTAAGATTCTGAACTACACAGGCACACTGCGCAACAAAGACATATCGCGGTTCAAAAACTACGATCTCATCCTGACATCTTACGGCATTACCCGTCTGGACGTGGACCTGTTGAAAGACTTCTACTTCAACTACATCATCCTGGACGAATCGCAGGTGATCAAGAACCCAACCAGCAACATTGCTAAAGCGGTGATGCAATTGCGGTCGCGGTACCGGCTCACATTAACAGGTACGCCACTGGAAAACACCACCATGGATTTGTGGAGCCAGATGACGTTCATCAACCCGGGCTTGCTGGGGGGGCAAACCTTCTTCAAGAACGAATACCAGGTGCCCATTGAAAAGAAACAAGACGAGGCCAAAACAAAAAAGCTCAATGCCGTCATCAAACCCTTCCTGCTGCGCAGGCTCAAATCGCAGGTGGCTACCGAACTTCCCGAAAAGGTAGAGAATGTGTATTACACCAACATGACACCCGAGCAGGAAGAGAAATATGAAGAGGCCAAGGCATTTTATCGCAACAAAATTCTGGAGCAGATAGACAAAGAGGGCATCAACAATACCCGCTTCATGATACTGGAGGGCCTGACAAAGTTGAGGCAGCTCTCCAACCATCCGCGGATGATAGAACCCAAATACGAGGGCGGCTCCGGCAAGCTGGAAGATATGTCGCACATGCTGGAGAATGCCATTGCCGAAGGGCACAAACTATTGGTGTTTAGCCAGTTTGTGAAGCACCTCGACATTGTGAAGGAGCACCTCCACAAACACAAAATCCCGTTTGCTTACCTGGATGGCTCCAGCAACGACCGCAAAGACCAGGTGGAAAAATTCAACCGCGAACCCAACCTGAAAGTGTTTTTGATTTCCATCAAGGCCGGTGGTCTGGGTTTAAACCTGACCGAAGCAGACTACGTGTTTATTCTGGACCCGTGGTGGAACCCCGCGGTGGAGGCCCAGGCCGTGGACAGGGCGCACCGCATTGGCCAGACAAAAAAGGTTTTCACCTATAAGTTCATTACGCGCAATACGGTGGAAGAAAAAATTCTCCAATTGCAGAAACGCAAACTCAAGCTTTCGGAAAACCTGATCACCACAGAGGAAAGCATCATCAAGCAACTGACGCGCGAAGACATCGAACAGATGCTGGCGTAAAAGGCCGCCTCACTGCAGGTGGGCATCCAGCTCTTTGCTGGCTTTAAACTTCGCCACCTTTTTGGGTTTTATTTTGATGGTATCGCCCGTGAAGGGGTTTCTACCCACGCGGGCTGCGCGTTTGGCCACTGAAAAAGTGCCGAAGCCAACCAATGTCAGGCGTTCGCCTTGCTTCAACGCCAACACCACATTTTCCAGAAACGATTCCAGGGCCTTGCCTGCGGCCACTTTTGTAATGCCCGCATCTTCGGCCATTTTATCCACCAGGTCAGCTTTGGTCATACCAGTAATTTTAGGTTGGGGTAACCAAATATACATTTTTCAGCATCAACTTCAGCACTTTGCCATTTATCACAAACCAGCATAAGCATTGTGCAGGCTTGTTAACTTGCGTGAAACGTTATGCTATGAAGAAGTACGCCTTGCTGCTCACACTGGTCAGCTTTCAGCTTTGTGCCCAAAACAGTTATTTTTTTCCGTCTGGCAACAATTACGATCCGGCCATTCCAACGCCAGAGCAATTCCTGGGTTACCCTGTGGGCGATTGGCACACGCGCCACGACCGCATTGTGGCCTACTTTCAGGAATTAGCCCGCGTTTCGCCCAAAGCAAAATTCCAGATCATCGGTTACACCAACGAACACCGGCCGCAGGTGGTGCTTACCATTACCTCTCCAGAAAATCATGGCAGACTAGAACAAATACGGCAAGATCACCTGAAGCTGGCCGACCCCTCGCAAGCGGTCAACACTTCTTCGATGCCGGTAATAATAACGCATGGCTACAACGTGCATGGCAACGAACCTTCCAGCAGCGAAGCCGCCATGCTAACCGCCTACTACCTGGTTGCCCGCCAGGGGGAGGAGGCTGACCGCTTTCTGCGCGAAGCGGTTATTCACATAGACCCGAACTACAACCCTGATGGCCGCGACCGGCACAGCAATTGGGCCAACATGCACAAGGGCTTTCCACCTGTAGCCGATCCCATGGATCGCGAGCACAACGAAGTATGGCCGGGAGGCCGCTTCAATCATTATTGGTTCGACCTTAACCGCGACTGGCTGCCGCTGGCCCACGTAGAAAGCCGCAACCGGGTGGAGTTCTTTCACCAATGGCTGCCCAACGTGTGCACCGACTACCACGAAATGGGCACCAATGCCACCAACTTCTTCGAACCTACCAAGCCCTACGGCTCAGAAAACCCGGTAGTGCCGCGGCAAAATTACGACCAACTGAATCCTTTGTTTGCCGGTTATTTTGCCAAAGCACTGAATGAAATCGGCTCGTTGTATTACTCTAAAGAAAATTTCGATAACTCTTACCCCGGCTATGGCTCTACCTACCCCGATATACATGGCGGCTTGGGATTGGTGTTCGAGCAGGCCAGCTCGCGCGGCCACGTGCAGCAGAGCACAACCAAAGAGGTAACGTTTGCCTTCACCATTCGCAACCATGTGCGCACCAGCATTGCCACCGTAAAGGCTGCCGTTGAAAACAGAGAGTTGTTACTCAATCATCAGCAAGCATATTTCAAGTCGGCTTTGGATGAGGGCCGCAAATCTACCATAAAGGCCTATGTGTTTGGCGACAGCAAAGACCAGAGCAAAACGCGCGCCTTCGCCCAGTTGTTGCTAAAGCACCGCATCGAAACGTATCCACTTTCGGCCGACCTGACCGTAGGTGCCAACCGGTATGAAAAAGGCAAAGCCTTTGTGGTGCCTACAGACCAGACACAATACCGCATGGTGCGCAGCGTGTTCGAAAAAGTAACACAGTTTCACGACAGTGTGTTTTACGATGCGTCCACCTGGACGATGTCTTTGGCTTTTGGCCTTCCGCACGATGCGCTGGGCGCCAACGTGAAAGTGGCCCGGGGAGAAAAAGTGAAAGCGGCTGACCTGGAAGTAGCACCGGCACCTGTGGTGAAATCGCAGTATGCCTACCTGATTGAATGGAATGAATACCAGGCCGCACAGGCACTCTACCACCTGCTGAAACAAAATATTTTTGTAAAGACTGCTTTCAAGCCCTTCAGCACCACCATTAACGGTGCGAAGAAAAGTTTTGGCTACGGCACATTGGTGGTGCCCGTGGCAGATCAAAACCAATCGGCTGATGATGTTTTTGCGGCCGTGAAAGCCGCCTCGCAACGGGCAGGCATTGATGTGTATTCGGTTGATACCGGATTGAGCAGCGAGGGCATAGACCTGGGCAGCAACAATGTGCGCACCGTGCCGCTGCCCAAAGCGGCCATGCTGGTGGGCGATGGGGTATCTGCCACCGAAGCAGGCTTTGTATGGCACCTGCTCGATTCCAAACTGGGCATGCCCATTACAAAAGTAAACACCACCCAATTCGGGCAATTGCGTTTGCACGACTACACCAGCCTGGTGATGGTATCGGGTAACTACAACAACTTGGGCGAAGCGGGCAGCAACAAGATCAAAGCCTGGGTGCAGCAGGGGGGTACGCTGATTTTGATACGCAACGCGGTAAGCTGGGCGCTTCAAAACAAGGTGGTAGACGAGCAGGCAAAGAAGTTTGAGGACAAAGGCGGCCCCGACCGTATTGACTTTGTGAAGGCAGGAGACTATCAGGGTTCGCAAGCCATTGGCGGATCTATTTACATGACCGACCTGGATATTACGCACCCTATCGGCTTCGGATACACTTCGCGCAGTTTGCCGGTTTGGCGCAATCATAATATCTTCCTGGAGCCATCCAAGAACAAGTTCAACACGGTGGCCCGGTGTATCGCCAGCCCGTTGCTGAGCGGCTATATTCACCCGTCCAACCTGGAGAAGATCAAGAACTCACCTTCGCTGGTAGTAAGCGGCAGCGGTCAAGGTCGTGCCATCTTGTTTTTAGACGACCCGAATTTCCGCGGCTATTGGTACGGCACGAACAAACTATTCTTCAACGCCTTGTTCTTCGGTTCGCTCATCAGCACCAATGGCTTTGGTGGTGCAGAAGAAGAATAACGTTAGGCTACCAGTTGCTGCGAGTCGGGAAGGGTGGCCAGCAGTTGCTTCCGCTTTTTGTCGGAGCGGGTGCCGTGTATAAACATAATGGGTGTGTAGAGAAAGTAAATGAACCCCGCTATGGGGCCGGCCAGCCAACTGTGGCGAAGCAGGAAAGCCAGGATGACCGAAACAAAGGGCACCAGCGCCATGAACAGGTTGGTGCGAATGCTGGTGCGCGTATCAAATCTTTCCAATTCAGAAAGATCCAGCTCGTCTGCCTTTTTCAGCGCATAACGATACATCTGCATCAACACCAGAAATACGCATGTGGCCCCAAATCCATAAATAATCATAAGCTGCCCCATGTCTTCCGCCCGAATCATACCGCTCATTTCATTCAAAATACTTTGCTCATTCAGCGCCCAGGCAACTGGAAACAGGATGATGATTTTGGTGAGGAACTTCAAAGGGTATACGTAGAATAGCACTATCACCAGAAAGAGCGTGTTCAGCACAATCATTTTATTATCGCGGATGCCGTAGCGCAGGTAGAACAGAAAATGTTCGTGCCAGATCAGGATGATGAGGGTGATGCACGCCAGGAAGGGCAGCAGATCGTAGGTGAAGCGTTTGATCTGCGCAAAGTTGGCAGGCGGGGAAGTGGAGATGAGCAACAGCGTGATGGCCAGCGCAAACACGGCATCGCTGAAATTTTCCAGGCGCCCGGGCTCGGCACCCCTGTATCGAAACCCCGTGTTGCGACCAAATTGTTTTTGAAGACCCTCGCGGAGCATAAAGTTTGTCTTTATGCTAACCTACCCATTTTGCTCGGTGTTATCAAGGGGCAACTCCTGGTGCAAAACATCGGGATGAAAAGGAGAGGCCAACTGATGGAGGTGAATGGCCCTGCGCGACAGCACAATGGCTACCACCAGCGAGGCAATGGCCCCCAGCCAAATGCCGGGCTCGAAAGAAATAAACCAGCAATAATCGTAAATACCGTGGAAGAGTATGGCTACGCCAAGTGCATGCAGGGCATAATACCCTTTACGGTGTTCAAACTTGGCTTTACCCAGATAAAAGCCCATCAGCACAGCAAAACTAGCATGGGCGGGTACCGCGGTGAACATGCGCAGAATGGCAACCTCCAGCCCGCCATCCATCACGTAGAGAATGTTCTCGAAGGTGGCGAAGCCCATACCCACCATTACGGAGTAGACAATGCCATCGAAGGGTTCGTTAAAGTTTTTGTTGCGATAGAGTACGCCACGCACAAATACAAACTTGCTCAGCTCCTCCACCATGGCCACGATGATAAAGGCGTGAATGGCTTGCTCTGTGAGGTCTTTCTCGTGAATGGTAACCACGGCATTGATCGGCATACTGATGATGACCGTTAGCAGCGCGCTGAGCACACCGTACAGGAAGGCACGAAACAGCAAGCCGATGGGTTCGCGCTCATGCTTGTCGTGCAGGTAAATGTACAGCATGATGGCGACCCCGGGCGCAGACGCTATGGCTAACAGGATAAGGGCATTCACGGCTGCAAGTTAGCCGTTTGGGGGTTATTAGAAAGTGTTGCGGCCCGCCAACGCGCAAAACAGAACGCGTTATTCAATTGCCGCCTCTACTTCATCCAACTTGTCCTCGGTGTAACGACCCGAAGTGGCGTAAACAATTTTTCCGTTAGGGTCCAGCACAAAAAAATAGGGTATGTCGCGCTTCTCGAAATCGAGGGCTTCCTTATACAATTTTAGCTCGCCTTTGTAGAACAGCACGTAAGGCAACAACTGCGGATCGATATTTTTGGCGGCCTTCTTCTTGGCAGTGCCCTGTGCGGCAGCATTCACCCCCGTGAACATGGGAACGAAGTAAACATTCACATCGTAGCCAAAGCCTGACATGAGGCCCGTGGTTTTCTGAATAAATTTCGAAAAGATGGGATTGAACCAGGTGTTGAGTTCGTCTTCCGATTTTTTGGAATAAGCCAGCCCCACCAGCGTAAACTTACCTTTGGTATCGTGCGGAAGCGTCACTTTTTTATCTTCCACGGTTTCTGCCTCCATGTCTGGAAACATTTTGCCAATTACCTGGGCTGCAGCGGTGAAAGAAAGCGCCAACCCAAAGCATAAAATGACCGTTGCCTTCATCTAAAACGGGTTTAATTGATTAAGAAGTTGAAAATTACAAAATTCAGAGGTCCGTTTTGCGTCTTTTCGGGGTCTCTGCCGTCAACCCAACGAAAAAAACCGCCCTATGGTATCAACCGCTACTGATCATCAACAACTGTACCACGAGCTGAAACGGTTTGTGAATAGGCGCGTAAAGAGCCGCACCGATGCCGAAGACATTGTGCACGATGTGTTTGTAAAGGCACAGCTGAAAGAAGACCAATTGAAAGAGGCCGAAAAATTTACAGCCTGGATCTACCAGATTACGCGCAACAGCATCATCGACTATTACCGCAAGAAAAAGAAAGTGCTCGATGAACCGGCACTGACGGAAACGGAAGAATACAATTTGTTTAACGACTGCGTTTTTCGCTGCCTGCAGCAACTCATGCACACGCTGCCCTCGCCCTACCGCGAGGCCATTCTTCTGGCGGAGGTAGACCAGGTGCCCCAGAAAGAACTGGCGGTGCGACTGGGCATTTCTTACTCGGGCGCGAAATCGAGGGTGCAGCGGGCCCGCCAGATGCTGAAAGAAAAAATGACAGATCTTTACCACATACGCACCGATGGTTTCGGCAATGTGGTGCAATGCGAAAACCGCCAGCCATGCGGGTGCGAATCGCACGAGGTGGTAACACACGTGAACCAATCGCCTATCTGAAAATGATCAAGTTGCCCGGCCAACCGCTAGGAAGCCGGGCAACTGTCAGGGCTTAGCAGCAGCCGGGGCCGCAACCACCATCTTTCGCGATGACGTTTTTCATAGCATTAAAAATTTAAGTGAAACATTTGTTTACGCCCTTGCGGGTCTGCCTGGTAGACGGCCCGATATTTTGAAAGACGCATGCCGCGTCTTTTTTTTCTTTCTGCGTCTACCGCGTAAAACAAAATGCTTATGAAATACTTACTGACGTTGTTGTATGTGGCAGCCACCACTGCCCTGTTGGCGCAGAAAAACCTCGACCCTGCCAGAGGGCACTACAAAAATCTGGAGGCGTACGCTGCCAAGCCGGCCGCTCCCGGTTTGGCCGCAGATCAGCAGAAGTTTCCTTTCGATGCCGCTTCCGCTGAAAGAAGGCTTAGCCTGAAGCCTGTGTTTTTAACAGACGTAAAGCCCGATGATTTCAAAATCCCCGACCCGCCCGCCAACAGTTCGGAAAAGACGCGTGCCGAGCTGAATTACCTGCTGGGTCTGCAAGCACAACGCACCCAGTTAGATGTTGACGCCAGCCTGGTAATGGCAGGTGTGTTCTATAACCCGCGCACTACGCCAGCCGACTCCAATTACAACGCTTACCGGAAAAATCTGTTCTTCATAGGTCGCTCCATCGGCACGTGGTTTCACCCCGACACACTGCCGCAGACAGCCAACCTGATGGCGAAGGTGTGGCAAGATGCCAGCTTTTTTATCTGGAGCTTGAAATACAAGCACCTGCGCGTACGGCCCTACGTGCTGGAACCTGCCCTAAAAAACCTGGAAGAAACCAACTGGGCTGCTTACCCCAGCGGACATGCCGCCAACTCTTACATAAATGCCTATATCTATTCTGAACTGGCACCCGAATTTGCCGATGTGTTTCTGAAAGATGCATACGATATGGCCCACTCCCGCGAAATCATTGGTGTGCACTACCCCACCGACTCGGAAGCCTCGCGCATCTTGGCGCGGCAGTTTGTGAATAAGTTGATGGCCAATGCGGCCTTTCAAAAAGAATTTGAGTTGGCGAAAAAAGAGTGGGCAACCAAAGCCAAAGAGAGTTTTGCCAAACCCACCGCAGCGGTGATCGGGGGAAATACCAAGGTCAACTCATGCTCGAAAACGTGCAATTAATTCAGAAGAGTGCATCCCCACCTGGGGAATGCAAAGGCCAGCGGTGGCGGGTGGCGGCTAATTGCGCCACGCGCCACCGCTTTTCTTTATTTCAGTTTAACCGATCCTTTTTCCAATTGATAGCTGGCACCCAGGAACTCGTTTGTTTGCGGCTGGCGCAATGTTTCCATGTAATACCAATCTGCCTGGGCACGCTCCGGGAACAGGGTTAGCAGCAGGTAGCCATGGTCGCGGGCGTTGAGGTACTTGATGTGCGGGTTTTTGCCAAGTAATGCTTTCTCGATCATCCGCACGGTATCGGCACTGCGGTACTCGTCATCGTTGGCAGAAGATACGCTGGTGGTGCCGAGTTCAACAGCAAATGCGCCTGCCGAAGTTTTGGGGTTGTAGGTTTTCTTTACATCGGTGGCCACCTCTATTGCCCACGAGGCGTGGGTATCGCCCGTCAGGAAGATCAAATCCTTCAGTTTATTTTCTACAATGAAATTACGCACTTTCTGTTTCTCGGCCGGGTAACCATCCCACGAGTCGAGGTTACGGGGCATATTAGGGTACACTGCGCTCAACTCAATGTCGGCAAACATTACCTGGTTACCGATCACTTTCCATGTAGCGGTAGAATTCTTCAGGTTGTTTTCAAACCAATTCAATTGTTCGGCTCCCAGCATACTCCGTTGGTCGCTGGCATATTGCGGATCGCTCAGGCTATCTACCGGTTTTGTTTTGCCCTCCAGGCGTTCGTCCAGCATCACCAGGTCGGCCAACGGGCCGTACGAAAAGCTGCGGTAGTGTTTCCCGCTTTCGCGGATGGGCAGCCATTCGTAATATGCCTGCCGGGCTGCCGCCACCCGCTGGCGGTAGTCGCCCTCTTTGTCGGCCTGGTGATTCTGGGCCCCTTCGGTGTAGGCATTGTTGGCCACCTCGTGGTCGTCCCAAATGGCTATCAGCGGGTGTTGTTGGCTCATTAGCCTCAGGCCTTTGTCGAGTCGGTATTGCGAGTGGCGGGTGCGGTAATCTTGCAGCGATACAATTTCGTGGGGCGGCAGGTTTTTGCGAATGGTGGTGTCTCCATAGCCGCCACGCCCATATTCATAGATGTAATCGCCCAGGTGCAACACAGCATCCACATCCGTACGTTGGGCAATTTTTTCGTAGGCGTTGAAGTAGCCCCACTCCCAATTACTGCAGCTTACCACGGCAAACTTCAGGCTGTCTACCGCGTTCACGGGTGTGGTTTTGGTTCTGCCAATGGGCGAGGTGCCTCCCAAAGCCGAAAAGCGATAATAATAAATCTGTCCCGGTTTCAGCGCATCCACATCGGCTTTCACGGTATAATCGCGTGCTGGGGTGGTTCGCAACGTGTCGGATTTGTACACAGATGTGAATGAAGGTGTTTCAGACACCTCCCAGGTTACCAATACCGATTGTGCAGAGTCGGGTGGAGTTACGCGGGTCCAAATGATCACACGGTCGGCCATCGGATCGCCAGAAGCCACCCCGTGATAGAAAGGACGCAAGGTAGTATCGTAATGAATGGAGACCGCTTCCTGTAAAAGTCCGGGCTTTTTTTCTGAAGAGGTGCATGCTGCCAGCGCAGCCACCGCCAGTATCCAAAATTTTTTCACTTGCTGTATAGGTTAATATGTTGCGAAGCTATCACTCGCCATCAAAACTTCCATCACCCTAAAGTAAGTAAATGATTAAGTCCGCGTTATGCGGGTCCGCACATTCGTTTCTTCGTATCAATGTACTGGCGCCACAGTTCGTCCACTATTTCGGCAGCCGGTTGAATTCGGTTGATCATCGCTGCCACCTGCCCGATTTCCAGTTCGCCTTCGTCTACGTTGCCTTCAAAAATTCCTTTTCTGGCGCGGCCTCTGCCCAGCAACGTTGCCAACTCCTCAGCGGAAGCTCCACGTGCCTCAGCGGCAGCCACGTCTTCAAAGAATTTGTTTTTGATTAGCCTGACGGGCGTAATCTGTTTCAGCGTAAGCGCGGTATCACCCTCGCCCGCACGCACTACAGCCTCTTTGTAAGCCTGGTGGGCCGATGATTCCACGCTGGCGGCAAACCGCGAACCAATTTGAAAACCCTCGGCACCCAATGCTTCCACGGCCACCATGGCCTGGCCCGAACCGATACCCCCTGCAGCCAGGAGCGGCAGAGACACCGCATCGCGCACGGAAGGAATTAAACAAAGCGTGGTGGTTTCTTCACGTCCGTTGTGGCCACCGGCCTCAAAACCCTCTGCCACCACCGCATCTACACCCGCCTGTTCTGCCTTCCGTGCAAAGCGGGCACTTGAAACCACGTGCACCACCGTGATGCCTTTTTCTTTTAGAAAGCCGGTCCACTTGGCGGGGTTGCCGGCAGAGGTAAAAACTATTTGCACACCCTCTTCCACCAGCAGCGCCATGACCGCGTCCATTTCGGGATACAGCAAGGGAACGTTGATTCCAAAAGGATTTTCGGTGGCTTGCTTACATTTTACGATGTGCTGGCGCAGCGTGTCCGGATGCATGGAGCCGGCCCCCAACAACCCTAACCCGCCCGCATTGCTTACTGCCGCAGCCAGGCGCCAGCCGCTGCACCAAACCATACCTGCCTGCACGATGGGCAGCTTCACTTTAAAAAGTTGGGTAATACGGTGGGTGTTCTCCATGGCGATCGGTAAGATTTTTTGAGTTGTATGGGGCTGAATATCTGAATATTAGAATTGGCCCCCAACTTCACGGCTATTTGTGCCCGCTGAAAAGTTTTCCACAAAGAAAGGATTTATTGAATGTTACCTATTCATCTGTTAATCAGATATTTATGAAATAACAAATCGGTAATGTGGATAAAAGCCCTCATTTGTGGAATTCTCTTAACGTTCATTTTTGACGCTTGATAAGTGCTTGAATTTTACTGTTTTAGTGAATTTTCTTTCGCCAATCTTACATGGCATTTGCCTTGTATGTAACTTCACCACCCGTTACCAAACCCGGGGCAATTACCGTACGTTGGTTCTTTTGCACAAAAGCCAAAAAAATAAGTCGAATGAAATTCCTGAAGCTGATTCCTGTGTTGGCGTGGCTGGTATCGTTGCCCGCCTTTGGCCAAAACAAAGTGCCCATGGTAAAGTTGACCGACTTGCAACAACTGATCAACACCCCAGGAGAGCAAATTCGGGTAATTAATTTTTGGGCCACCTGGTGTGCACCGTGCATCAAAGAATTGCCGCTGTTCGAAAAATTGAACCAAGAAAATAAAAATGTGAAGGTATCGCTGGTAAGCATGGACATCGACCTGGATCCGGATCCGGAGAAAGTGTACCGCTTTGTAGCGCGTAAGAAAATACAATCGGAAGTACTGATATTGAACGAGCGCAATCCGAACGAATGGATTGACAAAATAGACAAAAAGTGGTCGGGGGCACTGCCCGCCACCTTGTTGGTAAACACCAAAACGGGTAAGCGCACGTTTGTGGAGAAAGAATTGCACGAGGGCGACCTGGAGAAACTGATTGCAGAAATACAATAACCACACACATAAGTAATGGTTCGAAAGGCCGGTATTTGAAATATTTGATCATCCTTTAACTGAATAAATTTTAAAACGCGTTATGAAGAAATCGATGCTACTATTGGCCTGTGTGGCCCTGTTGATGGCCGCACGTCCTGCAAAAGAGGGTTACCAGGTGGGTGATACCGCCCGGGACTTTAAGTTGAAGAACGTAGATGGCAAAATGCTATCGCTGGCCGACTTCTCATCGGCCAGGGGTTTTATTGTGGTGTTCGACTGCAACACCTGCCCTTACTCCAAAGCCTATAACGAACGAATCATCGGACTAAGTAAAAAATACAGCGCCAAGGGCTTCCCGTTGGTGGCCATTAACTCTAACGATCCAGAGGCCTCGCCTGGCGATTCGTTTGAGGAAATGGTGAAATATGCCAAAGCCAAGAAGTACGACTTCCCCTACCTGTTTGACGAGACCCAGGAAATTGCACGCGCCTACGGTGCCACCAACACACCCCATGTTTTCATTCTGAACAAAGCGGGCAACGCTTTGAAAGTGGCTTACATTGGCACCATTGACGACAGCCCGCGCGATGCTTCTTCCGTTTCGAAACGATATGTAGAAGACGCGGTGGACGCCCTGCTGGCAGGCAAAGAGGTGGCCACGTCCAAAACCAAGGCCATCGGCTGCGGCATTAAGTGGAAAGCCGCATAGCACACCGCTTCCGTCAGGAATTTTGAAAAGCCGGCACTGTCCGGCTTTTTTTATAATCATTCCGGACGCACAAAAAATACGTAGAGGCCATAGTGGCCCATTTGCGTAACTTCCCCCCAACAAACCACCACGCCATGAAACGTACACTCGCTCTTTGGGTATTCCTGCTTCCACTTGTTCTCTTCGCGCAAAGCAAAAAACCCATTGTTGCCTCCGATCTGATGAAGATCGTGACATCGAATCAAATTCAAATTTCGCCCGATGGCAGCAAAGCCGTTACCGTGGTAACGCGCAAAGCCGTGCGCAACGAAACCGACTACTATTACACGCGCCACTTATACCTGCTGGATGTAAGCGGAAAGGAGGAGCCGCGCCAGCTTACGTTTGGCGACCGCAACGATGGTCAGCCACAGTGGTCGCCCGATGGCCAACGCATTGCCTTTACGCGCACCGATGGCGAGCGCACCCAGGTTTGGCTCTTGCCGCTGGCCGGTGGCGAAGCTCAACCAATTACCCAGGCACCGTATGGAGCCGCCAACCCGCGCTGGTCGCCCGATGGCAAGTGGTTGATGTACACCTCGTCCATACCCATTTACGCGATAGAGGGTAGTATGCCGTGGGGGTATGAACGGCCCGGCCGCACCCCGGGCGATGAACCCAACATGAAGAACCTGAAGGCCGATGAAAGGAAGAAGATAGCCAACAGCCCCGATGGCACCCTGGAAGAAGTGCGCGCATGGCTGGCCAAAAATGCCAGCGAGAGCAACCCGCGCGTACTCAACCGGCAAGACATACAGGGCGAACTGAACTTGCAGCCTGATGAAAGTTTTGTGCACGTGTTTCTGCAACAGGTAGACAGCGATGAGAAGCCCCTTCCACTCACGCAGGGCTTTCAGAATTTCACCAGCCCTTCTTGGTCGCCCGATGGAAAAAAGATCATTTGCGCCTCCAAGGCTTACGCCATTCACCCCGACCGCGAGCGCGACAACAATCTTTGGGTGATTGACATTGCCAGCCGCCAGGCCCGCGAATTATTGCGCTGGCAAGGCTACAGCCTTGGCAGCCCCGCTTACTCGCCCGATGGCTCCCGCATATCTTTTGAAGCCAGCTCCACCGATGGGCGTTTTTATTCGCAGTCGATTTTGGCTACCGCCTCCGCTGCGGGCGAGAACCCTACCTTGTTAACCCAGGCGCTGGATCGTGATGCCAGCAATGCCACCTGGTCGGCCGATGGTAAAACCATCTTCTTCATCGCACA
Organism: Bacteroidota bacterium; assembly: GCA_049324055.1. Classification (GTDB taxonomy): domain Bacteria; phylum Bacteroidota; class Bacteroidia; order Cytophagales; family Cyclobacteriaceae; genus ELB16-189. The sequence continues at coordinate 99,323 of JBMOLS010000003.1, read as the reverse complement.
AAGCGAAGGCGATATTCCCCTCTACAGCATCCCGTCCAAGGGCGGGGCCATTCAGCGCCACACACGTGAAGACGGTGGCGTAAATGATTTTGATCTGCATGGCGACAAAGTGGTGTACGCCTTCACGGAAACCAAAAACCCGTGGGAAATCTACGTACATTCTCTGAAAGACAAATCGCTTCAGTTGCTAACCCGTTGGAACGAAGCGTGGCTAAAAGAAAAGAGTGTAGTTTTCCCCAAGGAATATTGGCTTACCCGACCCGATGGAACGAAAGTTCAGTATTGGGTGATGGAACCGGTCGGCAAGAAAGATGGGATGAAATACCCTACCATTCTGAACATTCATGGCGGCCCTTCGGCCATGTGGGGGCCGGGGGCATTTTCGATGTGGCACGAATACCAACTGGAAAACAGCTGGGGCTACGGAGTGGTGTACTGCAATCCGCGCGGCAGCGGTGGCTATGGCGATGCATTCAAGCGCGCGAACTACCGCGATTGGGGCACGGGGCCCGCAGCCGACATCCTGGCTTCATTAGACGATGCCATTAGCAAACATAGCTGGATAGACACCGACCAGTTGTTTGTTGAAGGGGGCAGTTATGCCGGCTACATGGTGGCCTGGATTGTGGGTCACGATCACCGCTTCAAGGCCGCGAATGCACAGCGGGGTGTGTACGAGCTATCTACCTTCATGGGCGAAGGCAACGCCTGGCGTTTGATACCAGACCACTTCGGGGGCTACCCGTGGGAAAAAGACACGCGTGCCGTGCTGGATGCCAACTCACCGCTTAGCTACGTGGCCGAAATAAAGACACCTTTGCTCATCATTCATGGCGATCAGGATCTGAGGACGGGGGTGATCCAATCGGAGGTATTGTATAAAAGCCTGAAGATTATGAACAAACCGGTAGAGTACATTCGCTACCCGAAGGAAGGACATGAGCTGACGCGCAGTGGCAACCCCGGCCGGATGATAGACCATTTGCTGCGCGTGATTGAGTTTTTTGAGCGGTACGCGAAACACCCGGAGCCAGCGGCTGCGGTGACTAAATAAGAGGTTTCTTTCCTCCTCGGGATCACTCCCGAGGAGGTATGGAATCTCAATTCAACTCATCTGTTGTTCGGGTGTTGCCAAACGGATCGTTGGGCGGTCAATCAACCGCTAAAACCACCTTCAGGCAGTTTTCTTTTTTGTTGGCAAAAATGTCGTAGCCGCGAACGCCTTCGCGCAGGCTCAGCCGGTGTGTAATCACCGACAAAAAATCGTACTTCTTTTGCTGCACCAAAGGTACCAGCCGCGGCATCATGGCACGGGCGGGGCACCGGCCGGTTTTCAGTGTCAGGTTTTTGTCGTACGCCTGCGTAGGCGAAAAAGCAAAATGACTATCCGTACAAACGCCTACCGTTGATAGTATGCCGCCCGGCCTCAACAGTCGGTAACTAAGGGCAGCCGCACCGCCACTTCCAACAGCTTCCATCACGGCATCGGCACCACGCCCTTGCGTGGCCTGATGGATCACCTCCCACACATCCGTTTGCTGCGGGTTGATTGCCCGCGCACCCAGGCGTGCAGCCATGGCCAGCCGTTCCGGCACGGTGTCTATGGCAAAGAGGTTTTCGGCACCTAACTCCCGGGCGCCTATTATGGTCATCAACCCCACAGGACCACATCCCACCACTGCCTGCACATCAGTAGGTTGTATTTCAGCCTGCAGGGCACAATAGAAGCCGGTAGAGGCAATGTCGCCCAAGAGGAGTGCCTCCTCCACATCAACCCCTTCAGGTATCTTCATCAGTGTACTATCGGCCAGCGACACGCGCACATATTCCGCCTGGCCACCCTGCAACCCCTGCCCTTGCTCTACCCAGCCAAACAGTTGCCCATGCACGCAGCGGCAGGTTAATCCTCGCCTGCAGAAATAACACTGGCCACAACTGGTCGTAAACGGACTCATCACACTGTCGCCCATTCGCAGCAATTTAACGCCACTGCCCACCTCCACCACTTCCCCTGCAAACTCATGGCCCATGGCCGTGTGGTGGTCGCAGCCCGTTTCGCGCCCGAAGTACACATGCAAGTCGGACCCACAGATGGCACAACTTTTAACTTTTACCACGGCATCGGTATCGGCCAATAACGTTGGGTCGGGTGCCGACTCGTACCGCACGTGTTGTATGCCATTAAAGGTGAGGGCCTTCATCTGTTAAAAGGTTTTCATGTTTGGTGTCAGATGTACATCCGTGCCAACCATCATCTTTGTACATGTCATGGAGCCACGCCCTCCACCAAAATCATGCGGGTGTAGCTGGTGGCCTGGCGCAACGCCTTGGCCGGGGCATAGCCTTCGCTGCTCCACCAGGCTTTGGCTTTCTCTGCCGATGGAAACTCCACCATCACGATGCGCCCCGGAATCCAGTTGCCTTCCAATGTTTCTGTTTGTCCGCCACGCACAATGAATTTGCCACCGAAAGGCTCCAGCGAGGCAGGTGTCAGTTTCTTGTAATCTTCGTAGCGCACAGGGTCTATCACCTGCACATCCACGATAATATAGGCTTTCATAATAGCTGGGTTTAGAATTAAAATTAGAAAATATTCCAACCAAAATAGCGGGGTTACGTGTCATACTATTTCAACCAGGTATCCGTTATTTTGCCAACCTAACCCCAGCACTTTTATGAGTAAGTGGCTTGCCTGCCTCTCGTTTCTGCTCTTGCCCGGTTTCTTATCTGCACAGAAATACTCCATTAGTGGTTATATCAAAGATGCCGACACAGGCGAAAGCCTGATTGGGGCCACCGTGCTGCAGGTAGGTACCTCCAGCGGCACCACGGCCAATGCCGGTGCAGGTACTCAGCAATATCGAAAATGGATTGGGTATTCTGGTTGCCAGAAGCAAATCTACCTATGTGCTGAAAGATTAGGAATCATTGGCTTCCTCTAAGAAGACTGATCACTGAACAAGCTGTTCAGCTCCAGTTCAATCTTGCTCACAATGGTGGCAAAGTCTTCCACGCGCTCCACAAAGTCCATGTTGTTCACGTCAATAATCAGCAACTTGCCCTGCTTGTAGCCACCAATCCACTCCTCGTAGTGTTGGTTCAGGTTCTTCAGGTACTCCAGCTTAATGTTGTATTCAAAGTCGCGGTTGCGTTTGGCAATCTGGTGCACCAGTTTGGGTATGTCGGCCTTCAGGTAAATCAGCAAATCGGGCGGCTGCACAAAGTTGATCATGGAGTGGTAAATATCCAGGTAGCTCTGGTAGTCGCGGTCGTTTATGTGGCCGCTGGCATGCAGGTTGGCCGCAAAGATGTGCGCATCTTCATAGATGGTGCGGTCTTGCACAATGGTTTTGTCGCTTTCGCGGATCTGGCGCACCTGGTTGAAGCGGCTGTTGAGAAAATATATCTGCAGGTGGAAGGCCCAGCGCGTCATGTCGGAATAGAAGTCGCGCAGGTAGGGGTTGTGGTCTACCGACTCGTAAAGTGGCGCCCAGCCATAGTGTTTTGCCAATTTCTCTGCCAGCGTTGTTTTGCCACAACCAATATTGCCGGCCACCGCTATGTGTTTGGGTTTTTTCAACTTGAAATGCGTTTGCGCTTCTGAGGGGCGAAGATCGGTTTCCCGTTTCAATCAAAAAAACTAAGAATTTGGTTTTGCGATTTTATTTTTTGGATGGCCAACTACTTGAAGGTGGTGCCGCCTGCTACATACCAGCCAGCCATCAACTTCGTTTGCTTTAGTGCATCAAAAAGTAACATCTTCGCAGCGCATGAAATTACCTTCTTTAACTTTTTCTTTAATTTTTATAGTCCTGCTGGCATTCGGTCTGGCATCGTGTGGGCGAGAGTCTGCAGAAGAGCCCTGTGCTTTTGTGCCCAATACGGCCCACATTTCAGTAGACCTGCAGTGGCAGTCGCTGGAAGGCGTGTTGCCCGCCATATCAACCAAGGCAGAGCTGGTTCAGTTTTTTTCTGCCAACCCTGTTATTCGCGATGCGGTATTCAACCGCCCCGCCTACCCCGATGATTCTGTTTTCATCAACCAGTTGTACCAGCGTTTTACCAATCCACACATAGACACGCTGCTGATGGAAACACAAAAAGTGTTTGGCGATGGCGCTGCTCTGAAAAAACAATTTGAAGCCGCCTTCGCCAACCTGAAATATTATTACCCCGATTTTAAGTTACCCACCATTCAAACGGTCATCACCGGCCTCGAAACAGATTTATATGTTACCGATACGCTGGTGGTAATAGGCCTGGATCATTACCTGGGGCGCGGGGCCAAATACCAGCCGAACATGTACGACTACATGAAGCGCAGGTATCATCAGGATTTTATTGTGCCCTCGGTTATGTTGTTGTTGGGTATTGATGCGCGCTTCAATCGCATAGACCCGGGCGACCGCACCGTGCTGGCCGATATGGTGGCCTATGGCAAAGCCTACCACTTCGCCAAGCTAATGACGCCTTGTCTGCCCGACAGTGTGTTGATCGGTTACACCGCACAGGAGACTTATGGCTGCAGAAAAAATGAACACCTCATCTGGTCGCGCCTGGTGGAAGACGAAGTGTTGTATTCCACCAGTGCTGTCACCAAACAAAAGTACATTATCGAAAGGCCGAAGACGCTGGAGGTAGGCGAGAAATGTCCGGGCCGCATCGGGCAGTGGGTGGGCTGGCAGATTGTGAAGACCTATCACAACAGCCACCCCGATCTCTCGCTGCCGCAGGTAATGGCCTTGCCCAACGCCTCCGAACTGTTCAGGCAATCGGGCTATAAACCGCAGGTAGTAAAGCTTACAGGTAAAAATAATTTCTGAAAAAAAGGTATGAGCACTGTTCCCACCGCATACGATATTGAAATGGCGCACGAACGCATTGCGCCTTTTGTTCATCGCACACCTGTTCTTACCAGCGACAGCATCAACACGCTGGCGGGTTGCTCGCTATGGTTCAAGTGCGAAAACTTCCAAAAGATAGGCGCCTTCAAAGCACGTGGCGCCATGAATGCCGCCTTGCAACTATCGGAACAACAACGGGCAAAGGGCATGGCCACGCACTCATCTGGAAACCACGCCCAGGCTTTGGCGCGTGCCGCCAAAATTCTGAACACGCCCGCCTATATTGTGATGCCCAGAACGGCACCCGATGTGAAGAAGAAAGGCGTGCGCGCCTTCGGTGGCCAGATATTTGAGTGCGAGCCCACGCTGCAGGCGCGCGAAACCACGCTGGCCGAGGTGGTGGCAAAAACGGGGGCCACAGAAATTCACCCGTTTAACAATTACGATGTAATAGCCGGCCAGGCCACGGCCGCCAAAGAATTGCTGGAAGAAGTGAAAGGCCTTGAGCTTCTGCTGGCACCGGTGGGCGGTGGCGGCCTACTGAGCGGCACGTTGCTGGCGGCCCGCTATTTCGCGCCAAAGATCAGCGTAATAGCAGGAGAACCAGAAGGTGCAGACGATGCTTACCGCTCGCTGCAGAGTGGCAAAATTGAAGTTTCACAGGCCAACTCCATTGCCGATGGCCTGCTCACTTCGCTGGGCGACAAAACATTTCCGATTATTCGGGAAGGGGTGAAAGAAATCATCACCGTTTCCGACAAGGAAATCGTGAGCGCCATGCGCCTGATTTGGGAGCGGTTAAAAATCATCATCGAACCATCGTGCGCGGTACCATTCGCTGCAGTGCTGAACCATCCCAAAAAATTTGCCAGACAAAAGGTGGGTATTATCCTTTCCGGTGGCAATGTAGACCTGGCCCGTGCATTCAAACTTTTTGCTGAGTACGAGTAGCCTCAGCTTCCGAGCCACAATTGCCGGTAAAGTCCCTGGGGGTCGTACGTTTGGCTTTGGCGCTCAATATTGAAATATCGGTTTGGCCGGGGGTCGTTGCCTACGCCTGCTATGTACGCCCAATTAAGCCAATTGCTGTGCACATCGTAATCGATCAAGCGACTCTCGAACCAGGCTGCACCCCAACGCCAGTCTAACTCCAGGTTTTTGGTGAGATAGCTGGCCACGATCTGCCGGCCACGGTTAGACATGAACCCCGTTTGAAGCAACTCGCGCATATTGGCATCCACAAAGGCCACCCCCGTCTCGCCCTGGCACCAGCGCCCGTAGGCCGTCTTATCATTTTTCCATGTTTTTGCGATCGCTCGCAGTCCATCGCGGTGAAACGACCGCACCCCATACTTCTTCATCACAAAACGAAAGTAGTCGCGCCAGAGCAGCTCAAAAACCAGCCAATAGGTAGATTCGTTGGCCACACGTTCGGCCTCGTATTTTTTTACCTGCTGATAGATGTACCGCGGAGAAATACAACCCAACGCCGGCGCTGGCGATAGTTTGGTGGAATAGTCGGGGCCGATCAGGCCGTTGCGTGTTTCCTTGTAGGTTTTCAGCAGGTCTTTTTCCCACAGGTAGCTGCGCACACGCTCCATGGCGGCTGCTTCCCCTCCCGCATAGGTGATAACGCTACCGGGGTGTTCTGCAAGGGGCTCCGGTTGGCACGGCCACTGCGCATCATCGGCTACCCGAGCCACTGCCCCCGCCACGCGTTGAGGTGCCTCAAAAGCCATGCGAACGGTGGCTTCGGCTTCCAACTCTTTTCTGAAGGTGGTAAACACATCAGGAAGGCGTTGGATAGGCCACGGGATATCACTTTCGTGATAAAGGGTATTCATGGCGTAGCGATGCAGAAAAATCTTGCGTGCCGACAACTTCTTCTCGACTTCATTCAACTGCCGTTTTTCGTAGGCGGCTATTTCTTCGCTGGTGTACACAGCGTAGGCTTCGTGGCGCGCAGCCTCCTCCGCCACCACATCTTCCGGCAGTCCCGTTCTGATCAGCAGTGTGCCACCCCGCGCCTGCAGGCGGGCACGCAGGTCCTCCAGGGCCTGCTTCAAAAAACGACACCAAAAGTAGCCCCTGCGTGGGAAGCCCAAAGAATGTGGCTCCCACCACCGCGGGTCGATTACAAATAAACCGAGCACGGGCAGTTCTTTTTCACAGGCGCGAACCAACGCTTCGTGGTCGTGAAGGCGCAGGTCGTTTTTGAACCAAACAATATTGCAGGCGCGAGGCATTAACCGTTTAACACGGGTCTGCCCAAATGGTTGCCCTATGTTGAAGTGAACTTACTTATCGCCCAACGGCAGCGCTACTTCCTCGCCCCAGATGTATTTGTTGAACCACTGCCAGTTGTGCCACGTGGCGGCCAGGCGCTCTTTGGGTTTGGTAATGCCGTGGCCAAAGCCTTTGTACACGTACAGTTCGCTGGGCACCTGGTTGTCGCGCAGGCCCTGCAACAGCTCGTAGGCGTTGGCAATGGGCACACGCCTGTCGAACTCGCCATGTTGAATCAGCGTAGGTGTTTTGGCGTTGTTAATGTTCGTCATGGGCGATGTTTTGCGGTAGATTTCTTCGTTGCTCCACGGTGTAGCCTGCAGGTATTGCCTGGTGAAGGGGTGAATGTCTGTATTCACATAATACGTCATCCAGTTGGAGATACCCGCACCCACGCTGATGGCTTTGAACACGTTGCTATTGGTGGTGAGGAATGCCGAAATGTATCCGCCCTGGCTCCAGCCCATGCAGCCCATCCTGGTTTTATCGATCATGCCCTTCGAGTCGAGGTAGTCAATACCCGATAGTACATCCCATGCATCGCCCACACCCAGGTTGTTCACATTCAACGACCGGAACGCTTCGCCATACCCAGCCGAGCCACGGTAGTTGGGGCGCAACACCAACGCCCCTTTGTCGAGCCACTGCAGCACCGGGTACACATAGCCCGGAACGGGAGTAGGGGTATCGATGCCGGTGGGCCCGCCATGAATCATCACCAGCAATGGGTATTTTTTTGATGGATCGTAATCTTTGGGTTTGTGCAGCACACCTTCAATGGTTGCGCCATCTTTGCTTTTCCAACTGATCACCTCGCTTTGCGCCACCTTCCAGTTGGTTACCTGCGCGCTGAAGTTAGTCACTCTCTCCGGCCTGGGCGCGGCCACATTGGTTACAAACACCTCCATCAGCTGATCGCCATTGCGGCCTATGAAGGCCACGCGGTCGCCTGCTTTCGAAAAGGCAAGCCCGTAAATTTGTTCGGGCGTGTTTAAAAATACAGCATGTGCTCCCGTTTTGGGGTCGATGCGGTAAACGGGGCGCTTCGTTTTATTCCATACCGAAGCATAGATGCCTGTGGGTTTCCACGTGAAGCCACCCAGGTCTTCATCGAGCGTGCGGGCCAACGGGCGAACGGTTTTGGTAGCAACTGCCATGGCAAACAACTTCGTATTCTTGTAAAAGTTAGAGGTAGTGTCGCTTTCGTTGGAGGTGTAAAGAATTTCCTTAGAGTCGGGCGACCAGTCTTCCAGGGCGTCTGAGCTGGGGTTGCTTACCAGTGGCGTTACTTTCTTATCGGCCAGATTGAGCACCGAAATATCCGAACGCATGAAAGAATTGATCAACGGGTTGGGTTGATGCGAAAAGGCTATCTGTGTGCCATCGGGCGAGATAACGAAAGAGGTAACGGTAAACGCTCCGTCCGTTAGCCGTTTGGCTTGGGGCCACTCGATACATCCCGCCTTCACTTTCAGCGAATCGGCTGTTTCATAGCAGGGAAATTCCGAGGGGTCGGCCTGTTCTGGTTTAAAATCGATTTGCCAGAGGTGGGTAAGTGTGTACTCTTTGTCGTCTGCCTCAAAGGCGCCATAGCGCTTTTCGCGGTCTTTTTTTGTCTTGTCTTCTTTCTCTTGTTTCAAAAACACAATCGATAGCCCGGAAGGATGCCATTCAAACCCGCTTACGCTTTCTTCTTCATGTGTAATGGCCACGGGTTCGCCACCCTCCAGGCGCATTGCATACACTTGGGTTTTGTTGCCACGATCCGAGAGAAAAGCAAGCCACTTTCCATCGGGAGAAAAAGCTGCATTGTTGCTGCTGTTTTTTGGATTGTGGGTGAGGGGAAACGGGTTCTTGCCGTCTTTTGCCAGCCATAGTTCGGTGTCGAAACGGTTTTCGTTCCAATCGGTGGTTTGCACCGAGTAAGCCACATGTTTGCCATCGGGCGACAGGGCAACGGCACCCACACTGCGCAAAGAAATTACTTCTTCGAAAGTAGGCACGTGTTGCGCATACACCCATTGCACGGCAAAGACTAAAAAGGATACGAACAGGCTTCTCATAGAACTTAGTTAGATAGTGTAAGATCGCAAAAAAACAAGAAGGGTCAATCCCAAAACTACGCGAATGGTCATTCAAGACATAGGTGCCAAAATTCATTAAGAAATTATCTTTTTCATTCGATATTTGCCCCTTATGGCCGAAACAAAAAAACTCTTCCTGCTCGATGCGTACGCGCTGATCTACCGCGCTCATTTCGCCTTCACCAAAAACCCGCGCATCAACTCCAAAGGCATGAATACATCTGTGCCGTTTGGTTTTACCAACACGCTGCTGGAAGTGATCCAAAAACAGAAACCTACGCACATCGGTGTAGCCTTCGATACAGCCGCCAAAACATTTCGCGATGAGATCTACAAAGAGTACAAAGCCACGCGGCAGGAAACACCGGAAGACATCCGCACCGGCATTCCCCTGGTGAAAGAGATCATCCGCGGATTTAATATTCCCATCTTAGAAAAAGACGGCTACGAGGCTGACGACCTGATAGGCACGCTGGCACTAAAGGCGGCCGAACAGGGCTTCGAGGTTTTTATGATGACACCCGACAAAGATTTTGGCCAGATTGTGCGCCCCAACGTGTGGCTCTATAAACCGGCATATATGGGCAACGCGGTAGATGTGTGGGGGCCCAAAGAAGTGTGCGAAAAGTGGGAGATCAGCGAGGTAAGTCAGGTAATTGATATCCTCGGTTTGCAGGGCGACAGTTCAGACAACATTCCCGGTATACCGGGCTTCGGCCCCAAAACGGCTTCGCAATTGATTCAGAAATACGGGTCGATCGAAAACATCATTGCCCATGTACACGAACTGAAAGGCAAACAAAAAGAACTGGTTCAGAAATATGGAGACCAGGCGTTGCTTTCGAAAACACTTGCCACCATCAACACAAACTCACCCATTGAATTCAACGAAGAACAACTGCGCTATAGGGGACCCGACAAAGACATACTGAATCCGATTTTTGACGACCTCGAATTCAAAACCATTGCGGCACGTGTGTTTGCCGCACCCGGCACCGTAACGGCCTCCGCCCCGCCCAGTGCAAACAAGGCCTCGCAGCTCTCTATGTTTGGCGCACCGGCCGAAACAGAAGAACAGCCCACAGAGAAAAGAAATCTGGATGAGTCCGCCATCAGCTACCGCGAGGTGAAGACGGCAGAGGAGCGGGCCGCCCTCATCGATAAGTTGCTGTCTAAAAAAGAAATTGCCGTTTCCTTGGTTGCGGTAGGCCATTCGCATTTCGATTTCGAAAGCAAAGGCGTTGCGTTTGCTGGCGAGGCGGGTCAGGCTTATTACGTGCCGGTTACCTCGGTCAATGATCTTATTGCCTTCCGGGAGGTTTTTGGCAGCGAGCGCATCACCAAGTGTGGCCATAACATTAAAACGGTGGTGCTGGCTTTAAAGAAGGCGGGCATGGATTTGAAAGGCCCCCTGTTCGATTCGATGCTGGCGCACTACCTGATTGAACCGGAAGCCTCGCACGACCTCGGAATCATCAGTGGCCAGTACCTGAACTACCAGTTGATGGGCGAATCGGCTGACGAACAAAAAAGAGCCTGCGAAGAAGCCGATGTGGTTTGGCAACTAAGGCCCCGGCTGATCAAAGAATTGGAGCAGCGCAAACATTCGCTGTTGTTGCGCGATGTAGAGATGCCGTTGGTACAGGTGCTGGCAGCCATGGAATTTGAAGGTGTTACGTTGGACGAAGAAGCGCTGAAGTGGATGTCGGAGGCGTTGCGCAAAGACAGCGAGCGTGTGCAGAAAGAAATTTACCAGTTGGCAGGAGCGGAATTCAACATTGGCTCGCCCAAGCAATTGGGAGAAATTCTGTTCGACAAGCTGAAGTTGCTCGACAAAGCCAAGAAAACAAAAACAGGCCAATACGCCACCGGTGAAGATGTGCTGCTGAAACTGGCCGATGATCACGACATAGCCCGCAAAATTCTGGAGTACCGGGAGTATGAAAAACTTCGCTCCACTTACGTAGATGCGTTGCCACGCATGGTAAGCACCGTTGATGGCCGTGTGCATACCGACTACCGGCAAGCCGTGGCCGCAACGGGCCGCTTAAGCTCCAACAACCCGAACCTGCAAAACATACCCATACGCACCGAAAAAGGCCGGCAAATACGGAGCGCATTTGTGCCGCGCAGCAAAGAGTTTTTGTTTATGTCGGCCGACTATTCGCAGATAGAGTTGCGCATTGCCGCTGCTTTTGCGCAAGACGAAACCATGATTGAAGCCTTCCGCAACAAGCGCGACATACACGCCACCACAGCAGCCAAGGTTTTTAAGGTGGCCCTCGAAAAAGTTACACCCGACATGCGGAGAAAAGCCAAGGAGGTGAACTTCGGCATCCTGTATGGCAGCACCGCCTTTGGCTTATCGCAGAACCTGGGTATTTCGCGCACAGAAGCGGCCGAAATCATCGAAGCGTATTTCAAAGAGTTCCCCGGCATAAAACGCTACATGGACGAATCCATCAACCATGCCCGCGAAAAAGAGTTTGTGGAAACTATTCTGGGCAGAAGGCGCTACCTGCGCGACATCAACTCGCGCAACATCACCACACGGGGCTTTGCCGAACGCAACGCCATTAACGCACCCATACAGGGCAGCGCTGCCGACATCATTAAGATTGCCATGGTGCACATACACCGCTGGCTGCAAAAAGAAAAACTGAAAACGCGCATGACGATGCAGGTGCACGATGAACTGGTGTTCGACCTGCACCAGGATGAAAAGGACATTGTGGTACCCAAAGTAACCGAACTGATGAAACATGCCGTGCTGCTGGATGTAACCATGGAGGTGGAAGTGGGTATTGGCAAAAACTGGCTCGAGGCACACTAATGGTTGTTTCCCCCTTAACCGGTCTTACACATTTTAACCGCTCTAAAAATTAACAGCGAAGGAGGCAGGATTAGCCGATCGTTCACATGCTCACCTGCAGTTGCGTAGTTAAGATGCGGGGCCAGTTTCCATCCGTGCACCAAACGTGTATGCTGGTTAAACTTCTATCTTTGCGCACCTTTACCCTTTCAGGAAATTCTTGATTATTATGAAAAAAGTGTTTGTAGTGCTGGGGCTGCTACTGGCCCAGGTTGCCGCACAGGGTCAATCCATTACCCCTTCTCCCTACTTTACTTTTGGCAAGGGCCTGGGTATTATCTCACCCGATAGCCTTTACCTGTTCAACATTCGCTTCCGTATACAAAACCGGGCCGCCTTCCGCACGGAAAGTGCCAACGATTTGACGATCGACCAGGTAGAGGCGCGTGTGCGCAGACTGCGCCTTCGTTTCGATGGCTACGTGTATAATCCACGCCTTACCTATCTGCTACAACTTTCTTTTTCGCGCGCAGACATGGATTTTGACGACACTGGCTTCCCCAATGTAATACGCGATGCCATGGTGATTTATTCCGTGAACGAACACTTTGCCATTGGTCTGGGGCAAACCAAGCTGCCCGGCAACCGGCAGCGCGTTAATTCCTCGGGCGACTTGCAACTGGCAGACCGATCCATCGTGAACTCCACCTTTAATATCGATCGCGACTTTGGGGCACAGGCCTACTATAACAATTACATCGGTTCTTTTTACTACGTCATCCGCGGGGCGGTTTCGCAGGGTGAGGGCCGTAACATTACTTCTTCCGATAACGGCCTTGACTACACCGGCAGGGTAGAACTATTGCCCTTCGGGCCGTTTACCGATGGAGGCGATTATTTCGAAGGCGACATTTTGCGCGAGCCCAAACCCAAAGTGTCGTTGGGAATTACTTTATCGCACAACGAAAACACCACCCGCACGGGTGGCCAGCTGGGGCGCTTTCTCTACGGCCAGCGCGACATGACTACGTTTATGACCGATTTTTTGCTGAAGTACAAAGGTTTTGCGTTGGCTTGCGAATGGTTGCGCAGAGAATCGCCCGACCCGATTACCACCAATGCCGATGGAGACGTGCGATTCATTTTTACCGGCATGGGGCAAAACTACCAAACAAGCTACTACTTTAAGAACAAGTACGAGATTGTGGGCCGCTACTCGCGCGTGAAGCCCTTCAACAAAATTCAAACACTTGACGACCAAACCACACACTATACCCTTGGCCTGAACAGGTATGTTCGTGGCCACCGGGTGAAACTACAGGGCGATATTACCTACGAAGAGAACCGCTGGCTGGAGCAAACCCGTGCCAACAACGAAAACTGGCAGGTGCGTTTCCAGATTGAGGTGGGCATTTAATCCTTTCGCTCGCGCTCGTGTTTAAAATGGCGGATTCTGCGTGGCCCATACCACAGCCACAAACCCGTAACTGAAAGCACAAGTAAACCCCAGCCAATGTAATTGGTGTAGAGTAGCTTAAAACCATCGCTGATGATGGAGCCATCGTGCACGTGCTCTATCCAGTCGCTGTGGCGTTGCGCTACCGATAATGCCTTACCGGTTTTTCCATCTACCTGCACTTCCCAATATCCTTTTTTCAACAACACTTTGATGATGCCATCCTTCGGGCGCACATCCATTTTGTCGATTTCGTTGGGCTGCCCCACTGCCGAATCGAACGCGTGCAATGCCGACTGTGCCACCACATCGAAACCTACCCAATCTTTCAGGCTTGCGCTGGTTCCTTCTTGCCCTGGCGGCTGAAGCAGGTCCACGTTTTTTTTCCATCCCAACAACACTCCTGTAAAAGAAGTAATCAGCATGAACAACGCCACGCTGATGCCTATCCACTTGTGGAGCGACCGGAACTGCCGGAGGGTGCTTACTAATTTTTGTAATCTCATAATCGGAATGAAAGCAGGGCAGATGTTTGCCATCTGCCCGCTGATTTTTCTGTTAAAATTTAACCCGCAACGTAGCTATAAAATTTCTTCCCGGTGCGGAAATGCCGGAAGAATAGGGCCGGTAGCGTTTATCTAAAATGTTTTCAACACCCATATCCATGCGAAAAAGTTTGGTTACCTGCCATCCAAACTTCAGATTGGCCGTGGCCCATGCAGGGGAATAAGGATTCCCATTTTCATCTTTTGCATAGAGGTGCGCATCGGCCCGTTCAGAAAGAGCTAGGTTATTGTAACTGAGTTCTCCATTGTAGTTGGCATAGGCCACCACGGTAACGGCTTTGTAAGTATACGTGAGTTGTGTGTTGCCAAAAGTAGGGGCAATGTGTGTGGGGTTGTTGGTTTCGTTGGTAGATCCATCTAACTCCTCACCTTTTTGAAAATTGAGGAACGAAGCGAGTTGAAGCTGCGGGCGGATAACCCATCGGGCTCCTAACTGCAGACCACGAACATTCACGCGACTGATGTTTTGCAAAGCGAGTACATCGCTCAGCGTTCCATCGTAGTCTATTTGTGATTGCCCGTTGAAGGTGGAGGCGCCCCGCGCAATGGCATCGCTCAGCCGCGTGTAAAAAACAGCCACATCGAACGTAAGCTGCCTGGCTACCGTGCCCGTGTACCCCATTTCCGCACTGTACGCCTGCTCTGGCTTCAGGTTAGGATTAGGCACCACTACAGAGCCGGGTTCTGAATCGAACACCTTGCCCACATCGTCTACATTGGGTGCGCGAAAACCAGACGAAAGGTTGGCGTACCACTTGCTTTCGCTGTTGGGCGTAAACACAACGCCCAGGCTCCCGTTCAAAGCACCATTGTTCAATTCTGCCTCGGCAAAAGGAAAATCAAAGTACGTTAGGTCGAATGTGGCATAAGTATACACCTGTGTATAGCGAAGGCTGGCGTTGGTAAGCCACTTGTTGTTGAATTTGTGCCGCACACTGGCATAGGCTGCATAGCTGCGCCATTCCGAACCATTGGGGTAGCGGGTAGAAACACCAGCGGTTTGTCCATTGGTAATATCTACCCGTTCTGCCGTAGAGCCTACCTCGTTGGTTACATACTCCGCTCCGTAAAACAAACTCGACTTTTCGTTCAGTTGCTTATCGAAATCAAAGTTGATCGAAATGGCATCCACCGTTTCGTAACGATCGGTTCTGCGATTGCGGTTGCCGCCTGTAAAATTGCGGTTGTGCCGGCTTTCTTCGTAGTGTTGGTAGGCCAACGTTACCTTCATCTGGTCGAACAGCGAAGTGCTGCCATTGTATCGCGCATGCAGGGTGTGCATATTCCACTTTTGCGGACCGTAATACCATTCTGCGCTGGTAAAGGTGTTGTTGGCTTTTAATATCAGCCGGTCGTAGCGGGGCACATCAGATGTTTCCGAGAAATGGAAACCATACTCCAAATCCCAATGGAGGTTGGGTTTGAATCTCACCTTCTGCAACAGGTTAACCTGATCGTAGCCGGTTGCCACCTGCCGGTCGGGATCGGGATTCATTACCGTGATGTCATTGCCACCTTCGCGTACTTGGTAATCGGGCCGCGTATATGATTCCGGTCCGTTCGATCCCATCACCAAATCATCAAAATAGCTTCTGGTAACACTGGTGGTAAGGGCCCATTTTTGAAACCCCACATTCACATCGGCATGAACCGTTCTTTCCTGGTTGGCCGAAGCCACCCGGGCAAACGCATTGCCCGAAACAAGGGCTTTTCCATTGCCCGATAAGGTTGGCTTTAGTGTGTGGAAATCCATCACGCCACCAATAGCATCGCTGCCGTAGATCACCGAGCCGGGGCCAAAGATCACCTCCGCCTCGCAGATGGAATTGGCATCTAACGAAATAACGTTTTGCACGTTGCCACTGCGGAAGATGGCGTTGTTCATACGCACACCGTCCACCACCAGCAAAACCCGGTTGGTAGCAAAACCCCTGATCATCGGGCTGCCTCCACCCAACTGACTTTTCTGGATAAAGACCTGGTTGCTGAGACCCAGTAAATCGGCACTGGTTTGCGGATTTTGTAGTTGAATGGTGCTCGTGCCAATCTTGGTAACATGGTTGGAAACTTCGCGCAGGTTTTGTTCCCAGCGGTTAACGGACACCACCACCTCATCGAGCACAGATGTGCGCGTAGTGTCCTGCTCTTGTGCCCAGAGGGGCAGACAGAATAGTAGTATTGATACAATAAAGATGTATTTCATAGAAGGGTTTAATGAAAATCAGAAATGGCATAATACCTCAGCACTTCACTTTCGGAAGGGAAGGAAGGCAGTTATCAGGCGAACCGGGTCTGATTTTTGGGTGGTGGGCCCTCTATGGAAAGCAATGCGCACCGAAGCACAAACCGATAGCCTGTGCGATGCTGAACGACTTGGGATTCGATCTGCCCGTGCTGAAAATCTGCAGGCAGGAAAAGCAGGGTGGGCAACCCACCGATTGTCGATGGCAACGGCTTTTTATCTTTGGTTGCATTTTTCAAAATGGCATCGAGCAGGGATAGCAAATTATCTTCGGCCTCATCGTGCAGGGCGTATACAATTACGCGTCCGCCTTTTCTTTCAACGCGGGCAATGTCATACATCTTCCCGCCTACCTCTATTTCATGCTCCCCCACCAGCGCCTGTTGAAACGCGTTCTGTGTCAATTCCAGTACTTCTAATTCTTCAACAGGCTTGTACTTTAGCTCGGCACGCATTTGTGTTTTTATTTGCTGAAGGCGCACAAAAAAATAAACGTAGGCCCCTGCTATGTTCAGCAGTAAGAGAGACAAAAAAAAGAAGGCGGCTGCGCGTTTCACCAATGGCCAAGTTACACAAAAGATAGGTCTTCGGTTTGAAATTACAGGAATGGCAATGGCACGGCCCGGACACTCGGTGCCGCAAACGGCCGGCTGAGTGACCGGTTCGGCTGCTTCGGCAACCGGCCATTTCTCCTGTTTCGGGAATTGGTTAGTTTCACACACCATTCACAAAAGGCAACATGAAGAAACTACTTTTGGCGTTCATCCTTTTAGGGTCTGTAGCTGTGGAGGCCCAGCAAAAATTTACCTTCGTTTTTTTGCACAAGCGCACCGACAAGGCGGAACTACCCAAAGAAGAGGTAGATAAAATCATGGAAGGCCATATGGCCAACATCAACCGGCTGGCCAGCGAGGGCAAGCTGGTGGCCGCAGGTCCATTTGAGGGCGGAGGTGGCCTGTTTATTTTTAACTCTACCTCCCAAGCCGAAGTGAAAGATTGGTTGCAGACCGATCCGGGTGTGCGCGCTGAAAGATGGAATGTAGAAGTGTTGCCATACGAACCGCGCATAGGGGGCGTGTGCACCGTGGGCGAGCCTTATGAAATGGTTAGCTACACCTTCGTGCACTTCAAGCCCCAGGTGATGAAATTCAATGTGCAGAATGCAGACGAGACCTTAAGAAAGCAGTTTGAATTTGTGAAAAAGCTGGCCGCCACCGGCAATGTGGTTACGGAAGCTACATTTGGCGGATTGGACGGAGGCATATGGGTGATGCGTGGTGACGTGGCGCAGGAAACGATCTTGGGAGCACCCGCAGTGGTGGAAAGCCTGTTCGAACCTGAGTGGAAGAAACTGTGGATTGCCAAGGGTGCCTTTTGCGAAAAATAGACTCTGTTATTCGCTGACTACCACAGCCAGTTTTTTTCCATCTGCACTTACAGCCAGGCGGGTTACGCCTTTCAACAACGTTTGTCCTTCTGCCATGGCAACCGGTTTCCAGTTTTTGCCGCGCAACGCAAAGAGTTGGGTGCCATCGCTGGATAGCAAAGTGCCTGCAGGCGTCCAGGCAATGTCTTCCTTACCAGGCACCGTAGCCGCCACAGTCGCAATCTTCAACGTTTCTGTATTCAACTTTTTTATTTGCCAGTTCCCCTCCGCTACCTTATGCACAAAGCTAATGGCTCTCTCGTTGGGCACTTTGTGCAACGACCGGCCAATATTCGAAGCGATGACGGTGTCCTCTTTGGTGGGTAGGCGCAGGTAGTGCAACGTGTTGGGCTCGCCCAACACGAAAAGCGCCAGATGGCTGTTGTCGGCCCACACATGGTAGCCCACCGTTAGGTTGTTGATGATCACGTCCGGTTCGCCTCCCGCCAACGGGTACTTTCCCAGGTCTTGCGCATTGTTGTCGCGCTGAATGATGCATGACAGGTAGGCCTTGTCGGGTGTGAGGGTGGGTGAATACTCACGCTCAGGTGTTTCGGTTATGTTTTTTGTTTCTTCCGTACGGTAGTTGTAGCTTTTGATGTCGGCCCTGCCGTCTTCGTTGAAAGAGGAATAATACAGCACCGGCTCATCGGCATGGAAAAAGGGCTGGTTATCGTAACCAGGATGGTTCGTAACGTTGCGCGGATTGGAAAGGGTAAGGGTACCCTTCTTTTCCTTCAGGTCGAAAAGAAAGATTTCCGAACCGGTTTGTGCCTGGGCCCACGAGCTGATGAGCACGGCAGCGAACATCCATTTTTGCATACAGCAAGTTAACGATTCCCGCGAAATGGGTACACTTTTGGCGAGGAACAAAAAAGGCAACGTTTCTCAAAAATAAAAATTGCGGTGGGGCAGCCATAACTTGCCCGTGTGTTTCAGCAGGGTAATGGACTCCACCTGCCAACGCGCCTCCCAATTTTTTTCTTTCACCGCATTCCAGGCATTGGAAAAATCGCTCTTTTTCAAGTCTCGAAAAGCAACGGTCAGGTGCGGATGAAAGGACTGCCCCTCGTTTTCTGTGTCAACCACATGCAACTGCTCGGCACAGATTTGTCGCAAACCGGCAGCAAGTTGTTGCAGTGGCTCAGCGTGCTCTACGTGGAGGTAGATAACGCGGGGAGCAAAAGCCCCGAAGCCCTTTACTTCCACATCGAAAGGTGTTTGCCTTGCTGCAAAATGGGTGAGCACTTCGAAAAGCCGGGCTTCGTTCTCCTCTTGCCAGATGAAGGGCCTGTGCAAGGTAATATGCGGTGGCGAACGCAGCGCTGCCTCGCTGTGGAAGTTGTCCTTGAAAAAATGTTTCACCACCAAAGCCTCGTCATAGTAAGGCGAAGGAGGAATGAGGGCTATGAAATATTTTTGTAGCCGGCCTTCCGAACCACTCATTGTGCTGATTGCTGTTCAAGCCTCTTGTAAAGCATGGCGTTACTCGGATCAATTTCCACCAGGCGACTGTAAATTTCAGTGCGCGAGCTATCCAACTTCAAAGCTTCGCGGTAGAGTGCGATGGCTCGACCTGTATTCCCTTTGTTGTCGTGCAGGTAGGCCAGCACGTGGCTGAGGAACGCATTTTCAATGCCTGCCTCATACGCTTTGGTGTACCAGGAGAAGGCTTCATCGTGGCGTTGCCGGTCGTAATAGTTGTGGCCCATAATCAACAATGCATCGGCATAGGTTGGCTCGGCCTCTAAACATTTCTTCAGCCACACAATCGACTCATCGTATTGCTGCTGGTTGTAATAGATCAGACCCTTGTTGTACAGCACGGCACTGCTACGCGCGTTGATGGCGAGCACACGGTCGTAATAAGCGAGTGCCGAATCGTATTGAAAATCTTCAAAATAGCTGTTGCCAATTTGCGTAAGCGCCTCTATGTCGTTGGGATTTTTCTGCAACTTTTCCTGAAATTCATCGGGCACGGTATCTAACGTGTAGCTTTCATCATCGCCCACAAACAGGCCTATCAAAAACAACAAAAAGAAAATGCCGAATACGGTTGCCGCAATGGCGATTACAATCCTCTTGGCCAGCACTTGGCTTCGTTCAGTGGCAGTTTGGTGTGGCTGTTGCCTTTCGGCTCGTTTGTATTGAGGCCGCTCTGCCTGCGCGCGCGGGCGGTGCAACAACGACAAGAAGTAGCAATAGAGGGTGGCGCCAAAAAAAATCCAGTTGAAAAACGCAGGCAGGCCCCACGTAATGGCGAAAATAAAAGCAAACACAATGGCCCGCTTTTGCCACTGCTTTGCTCTTTGGCCAGATGGATCGGTGGTCTCGCTCATCGATCAGGTTGGTAAGCGAATTTACCAACTTAATCGATGGCCAAGGTAATTCTTACAGTTTTTCGAGCAGAAACTCGGTCATCAGGGTAAAGCGGTGATGGTTTACTTTGGCCCCGCGGAAGCCGTGCGCCTGATCGGGATAGAAATGCGAGCAAAACTGCTTGCCCGACTGAATCAGCGCTTCCTGCAACGCCACCGAATTTTGAAAGTGTACGTTGTCATCGCCCGTGCCATGAATCAGCAGAAAGTGGCCCTGCAGTTTAGCGGCATGGGTAAGTGGCGAATTATCATCATAGCCCGAAGGATTGTCTTGCGGCCGCTGTAAGAACCTTTCGGTGTAAATGTTGTCGTAGTAGCGCCAGGTGGTTACGGGCGCACCGGCAATACCCACCTTATAGGTGCCAGCCCCTTTCGTCATCACTAACGAGGTGGTGTAGCCACCATAACTCCAACCCCAGATGCCCAACCGCGCACCGTCTACAAATGGCAATGCAGCCAGGTACTTGCCACCAGCCACCAGGTCTTCCGTTTCCATTTTGCCCAGTTGCTTATAGGTTTGTTTGGCAAACTGCTCTCCACGGCTGCCCGTGCCGCGCGTGTCGAGCACGGCCACCACTATTCCCTTTTGCACCAGCATCTGATGCCAAAAAAAGTTTTGGCCTCCGCCAAAAACATTCAGCGTGTTGGTGGAGCGCGGACCACTGTATTGAAACACCAGTACCGGATATTTTTTGCCAGCCTCCATGTTTGCTGGTTTTAGCAAGTAGCCGTCTAACTGTGTACTGCCGTCTGCAGCCGGGTATTTGAAAAACTCTTTTTTCACGATTCCATATTCGCTCAGCTTCGCGCGAAGGCCGTCATTATTTTCCAGCACCTTTACCAGGGCATTTCCTTTGGTGCGGAACAAACTTACCGTGAGGGGCTGCGCGGCATGGCTGAAGTAGTCGATGTAGAACTGGAAATCATCGCTCATGTTGATACTGTGGTTGCCTTCTTCTCTGGAAAGTTTGGTTTTCTTTTTGCCATCGAAGGTGATTGAATAGAATGAACGATTCTGGTAGTTGCCTTCGGTAGAAATGTAGTAGAGTGTCCTGTTTTTTTCGTCTGCGCCAACCAGCTGGGTGGCTTCCCATTCGCCTGATGTAATAGGGCCAACCAGTACACCATTTATCTGGTAGAGGTAAAAGTGCTTGTAGCCGCTGCGTTCACTCGAAAGAATAAACTGCTTGCCATCAGCAAGGTAGATCAATTCATCGGTATAGTCGATATCGTAATACGTGTCGCGCTTCTCGGTAAGTACAACGGTAGACTGACCGGTGGTGGCATCGGTATGCAATAGTTCTAACGTGTTTTGAAGCCGGTTCATTCTGCGCACAGACAACACGTTGGGGTTGGCTGTCCAGGTTACGCGCGGAATGTAAATGTCTTTCTCCTCACCAATATCTGCTTTTACTTTTTTAGCCGAAGCCACCTCATACAACCAGATCTCCACCACCGAATTGGCTTCACCTGCCTTTGGATATTTGAAGCGGTAATCTTCCGGGTACAAAGCGCCCTGGTTCCACTTCTGCATGTTAAACTCGCGCACGTTCGTTTCATCGAAGCGGTAGTAGGCAATCTTTCTGCTGTCTGGCGACCAGTAAAATGCCTGCGCAAAACTTAGTTCCTCCTCGTACACCCAATCGGTGCTTCCATTGATAATGGCGTTGCGTTGGCCATCGGTAGTTACCTGCGTTTCTTGGAGGGTAGCCGTTTCAGTAACGAACAGGTTGTTGTCGCGCACAAAGGCGATGTGGGTACCATCGGGCGAAAAGGTTGCGTACGATTGTTTACCCCCATGCGAAACTTTCTTTAATGTTTTGGTTGGCCGGTCGTAGAGGTAGTAGTCTCCTTTAAAAGACCTGCGGTAAATGCTTTCGCGATTGGTCAGTATCAACAACGCCTGCTCATTGCTGCTCAGGTGGTAGCTGTCAATTTCTATGCGCGGCTGCGAGGTGTCACCATCGAACAGGGTTTCAACCGCCTGACCGGTGGAAACATCGTAGCGAATAATTTTATTGCCCGCCTGCGAGGTGTAGAACTTGCCATCTTTCATCCAGTTGATGCCATAGACCGAGCGTTGGGCAAAGGTGTTGCGTGCAACCAGGTCATCGATGGTGATGATGTTTTGCGCGTGAAGCGTTGAGATAATGACAAATAGCAGGAGCAGTAAGCGCATAAGGGTTTTCTTTTGAAAAGCCCAAAGTTTTGAATTCTGCATGAATATGCAAATGCAGATTACCATTCAGGTAATCTGCATTCACCGGAAAATTTGTTCTGTAGCGCACACATAAAAAAGCCCCGCTTAGGCGGGGCTTTGATTCTAATGAATTATTGATGATTACAGGGCGTCTGCCACAATCGTCATCTTTATGGTAACGGGAACATTAAAGGCCACAGGCACAGCAGAAACGGTGCCTGATACTGACATGCGAACAGGCTTCAACTGTTCCATTTCTGACGCAATGGCTTCCAAGCCCTGAACGGTATACTCGAGGGTTTTGGTGGTGCCCTGAGCTTGCGCAATGTTTTGGATGTTAATGGCCGCAGTTGCCAGGGCCGTGGTAGACGTTCCCTGTGCTAAGAAACTGCCGCTGCCATTACTGAATGTAATGGAAGGATCGCCACTGTAGTTGGTTACTGTGTATTCTACACTGTTGATGGTTACGCTTTGTATTTTGTCTTTGTATTTGGCAAAATCGGCATTGTCGGTAGGGTCTATTTCTTCAATTTCAGCATATGAAAGCGGGTCGGATGCCGATGCATTAATCACGAAAGTGTGCTTTATTTCAATGTCGAAGGTCACGTCATCTACCTTATCGAAGAGTTCGCAAGAGGCGGATGACAACGCGAGGGCAAAGCAGGCAAAAGCTGCGGTTCGGAGCGCATAAGTAGCTATTTTCATACTAATGGGTTTGATTGATGCTGGTAAATTTAACAGTATTCATCGATAACGCTTAATAATTCTTTCCGCCTGCAAAAGGTAACTGCCCCCGAATAAGTTATAGTGTACGAGCAACGGATAGAGGTGATAGATCTCCACCCGCTCTTCAAAACCTGGCAGCAGAGGAAAGGACTGCTGGTAGGCATCATAAAACCCGGGGTGAAAACCACCGAAGAGGCGCGTAAATGCCAACTCGGCTTCGCGGTGCCCATAGTACACGGCCGGATCAATCAGGCATGGCTGGCCCTGGCCATCGGTAATTAAATTTCCGCGCCACAAATCGCCATGCAAGAGGGCCGCAGGCTCAGTTGGCAGCAAGTCTGGCAGGCGCATTATCAGCTTCTGCACACCTTGACGGATGGCGGTGTTCTTCAGCAAAGCCAATTGGGGCGCAAGACGTTGTTGGACTAAAAACTCAATCCAATTGTCCGTAGGGGTGTTTTTCTGTGCTAACGATCCAATGTAGTTGTCGTGATCCAATCCAAATTGTGTGGCGCTATGGTGATGCAGCGCAGCAAGTTGCTCGCCCAGGGAGCGCCAATCATGTACGGACGGAGCAAAGCCATCTATCCACTCCAGCAACAGGTACTGCCATTCTTCGATGTGTGCCACCTGCACCACCGCTGGCACCCTAATGCTTGCGGTCTGCCCGATGATTTGCAGGCCCCTGGCTTCGGCCAGAAACATCTGCGGAAACTTTGCCGCGTGGTTCCATTTCAGAAAGAAGTTTCCATCGGGGGTGGTGATTTTGCCACCCTGGTTGATGCAGCCGCCAGTAACTGGTTGAAAACGTTGGACAATAATTCCCCGTTGCTGGAGGTGGCTAGCAATGGCGGGTGGCAGCAGGCTCATGGCTTGCCCGTGGCATTGAAGGTTATACCTACATAAAAATTGCGGCCGGGGGCGGCATTGTAATAACGGCCGCCAACGGCATTCAGATCATTGCCCAGGCTGTATACCTCATCCAGCGCATTGTCTATTCCAGCAAAAAAATCCAAAGGCCAACGGCTGCGCTTTATCTGGTAACCTACGCGGCTGCCCAGCAGCCAGTAGGCGCTGGCGTATGCCGTGTTGGCATCGTTCAAAGGCGCGTGGTCGGAATAGTGAAGTGTGGATAATAAGTACCATCCCTGCCTGAGCCGAACATCAGCCTGCACAGCGACAAAACCTGGCGCCACCCCGGTCAACTTATTCCCCGAAAAATCATTGCCGTCCTGCACATAGTCATCGAACGTAAACCGGTTGTAGGCGGCACTCACCACGAAGTCAAAATCGCTCACTATGGTGTTACCCGTTTCGGGCGAGAAGGTCAGAGTGGCCTCCCACCCGTTTTGGCGCGTTCCTCCGGCATTCACAAAAAATTCAGCCCCTTCGGCATTTCGCTGTATCACGATGGCATCGCGCAACCGAAAGTGATAGCGCGCTACATCGAATGTGAAAACGCCCGCGAGGCGGCCGCGCCAACCCGCCTCGTAGTTCAACCCTCTTTCGGGTTGCAAGGTGTTGTTGAAAGCACCCGTGGAGGGGCGCACCTCGGCCAGCGAGGGAGGAGAAAAGCCTTCGCTTACGCTGGCACACAAAGACATGTTTTCCGTGACTTTGTTGAGCAACGCTATGCGCGGGAAAATCTGCGGATTGAATGTGCGCTGCTGCGCAATGGTGGGAGAGACGGACGTGCGCAGTAAATCATACTTCAAAAAATTCAGACTGGCCCCCGTGGTGAGAAGAAACCGGGCGGGCAACTCGAATGTGGTCTGGGCAAACAGCAACCCTCCGGCCGTTTTCAATTCGTCCTGTTCTTGCAACGTGCCTTTCTCGCCCGCAACGTTTTGATACACAGAAAGCGGTGAGAAAAAGCGCTGGTACTCGCCCCCAAAGGTAAACTTGCCCCCTATTTTTCCTTTCCAGGTGTAGTCTGTTTCGGTGCGCCCGCCCCAATTGGTCTCCCCGCGTTCTTCATAGTTGCGAATGGTCGGGTTTTCGAATTGCGTAAGGCTCAGAAAGATGCCGGCCGTGGTAGTCCATGCGTTGTTCCACACATGCTCCATGCGCGTGGCGGTGTAAAATGTGTTGTTGTTTACTACTGCTTTTGCGTCCGTGGCCCCGGGCAAGGTGGCGGTCGCGGGTCGGGCCTGCCGGGGGTTCTCTGCAAACTGTTGCCCTGTTAAGCCTCCAGGTGTGCCATAAACCAGGCTGGAAGCAAGTGCGGTCACGGTCAGCAAATCGCTGGGGGTGATGCGGTACTCCCAATCCATACCGGTGCTTAACCGGTGCATCTGGGTTTGCTCGCGGTAACCATCTGCGCGTTGGCCGCTGAAACGCAGTGCCAACTTCGACTGGCGGCTGGTATGAAACATTCCTTCGGCCTGTGCACGAAACAATCCGTAACTGCCGCCCAATACGGACAGGCGTAGGCTGTGCGTTGGCTGCATCGCAGGAGAATTCATCAACACAACGCCACCGGTACCAGCTCCATACAAGCTGGCACCCGGCCCTTTGATGATCTCCATGCTTCCCACGGCATCAAAATCCAACAGATTAAGGTACGTGTTGCCTCCACCATCTGTCAATGGCAGGCCGTTCCAATAAAATTTAACGTTGCGCACGCCAAAGGGCGACCGCAACAAACTGCCGCGAATAGAGAAGCGATAACTGCCGGGCGAACGCTCTTCCATGCGCACACCAGGAACGGTATTTACTGTAGGTACAAAAGAAGTATTGCTGAACCGATTCAATGCCTTGGAGCCCAGCACCCCGATGGAGGCCGGAACTTCCAGCACATCGCGTTGGCTGGCGTACGCGGCCACCACAACCTCTTCCAAAACACGGGTGGTGTCTCCCTGCGACAGAAGCTTACCGGCAGATAATGTTAGCAATAAAGAAAGAACATATCTAGCTGACGTGGTAAACTACAATGAGTAGGGCATCAGCACTTCCTCCACACTTTTGGCAGCGGGGAAATAGGTTAGTAATTTGAGCAGAACGCGGTCTACCAGCGTATCGGGGCAACTGGCACCGCTGGTGAGTATGATTTTTACAGGCTCTTTCTCCGGCAAGAAGCCCTGGGTTATTACTTTTTCTTTGCGGTGGTAATTGAAGTGATGGATCTCTACGCCCGACCTGATCTCATCTTCGGAGTTTATGAAGTAGGTGGGAAACTTCTGCTCACACAATTCTACGATGTGTGACGTATTTGAACTGTTATAGCCGCCCACCACTACGGCCAGGTCTGCATCGGTTTTCAGCAGCTGGTAGGTGGCATCTTGGTTGTCGTTGGTGGCGTAGCACAAGGTATCGCGGGTATCGGCAAAGTGGTCTCTGATATTCTCCGCACCATATTTTTGGGTCATGATTTGCCTGAAAAAATCGGCAATGGCCTGCGTTTCGGTGGCCAGCATGGTGGTTTGATTTACCACCCCCACGCGCTGGAGGTGCTGTTGGGGGTTAAATCCATCAGAATAGCGGCCGTGGAATTCTTCAAAAAATTCTGAGCGCAACTTACTGCCTAAAATGTAGTTAGCCAACTGCTGTGCCTCGTCCATGTTGCGTATCACCACAGCGGGGCCGTGGTAGGCGCTATGCGAAAAGGTAGCCCTGGTTTCTTCGTGCTTGGGCTTGCCATGGATTATGACAGTATAATTTTCCTTGCCGAGCTTTTCTGCCCGGTTCCAAACCTTCTCCACAAAGGGGCAGGTTGTATTATACTTCTGCACCTCCACCCCTTTATCCAGTAGCATGTGCTCAATCTCGAGCGTGGTGCCAAAAGCGGGGATGATTACCACGTCTTCTTTGCCAATCTCCTGCCATGGAATAAACTGTGTGCCATCCGTATCTAAAATGAAGCGAATACCTCTGCTTTCCAGGTCTTTGTTCACTTCCTGGTTATGTATCATCTGGCTGAGCAGGTACACGTTCTTATTCCGGTTTTCTTCCAGCGCTTTATAACTTATTTCAATGGCGTTCTCCACGCCATAGCAGAAACCAAAATGCCGGGCTATGTAAAGCTGCACGGGGCCGAAGTCGAGCAGGGCGGGCGAAAAATCCTGCTTGCGCAGATCTTGTTTTCTGCGCGCTTCTTTTACGCGGCCCGTTAAAGACGAGCGGTAATAGGCGGGAATGTCGAACTTTTTGATAGGGCGAAGTTTTGGTTAAAACCCATCTGCCAGGCAAATGTTCTGGTAAAGTTAATCACTTCAATCTTTTTGCAGCCCCGCGCATTTCAGATAATCGCAGCCGAAGTAAAAGGGTGCTGAGAAAGCTGCACGTGAGTAGCCGCGGGCAATATTTTGCTCTGAGCCTGGCACAGGCCCACTGATGCTGACGGTTGGCGATCAGCACGATGATGGAAAAAACAACAGCCACTCGGTAAGTTTTTACCGGGTGGCTGGCGGGCAGTTGCTAGGCTGCCTCCGATAACTTGTCTTCCTTGATTTTATTGATCCTTACCTCTTTTGCTTCCAGGTCGAACCATTTTACCTCTACCAGGTTGCTTTTGATGTACTTGAGAACCTCTACCACTTTTCCATCAATCTTGCTGCGGACACGCTGTCCCTTCTTAAACAGTCTCCTCATATTAGAACGTTTGGTTTTACATGCGTAAGGCGTAGATGTACTCGCGCGGATAATCTTCATACACGCCCGAGAACAGCACCGTCTCACCTTCTTTTTTCTTCTTCAAGATATCATTTATTTCTTTGGCCGACTTAACAGCCACATTATCTATATGTGTGATGATAAAACCTTCTCTCATATCGGTGTAGCGCTTCACTTTTCCGTTACCCAGTTCCTTCACGCGCACTCCGTTGGGAAGGTCAAGCATTTTTAAGTCAGTAGCTGGTACATCCTCCAGTTCAAGGCCGAGCGAGGCCACTCCTTCGCGCTCCTCGCGTTTCACGGTTTCTAGTTTGCCATCGCGATTGCGCAGGGTAACCGGAATCACCACTT
Organism: Bacteroidota bacterium; assembly: GCA_049324055.1. Classification (GTDB taxonomy): domain Bacteria; phylum Bacteroidota; class Bacteroidia; order Cytophagales; family Cyclobacteriaceae; genus ELB16-189. Next base: position 71,341 of record JBMOLS010000003.1, on the reverse strand, counting down.
TCTTGCCTTTGCGGTCTACCGTTACAGTTACTTTATCGCCCGGGCGCTTCTGTCCGATGTATTCAATCAATGCCGTGCTTGATTTTATCTCGGTATCATCGAGTTTCACCACCACATCGCCTTCTTTAATACCTGCCTCCTTAGCAGCACTCTTACCGTCTTCCGCAAATCCCGATACATAGGCGCCTTCATTCACAGCCAGGTCGAATTGTTTTTTTACATCGCTGTTTACGCTACCTACGGATATGCCCAACCAGCCGCGTTGCACGGTGCCGTAGGCCAGCAGGTCTTCTACAATCTTGCTCACTATATTCGATGGCACCGCAAAACCGTAACCAGCGTAGGCACCTGTTGTGCTGGCAATGGCGGTATTGATGCCGATTAACTCACCATTCAGGTTTACCAATGCACCACCGCTGTTGCCCGGATTGATGGCCGCATCGGTCTGGATAAACGATTCGATGGCCGTTCGTTGGGCCTCGGCATTTTGCGCATTGCTGTTGATGATGCCGATGTTTCGGCCCTTCGCGCTGATGATACCCGCTGTAACGGTAGAATTAAGGTTGAACGGATTGCCGACAGCCAACACCCATTCGCCCACTTTGGTATTGTCAGAATTAACGAACGACAAATAGGGTAACCCCTTTTGGTTGATCTTCAAAAGGGCCAAATCTGTATCAGGATCAGTTCCAATTACTTCTGCCTTGAAACTGCGGTTGTCGGCCAACGTAACGTCTACCAGGTCGGCACCTTCCACCACATGGTTATTGGTAACAATGTAACCATCTGCGTTGATGATTACGCCAGAGCCCGTACTTTGACTCGGCCCGCGTTGTATTGGCCCTTGTGGACCGAAAAAGAATTGAAAAGGATCTTGTGGTTGCTGCCTGGTTGCTGCGGCCGTAGAGGTAGAACGTATGTGCACTACCGCTGCCGTAACTTTGGCCGCGGTGGCGGTAAAATCCAACGGCACCAATTCTCCGCGTTCATTCGTGCGGTAAGCCACTTGCGCGGTAGGCGTGCCCGTAACATGCTCAATCCGTACGCCTTCGCGCGTGCCTCCCCACCAATCATACGCAGCTATGGTGATGCCGCTGCCCACCATCGCTGCCAACAAAAGCGTTCCAAACTGTTTCATAGCTCTCTAATTTACTTTGAAGTTTTAACTACCGGCTTCCCGGCAAAGGACGCACCATCTTCTTCAATGTGAAATTTTGTCTTTTATTTAGGCGGTTTTTACCCAAATCGCGCTGTCAAAATTTCCGGGTGTGCTGTAAATACGAAATCTTTCGGATTTAAGTTTCAAACCTTCATTTTTTCACCAATTCGCCATTTTTATACTCGTATTCTATCGAGAGATTTCCGTTCTGGTCGTACCATTTCGAGCGCCCATCGCGGGTGCCGTTTTTGTAGCTGCCTTCTTCCATCAACTTACCGTTAGGATAGTACACCTTAACCAGTCCCTCCAGTTTGTCGTTCACGTAAGTGCGCTCTTCTTTCACGGTGGCATAGTTAAACTCTTTGTACTCGCCATGTCGCATGCCGTTGTGGTACTGGCATCTTTTCTCGAGTGTGCCGTTGTTGCCTAGCTCTACATAAAGGCCTTCTATTTTTCCATTTACATAGGGTGTTATCGATTTTACCAGGCCGTTGGGGTGGTATTCAACCCAATTACCCTCTCGTTTCTTGTTTTTGTAACTGCCGAGGAGCGAAAAGTTCGCTCCATTTTTTACAACCACCCTCACCACGCCAGGGGTATCTTCAAACGTTTCGGTTACGGCACCTGCCGGCAGGTCCTGAAAGGTATCTAGTGCAGGTTCCTCAAGGGCGGTCAATACTTTTACAGCGGCTGTTGGTGTGGTCTGTTCTGCCGTTTCCGGGTTCGAATGACAGGCCACCAAAAGCAAGGATAGGCTGATGCAGTAAGTGATTTTTGTCTTCATAACACCCGCATTTTAGTAAAGGATTTTTTTTGTGTCAAGCCGGGCGCGCGGTGTGCCGATTGAAATACCCTATTTTTGCGCGCATGTTTTCGGTTGATAAGTCTGTGGTGCTGAAGCGGGGCAAAGAGCACTCCGTATTGCGCAGGCACCCATGGGTTTTTTCGGGCGCCATTCACCACTACGATAGCGGCCTTACCGATGGCTGCTGGGTGCGTGTGCTCGATGCCAACCAACAGGTGCTGGGCTTTGGTCATTACCAGAAGGGCAGCATAGCTGTGCGCGTGTTAAGCTTTGGCGCACAGGCCCCCGATGAAAACTTTTACACTACCCGCATAGCGACCGCACTGCGGCAAAGAAGAGCCACGGGTGTTGTTCAACCAGATACCAACGCGTTTCGCCTGCTGCACGGTGAAGGCGATGGGTTGCCGGGCCTGATTGTAGACATGTACAACGGAATGGCTGTGATGCAGGCCCATTCGCACGGCATGCACCACGACAGAACGAGGATTGCTGCCGCGCTGATGTCTGTGCTGTGCGACATGGCCAACGGAGTATATTACAAGAGCCAGGGCACCCTGGAGCAAACCACCAACGAATACCTGCACGGCATGGGCATTGTTCCGCATGTGGTGCAAGAGCACGGCCATAAGTTTTTGGTAGACTGGGAAGAAGGGCAGAAGACGGGTTTCTTCTTAGACCAGCGCGAAAACCGCCAATTGCTCGGCCACTATGCCCGGGGGCGGAAGGTGCTCAATACCTTCTGTTACACGGGTGGATTTTCGGTGTATGCGCTGCAGGGTGGTGCCGAGCTGGTTCACTCGGTGGATGCCTCGGAAAAAGCAATTGCACTCACACGAAAAAACATTGAATTAAATGGCTTTGATGCGGCACACCATGCGTGCTATACCGATGACACATTCGATTTTCTGAAAGATAAACACAACAGGTACGACCTGATTGTTCTGGATCCTCCCGCCTTTGCCAAACACAAAGACGCGCGGCACCAGGCCATGAAGGGTTACCAGAGATTGAATGCGGAAGCCATGCGGCAAATTCAGTCGGGTGGCATCTTGTTTACCTTTTCCTGCTCGCAGGTGGTAGACCGCCAGTTGTTTTACGATACCATCGTATCGGCTGCAATCCAGGCTGGCCGCGACATACAAGTTTTGCAACACATGGGGCAGCCTGCAGACCACCCGGTGTCCATCTATCACCGCGAAGGAGAGTATTTGAAGGGCCTGGTGCTGTATGTAGCTTAGCAACCGGGTTCTATTGCCAAGTATTGGATTAAAAATCCAAGTCATATTCAGTTCGCCATTGCAAATGGCGAACCGTCAATCACCTGATCATCTCCAGAATTTCCTCCACGTATTCGCGTGAATTGCTGAGGCGCGGCACTTTGTTCTGGCCACCCAGTTTGCCGCGCTTTTTCATCCAGCTGTAAAAAGTGCCTTCGGCCACACTGTGCACTTTGGGCGCCACCAGCGCCAGGTCGTGGGCGCGCTTGGCATCGTAGTCGCTATTGATTTTGCGCAGGGTTTCATCGAGTATGCGCGTAAACTCATCCAGGTTGGCGGGACTTACTTTAAATTCGATGATCCACTCGTGCCCGCCTCGTTTGTCTTTTTCCAGAAATACAGGCGCGGCTGTAAAGTTGTCGATTACTGCACCGGTTTGTTCGCAGGCACGTGTAATGGCCGCCTCTGCATTTTCTATGATCACCTCCTCGCCAAAAGCGTTGATGAAGTGTTTGGTGCGGCCCGAAATGCGTATCCGGTAAGGCGCCAGGCTGGTAAACTTCACCGTATCTCCAATATTGTAACGCCAAAGCCCTGCGTTGGTGGTAATCACCATGGCATAATTTTTACCCAACTCTACTCCGGCCAGGCCAATGGCGCGCGGGTGTTGTTTCTCCAATTCTTCGGTAGGAATAAACTCGTAAAACACACCATAGTCCAACATCAGCAACAGGTCTTCTGAGTCGCTGCGATCTTGTATGCCGAAAAAGCCTTCGCTGGCATTGTAGGTTTCCCAATAGCGCATGCGGTCGCCCGGTATCAGCGACCTGAACAAATTACGGTAGGGCTTGAACGCCACCGCCCCGTGGAAGAACACCTCGAGGTTGGGCCACACCTCCAGAATGTTGTTCTTCTTCTCCATTTCCACAATGCGCTTGATAAGCAGCACCGTCCAGGTGGGCACGCCCGCAATGTTGGTTACGTTTACTTTGGCGGTTTCTGCCGCCAGCTTTTCAATTTTTTCCTCCCAGTTACTCATCAACGCAGTTTCCAGGCTGGGCGTGCGGATGAACTGCGCCCACGGAGGCAGGTTCTGCATGATCACGGCAGACACATCACCATAGTGCGAAGAAGAGGTAGGATCGTATTCGTTGGTCTGTAAACTGCCGCCCACGGCCAGGCCTTTACCCGAAAACATTTCTGTGTCGGGATAGTTGTTCACATAAATCGAGATTAGATCCTTGCCGCCTTTGAAGTGACAGTCTTCCAGCGCCTCGGGTGAAACAGGAATAAATTTACTTCGCGCATTGGTGGTGCCAGATGATTTGGCAAACCACTTGATCTCCGATGGCCAGAGCACGTTTTGCTCGCCCGCCATCAGGCGTTCCACGTAGGGAAACAACTGCTCGTAGGTGTGTATGGGTATGCGGTTGCAGAAATCTTCGTAGGATAAAATGCTCTCGAAGCCGTATTTCTGGCCAAATTCCGTATCGCGGGCGGTCACAATCAGTTTCTTCAATACTTCGTCCTGCACCTCGTGCGGATACTTCATGAAGAGCTCCATCTGGTGGATGCGCTTTTTCATGACCCAGGTAAGAATAGAGTTGAGTATCTGCATGGTTCAGGCGAAACTCAAAATTAGGTGGAGCCAGTTGATAAACAAATCGGGAGGACGCGTAAACCTGGCACCTCTGAAACGGTTGAGTTCGGGCGGTTTTGCCGTCTATTCCTGCTCTGTAACTTTTGCTCTTCGCAACTGGAAGTTCTGGCCCAGATAGACCTTGCGCACCATGGGGTCGTTGGCCAGTTCTTCGGCATTGCCTGCGCGGAATAGTTTTCCTTCCACCATCAGGTAGGCGCGGTCTGTAATAGAAAGTGTCTCGTCCACGTTGTGGTCTGTAATCAATATGCCGATGTTTTTGCGCTTGAGGCGCGCCACAATACCCTGAATTTCTTCTACGGCAATCGGGTCTACACCCGCAAAGGGCTCATCGAGCAGCACAAACTTGGGGTCTACGGCCAAGGCCCGCGCAATTTCTGTTCGCCTGCGTTCGCCACCCGAAAGCACCATGCCCAGGCTTTTACGCACGTGGGTAAGGCTGAATTCTTCCAGAAGTTGCTCTACTTTTTCTTTGCGGTCGCGGCTGCTAATGTCGCGCATCTCGAGCGGTGCCATGAGGTTTTCTTCTACGGTAAGCTTGCGAAACACCGATGCCTCTTGCGCCAGGTAACCGATGCCGAGTTTGGCCCGCTTGTACATGGGCAAATCGGTAATGTTTTGGTCTTCCAGAAAAATCTGCCCCTCGTTGGGTTTAATTAAACCCACAATCATGTAGAAGCTCGTGGTTTTTCCCGCTCCATTCGGACCCAGTAATCCCACAATCTCACCCTGTTCTACCCTTACCGACACGTTGTTTACTACCGTGCGCTTTTTGTACTTCTTTACCAGGTTATCTGCCCGCAAAACCATATCAATCGAATTTAATGTCTTTGATTCTCAACTGCACCGAGGTAACACCATTGTAGGTATTTTCTTCGATGGTAAATGCCATCCGGAAACGCTCGCCTTGCGAGAGGCGGTTATAGTGTTCCATACAATCGAACCCTACAACGTTGAACACATTTTCGTTGCCCAATTGGGCTGCCAAAAAACGAATATGCTTGTCTTTGAACGAACCCAACGAATTCATAACGTACACATTTCGTGCCTCAAAAACCGGTTTGGGATTTTCGGGACCAAATGGCGCCATCTGCTTGAGTACCGATACAAACTTAGGCGTAATGGCATCGAAGTGCACGGTGATATCAATTTCAACAACCGGTATGCGCATTTCATCTGTCAGCCGTTCGGCAACCACTTCCTCAAAGCGTTGCTGAAAAGCCTCCAGGTTGGCTGGCTCCAGCGTGAGACCGGCAGCATATTTATGGCCCCCGAATTTTTCCAGCAGGTCGCTGCAGGCCGCAATGGCCTCGTACAGATCGAAGCCGTTTACACTGCGGGCCGAGCCTGTAATTTTTTCGTTCGACTCGGTTAAGATGACGGTAGGGCGATAAAATTTCTCCACGCAGCGGGCAGCCACAATGCCGATTACACCCTTGTTCCAGGTGTTCTTATAAAGCACGGTAGACTTGGCCTGCAAAAGGCGCTCATCGCCCTCAATCATGGCAATGGCTTCCTCGGTAATGTTGGCATCAAACTCCCTGCGCAAATCGTTCTTGATGTTTACCTTCTCGGCCAGAGCATTTGCTTCTTCTTCCGTTTTAGCAATCAACAATTCAACGGCACCCCTTGCGTGTGCCACGCGGCCTGCTGCGTTGATGCGTGGCCCCAGCGTAAATACCACACCCGAAATGTCCAGGTCGGTTTTGATGGCGGCAATGTTTTTCAAAGCCTTGAGCCCGGGCGAAGGATTTTCGTTGAGTTTTTTCAACCCATGAAAGGCCAGCACCCGGTTTTCTCCATTGATAGACACAATGTCGGAAGCGATGCTCACCGCCACCAGGTCGAGGTATTGATAAACTTCTTCTTCTTGCCGGTACTGGCGGGCATAGGCCTGAATCAACTTGAAGCCAATGCCACAGCCGCTCAGCTCCCGAAAAGGATAAGTGCAGTCATCCCTTTTCGGATCTAACACGGCCACGGCCTGTGGAATTTCGTGGCCTGGCAAGTGATGATCGCAAATGATAAAATCTATTCCCTTGTGGCGCGCCAACACCACCATGTCGCTGGCCTTAATACCGAGGTCTAACGCCACAATCAACGAAAAACCGTTTTCTTCTGCCCATTGTATGCCTCGCTCCGAAACACCGTATCCTTCTGCGTGCCGGTCGGGTATGTAAAAGTCAACGTGGGGGTAAAACGTGGTAAGGTAACTGTGCACCACCGATACGGCCGTGGTGCCATCTACGTCATAGTCGCCATAGATTAGTATTTTCTCCTGACTCACTATGGCCTTGTGCAGACGCGCCACCGCCTTGTCCATGTCTTGCATCAGCAGCGGATCGTGCAACTGCTGCAGTGTGGGGCGAAAGAAATTTTTGGCCAAGTCGAAATCGGTAATGCCTCGTTGAATGAGTATGGCCGAGAGGTAAGAGTTCAGGTTGATGGATTTACTGATCTCCTCCACCTGCTGTGTGGAAGGAATGGGCTTGTATATCCATCTCTTGTTCATGTCAATTTATTTCAAAGTTAATGGAGCCGGGCTTGCCCTGCTCGCCCGCGTTGCCCGCTTTACCCCTGGCACCATTTTTACCGTCTTTGCTGGTGTCGCCAAAAGCCCCTAACCCGGCAGAGCCACCCAGACCACCGTTGCCTCCCAGGCCTGCAAAGCCACCAAAGTTGCGAACCAGCAATTTTTCATCGAGCCAGCTACGCACATATAAACAATTTTTACAGTAGATCGAAAGTGTTCCGCCATCGCCCCCGTTACCGCCCGTACCGCCATTGCCGCCAACACCTCCGTTGCCACCCGTGCACACGCGGGTACCCGTGCTGCCTCCGCCACCCACGCCTCCATGTCCGCCATCGCCTCCGTCTCCGCCCCGCAGATCAATCAACAGCGAGCCTTCAATGGTCCACTCGTTGATATAGAGCGAAAGGTTAACACCCGTTTCGCCATGTGTGCCACCCGTGCCACCTTTTCCAAAAGCACCATCCATGCAGGGGCCCGTGGGGCTTAGTCCGCGCGGCCCGTCTTTGCCGCGGTTGCCGGCCTGCCCAGCTCCTATGATGCGCGCCCCCTTGCCGACCTTTAGCATCTTGGCGTGGATAAAGTTGTCTTTCAGTGCGCTATTGAGCCAGATGGCCGAAGAATCTCCCATCACAATGGTGTCGGCCACAATGATGTCACCTTCCGCCAGCCGAAATTCTTCTTTCGGTTTTAGTTCGAGGCGCGAAACACGCAACTGACTATTAGCCACCAGGGGCAATGCAAACAGCAATAAAAGGAGGCGAAGCATCTGGTAAAAGTAATGAATACTTGCGGGTGGCCACAAAAAAAGCAGCTCGTTGCCAAGCTGCTTTCTCCGGGTTTAAGCTTAGGTAAAGCTTATTTCTTTTCGGTCGACTGGTCGGCCACTACGCCTTCCAGCACATCTTTAATTTCCACGCGCACTCCGTCTTTGTACGGCACAATCCAGGCATCTTTTACGCCCATTTCGCGCATGTATTTTTTGAAGGTGTCGGCCTCCCAATAGTCGCGGAAGATACCGATGGTAATCTTTTGCGGCTCGTTGGCATCTTTGTCGGCAGCTTCACCGCCAAAGTTGGGGTTGTTGTCGAAGTATTTAGAGAGGTCTTTGTTTTTGAACGCGCCCACCTGCACTTTGAATACCACCCCTTTGGAAAAATCCATGGGGTTTACAGGCGGTGCAGCCCGCAGTTGGGCCAGCTCTGCTTTAGTGGCGTTCAACTCGCTGCGCATACGCGAAATCTGGTCTTCGAGTTCGGCAATGCGTGCGTCTTTGTCGCTGATGGTAGACTGCAGGCTCTTCACCTGACCCGACAGATCAACCACGCTGTTGTCTGCGGTCTGTTTGTCTTCGGTAAGCTGCTTCAGGGCAGCGGGGTTCGTTTTGTATTCTTTGGCTTTCTTCTTCCATTCCTTTTTCTCCTTTTTGGAGAGCTGGGCGAAAACTTGCGTGCCGGAAAAAATCAAAACCAGGCAGACGAATAAAAATCTAGTTTTCATGTGTGTTTATGATTTTTGATTGGAGGTCTTGCGTCATGATCATATCCGCCTAAAATGTGCGAATGACCATTTCATTACACTGGGTTAAGTTGTTTAATCAGATAAAAGTAATAAAACTTTTTTGAATTGTACATGCCGATGGTGGGTTACACCATCTTCTCAGGCCGCACCCACTGGTCGAACTGTTCGGAAGTGAGCAAGCCCAACTCGATGGCCGCCTCGCGCAACGTCTTGTTTTCTTTGTGTGCCTTCTTGGCAATCTTAGCTGCATTTTCGTAGCCAATGTGCGGGTTCAACGAAGTAACCAGCATCAGCGAGTTCTCCATGTGCTGCTTGATGATGGGCAGGTTAGGCTCAATACCCTCGGCACACTTGTCGTTGAAAGACACGCAGGCATCGCCCAGCAGGCGGGCCGACTGCAATACGTTGGCAGCAATTACGGGCTTAAACACGTTCAGTTCGAAATGGCCGGTGGCACCGCCTACCGACACTGCCACATCGTTGCCGATTACCTGTGCACACACCATGGTAAGTGCCTCGGGCTGGGTGGGGTTTACCTTGCCAGGCATAATAGACGAGCCGGGCTCATTGTCGGGAATGATGATCTCGCCTATGCCAGAGCGTGGGCCTGAGCTGAGCATGCGTATGTCGTTGGCTACTTTCATTAACGCCACGGCTGCACGTTTCAGGGCGCCCGAAAGTTCCACCATGGCATCGTGGGCAGCCAGCGCTTCAAATTTGTTGGGGGCGGTTACAAAAGGGTAGCCCGTTAGCTCGGCAATCTTTTTTGCTACCAATACATCGTACCCTTTGGGTGCATTCAGGCCGGTGCCTACGGCTGTGCCACCGAGCGCTAACTCGCGCACGGCTTCCAAAGCATTTTTAAGAGCCCGTACACTATTATCAATTTGTTGTACATAGCCCGAAAACTCCTGCCCCAGCGTAAGGGGTGTGGCATCCATAAAGTGCGTGCGGCCGGTCTTTACAATGTCTTTGTAGGCGGCCGATTTCTTGGCGAGTGTATCGCGCAGCTTTTGCATCCCCGGAATTGTAATTTCTACCACCTGCTTATAGGCCGCAATGTGCATGGCCGTGGGAAATGTATCGTTGGAGGATTGCGATTTGTTTACGTCATCATTGGGATGCAGCACTTTCTTTTCATCGGTCAACTTACCACCCGACATTACATGGGCACGGTAGGCAATCACTTCATTCACGTTCATGTTGCTCTGTGTGCCCGATCCGGTCTGCCAGATCACCAGCGGAAACTGATCATCGAGTTGGTGCGCCAGTATCTCATCGCACACTTTGGCAATCAGATCTTTCTTGTCTGCAGCCAATACACCCAATTCGTGGTTGGCCATGGCGGCTGCCTTCTTCAGGTAAGCGAAGGCGTAGATAATCTCCTTCGGCATGCTGGCCTCGGGGCCAATTTTAAAGTTGTTGCGCGAACGCTCGGTTTGTGCGCCCCAGTACTTATCGGCAGGTACTTTTACCTCGCCCATGGTGTCTTTCTCGATGCGGAAACTCATAGCTTTTGGATGGATTGAAAACGATTGGCAAATATAGAAACCCGGGGCAAGAATTAAGTGCCTATTTTAGGCGCTTCAATTTACCCTCTTGCTGTCAGCCATTCACCACATTGCCATTATCTGTTCCGACTACGAACGGTCTAAAAAGTTTTACACCGAAACGTTGGGGCTCACCATATTGGCAGAACATTATCGCGCAGGGCGCCAGTCTTTCAAACTCGACCTGGCGCTGAACAACCATTATGTCATTGAGTTGTTCTCCTTTCCCAATCCCCCGGCCCGCCCAAGCCGACCCGAAGCGGCAGGGTTGCGGCACCTTGCCTTTGCCGTTACCAACCTCAATGCAGCCGTGGCCGAGCTCTTCAACAAAGGGGTGAAGACGGAACCCATACGGGTAGACGAGTTTACCGGCAAACGATTTACTTTCTTTGCCGACCCCGATGGCCTGCCACTTGAGTTGTACGAAGCGTGAGCCTCCGCGGCCCAGGAGTATTTGCAATAGGCCCCGAAATGCACTTGCGTCATCATGAACGGCAGCAAGGCCGAATCATCAACTTTCTGCGCGCAAATGCGTTGTGGCCATCAAACTAAAAAATTAACACCCGCTCTGCCGCTAAAAAGCCGTAATTTCGCGGTTCACTTTTTTTAATTGATGTTTGCAGCCACAGAAGCCGAAGAACGCGCCCACCTCGAAGAGATCAAGGAAAAACTACAGGTTGCCATCAGGCGGGCCGATGAGCGGGTACGGCAGCACGTTACCGAGTTACGGCAAAAGAAAGAGTATCTGTTCGAGCACCAGTCGGGGCTGGACGAGGCCGACCATGTGGCGGCCGGGCAAAGCATCGACCGCATGGCCTTCACGGGCGAGTCAGCCCAAGTGCGCAAACGGAAGCTCATGAAGCTGCTCTCTTCGCCTTACTTCGGGCGGGTAGACTTCCGCCAGGCAGGCGAGGCAACGCTACCTGTTTATATCGGCATCCATACTTTTTCTGACGACCGTACCAACCACATCTACGATTGGCGTGCACCCGTGTCTTCGTTGTTTTACGATTTCGAAAAGGGCGAGGCCTCGTACCGAACACCGGCTGGCAACGTGCGGGGCGTGGTGGAACTGAAACGCCAATACAAAATACGCGAAGGTAAAATGGAGTTCATGATCGAAAACGACCTGAACATTCATGACGATGTGCTGCAAAAAGAACTGAGCAAATCGAGTGACGACAAGATGAAAAACATCGTGGCCACCATTCAACGCGACCAAAACGAGGTGATTCGCAACGAAAGCGCCCCGGCCATGATTATTCAGGGAGTGGCCGGCTCGGGCAAAACATCCATCGCGTTACATCGCATTGCCTTTTTGCTTTACCGCTTCCGCGAAAGCATGGCCAGCAAAGACATATTGATTCTCTCGCCCAACAAAGTTTTTGCCGACTACATCTCGAACGTATTGCCCGAATTGGGGGAAGAGCACATACCTGAAATGGGCATGGAAGAACTTGCCGCAGAGTTGCTGGAGCACAAGGTGGCCTTTCAACCTTTTTTCGAGCAGGTGGAAACACTGCTGAAGGAGCCGGACGCTGCCTACATAGAGCGTATGCGCTTCAAGGCATCGTTTGATTTTCTGAGTCAGCTTAACCGCTATTTTATCTACGCAGAAAATAACTATTTCACTTTTGGTGAGTTGAAAGTGGCGGGTGTTACCGTTCCCTTTCCCTACATACACGAACGCTTCCGTTCGTATTCGCGGTTGCCCATTCTGAAAAGATTGCCGGAGGTAGCCAGGGAGGTGACCCAATATGTGCGCAATGAAGCCGGCCGCAAGCTTTCGGGTGGCGAAAAAGCGCGCATCTGGCAAGCCGTGCCCGCCATGTTCCGCTTCAGCAACGTGTTGGATTTATATCGCGACTTCTTTCAATGGCTGGGCAAACCCGAACTTTTTCAAACCTTGCCGGGTGGCCGTTTGGAGTATGCCGATGTGTTTCCGTTGATCTATTGCCAGATACGTCTGGATGGCGCCCCGCGCTACGACCACGTGAAACACCTGCTGGTAGATGAAATGCAGGACTATACACCTGTGCAATATGCTGTGTTGTCGCGGTTGTTTACCTGCAAAAAAACCATTCTGGGCGATGTGAGCCAGACCGTGAATCCGTACAGCGCATCGTCTGCTGAAACCATTGAAGAAGTTTTTCCCAATGGGGAGGTGGTGAAGCTGTATCGCAGCTACCGTTCTACCTGGCAGATCGTGCAGTTTTCGCTGCGCATTAAACCCAACCCGCACCTGGTGCCGTTAGAGCGGCACGGTGCCGAACCAGAGGTGCTGGGCTGTGCAAGCAATGACGAGGAGATGCAGAAAATACAAAGCCTCTTCCTCAGGTTCAGCCAATCCGGATTTCAATCGCTGGGCATCATCTGCAAAACCCTGGAGCAAGCGCAAGTTGTTTATAACAAATTAAAGCAGCCGGGTGTGCACTTGCTTACGCCCGAGAGTGCCACCTTTAAAGACGGCATCACCGTAGCCTCGGCCCACCTGGCCAAGGGGTTGGAGTTCGATGAGGTGATTGTACCTTTTGTTTCTGCGCGCAACTACCACACCGAAGTAGACCGCAGCATGCTGTACGTGGCCTGTACGCGGGCCATGCACCGGCTTACATTGACCTACAGCAAAGAATCGTCTCCTTTCATCTAGTCTCTCAACAATGGAAGCCTTCATTTTTATGCGGAATGACCGCGGCATTCCCATTTCCTGAACTTAGAAACGAGGTTGCTAATCCCCGATTGCATTGGGGTGGCAGTGACGTGGTGGTTGCAAAACGCCTCGTGAGCAGGAAAGACTTCCGGATTGGCATGACATTGGCAAGTGCAGCATTATCTCGCTATATTCGGGATACCCCATGAAAAACAAACCCTCCCTCCGGTGGCTGGTAGTAATACCGATGTCTACCTCTTTGCTGCAAGCCCAGCCTCCGCAAAAGTGGATTACCCTCTACACCGACAATTTTTCGGGCAACCACTATGACTTGGTGTGGGTCGCTACGACAATGAATATCGTTCCGTATCCGGTATTGGCATGGTACACTCCGTGCGTGTGCCTGCCGGTATAAAAGTAACGGTTGTATGCAGAAGGCGCATTCGGAGGCGCCTTGCTTACGCTGACCAAAGATGCGGACAAAGCTTTCTCACTTAAAATTTTGCCGATGCACGAAATGTTTGGCCTCACCTGGTTTTCGGCCCACATGGATGTGGGCGGGCCTTCGCACGACATGCTGATGAAATCCATCGAAATTTTTGGGACGAAGATTGCCCCTAAAGTGAGGGAGGCATTGAAAATAGCCGTCTAAAAAAGACCAGCCCCAAACACCGTGGTAACTGCGGGCACGGTGCCGGGGCTCGGTCATGCAAGCGGGCTAATCGCCCGCCTATGTCTTACCTCGAATTTTTCTCAATTCAGTGGGCGTTGAGACTGGCGCAACGCCTCGGGCACTTGCTCTTCCACCAGCGATGCCAGTAGCGTGCTGGCCTGGTGCTGGTTCAGCAAACCAGCCACACCCAGGGCCTGGCCCAGTTTCTCGGTTTTTTCGTTCACCTCATCGGCCAGAAAAATAACCGGGGTGCCCCGGTTTACGGAGTAGGTGCGCACTGCGCGCACCAACTCGTAACCTGTTACAATGGGAAGTTCTGTACCACAGATAATCAGATCGAACTTTTCGAGGCGCGAGGTAAAGAGGCCATCTAGCCCCGACTCGTGGTGCTTCACTGCATAATCTTTACCCCGCAGGTCGGCCAGTATCTGGTCGAGGGCCGGGGTAGAGCGGTGAACGACTAAAATCTTCATGGTATCTTCCGATTGAAACAACATAACTTTCTAAACCTAAACCGTGGCCTAATTTGGTATGGGATGAAGTAGCCGAAGACCGCTAAAAAGTGAACCCTATACCGTTTTAGGGGTATTGGCCGTTTTTAAGCAGAAAGTGGTTGCAAAAAATGAGTAGAATTACTCAGTCGCATTTTGAGGCAAAAAATCAAAGAATGCCGTGCTGGTAGGCGTAGTGCACCAGGCCGATGGTGTTTTTTACGCCCAATTTTTTCATAATGGCAAAGCGGTGGTTCTGCACGGTGCGTTCGCTTACGCTGAGGCGCTCGGCTATTTCGCGACTCGACAATTCCTGGCACACCCAACGCACAATTTCCTTTTCGCGCTCTGTAAGGGTGTGGTTAAATTCGGGCCGTTCGGCCTGCTTGTTTTTGCGCATGATGTTGGTAACCCAGTCGGTGGCATAGAAGTCTTTGGTCATTACCGCACGGATGGCGCGCTCCAATTCATCGGGTTCGGTGTTCTTCAACAGAAATGCGTGCACGCCCATTTCCATCATGTGTAGCACATACTTGTCGCTGTCGTGCATGGTCAGCACAATAATGCGTGTGTCGGGGTACTTCTGTAAAATGTGTTCGCAGGTTTCCACGCCATCCATCACCGGCATCTGCAGGTCTACTATGGCCAGGTCGGGCACCGCGTATTTCATCAGCGTGAGCAGCTCCTTGCCATTTACGGCATCTTTCACTTCGCCAATGTCTGTAAACGACTGCAACAGGCCCACCATGGCCTTGCGAAAGAGGGTGTGGTCATCGGCAATAAACACTTTCCATTTACGATCCATGTGCAAGGGGCAGGGTTACCGTTATTTTACATCCATCTGTTTTCTGGTCGTCTACTTCCAGGAGGGCGTGCAGCAGTTGCAGGCGGCTTTGCACATTGAAGAGGCCGAGGCTGGTTTTGCCGCTCTGCGCAATCTGCTCGCGGCTCAGGCCCACGCCATTGTCTTCCACGGTCAATTGCAGGGTGGCCCCATAACTGAGTACCACTTCTATATAGGTGGCCTGGGCGTGTTTGATGGCATTGTTGAGCAGCTCTTGCGCAATGCGGAACAACATCAGCTCCTGCGATTTGCTGAGGTCAGCTTCGGTGCGGGTGCCCATCTCCACAACGCCAATCTGAATATGTGATGTGGCCTGCAGGCGTTCGGCCAGTTCGCGCACGGCCGTGGCCAATCCGAATTTTTCCAAGGTGGCGGGCATCAGGTCGCGGCTGATCTGCCGCACAGCATCGATGGTGTCGTCCAGCATTTGTTTGGAGGCCTCCATTTTTTGTGGCTCGGGCAAGAGGGTGCCCAGGCGCGATACGCCCACGCGGATGGCCGATAGCATGCCCCCGATGCTATCGTGCAGGTCGGCTGCTACTTTTCTGCGTTCTGCCTCCTGCGATTCGAGCGTGGCTTCTAGTATCTGCCGCTGCACGGTTTTCTCGAGTTCCTGCCTGCGCAACTGTTCGCTTAGCATGCGCTTCTGGTAAAATACTACGAACAGCACGATGGCGATGGCCATGAAGAGCGTGGCTGCGGTGCCGAGGGCGATGAGTAAAACGATGTTGCTGTTCACGTGGCAGTCTGCGGTGCAAGTTTACGAAAACGTGAGGAATGAGATGTTTCTATTGCATAGGGCTAGGTTGTCTCAACCGGTCTTTTCTTAGCGGAGGCGTAATAAAATGCGTAAGCATATATTTTTCCAAGTAGAACAATCGCGGCAATTCCATAAAAAGACCCGGGAAAATTGAGGAGATGGCTCATCCTGAAAACAAAAAAAAATTGTTGACCAGATTGGCGGCAAAACTCAGGAAATAGAGCGCACCAATCCAATAAACAAAAGGTGGCAAATGCCTGCGTTTTATGAAAACTGTCAGCGCCACAACAAGTGCCAGTGCTGTCATGCAGTATGACAACACACCAATAATGTTATTGAGGCGCTCCAGCATTGAGTCTTTTTTGAATTATGGTACTGGGCATGTTGGCAGGCAGGTCATGTCGTTGCCATAAGCCGTTCCTCCGCCATCTTTTCCATCCTGTGTATTCCACCAGAGTTGTTCATTTTGGCAGTCGGCACCAGCATCAGTTGCACTGTATCCTTGCCCATTGGGCTTATCGGTCATAAAGAATCGGGTGCGCGCTTGGTTTTGATTAAGATATGCTGACATTACGGGAGGATTGCCGTTTTAAGTCAATGTGGGCATGATAGAGACCGATCAAAATCAAGCCCATCGATACCAAAGACACTGCGTTATGAAATATGTGAAACATGCCTAAAATCTCCCAGGATATCTCTGCCAAATAATCGCGAAAGATGAATTGCAGTAAAGTAGAAGAACTGTACACCAGAAAGGAGGTGTTAAACCAGAAAATCGGAAGTCGCTGGATGGCCATCGTGGGCAAATCCCTCATGAGTTGGTAAAAGTAGCTGATTCCTAAAATCAAACCCATGGCACCCGCAGTCATATATGAATACGAGTTGTGCAATTTCCCCTGCCAGAACAAAAGGTTCAGCACGGCCAGCACGAACAAAATGGGTCCGATTGTTTTCAGGATGCCCCTCCAACGTCCATCTAGTGCTTCGATGTAAATTAAGCTTAGAACCCCCACCGCAATACAGTTGTGTAGGTTACCAGGAACATTCACCCAGTCTCTCAACTTCATTGCGATGAGAATTGTTCCCATCAGGTTTGCGCCAAAACTTGCAAAGAAGTAAAGGCCAACCCACGCCACTATTCGATCTGCTCTGCCCCAAATGATTCCAACCCATATGGCAATAAAAAATGCCAGCACCGTCATCGAATGGGCCAACAAATTGGAAATGACAAATAGTTGGTCGAGGTTCAAAGCTTAAACAGAATTTCTATTTATGGCTTGGGGCAAAAAGGTGGGCAGATAGTTCCACTATCATAAGCCGTTCCCCCACCATCCTTGCCATCCTGCAGGTTCCACAAGAGTTGGCCGTCTTCGGTGGTGGGCACCAGCACCAGTTGTACGGTATCCTTGCCGTTGCCATTGGGTTTGTCGGCCAAAAAGAAACTGATGCCGGCTGCGTTGGGGTGTTCAGCAAAAATGCTGTTGATGAAGTCTTTGCCGTAAAACACCGACTTGGTGTCGTCTTTGTCTTTGAGCCTGTCCTTGTCGTACTTGGCGATCCATTTTTCTGCGTCCGCTTTCAGCACTTTGCCGCCTACGGTGGGTTTAAAATCGTTGGCCATAACTGTAGAGGAACTCAGTTAAACATGAACGAAAGATACGGCATACAAATGATATATTGCTTCAATGTGTGTAACGAAAATAGCAACGTCAGCGGTTGGCTACCACCACGCGTTTGCGGTATGTGCGCAGATTGCCTTCGGCATCAAACACTTCGAACCACACCAGGTAATAGCCGCTACGGGCCCGGGTGCCATCGTCCTGGTCGCCCTCCCAGCGGAAGAACCCTTCGTAACCCACCGGTTGGTTGTGGGCTACCTCTTTCACCGACCTTCCCTGTGGGTCTACAATCTTCACGTTGGCTATGCAGCCGCTTTGTGCAAAACGGAATTGAATCTGCGCAAAGCCCTGGGTGCCGAGGGGCGCAATAATTTCGGGGGTTACCACCACCTCACCGGTTTCGGCCATTACCTCGGGCCGCGCCACGCTGTTCACCTGGCCGGGCGTGGCAAAGCCTGCCGTGCCACTGGCGGAAGTCCAATTGGTAGGGTCTTGCGTGGGCAGTGTGTAGGCAATCCGCTCCAGCGATACGCCTTCACGGTTTTTAAGGAGCGGGGAATGATAGGAAGCCTGGTATACAAGAAGATCGATCAGCAGATCGTTCGCGTTGAGCACAGCCAGGGCACCGGCATCATCGGGCAAGGACGGTAATGCTGTTTCAATAACTGTTTCCAAAGGCATGGTTGGAAATTGGTGTTGCAGCACGGCTTTATCGGGCGTAAACACCAACCACTGGCCTGGTGCCCAGAGCACGTTGTGTGCAACCGGGCGTTGGTTGGCTGGCGTTTGATCTTGCCAGTTCGCCAGCTTTAGTTGGTCGAGGGAAAGATATTTGGGAGAGGCGTTGTAGAGCTCCACAAAATCTACTCCGCCCGGTGGGGGATTGAAAAGTATTTCGCTGATGAGCACATCGCCCGGCTCCAACGGCTCGGGCAGGGCAAAGGCAACGGTGTTGCCATCTTCGGCCACTTCATTACCGTTGCAATCGTACACACGCTGCACCAGAAGCTGGTAGCGTGTGCGCGACAACAAAGGTGTTGCGGTGTGTAGCCGAAGCGTTCGCAACGAAGTATCCGTAAAAGCTACGCGGGCTACCTCCACCGCGGGTTGCAGTGTGAAAGACGCAGGTACAACCGAACGATCGAGTTTTTCATTGAACGTGAGGATCAGTTCGGTTTCGCTGACCGGAGTAGCCTGCAGCAAGCGCGGGCCGGTGAGGTCGGGTTTGTTGGCCAACACCGAATTGGCAACGCCAGGGGTACCGCCCTGTTCACTTTCAGAGGCCGTCCAGTTGTCTTCTTCTCCACACGGGTTGTTCGGGTCTATCAACTCCAACGACCAGCCGCCTTCCTGTTTCTCTTCGCTGCGGTACCAGTCCAGATTGAAATGGATGGAGTCGATGGTAATGCCTGCAGCGTCTATCAGGCGAAGACTCTCACCGCTGTTGTTCAGCGATGGAAAATTTGGTACTGCCACCACCTGACCAAAACGGGCAAATGACTGCGCCTGGCTGGTAGATGTAACGATGCGGTACTCCCCGGGTTGGATGATGTGAGGAGGAAATACGGCCGGTGTGCCTCCGTCTGTCAAACTCCACCCTTGCAGATCGATGGGGTGGGTGGAGCGATTCAGCAATTCGATGTACTCCGCCTCCGGCAGTTGCACCACGGGCGTGGGGTCTGCCATCACCTCTGTGAAAATGATGTCTTTGGGATGGACCGGTGCAGGAACGAAATACAAGAATGATTGGCTGGTGTCAGCCATCGTATTGCCGGTTAAGTCGCTTGCCTGCTCTACCTGCAACGCATAGGTTATGCCGTTTTGCAATGGCTGGGCAAACGTAAGCTGCAGCACGTGCGCTTCCGCGAAAGCGATGGAGGCCGGATGAATACTGCCGGGTTGCAAGGTGTAGTATTGATGAGACAGTGCGCTGGCGGTATCCAGTGGTTCATCGAAGGTAAGCCGGAGCGTGTGGGCATCTGCTATTTGAAGTGATTGCCACACTGGCGGCACCACATCGAGGTTGAAGCCGAACACAGCATTGCGCTGACCGGGTGTACCGCCTCTTTCGTCCTCGCTGGCACGCCAGTTCAGCGGGTTATGGCTGGGCTCCTCATAACGCAACCGCTCCAGCGACCAGCCACCCTCTTTCTTTTCGTTGCTGGCATACCAGCTTGATGCGTAGCGAACAGAATCGATCAAAATACCCTCTGCAGAGAAAAGGGCCAGTGGTTCACCCGTGTTATTGAGCGATGGGAAGCCCGCCACGCCCAACACAGCGCCAAAGTTGTAAAAGCGCGAAGTCTGGCTGGTGGCGCACAAGATCAGCCATTCGCCTGGCAGCAGCATATAGGCAGGCAGCGAAATGGTATCGGTGGCATCAACCAGTTGCCAGCCGAGCAAATCGTAAGGATGAGCCGATGCGTTGACCAGTTCGATGTATTCCGCTTCGGGTAACTGCACCACCGGGCTCGGGTCTGCCATGATTTCGTTAAACAACACCACACCTGTTGCAACAGGGTTGGGTTCGAAATAGCGAAAGGAAATGACATTACCCTGAAACAAATTGCCCGCCAGATCTGCGAGTGCAGCCATCTGTAGTTGATACGTTTTTCCGTTGATCAGTTCCTTTGCGAAAAGCAAAACAACCGTGGCGTTTTCCGTATGCACCTCCTGCAGTTCGTGGCCATCGCTCACTACAAAGCGTGCGGTGTCGGTAAACACAGGTTCGTTGAACGTGAGCACCAAACGGTCGGCCTGCGCCAACGCGCTGAGCAGCAGCGGTGGTTTATTGTCGGGGTTTCTGCCCAGCACGGAATTGGGTTTTCCGGGTGTTCCACCCGCAGCATCTTCCGAGGCCATCCAATTGGTAGAATCGTTGGTGGGCATTTCGGGGTTCAGTCGTTCCAAAGTAAAACCACCCTGGGCTTTGTCTTCGTTCTGGTACCAGCTCAGCCTGTAGTTCACCGAGTCGATTTGCTGACCGGTGTCATCCAGCAACACAATGGCGTCTGCGGTATTGTTTAACGTGGGAAAGTTGGATAGCCCGGCCGTGGCACCGTGGGCTGAATAAGCAGTGGCTGCTGCCGTTGTAGAAAGAATGAGGTATTCGCCCGGCAGCAGAAAAACCGATGGCAACGTGGCCGTGCTGGTGGGGTCTTTTAATTTCCAGCCGGCCAGGTTAAAGGGTTTGCTGCCGCGGTTGTATAGTTCTACAAATTCTGCCTCGGGCAAACCGATAACCGGATTTGGATCGGGGAAGAGCTCGTTGATGACCAGGTCGTTGTAGGACGCAGGTTGTGGGTCGAAATAGCGGAAGGGCATTGTTGTTTCAGCCATGGTATTTCCCGCAAGGTCTGTTATGCCCGTTGCGGTAAGGGCACACAATACCCCGTTGGTGAAGGCGGTGGCAAATTGCAGAATTACCGTTTGTCCATCGGGCTGCAGGTTGGCCGATGCGGGTTGGCCCAGACCGTTGTTTGCCGAAAAGTTGTTTAAGGCCGTGGCGGTTGTTGGATCAAGTGTTTCTGAAAAAACAAGCGAGAGTTCGTTGGGTGAATTTGCGGAGATGGTTTGAAGGAAAGGTGGAGTGGTGTCTGGAACGGGAACGCCAGAAACTACAAAGTCGTCAAAGTAGAAACTGGTCGATCTGGTTGCAGTGTACTCACAGTACAGCCCAAAAAACTCAGACGTGGTATGCGAGGCATCCGATGCAGATCCTTCCACGCTCCAGGTTCCGGTTTGATTCAGGTCTGAGAATAATTCCCAGTTCGCATTTACGTCTCTGGTGACTTTGATTTTTACCTCTACAGTTCCCTGATTCACCCGGCCATCCAGACCATCCACTATCTTTTCGTGAATGTTGCCAGACTGTTTGTAGAGGCAAATTTCGTCTTGCGTTCCTCCTATTTGGACGTAGTATCCATTTATTGCTGACTGAAGATCGGGCTTATCGGCCATCACATAAACCCTTGCGAAGTTCGATGACGATGGATTAAAGTCCATTCTCAAGTAGAATTCCCAAGAAGCATTTTCAACCGCGTGGCTGCTCGTCACTACGTATGATTTGTCAGCCACGGCAGGAGCCATCAATCTAAATCTTCCACCATCAATACCAAACCTGGCGGTTTGCCCCACCCATTCCGGGTCACTGGTAAAATCACCATCCGAAAAATCATCGGTAAACTGTGCTAAGCATACGTTTGCAATCAGCACCAGACAGAGGGTTGAAATTTTATTCATAGGCTCTTACCAAAAATAGTATTTTTACAGCCTTAAAATTTTAACCATCATGCGTTTAGCTGTAGTAGGCGCCACCGGGCTGGTGGGTCAGGAAATCCTGAAGGTGCTCGAAGAGCGCCAGTTCCCATTCGAAACATTGTACCTCGTTGCCTCCGCCAAAAACGTGGGCAAGGAAATGGAATATAAGGGTAAGAAATACACCATCATCAGCATGGAGGAGGCTGTGAAGCAGGCACCCGATATTGCCATTTTCAGCGCGGGCGGTGGCACGTCTTTGGAATGGGCACCACGCTTTGCCGAGGTGGGCACCACAGTTATCGACAACTCCTCCGCCTGGCGTATGGACGCCACCAAAAAGCTCATTGTTCCAGAAATCAACGGGCACGTTTTGCAGCCTGAGGACAAAATCATTGCCAACCCCAATTGCTCCACCATCCAAATGGTGCTGGCGCTGGCGCCCTTGCATAAAAAGTACAAACTGAAGCGCGTAGTGGTTTCCACCTACCAGTCGGTTACGGGCACGGGCAAAGATGCCGTGGTGCAACTGATGGACGAGCGCAAAGGCATAGATGGCCCCAAGGTGTACCCTCACCGCATCGACATGAACGTGTTGCCGCACATTGATGTGTTTCTGGACAACGGCTACACCAAAGAAGAGATGAAGATGGTGAACGAGACGCGTAAAATCATGCAAGACGATAGCATTCGTGTAACCGCTACTACTGTGCGCGTGCCAGCCATGGGTGGTCACTCCGAAGCAGTAAATGCCGAGTTTACCCACGACTTTGACTTAGCGGAGGTGCGCAGCATACTGGAAGAAACCCCGGGCGTGATTGTACAAGACGATGTGAAGAACAATGTGTACCCCATGCCCATTCTGAGCCAGGGCCGCGATGAGGTTTTTGTGGGCCGTCTGCGCAGAGACGAGTCGCAACCCAATACACTGAACATGTGGATTGTGGCCGACAACCTGCGCAAGGGGGCAGCCACCAACGCAGTGCAGATTGCCCAGTTCCTGATGAAAAAGAACCTGGTGGAGCAATAGTTCTAACCGTTTTAGCCTTTAATTGGAAATGCCCCGGCTGCAGGTCGGGGCTTTTTTGCGCCCGGCACAAAACCGATCATAACAAATGTCATTGTGTACACCTGGTATTTGGTTAGTTTTGTTTTTTATGAAGCGCGGCTTGTCTTTCGTTCTGCTGTTGTTGTATGCGGTGTCGTTTACGGAGTTGCATCAGATGCTACGACTTCCATTGTTGGTAGAACATTACCACGAACACAGTGCGCAAACAGATCTTTCTTTCTGGGAGTTTTTGGTGATGCACTACGAAACCGATGTGGCCCACGATGACACCGACATGCGGCTACCTTTCAAAACCTGCGACCATTCTGTGGTTACTGCTCCGGCTGCGCTGCTGACCCACAGCCTCAGCATATCTGCGGCTCCCCCCGAAGAACTTAGCCTCCATCAATCTCTTTACCTCTCGAGAAAGCCAACCCTTCGGGCCGGAGATATCTTTCAGCCTCCTAAAATCTAACCGGCCACTTCTTAACCGGTATTTTTTTTCTGATTCAGCCTGAGCCCCCGTGGGCACCAGGCGCAATTGCATTTACATTATGTTTCATTCCATTATTCGATTTTCCATACAGCACAAGCTGCTGGTGGGCATGTTCACACTGGGGTTGATCGGCTGGGGCAGTTGGTCGCTCACGCAGTTGCCCATCGATGCCGTGCCCGACATCACCAACAACCAGGTGCAAGTCATTACCGTTTCGCCTACGCTGGCGGCCCCCGAGGTAGAGCGGCTGGTTACGTTTCCGGTAGAACAAACCATGGCCACCATTCCAGAGATCATTGAGATGCGCTCCATCTCGCGCTTTGGACTTTCGGTGGTAACGGTGGTATTTCAAGAAGACACTGACATCTACTGGGCGCGGCAACAAGTAAACGAGCGGCTCACGCAGGCACAAGATCAGATTCCGGCCGGAGCAGGGTCGCCCGAAATCGGACCACTCTCTACGGGCCTCAGCGAAATTTACCAATACGTATTGCGGCCCAATCCCGGCTTCGAAGCCAAATATGATGCCATGGAGTTGCGTACCCTGCAAGACTGGATTGTGCGCAGGCAGTTAATCGGTACCCCGGGCGTTGCCGATATCAGCAGCTTTGGCGGTTATGTAAAACAGTATGAGATCGCCATCGACCCCCTTAAGCTGCGCGCCATGGATATCAGCATCAGCGAGGTGTTCGATGCGCTGGAACAGAACAACCAAAACACGGGGGGTGCCTACATAGAACGGGGGCCCAGCACCTACTTTATCCGCAGCGAGGGCATGGTGCAGACCTTGGACGACCTGCGCCAGATTGTGGTGAAAACCACGGCATCGGGTTTGCCCGTGCTATTGAAAGAAGTGGGCACCATTCAGTTTGGCAGTGCCGCACGCTATGGTGCGCTTACCTACAATGAGAAGGGCGAAGCCGTGGGCGGAGTGGTGCTGATGCTGAAGGGTGCTAACTCTTCCGAGGTGATTGCCAACGTAAAAGAACGCATCGCGCAAATACGCAAAACCCTTCCCGAAGGGGTAGAGATAGAAGCCTTTCTCGACCGCACCCGGTTGGTGAACAATGCCATCGAAACGGTGGCCAAAAACCTGGCCGAAGGTGCGTTGATTGTGGTGTTTGTGCTGGTGCTGCTGCTGGGCAATTTCAGGGCGGGCCTCATTGTGGCATCGGTTATCCCGCTGGCTATGTTGTTTGCCATTGGCATGATGAAGGTGTTTAGCGTATCTGGTAACCTCATGAGTTTAGGGGCCATCGACTTTGGTTTGATTGTAGATGGTGCCGTAATTATTGTAGAGGCCACCATGCACCATCTGGGTATCAGCCAGCTAACGCGCAGGCTGTCGCAAACGGAAATGGATGGCGAGGTAGAGCAATCGGCCAGCACCATGATGCGCTCTGCGGCCTTCGGGCAAATCATCATCCTCATTGTTTACCTGCCCATACTTTCGCTCACGGGCATAGAGGGTAAAATGTTCAGGCCCATGGCTCAAACCGTATCGTTTGCCATACTGGGTGCGCTCATTCTTTCGCTTACCTATGTACCTATGGTTTCTGCTTTGCTGCTCAGCAAAACTACCGGGCATCAACCCAATTTTTCCGAGAAAATCATTTCCTTCTTCAAACGGGTATACCAGCCGGTGATCCACGCAGCACTGAAACACAAAATGGCCACCGTTGCGGTATCGGGGGCACTGCTGCTGGCCAGCCTATTGGTGTTCTTTCGGCTGGGCGGAGAATTCATTCCCATCCTCGATGAGGGCGACTTTGCGGTGGAAACACGCCTGATCACCGGAAGTTCTCTTAGCCAGTCGGTAGAGACCAACCTGAAAACAGCCGATGTGCTGATCAAAAATTTTCCGGAAGTGGTGGCGGTCATTGGCAAAATCGGAACGTCAGAAATTCCCACCGACCCCATGTCGATGGAGGTAACGGATCTTATTATCACCTTGAAGGAAAAAGACCAGTGGGTGAGCGCCCAAACCCGCGAAGAGCTGGCCGACCAGATGCTGGCCAAACTGGAAGAAGCCTTGCCGGGTGTGATGTACGGCTTTCAACAACCCATACAGTTGCGCACCAACGAATTGATGACGGGCGCCAAGCAAGATGTGGTGATAAAAATTTTTGGCGAAGACCTGGGCATGCTCACCCAATACGGTGAAGAGGTGGGCAAGCTGGCACGCGAGGTAGAAGGAGCCGAAGATGTTTTTGTGGAACCCATTGGTGGGCTGCCGCAGATTGTGGTGAAATGGAACCGGCAGCAACTGGCGCAGTTTGGACTGAGCATTGAAGAAGCCAACCGCGTGTTGCGCACCGGCTTTGCGGGCGAAGTAGCCGGTATGGTGTTTGAAAACGAGAAGCGCTTCGAACTGGTGGTGCGGCTGGCCAACCAAAACCGGCAAAACATCAGCGATGTAAAAAACCTTTTCGTAACCACCCCCACAGGTATGCAGGTGCCGCTCAATCAACTGGGCGACATCAGCCTTACCATCGGGGCCAACCAGATTCAGCGCGATGATGCCCAGCGCAGGATTGTGGTAGGCTTCAATGTGCGCGGCCGCGATGTAGAGAGCATTGTGAAAGAGCTGGACGCCTTGATTGATGCGCGGCTGAAATTCGAACCGGGTTACTACGTAACGTATGGCGGCTCTTTTAAAAACCTGGAAGAGGCCAAAAAACGTTTATTGGTGGCGGTACCGCTGGCGTTGGCGCTCATTTTCCTGCTGCTGTATTTCACGTTTCATTCCTTGCGCCACGGCCTGCTTATTTTTACCGCCATTCCGCTCTCGGCCATCGGTGGCGTATTTGCCCTCTGGCTGCGCGATATGCCCTTTAGCATTTCGGCAGGCGTGGGGTTCATTGCCTTGTTCGGTGTGGCCGTACTCAATGGCATCGTTTTGATTGCCGAATTCAACCAGCTAAAGAAATCCGGAGAGCATCCGTTGCACGAAATTGTTACACGCGGGGCCATGGTGCGCTTACGCCCAGTACTGATGACGGCCCTCGTTGCCTCGCTGGGATTTCTTCCGATGGCCCTCTCGCATGGTTCGGGAGCAGAGGTGCAAAGGCCTCTGGCCACCGTGGTAATTGGCGGCCTGGTTACAGCCACACTGCTCACGCTGGTGGTGCTTCCGGTTTTATACACATTATTCGAAAAGAAAACACAACAAGGTTTATGATATCCAAGTGCAAAACCTGGGTGCTGGCGCTATCTCTGATTTATGGAGCCACACACGCTCAGAGAATGAGTAGGGAAGAAGTTGTGCAGGCCGCCTTGAAAAACAACGGCCGCGTAAGAGCTGCCGAGTATGAAACCGAGCAGGCAAGGCACCTAAAAAAGGCCCAGGCCGACCCGGGCAACTTCTCGGTATTGCTGATGCGGGGCCAATACAACACCATTGAACAAGACAACAACCTTACGCTGACGCAAAGCCTTCCCTTTCCTACCGCGTGGGCGGCTCAGGCCAGGCTGGGAAAGGAGCAATGGCAGGGCGCCACACGCCAACTTGCCCTTACGCGCAACGATCTGGCCTGGGAGGTAAAGGTGGCGTACGAACAACTGTTGTATCATACTGCCTTGCACCAGCTACTGCTTTCGCAGGATAGTTTGTTTACCGATTTTGTGCGTGCGGCCAATGCACGGTATGCCGCAGGTGAGGGCACGCTGCTGGAGAAAACAACGGCAGAGAGCCAGCAGTTGGAAACAAAAAACCTGCTTCAGCAAAATCAGGCCGACCTGCACATACTGCAAACACGGCTGCAGTTGCTCACGCAGTCGGCTGCACCGGTTCAGCCGGCCGATATTTTTCAGAGGCGTGTTCCAGACGCGGGTGTGCTGGAGAACAACCCCACTCTTCTGCTCGCCCATCAGCAAGCCATCGTGAGCCAGGCCGCTCTGCGGGTGGAGCGCCAGCGGTTTTTACCCAGCCTGGAGTTGGGTTATTTTAATCAAACCCTCATAGGCTTCCAGAACACCCGGGGCACCGAAAATTTTTACGACAAAGACACGCGTTTTCAGGGCTTCCTGCTGGGCCTCTCTTTCCCCCTGTGGTGGGGTCCTCAGGCCGCTCGCACCAAAGCGGCTCATGCACAATACGAAGCGGCACAAACCAGGGCGGCCTACAGCCAGTTGGCCGTTAGCCAGGCCTACGAAGAGGCCCATCGCGAATGGCAGAAGAACGAGGCCAGTCTCTCCTTTTTTGAAAGTTCGGCCCTGCAGCAGGCACACTTGATTCTTACGCAGGCCCGCAAGGCTTTTCGCGCGGGCGAAATTGGCTATGTGGAATACTTACAATCGGTGCGCACCGCCCTGCAAATCCGAACACAGCATCTGAATGCCCTGTTGCAATACAACTTGTCCATCAACAAAATAGAACATCTTACCGGCAGCTACTAACCCGTGGGATATCAAAAGGACAACAACGCATGGTATTCCACCCCGCCTCAGAAAATAAATATCGACTTATGAAATATCCATACACTGTGTGCAGCATCAGGATGACAATAGCGCCTGGATATTCTCCCGCGCGGGCGGGAGCCTTAAAAAATAAAAATTATCACATGAAAGCATCGTTCACACTATCTATCATTCTTACAACGCTCTTTTTCAGTTGCTCTGCACCGAAGCAGGAAAATACGGTAACTCCATCGGGTGTTACCGAGCCGAGCACAGTGCACTTGTCGGCAGATCAAATCAAACGTTTAGGCATTCAATTGGGAAAAATTGAGATGAAGAACATCAGCACACCCATTCGCGCCAACGGTATGCTCGATGTTCCTCCGCAAAACCTGGTAACCATTGCGGCCCCCATGGGTGGCTTCGTAAAGCAGACGGAATTGCTGCAAGGCATGCGCGTTAAAATGGGGCAGGTGGTAGCCGTGCTGGAGCACCCCGACTATATTCAGCTACAGCAAGACTACCTGGACAGCAAGGCACAACTGGCATTGCTCGAACAGGAATACCTGCGGCAGCAGCAGTTGGCCACCGATCAGGTTAATGCGGCCAAGGTATTGCAGCAGGCCAAGTCTCAATACCAATCGGCCAAGGCACGCGAAGAGGGTCTGCGCGCCCGGCTCAAATTAATCAACGTATCGCCTGCACGTATTGAGGCCGATGGCATACAGAGCGCTATTCCCATCTTTACACCTATTGCAGGGTTTGTAACCGAAGTAAATGTGAACAGAGGTGCCTACGTAAACAGTGCCGATGCCATGTTTAAAATTGTAGATACCGAACACCTGCATGCAGAAGCGCAGGTTTTTGAAAAAGACCTGATGCAGTTGAAGATCGGCCAGACCGTGCGGCTGCGGCTGGCGAACGAGGACAAAGAAAGGCTGGCCACCGTGCACCTGATTGGCAAAGAAATTTCTGCCGACCGAACCGTGCGGGTGCATTGCCACCTTACGGAAGAAGACCCCGATCTGATTCCCGGCCAATACTTCTCAGCAGTAATTGAAACCGAAAGCGATGCGGTAACGGCCGTGCCCGTAGATGCGGTGGTGAGTTTTGATGGCAGGCACTACCTGTTTTTCCAACAAGCGGAAGGTGATTTTGGGTGGGTTGAAGTTTCCACCGGAGAAGAGCAGGACGGCTACGTGCAGGTGATTCTTCCCGATGGTGTTGACCAGGGCTTGCCCGTGGTCGTGAAAGGATCGTATGTGTTGTTGAGTCAATTGAAAAATGTAGAAGAAGATTGAGGGCAGGTGCTTACTTTTCAAACTACCATTGCCTGTATGAATTGATACCTTTGCAGCCATGAATACCTATGCCCTTTACTTGCTCGGCTTTTTGGCGCAGGGCTGCTTCGGTGCGCGCTCCATCGTGCAGTGGGTTCAATCCGAACGAGCGGGCAAAGTAGTGTCTCCCACGTTGTTCTGGGTATTTAGCGTGGCGGGCGCCTCGCTCTTTTTAATCTACGGATTAATACGGGAGGATGTGGTGATCATTGTGGGCCAAACGATTTCGTTTTACATCTACGTGCGCAACCTGCAGTTGAAAGGTGTTTGGGTTCGGGTGCCTCGCGTGGCAAGGTATGCCCTGCTTAGCACTCCCGTTGTATTGATCTTGTTGGCATTTTTTCAATTCAATTCCTTCTCGTTTCTGGAAACCGTTGTGTGGACGGAACCATTTTTATTAATGGGTGCGGTCGGTCAGCTGTCGCTCAACCTGCGTTATCTCTATCAATGGTATTATTCAGAGCTGGCCAACGAGTCGCTGTTGCCACTTGGTTTCTGGATCATCAGCGCGGTAGGCTCGCTGCTGGTGGTGGTATATGGTGTGTTTCGCCACGACCCAGTGCTGTTGGTTTCGCAGTCGCTCGGTATGGTGATTTATGTGAGGAACATCGTTCTGCATGGCAAAATGCTGCGGTCATCAAACCCTCAATAGTTGGAAAAAATACGGCCATACTTGGATACAATTGCCGGTGACGAAATGCAGCGTTTTTTGATTGCCCATGAGCATGAGTCGGTAGAAGTTTTGGCGCTGAGCGGCAAGGGGGTAGGCAACATCCCTATGCCCGTTATTGCCAATCAACTCAAATGTCGCCAGAAGGCGCGGCACAAGCTGCCCACCTGGCACCGCACGCGCGGCATTGTTTACCCGCCTTCTCAAAACCTGGAGCAATCTTCCTCAGAAACCACCGCCCGCTTTAAATTGCAACTGGCCCGAGAGCTCAACGCCCATCGCATAGCAGACCTCACCGCGGGTTTTGGCGTAGACAGCTTTTTCTTTTCGCAAGTGGCTGCCGTGGACGCGATAGAACCCAACTCCGACCTGGCGGGTGTGGCGCAACACAACCTCGGTCTGCTGGGCGCAACGGTACGTTACCACCCTACCACCGCAGAGGCGTTTCTCACCGACACTGCCAACTCGTTCGACCTGGTATTTATCGACCCTTCGCGCAGAAGCAGCCAACAGCAACGGGTGGTGCGCCTGGCAGCGTGCGAACCAGATGTAACCCAGTTACAAACCGCCATCTTCGGCAAAGCAAAATACCTGCTTGTAAAAGCCTCTCCGCTGCTGGATATCCAACAGGGCGTGCGGGAGTTGGCTGGCGTGAAAAGTGTGTACGTGGTGGCCGTTGATAATGAAGTGAAGGAGTTGCTCTTTCTGTGCGAACGCGGTTATGCGGACGAGCCCACCATACACGCAATTAACCTGGGTGCACACGAACAGGCTCCTTTTGTTTTTTCCTTTTCGGAGGAGCGGGCCGCCAACGCAACGTATTCTTCACCACTGGCTTTTGTGCTCGAACCCCACGCAGCCCTGCTGAAGGCGGGCGCTTTTAAAACGTTGGCTCAACGCTACCGGCTCCAGAAACTGGCACCTCATACGCATTTGTACACGTGCTCCCATCCGTTAGAAAATTTCCCGGGGCGCGTTTTCCAAATCTTGGAGCAGGTGAAACCCGACAAAAAACTGTCGCAACAATTTCCGGAGGGCAGAGTCAACATACTCACGCGCAACTATCCGCTCACCGTGGAACAACTCAAACAGAAAACGGGGTTGAAAGAGGGGGGAACTTTGTTTTTGATCGGCTGCTCGGGTGTAAAAGAAAAATACCTGATGGTGGCGCTACGAATGCCACATACGCAATCATAAATACTTCCTCAACTCTTCCAGTTTCACCTCGCCTTTAAATTCCTTCACCTTCTTGCGGTCGTTGTAAATATAAATGGCGGGCACTGCATCGATGGGGCCCATAGCCCGGTACACATCGGGCGGGCTGGCTGTGCCCAAGTGCATGTTGGGTTCGATTAACTGATAATCGTTTGCAAACTTCACAACATGGTGCACCGAGTCGCTGCTGATGAAGTAAAGCTGATAATCCTGAAACAATTTTTTGTTTTCAGCTATCGCCTTTGCTTCGTTCTGGCAATGGTCGCAATCGGGGTTAAAGAATATCAGTATCAGTTTGCCGGTGAGGCCGCGCAAAAACACCTCGGTGCCATCGGTTTTCACCATGGTTAACACGGGCTGGTCATTCACTTCGGGGAAAGCCGCTTGTTTTTCCTCGCGTGGCTTGCATGCCACGCAGCATACTACCGCAATCAAAAAAAAGAAAATGTGCTTCAGCATAAAATAGGACACCTGGTTGTTAATCGTTGTCTTCGCCTGCCTGGCCGATTACTGCGGGCCAGTTAGGTAATAAGGTTATTATTTATTTAATCACAAAATAAAGCGCCCAATAGAAAATGTAAAAGATCAGCGCCATTGAACCGTACACTTTCAACACCTTTCTGCGGTTTTGCACATCTTCCCACCACAACATCAGCCACGGCCGGATCAGGCCCATGATCAGAAATAACAGCGCTGTGCCACTGAGGTAAAGCAGAAGAAGGCGCACATAATACATGTGCGCAAAGTTACGAATGTTACACAACGGATAACGACCGGGTTTGATTGTCGGGTAATTTCCAGGGTCCGCATTCGTCAATCGTCATTCCGTTTGTTACTTTTGTGCCTCTTTTTTTGGAAGTTGAAGGCGGCTGATTTTATTTCCATCTACAAAGCCGATAGCCTGGTACAGACGCTGTTGGAGGGAATTCGTACGTTCAAGCCACAAACCATTCGCTTAAAGGGGATTCACGGCAGCCTCGATGCCATTACTGTTGCCGCGGTGGCCCACGGCACGCGGGCCAGCCATGTGGTGGTAATGCAAGACAAAGAGGAGGCAGCCTACTTTATGAACGACTTGCAAAACCTGTTGGGAACAAAAGACGTGTTGCTCTTCCCCATGTCGTACAAACGGCCATACGAGTACGATGAAACAGAGAATGCCAACATACTGATGCGCGCAGAGGTTTTAAATGCCTTCTCAAACCATCCCGACTCGCAGATCATCATTACCTACCCCGAGGCATTGTCCGAAAAAGTGATCAACAGAAAATCGCTTGCTTCAAACACGTTTGTGGTAAAGGTGGGCGAACAGCTCGATCGCGCCTTTCTGGAAGAATTTCTGCACACCTACGATTTTGAAAAAACTGATTTCGTTTACGAAGCCGGTCAGTTTGCCATCCGGGGCGGTATCATCGATGTGTTTTCCTTTGCACATGAATTGCCCTACCGCATCGAATTGTTTGGCGATGAGGTGGACAGCATCCGCACATTCGACCCTGGCTCGCAGCTGTCGGTGGAAACGCTGGACAAGGTGAGCCTGATGCCCAACGTGCAAACACGATTGGTACAAGAACAACGACAGTCGTTTTTTGATTTTATTCCGGCCCACACACGCGTATGGGTGAAGGATGCCGAGCTTGCGTTCGACATCGTGGAGAAATCATTCGAGAAAGCCAGTCAGAGCTTCGATCAGATTCTGCGCGAAAGTGGCACACAGGTGGTGATGGAACCCGAAGCGTTATTTGAAACACGTGCTGCGCTGGAAAGCAAGTGGCGCGAAATGATGAAGATAGAATTTGGCAGCCGCTCCTACTTCTCACCCCATGCCACCATCGAATTTCAGTCTTCCGCTCAGCCATCGTTCAATAAAAATTTCGAGTTGCTGGCCGCCAACCTGCTGGAACACCAAAACCAGCGATACGGCAATTTTATTGCAGCCGAACAACCCAAGCAGGTAGAGCGGCTGCAGGGCATCTTTGAAGAAATTCACCCCGAGTTGCAGTTTCAGGGGTTGGAGTGCTCACTCCGGCAAGGCTTCATCGATCACAACGTAAAGCTGGTTTGTTATACCGATCACCAGATATTCGAACGCTTCCATCGCTACCGGGCCAAAGAGAAGTTTTCGAAGAGCAAGGCCATGACCTTCCGGGAGTTGCAAACACTCACGCCTGGTGATTTTGTTACACACATTGACTACGGTATTGGCAAGTTTGCCGGCCTGGAGAAAAAAGAAGTAAACGGCAAAGAGCAGGAGGCGATCCGGTTGGTGTTTCGCGATGACGACATTCTGACCATCAACATCCACTCGCTGCACAAAATTTCGAAGTACTCCGGTAAGGATGGCGCCACCCCGGTTATCAGTAAGCTGGGTTCTGGCGAGTGGGAAAGCAAGAAGGCCAAGGTTAAAAAGAAGGTTAAAGACATTGCGAAGGAGCTGATCAACCTTTACGCCAAGCGCAAAACCGCTCCGGGCTATGCCTATTCGCCCGATGGCTTTTTGCAGGCCGAGTTGGAGACCTCTTTTCTTTACGAAGACACGCCCGATCAGGCGAAAGCCACTGAAGACGTAAAGCGCGACATGGAGCAGCCCCACCCCATGGACCGCCTGGTATGTGGCGATGTGGGTTTTGGCAAAACAGAAGTGGCCATCAGGGCTGCGTTCAAGGCCACCACCGAAGGCAAACAGGTAGCGGTGTTGGTGCCCACCACCATTCTGGCCATGCAACACCACCGCACGTTCAAAGAGCGTCTCGGGAATTTTCCCGTTCGCATCGAATACGTTTCGCGCTTTAAAAAAGACAAAGAAATCAAAGATACCATACAGGGTGTGAAAGACGGGTCGGTGAATATTGTGATCGGCACGCACCGCGTGGTAAGCAAAGATGTGCAGTTCAAAGACCTGGGGTTGCTCATCATCGATGAAGAGCAGAAGTTTGGTGTGAAGGTGAAGGACCGCCTGAAAGAACTGAAGGTAAACGTAGACGTGCTTACGCTGACGGCCACACCCATACCCCGCACCTTGCACTTTTCTTTGATGGGCGCGCGCGATCTGAGCATCATTGCCACCGCCCCACCCAACCGGCAGCCGGTTACCACCGAGTTGCATTCGTACAACGAAGAAATTATTCGCGATGCGGTGAGCTACGAGCTGCGCAGAGGCGGCCAGGTATTTTTTGTGCACAACCGCGTGAGCGATATCGAGCAGGTAGCCAACGTAATCTACAAACTGGTGCCCGATGCGCGCATCGGTATTGCCCATGGCCAGATGGATGGTGACAAGCTGGAGAAGGTGATGGTAAAGTTTATTGAGGGCGAGTACGATGTGCTGGTGTCTACCAACATCATCGAGTCGGGGTTAGATATACCCAACGCCAACACCATCATCATCAACCAGGCCCACATGTTTGGCTTGAGCGATCTGCACCAGATGCGCGGCCGCGTGGGGCGCTCGAACAAAAAAGCTTTCTGTTACCTGCTTACACCACCCAGCTCTGTGTTATCGTCCGACTCACGCAAACGCCTGTCGGCCCTCGAAGAATTTTCCGACCTGGGCGATGGTTTCAAAGTGGCCATGCGCGATCTCGACATTCGCGGTGCGGGCAACCTGCTGGGTGCCGAACAAAGCGGCTTCATCAACGACCTGGGCTTCGATACGTATCATAAAATCCTGGACGATGCCATTCAGGAATTGAAAGAAACAGAGTTCAAAGAATTGTTTGCTACCGAATTGGCAGAGAAGGCTAAGATCATTGCACAGGATTGTGTGATTGAAACAGACCTGGAAATTTTGATTCCGGAAACCTATGTAAACAACACCAGCGAACGCCTGCAACTCTACGCCACGCTGGACAACATTAAAGACGAGCCCGCGCTTACCCAATTCCGCGATTCACTACGCGACCGCTTTGGCGAGATACCTCCCTCGGTAGAGCAGCTGATCGATTCTGTTCGCCTGCGTTGGTTGGGCGAGGCTCTGGGCTTCGAAAAAATTTCGTTGAAGAACGAAAAATTGAGGAGTCAATTTGTGTCCGGCAAGGACGAGTATTTCAAATCGGATGTGTTTGGCAAGATACTGGCCTTTGTGCAGGCCCATCCCAGGCGCTGCCGTTTAAAAGATGCGGGCGCCAAGCTTACCCTAACCATTGAACAAATCGGCACGGTGGAAGACGCGCTTCAGATCTTAGAGACAATGGCCGGTCAGAGTTTCAGATCGGCCAGGGAAACCATCTCGGCATAGGGCAACAAGCCTTCGGTATCGTTGAAGGCATTAATCATTAACACCTTGCGGTAAACAGGGGAATAGTAGACCTCTATATAGAACTCCCCGGTGTGGTACAGGTACACCTTACAGTTGCCCAGCACCCGCGTCATCAGGTAGGTAGACTGGCTGGTAACTACATCGCACTTCTTTTCGAATGACGCGCACTTAAAATCTTCAATGGTGATCATACTCTCTCTCCTTCCCGTTCCCTTCTACAAAATGATGCCAGCGCAAAAACACGTGTTTTTGCTGATTTATTGTGCCGCGTTTTCATCAAAACAGGAAAATTTTATCCCAAAATTGGAGGGAGCAGAAAAGCAATAGTTGAACACCCGGAAACGTTAGAGTAGCGTACCCTCTGGCAGTTGGACTAAGGATTCATCAAAAAAACCTTAGCCTTTGGAAAACATCTGATTATCTATTTATATTAGCGGTTGCTTTAAACTCTAACTATAGCAAAATGAAGTACGTAAAGGGGTTACTTTTTATTGTAGGCGGATCCACGATCATCGCCTCGTGTTCGCTCCTCGGAGGAGGGGGCGGCAAACCCACGGCCACGAACCCTGGCCAGATGAGTACTGCCACAGGCCTGGCGTACAACGATGAAGATGCGGGTGGCTTTGAGGTGAATCCTTTCGAGGGCCAGCCCGATGCGCCCAACACCGTTTTTATTGAAGGTGGCCGCGCCATCATGGGTTCGTTCGAAGAAGACGTAATGTCGTATCGCGATAACATTGAGAGAACGGTTTCGGTAGCTTCTTTCTACATGGATGAAACCGAAATAGCCAACATTCACTGGTTGGAATACATGCACTACCTCAGCAAAGACTCTACACAAGAGGTTTACCAGGCTGCCTTGCCCGACACAACGGTTTGGGTAGGTAAACTGGCTTTCAACGACCCTTATGTAGACCACTACTTGCGTTACCCTGGCTTCCGCTACTTCCCGGTGGTGGGTGTTAGCTGGGTGCAGGCCAATAACTATGCGAAGTGGAGAACCACGGCTGTGAACCAAAAACTGCTGGCCGATTCTGGCGAGGAGTTGGCAGAAGTAACACCGGGTGGCCGCATTCCGCTGGAAACTGGTGTGGTGATTCCTGCATACCGCCTGCCCACAGAGGCCGAATGGGAATATGCTGCACAGGCTTTGATTGGTACCCAGTGGTTGGAAGAAATGCAAACACACCAGCGCATCTACCCATGGGACGGCCACGCACTGCGTAACCCTTATGGCAAACAGATGGGCTTTTTCCTGGCCAACTTTAAACGCGGTCGTGGCGACTATGCCGGTATTGCGGGGCGCCTTAACGATGGTGCGCTCATCACTTCATACATTTACGAGTTTCCCCCCAACGACTACGGTTTGTACAACATGGCCGGTAACGTAAGCGAGTGGGTAATGGATATCTACCGCCCGATGTCGTTCCAGGATTTTGACGATCTGAACCCGATCCGCAGAGATGGTTTCCTCGACAACAGCGGCAGCGGCAATTACAACAACAGCTTCCGCCTGGTAGATCCGCGCAAAGATCCGGCTACTGCTAAGTACAACCCCAACGATCCTGACAATGACGATTGGGAAGAAGTGAATCCGCAGGGTTTCACCTCGCTTATCTCAGATAAAGTGCGTGTGTACAAAGGTGGATCGTGGAAGGACGTAGCCTACTGGATGTCGCCTGGTACCCGCAGATACCTCGATCAGGATTCGTCTACCGCTACTATTGGTTTCCGCTGCGCCATGATTCGCGCTGGCTCGAACTACTAGCTACTAGCGATACACGAACAAAGAATTTTACAAAACCCCGGCACCCCCGGGGTTTTTTTAATTATATGCCTTCATGCTTCCGCTATGCAGGCCACACTCAATTGTGCGCAGCCACTGTTGAGCAGGTGTTGGCCGCAGGCCTCCAGGGTGGCGCCTGTTGTAATAACATCGTCTACCAACAAAACATGTCGGCCTTCTATTTGCTCGGGCAACGCAATCGAAAATGCCTCGCTCACATTTTGCCATCTTTCCGCCCGGGTTTTACGTGTTTGGGTTACGGTGGCTTGTTTCCGCAGCGAAATGCTTTCGTGCCAGGGCACTTGCAATGTTTCACCCAAGCCCTCTGCAAAACGAGCGCTCTGGTTGTAGCCCCGTCTGCGCCTGCGTGTTTCATGCAGTGGCACCGGCACAATCAGATCGAACATGGCGGCAAAGCCGGCCTCGGCCAGGTCGCGACCGTAGATTTTCCCCAGGTAAACGCCTACTTCCGGGTGGTTGTGGTATTTAAGCGCATGCAACAGGTTTTGCACCAAGCCACCTTTTTGAAAATGAAGAAACGCAAATCCATGTGTTAATGGCAGCCGGCCTGCCAGGCGCCTCTTCACCGAATTTTCATCGTGCAGGTGAAAATTCGTTTTGGGCAACTGTGTCAGGCACTGGGTGCAAAAGGTGTCTTCCCCCTTCAGCACCGGGCCCTTGCAGCCCAAACAATAGCGCGGAAAGAAAAGATGTGCAAAATCGTGAAACAGACTCATCCATCAACGGGTTTGGGAATGGAGGCATTTGCCTTCATCTTTGCATCTCAAATTTTTTATCCATGGGTCTCGTAGATCAATTTAATGAATATCGCAGCAAAATGAACGACAAGATCATGGCTGCCGATAACCTGATCATCAAACGCATCTTTAACCTCGACACCAACGCCTACCAGGAAGGGGCTTTGGATGTGCGGTCGAAAGAATTAATCGGCCTTACCTGCTCGCTGGTATTGCGGTGCGATGACTGTGTGAAATACCACCTGGGCAAATGCAAAGAGGTTGGACTGAATACGGCCGAAGTGCACGAGGCCATGGGCGTGGCCACACTGATCGGAGGCACCATTGTGATTCCGCACCTGCGCAGGGCCTTTGAATACTGGGAAGAACTTTCGAGATGATGTTTAAACGCGACCTGGATCTGGACCGTCAATGGGCTGCCTTGCTCGACAACCTTGAGCGCACGCTGGGCAAACGACCCAAAGACCTGAATGGGGTGCTGTTTATGATTGGCGTGCAGGAATTAGGGCGCGGCTTTGCCCACTTTACTAAAGAAGAGAAACAAGACCTGATGCACATTGCCATTTGCCGGGTGTTGAGCCCGGCTGGCTATTACCGGCTGGAAGGCATAGACCAGGATGGCTGGCCCCACTGGATAGCCGTTAAGAAACTTCCGCGGTTCGACCTGCTGGAACAGGAGCGCCTGTTGAAGATGCATGTGCTGGAATATTTCGAAAAAGAGTACCAGTGGCACTTCGGCCTTCCCTCTGAGCCCTGACCTTACCCAATTGACGGTATAATTTTACCGCTCTGCCTGTTTCTTGTCGCCCTCGTTGAATGCGGGGTCGGGTGCTATTATCTTAGTAGATTAAAACGAAGCAGGCCCGGCTTGCGTTAGTGATTTAAACAGGCAGCGTATGCGTGAGGAGATCAGACCCATCCACGAGAAGTTGGCTTCTTTTCAAAAGAAGTATTACCTCAATCTTTTTATCAAAGGCAGCCTGCTTACGGCCTCACTGGTGCTGGCCTATTTTATCCTGGCCTCGGTGGTAGAGTACACACTTTGGCTCAGCAAAGGGGGCAGGTTGTTTATCTTTACTTCGTTCTTCCTGCTGGTTGGATTTTGTGTTTACCGGTTTCTCACACTTCCCCTTCAGTGGTGGATTTATAAAAAAGGTTTGGATGAACAACAAAGCGCCAAACTGATCGGCACCTATTTTCCCTCGGTAAGCGACCGTCTGCTTAACCTGATACAGTTGGCCAATAGCAACCCTTCGGGCGACCTGGCCCGTGCCGGCATTGCCCAGAAATCGCGCAGCATGGAAGGCATTTCTTTTGAAAGCGCCATAGACCTGGGCGAGAACAAGCGGTACCTGAAGTACCTCGCTATACCCTTTGTGTTGCTGGCCTTGTTGTGGATTGTGAACCAAAATATTTTCACGCAGAGCGCCTCGCGCATCGTGCAGTTTAACCGAGAGTTTTCGCCCGAAGCTCCCTTTCAGTTTCAATGGGTAAATGCGAACGACAAAGCTTTCTTCAATGAAGACCATACCGTCACCGTTCGGCTCAGCGGGTCGGCCCTGCCCGATGCGGTGTACCTGGTGCGCGAGCAGCAGCGGCTGAAAATGGAGATGATCAAACCGGGCGAGTTTGCCTACACCTTCCAGCGGCTGCAAAATGGGTTCTCCTTTCAGTTTCAGGCTGCGGGCTTTTACTCTTCGCCCCATGCCATCGAAATGGTGCACCGGCCCGAATTAACCAGGCTGAAAGTTGCGCTCGAATTTCCCCGTTACCTGGGCCGTAAGCCGGAAGAATTGCTAAATACCGGGAACCTCGAAATTCCGGAAGGAACAAAAGTAACCTGGCAGATTGGTGCGGCCAACGCATCGAAAGCTGTGATCAGTTTTTCCGACCAGGATATGAACCCGATGCAACCCGTGGATGATGATGTTTTTCTTTTCGGGAAGAACTTCAACAATCCGTCCGATTACTGGATAGACCTGGAGAATGATCATGCAAAAAACCGCGATCGCATCTTCTATTCCATTCGGGTCATCAAAGATCAGTTTCCCGGCATTGCGGTAGAGCACGTGCGCGACTCTGTGCTGTACAAAAATGTGCTCCTGGGCGGCACCATTTCTGACGATTATGGCCTTACCAACCTGGAGCTGCGCTACAGCATCGACAAGGGCGAGCGTAAAGGCAAAGAAAAACGCATTCCGTTAGAAATCAACAAAGCCTCGAATCGTCAGAGTTTTTTCTTCCATTGGCAGCTCGACTCCATGCAATTGCAATCGGGCGACAAAGTGCATTATTACCTGGTGGTTACCGACAACGATGGCGTGAATGGCCGCAAGTCTACACGGTCTGCCGGTTATGTTTTTGCGCTGCCCAGCGAAGAAGAAATCAAAGCAGAGATTTCGAAATCGCAGAGTGCCACCGAAGGCAAGATCGATCAAAGCATCAGCCGGGCCAAGAACCTGAGAGAGTCGATAGAGCAGGCGCAGCAGAAATTGCGCGGCAAACAAAACCTGGATTGGCACGACCAGAAATTATTGGAAGACTTGGTGAAGCAAAAGCAAAGCCTCGACCAAATGATCCGGGAGCTTCAGAAAGAGAATGAAATGTTGGAGGAAAAGAAAGATGCGTTTACCGAGGAGAACGAACGCATACGCGAAAAGTCGGAGCAGATCAAGAAGCTGATGGACGAACTGCTGGATGAGGAGACCAAAAAACTCTTTGAGGAACTGGAGAAACTGTTGAAAGAAAATACAGACGTCTCGCAAATTCAGAAGATGCTGGAGAAAATGGACCGAAAGGAAATCAACCTGGAAAAAGAACTGGAGCGCACGCTGGAGTTATTCAAGCAACTGCAACTCGACTACAAAATAGATCAGGCGATACAGGAATTGAAAGAACAGACCGAACGGCAGGAACAACTGATGGAGCAGACGAAGGAGTTAGGTGAGCAGGAGAATAGAGAGGGAAAGGAAAACAAATCGCAGAACAACGAACAGCCAAATCCGGAGGGCGGCAGCAAAGAGGAAGAGTTGGCACAACAGCAGGAGGAGCTAACCAAAGATTTCGAAGAATTTGAGCAGTCGCTGGAGGACATTGAAAAACTGGGTGAAGAACTGGATCAACCCACCGAATTGCCCACCGAAGATGAAACGAGCGAAGTGAAAGATGCGCAACAGCAGAGCAAGGAATCTTTACAACAGGGCAAGCCTCAGAAGGCAGCACAACAGCAACAGAAAAGTGTGCAGCAAATGAAGCAGATGCAAAAGAAACTGGAAGGCATGCAGGCGTCTATGCAGATGGAGATTGATACACAGAACCTGGAATCCCTTCGCCAGATTGTGCATGGCCTCATCAAACTCTCCTTCGATCAGGAGAACCTGATGAAAGAATTTAATCCGATACAACAAACCGACCCACGCTATGTGCAACTGGGGCAGAATCAGTTAAAAATTCAGGATGATGCTAAAGTGCTGGAAGACAGCTTGTTATCTCTTTCCAAGCGCGACCCTGCCCTGAGCGCAGCGATTACCCGTGAAATAGGCGAGTTAAACGAACACCTGAACAAGGCCGTTGAAAATGTGAAGGAAAGGCGCAAGGGCAACGCCAGCACCGAAATGCAATTCTCGATGACGAGCATTAACAACCTGGCCTTGATGCTGAAAGATCATTTCGACATGATGATGCAGATGATGGCCAACGCCATGCCTAAGCCAGGCAAGGGCAAAGGCAAGGGCCAGATGAACCTGGGGCAGATGCAACAGCAACTGAACCAGCGCATGGAACAATTGAAAAACGGGGGCAAGTCGGGGCGCGAGCTCTCTGAGGAGTTGGCGCGCATGGCAGCCGAGCAGGAGCGAATACGAAGAGCGTTGCAGGAGATGCAAGAGAAGCTAAAGCAGGAGGGAGGCAAGTTGCCGGGTGGAGATTTGCCAGGCAAGATGGAACAAACAGAAATGGACTTGGTTAACAAGCAAATTACAGAGCAGACCATTCGCAGGCAGCGCGAGATTTTGACCCGATTGCTCGAGGCGGAGAACTCGATGCGCGAGCAAGACATGGATGATGAGCGCAAAGGCGAAACCGCGAAAGAGTATGAAAAAGAAATACCGCGGGCTTTTGAGGAATATTTAAGATTAAAGGAAAAAGAAGTAGAATTGCTGAAAACCGTACCTCCGAAATTGTACCCGTACTACAAGCGGGAGGTGAATGAGTATTTCAAAAGAATTGGAACAGAGCAATAAACCTTAACCGTTTGCATGAAGAACATCCGTATTGAGATCCCTTCCTTGGCCGAAAACATCAGGATGATTGAAAGCTTCATCGACAACGCAAAAGAAAAATTCCATTTAGATGACGACATCTATGGCAACATCATGATTGCCGTCACCGAGGCCGTGAACAATGCCATCA
Source organism: Bacteroidota bacterium (assembly GCA_049324055.1). Taxonomy (GTDB): domain Bacteria; phylum Bacteroidota; class Bacteroidia; order Cytophagales; family Cyclobacteriaceae; genus ELB16-189. The sequence continues at coordinate 29,226 of JBMOLS010000003.1, read as the reverse complement.
AACATGGCAACAAAGGCGACTCATCGAAGAACGTAGCCCTCTCGCTGGGCCTGGAGGAAGGCCTGATCAAGTTTCGGGTGGAAGACGATGGCAATGGTTTCGACTATGAAAACCTGCCCGACCCCACGGCACCTGAGAATATTGAGAAGCCCGGTGGTCGCGGTATTTTTTTGATGAAGCACCTTTCGGACGAAGTACACTTCCACGAAGGTGGCCGTGTGGTAGAGCTTAGTTTCTATATCAACAACTAATGGCTTCGGTACAATTCTTTACTGAAGACATCACCTTTAAAATTCCCCAACCCCGAAAAACCAAAGAATGGATTCTGGCCGTAGCCCGGAAAGAAAAGGCAACGGTTCGGTCGCTGGTGTACATCTTTTGCTCCGACTCGTACTTGCTGCAACTCAATGAGGGCTACCTGAAGCACCACACCCTTACAGACATCATCACCTTCGATTATTCAGAAGGGCGAGCACTGGAGGGCGAGATTTACATCAGTGTAGAGCGGGTGGCCGAGAATGCCCAAAAATTCAAGACCGACTTTCGAAGTGAGTTGAACCGAGTGATCATTCATGGCGTTCTGCACCTGGCTGGCTACAAAGACAAGAAGCCAGCCGAAAAAGCCCTTATGAGAAAAAAAGAGGATGCTTATCTATCTTTGCTGAAATAATAGTTTCACGTGGAACATTTCGGAGCGACTGCCTCGAAGTGTTCCACGTGAAACACGAAACTCAAATATGTTTCCTGAATACGATGTGATTGTGGTGGGGGCAGGACATGCCGGTTGTGAAGCTGCAGCTGCAGCAGCAAATATGGGCTCGCGGGTGCTGTTGGTAACCATGAATATGAATACCATTGCCCAAATGTCGTGCAACCCTGCTATGGGCGGTGTAGCCAAGGGCCAAATTGTGCGCGAAATTGATGCGCTGGGGGGGCAATCGGGCATAGTAAGCGACCGCTCCATGATCCAATTCAGAATGCTAAACCGCTCCAAAGGACCGGCCATGTGGAGCCCGCGAACCCAAAATGACCGCATGAAGTTCGCGGAAGAGTGGCGCCTGCAGTTGGAACGCACACCCGGAGTGGACTTTTGGCAGGAGATGGTTTCCTCACTACTGGTAAACGACAAGCGCGTGATTGGAGTGAAGACCGCACTCGGCCTGGAAATAAGGGGAAAGGCGGTGGTGCTCACCAATGGCACGTTCCTCAATGGCAAAATCCACATTGGCGAAAAGAACTTCGGTGGCGGAAGAACGGCAGAGAAGGCCGCCACGGGAATAACTGAACAACTCATTAAATTGGGTTTTGAAGCGGGTAGGATGAAGACCGGCACACCTCCCCGGGTAGATGGCCGCTCGCTCGATTACACTAAAATGGAAGAACAGCCCGGGGACGAAAAGCCCGGGAAGTTTTCCTACTCAGACACCACTCCGCTAACGCGTCAAGTGAGCTGTTGGATCACCTACACCAATGAACGGGTACACCAAGAACTGGAAAAAGGCTTCAACAAGTCGCCCATGTTTCAGGGCCGCATACAAGGACTGGGACCGCGCTATTGTCCCTCCATCGAAGACAAGATCAACCGTTTTGCCGAAAGAGACCGCCACCAGATCTTTGTGGAGCCCGAAGGGTGGAACACCGTTGAAATCTATGTCAATGGATTCTCTACCTCACTACCGGAGGACATTCAGTACCAGGCCCTTCGGAAGATACCCGGATTTGAGAACGCACGGATGTTCCGGCCCGGTTACGCCATCGAGTATGACTTCTTTCCGCCCACGCAACTCAAGCTATCGCTGGAAACCCACCTGGTAGAAAATCTCTTCTTTGCTGGCCAGATCAATGGCACCACCGGCTACGAAGAAGCTGCGTGCCAAGGGCTGATGGCAGGCATCAACGCCCATAACAAAGTGCACGAAAAAGACCCGCTCATTCTGAAACGATCGCAGGCGTACATTGGGGTATTGATCGATGACCTGGTCAACAAAGGTACACAAGAGCCGTACCGCATGTTCACCTCGCGTGCAGAGTACCGGATCCTTCTCCGCCAGGACAACGCAGACCTGCGGCTGACAGAAATTGGATATCAAATCGGTTTGGCTTCAGAAGACCGGTACCAGCGCATGCTACACAAGCGCACCCAAGTGGAGCGGCTCACAACCGAACTTGGCAAACTCAAAATCTCGCCAGCGCTTGCTAATCAAGCCTTGGCACACATTGGCACATCTGAACTGAACGAAAAAACCGTAGCACTCAATCTGCTGAAACGGCCACAGGTAGGTATAGCCCATTTAAAGCAACTGGGTGCGGATGCGGCCACGCTGATAAACAGTTACCCCGAAGAGGTGGCGGAGCAAGTAGAGATTGCCGTGAAGTATGAGAGCTACATAGACCGCGAACAAAAAATGGCAGAAAAAATAGGCTCGTTGGAAGACTATAAAATAAAAGCTGACTTTGACTACGACAAAGTGAAAGCGTTGTCTGCAGAAGCACGCGAAAAGCTCAAACGTATTCGCCCCGAAACAATCGGCCAAATGTCGCGCATTAGTGGCGTATCGCCTGCCGATGTTTCAGTTCTCACCGTCTACCTCGGTAAGTAAATGAACACCGAATTAGTTGCAAGCTGCCCCATCTGCCACCACACGGAATTCATTCCGTGGCTCACCACCCAAGACCACTTCTTTTCCAAAGAGCAGTTTCACCTGGTAGCCTGTGCACACTGCCAATTTGTGATCACGAACCCCCGGCCCTCAGAATCCACAATTGGGAAATATTATCAATCCGAAGAGTATATTTCCCATTCAGATTCTAGAAAAACAATTCAGGACAAGACATACCAACTGGCAAGATATTACGCCACCCGGAAAAAAATAAAATTGATAGAAAGTTATCATCAATCCGGAAGCATACTTGATATTGGCTGTGGAACGGGTGAACTGCTACAGCGAATGAATCCGAGCAAGTGGACCCGCGTAGGTATAGAACCCTCGAACCAAGCACGAGGAAAAATAGCCACTAACATCACGGTTTATCCCTCGTTTCAAGACCTCCCAAACAAATTCCAAGTCATCAGCCTGTGGCATGTGCTAGAACACCTACACCAGCTCGAAGCCGCGATGACATTCATTGAAAAACACTTGGCAAACGCTGGCACACTATTTATTGCAGTACCCAACCGCGAGAGTGCCGATGCCCAGCACTACGGAACCCATTGGGCTGCCTATGATACACCTCGGCATCTGTGGCACTTCACAAAAGAAAACATGCAAGCCCTACTGCATCATTTTGGCTTTCAAATACAAGCCATACGGCCCATGCCGCTCGATGCATTTTATGTATGCTTGCTGAGCGAGAAGTATGCTCATCCAGAAAGCCACTTTGCCACGCGCGCTGCAAAAGCACTCTATCATGGATTGACCTCGAACCTACGGGCGGGCAAAGACAATTATTCCAGCCTGTTATACATTGCATCCCGATGAAGCACCTGCCTGTCCTATTCGGTATCGTTCTACTCGCATCTTGTGCCAATCAGACCACCCCAACAGGCGGCCCGAAGGACGAACAACCACCTGCGTTCGAATCATCAGATCCCAAAAACAACCAAACCAACTTCAAAGGGTCAACCATTGAACTCACCTTCAGCGAACCAGTGAAACTGCAAAATCCGAAAGAGCAGATCATCATCATACCTCCAATTGGTAAAAAAACGGAGTTCGTTGCCAAACGCAACAAAGTACTGATTACCGCCCAAGAACCCTGGAAAGAAAACACTACCTACACCATCAACTTCCAAGAATCGGTTCAGGATATAACGGAAGGCAACCCGGTAGAAAATCTGCGACTAGCTTTCAGCACCGGCAACTACATAGACAGCCTTAAAATCGAGGGCTATATCAAAGACGCATTGAATGAAACCATTCCTCAAAACATTACCGTTGGCATCTTCACCTCAGACACATTCAACATATTCGAGCACACGCCCGAATACTTCACCAAAACCGACAAAGAAGGGAAATTCAGCATCACCAATTTAAAGCCGAACACGTACCGCATCTATGCCTTTCAGGACAAAAACAAAAACCTGAAGGTAGAAAGCAAAACCGAGATGTGGGGATTCAAAAAAGACTCGCTCGTACTGGAACAAAACCTTAGAAACATAGGCATTGCCCTCACAAACATAGACGCTCGGCCACTACAACTTACCAGCAATCGGTCTATAGCAGATGTTTCCACACTGAGGTTCAACAAATCAATCACAGAATACCAAATAAAATCCAATCCACGCATCACTTCCACTTTTGGCACAGACCAAACCGAAATAATTCTCTACTATCCAAAAACGGAGGCCGACAGCCTTTCCATCTTCGTAACCGCCATCGACAGTCTCTCACAAAGAACCGACACAACACTATTTATCAAACGCACCAAGAACGAGCGCATCAAAGAACCCTACAAAGCAAGTTTTTCGGATATTGAACTGAACACAGACACCCGACAGTTTAAAACAACTTACACCCTGAATAAACTGCCCGCATCCATTAACTTAGACAGCATCTACATTACCATCGATACCACACAAATAATCCGATTTAAAGCAGAGCAAATATCTTTCGACACACTGAAAAAAGCACTATCGTTCAAAAACGAAATCACCCTCCCCAAAGACGCGAAGGCGAAACCAAAACTGTACCTGGGCAAATCATGGCTCATTACCATCGACAACGACAGCACGAAAAAAGAAGAACGACCTCTTCACATCATCAACTCAGAAACCACCGCAACACTTTCTATCAAAGTCGAGACAAACCACCCGCATTACATTGTACAATTACTAAATACCACCGGCACTATAATAGCTGAACAACGCAACAACCCAAAACCTATTTTTAAATATCTGAAACCAGAAAGTATCAAAATCAGAATGGTGATAGACCACAACAACAACGGCAAGTGGGATAACTCGAACTACCTTGAAAACCGTGAGGCCGAACCAACATACTATTACCTAAGCCCCGAAGGCAAATACGACACACCACTGAGAGCCAACTGGGAAGTTGGGCCACTCTTGATAACGTCTGAACAGAATGTGAATAAAACCGTAAAACCAACGACTGCCAAGTAAACTACCCCAAACCGAGCTACGAAGCCGCCACACCTGTGGACAACCTTAACATTTCCCACAGGAACCAACACTTGCACGAAACGTTAATAAACTTACGCACAACACTGTTAGCATGTAGATAACTCCCGAAAACCTTCCAACTATCAAAAAATACGGCAAAAGACCTAACTTCGAAATCCACAAACAATACCCGCATCATCCAACCACCAAGAAATCCACAAATGAACAGCGGTAACTACAACAACATAAATACTATAATATATAAATTACTAATACACTTCTGGATATGTGTACCGCTCACGCTGTCAGCACAAGACCTGACGGAAATTCAGATTGCCAACGAGTACTTGGCTAAAGGGGAAAAAACCAAGGCTCTTTCGGTTTTTGAAGGATTGGCAAAAAAAAACGAAAACATTAATGCCATTCACGACACCTATCTGAACCTGATGCTCGACCTGGGCAACTACAAAGATGCAGAAGCCTATGTGGAAAAACAGATACGAAGAAACGACCGTATTAACTACCGCCTGGACCTGGGCATTGTATACCTGCGCAGTGGCGATGAGCAAAAAGCCGACAAATATTTTCGGGCTATCGTAAAGTCAAACGCTTCGGATATTTACCGGGTAAAAGGCATTTCTGATTATCTGGCCTCCAGAAGTCTTACGGAATATGCTATCCTCGCGTTGCAGGAATCGCGCAATGCCCTACGCAACAGTTCGCTGTTTACCCTCGAGTTGGCCAACCTCTATCGCCTTAGCGGTAAGCGCGATCAAATGGTGGACGAGTACCTGAACTACGTAACACAAACCCCGGCCAACATCGGCTATGTAAAAAATTTATTGCAGATTTTACTGGGTAAGCCCGAAGAACTGGAGAGCCTGGAGCGCCTGCTCTACGACCGTGTGCAGCAAAACCCATCATCGGAGGTATTTTCAGATTTGTTGATTTGGGTGAGCCTGCAGCAAAAAAATTTTTACGGAGCCTTTATCCAGGCGCGTGCATTCGATAAACGCTTTAAAAAAGAAAACCTAAAGACCCTGGAAATTGCCCAGATTGCCATGAACAACCAAGACTACGAAAATGCGGATCGAAGTTTCTCGTACGTCATCAAAGAATATCCCAATACCGACAACTACCTGCCCGCCCGATTGGGTCAGATCAAAGCGCGGGAAGCGAAAGTTAAAAGGAGATTCCCGGTTAACCCGGACTCCGTTCAGTTTTTAATCAACGAATACGAATCGTTTGTGAAACAGTACCCGGAAAATCCCAATGCGCAAGAAGCCCAATTGAACCAGGCATCGCTATTTGCCTATTACCTCAATCAGAAAGATTCGGCCATCTCGCGCCTCAACCGCCTGGTAAACAACCCACGCGCTTCTGTCTACCTGAAAGCAAAAGCAAAACTGGAGTTGGGAGATATCTACCTGTTGAAGGAAGAGCCGTGGGAGTCGACCTTGCTGTATTCGCAGGTGGAACGCATGCAAAAAGATGCCCCCATTGGCTATGAGGCAAAGTTAAAAAACGCCAAGCTGTCGTACTACAAAGGCGAGTTCAGGTTGGCACAGGAACACCTCGATATTCTGAAGCAGGCCACCACCCGCGAAATTGCCAACGATGCCATGGACCTGAGCATGCGCATCAACGAAAACATCATGATGGACTCCGTGGGCGAGGCGCTGAAACTGTATGCCTCGGCCGAACTGGATCTGGTTCAGAACAAAATAGCCGAAGCGCAAGGAAAGTTGCAGCGCATACTGGCTGAGTTTCCAGCGCACGCGCTCAGTGACGATGTGTATTGGTTGCAGGCAAACCTTGAAATGAAACAGGGACATTTCGATCAGGCCATCGCCCTGCTTCAAAAGATTCTCGATGAATTTAAGGAAGACATACTGGCCGATGATGCCTATTTTCTGCAGGCTGATCTGTACGAAAACCAATTGAAAGATAAAACCAGGGCGATGGAGATTTATCAGGATTTCCTCTCGCGGTTTCCCGGCAGCGTGTACGTGGCCGAGGCCCGCAAGCGCTTCCGAACCTTGCGGGGTGATTTCACCGATAAGCCCAATCAGTGATTTATCAGTCGTTTTTTTAAATTCGGTAAAAATTTATCCATCGTATGAAGCGTGATACGGTATTGGAAACGGTAAAGGAATTTCCACAAGATCTTGACTTAGAAAAACGCTTCGAGCGATTGATCTTAGCTGAAAAAATTGAAAAAGGCCTTGAACAGATCAACGAGGGAAAAACTGTTCCACACGAACAAGTGAAGGAAATAGTCAAGAAATGGTAAAAACAGTCTGGACCGAACTGACAATTGAAGATTTGCGGTCAATACATTCGTACATTTCACACGACTCGAAATTTTATGCAGACCGTTTCCTGGAAACAATCATTTCAAGAACAGCCCAGCTAGAATATCACCCCTTTCAGGAACGAAACACTCAGGGAGCGAATTGAAGGCAACTACCGCATCATTTACAAAATGAACAGCGATTTTGTGGCAATAGTGCGAGTACATCACTCGGCACAGCCGCTGAAAGGATTGTAACGACTCCTTTGGTGTTGTGCACATACCGCTGTGTACAAGTTGTCTGTAACTGCTGTAAAACCCTGCCTAAGTTTGAGGAATATTCTCTACTTTACTTCTTGGAAAAAAAATCCCAACCATGAGATACATAACAAGTCTGTTGCTGATATGCATTGTCACCTTTACTCAGGCGCAGGTAAAGGCCCTGGTAGGCGGCACCCTGATTGACGGTTTCGGAGGGAAACCTTTGCCAAACAGCGTGGTGCTGATTGAAGGCGAACGCATCAAAGCCGTAGGGCAAGTAGGTTCGTTGCCCATACCGGCCAACGCGGAAATCATTTCAACCGAAGGCATGAGCGTGTTGCCGGGCCTCTGGGATATGCACGTGCATCTGATGATCAACGGCCATAGCAACTACACCCACTGGGACAAAAAATATTTGAAAGTTGCCAAAGACGTTATCATGCCTGCATCGGCCCATCAATTGTTGCTGGCAGGTGTAACCAGTGCCCGCGATTTAGGCGGTCCGCTGGATGCCAGCATTTCCGTTCGCGACCGTATCGACAAAGGCGAAATACCCGGGCCCACCATGTACATGAGTGGCCCGTTTATTCAACATGAGCCCTACCCGGGCACAGCAGAGTTTCGCTGGGGCGTGAAAGGGGCGGCCGATGCGCGCGCCAAAGTGCAGCAGTTGGCCAAGGCAGGAGTTAACTGCATCAAGCTGATAGACCAGGACCAGATGACGATGGAAGAAGTAATGGCGGTGGTAGATGAGGCGCACAAAAACAAATTGAAGGTGGTGGGCCACTCACACCGGCCCGAAGAAATCCGCAGGGGTTTAAAAGCTGGCGTAGATTGTTTCGAACATACCGGCCTTGCTTCTGCACCCGAATACCCCGAGGACATCATGGCCATGATCAAAGAGCGCACTGCGCAAATGAGTCTCGGCCCGCTGTTCTGGACGCCCACAGTAGAGGGCCTGTACAATTACGAATACATGCGCGACAACCCGGAGCGCCTTGACAACACCAGCTGGCATCTAGGCCTGCCCGACTCCATCATTGCCGACATCAAACAATCCATCGCGAAACCGGGCGAACTATCGTACTTTCAGTTGAACCCCATTCGCAAACCCACCCTCGAAAGAAAAATCAACCAACTGAAGGATGCGGGTGTGGTGTTGCTCATCGGCACGGACAGCGGCATTCCGATGAAATTCCACAGCCAGAGCACCTGGAATGAGTTAGATGTGTGGGTAAACAAATTTGGTTTCGACCCGATGTACACCATTCGCGCGGCCACCTACTGGCCATCGGTGGCGATGGGCGTAGACAAAGACTTTGGAACCATTACCGAGGGCAAATATGCCGACATTATTGCCGTGAAGGGTGATGTGCTTCGCCACATTGATCTGTTGCAGGACGTGGACATGGTGGTCAAAAAAGGCAAGCGTTACAAATAAACTCAGCTCATGATTTTGAAACGAATTTTACTGGCTTTGGCCATTTTGGTGGTGCCGGTGGCAGCGGTGGTATTGTACAACACCTTCACCTTCTCATCCATTCAATACACAGTGAAGGCCAGCCCCGCACCGGAAGTGTCTCCTGAACAACTGCAACATTTTCAGCAGGCATTGGCCTATCGAACCGTATCCTTTGCCGACAGCAGCCGGTTGGACTCCGCCCAGTTCAAGGGTTTTCATCGGTTTCTCAGGCAAACGTATCCGCGTGTGCACCAAACCATGACGTTGCAGGTGTTCAAAACCTACAGCTTGTTGTATACCTGGCCCGGCAAGGATCCATCGTTAAAACCGTACATACTCATGGCGCACCAGGATGTAGTGCCCATTGAAGAAGCCTCGCGCGCCATGTGGACGGTAGATCCTTTTGAGGGGGTGATAAAAGAGGGTTACATCTGGGGCCGCGGCACCAGCGATGATAAAATCAACCTGATCAGCATCATGGAAGCGGCTGAAAAACTGATAGCAGAGAACTATCAACCGGAGCGGACGATTTATCTGGTTTTTGGTCATGATGAAGAGGTAGGCGGGGGAGGCGCCATAGCCATGGCCACATGGTTTAAAGAGCAAAATCTGGAGGCTGAGCTGGTGCTGGATGAAGGAGGCATCGTTACGCGTGAAAAAATACCAGGTATAGACAAACCTGTGGCGTTGATTGGCAATGCCGAAAAGGGCTACCTCTCGCTGGAGCTTTCGGTGGAAAAAAGCGGGGGCCATTCCTCCATGCCCGAAAAAGAAACCGCGATAGATATTTTGATGGCAGCCATCCAAAAGCTACGGGCACAGCCATTCGAGGCACGCTTTTCCGAACCCATGGAAGGCTTCATCGCCTCGCTGGGACCGGAGATGCCCTTTGTGCAGAAAATGGCTTTTGCCAATACATGGCTGTTCAAAAGCGCTATTGTTTCTACCTACGAGCAGTCCGGACCAGGCAATGCCATGATCCGTACCACCCTGGTGCCCACCATTCTGGAATCGGGCATTAAAGACAACGTAGTGCCCACCGTTGCAAAGGCAACCGTTAACCTGCGGCTGTTGCCAGGCGACGCAGCAGACCAGGTGATTGCCCAATTGCAGCAAATGGTAGCAGACGACCGCGTTCGCTTCAAAAAACTGGAGCCGCTGGCCGAGGCCTCGCCTGTAACGCCAATGAACAGCGCAGGATTTAAAAAAGTGGAGGCTTCCATCAAGCAAAGCCTGCCCGGAACGTTGTCGTCTTCTTTTTTGGTGATTGGTGCCACCGACTCACGCCATTTTACAGGCATATCGCCCCATGTGTTGAAATTCAGCCCCATGATCGACCCGATTGGCTTTCATGGCATTGACGAGCGGGTAAGTGTTGAAAGTTACCAGACCGCGCTCTGGTTTTTCGAAAACCTGATGCGCAATGCAAACTGAAAAATCCACGGTGTGGAGGAAATAACAGCGTTGTTGTGGCAGGCGGCAGAAAACCGACAAGCATGCCGTGTTACTTTAGCAGGCGAACCTCTGCCACGCATTATTTATCCGTATGGCATTGCACAAACCAGTCGCAACTCCGTGGTGCTGGTATGTTGGCAAGCGGGTGGACTTACGAAAGCAGGAGGCACAGAAGGCTACCGCAACCTGGCCTTAGATCGGGTAGCGGAAGTGGAGCTGATGGACCGCCACTTTGAAAAGCAAACCGACTTTAACCCTGAGGACAGCCAGTACAAAGACTGGGTGTTTCATATTTAACCACGACAATGAATAATCAGGTGAGCCTCGCCTGTTGGAGCGAAACTCACCCGCCAATCTTGCTATTCGAAAAGTACATCGAAAATCTCTACCCGCATTTTTTCAATCTGGGCCGTAGCGGGGCTTTCCAGCAGCGTGCACATATTTACCCCCACGAAAATGGTAACATCTTTTTCGGGGTAGTGGTAGAGAATACAACCTGCGCCCAATCCGCCACCGCTATGTCCCCAGCCGATTACGTTTTTTTCTTTGGCATAGTCCAGGCCAAGGCCATAAGCAGGTTCTCCCTTTGTGTTGTTTACAGTCTGCTTCATTTCTTCGAACGATTCGGCCGATAATAGTTTGCCGGCAAAAAGGCCGTCCAGAAAATCGATGTAGTCGCTGGCCGTTGCCACAATGCTGTCATCGCCCATCATAGAAAGAATGTTGTTGAGCTGTGGTTGCGAAATATTTTCCAACTGCCCATTGCTGAAGCGATCGAAATACGAATTCACCAGCCCGCTGTTAACGGTAGCCGCTACCTCTTCTTTGTAGTAGGTGCGTGCAAGGCCCAACGGTTGTGAGATACGCTGGCGAATAACCGAGGCGTGAGAAGCACCGGTGATGTGCTCTGCCATGAGGGCAAGAATGGTGTAGCCAGAATTGCAATACGAATATTTGGTGCCAGGGTAAAACAAAGGCTTTTTGTCGAGTATCCAGTTCAGTAAAAACTCCTGCGACCATACCCTGTCGCCATTGTTCAGCAAATAAGTTACCACGCCATAATCATAGGCATAGTCGAACATGTCCGAAGTGTGATTGAGCAACATGCGGGGGGTAATAACATCGCTGTGTTGAATCCGTTTCCAGATTCGCTCCGGCAGGTAGTTGCGGATGGATTGGTCCAGGTTTATTTTACCCTCATCCTTCAGCTGAAGCACCGTAACCGCGGTATAGGTTTTGGCCACACTTTGCGAGTACAGCAGATGGCACGGCTCTAATGCCATCCGCTTTTCGATGCTGGCGAAACCCGCTGCACCTTGCCAACGCTGGTCGCCTTTACGAACCGCCATTGATATGCCGGGAATGCCTAGCCGGGTGTACTTCGAAATAATTTCCTGCAGCCGTTCGCCTTGCAAATAGGTATTGCTTACGTTGGGTGCACACGTGGTGGCCGTGGTGGAAAGATCTAACTCGGCACAACCTATTAACAGCAGGGTCAGAAGAAAAATGGATCGCATGGTGATTAAAATTTAAAACGACTTCCTACATGAATAAATGAATTGGGCATGATGGAGATACCCCGGTTGTAGCCAGTGATGGCCATGACCTCGTACTGAACGAAGGGCGAAGCAGCCAGGTCGCTGAGGCGGATATTGTTGTAGCTCAACCCAAACGCTCCGTGCACCTGGGGAAATAACTTGCCTGAACGGTCGGCCACCCACTCGCCATTTTTTTGTTTCCAGCTTTCCACCGGGTGCAGCACATAACCCAGGCCGGGCCCCAGGCGCAAGTCTGCACGCAGGTCTTTGGCTATGCGTGGCCGATAAACAAAGTCGCTGTGCACGTACAAACTTCGCCCATTGAAACGGTTGAAGTAGTAGCCCACCTCCAGAGATTGACGCAGGTTGTCTTTCGCATTCCACGGCACTTCGGCACCTACTTTAAAACCCAGGTTTCGGAAATTATTACCTGGTTTGTGCAGCGGGGTGGAAATGGCGTGGAAGCTGATGCCCACCAGAAATGAAGCGGCCGACAGGCCAGTGGCCGATTTTTCTTGTGCCTGGCCAATGCCCGGAAGCAGCAGAAAGAGAAGTAAAAGCTTTCGCATGACGTTTTGAATTTTGATGCAAGAGACGCAGAAAAACGGGCGTGGTTGATGTGAAAACCAGTTTCTGCGGTGAAGTGTAGCAATTACAACGCTGAAATGTCGGGCGGCTTCTTATCCGTCCATCCACTTTTTAAAAGCAGGGGCGCGCAGCCGGCTGATCATGATGGGATTTTCTACCTCGGCTTTTACAAACAGTGCCAGCTTACCATTCTCTTCTTTTTTTGCCTGATCGATTACCGACCGCGTAACCAGGAACTGGCGGTTTGCGCGGAAGAAAGTTTGCGGGTCCACCATCTTTTCAATGCGATCGAGCGTATAGCCAGGCATGGGAATTTTGCCTTCGTTGGTAACAACATACACCAGATCGTTTGCAACATACAGAATAGCGATGGCATCGAACGGTACCCGCTTTTGACTTTTGCCCGACTTCACCAGCAAGGCGGTTGCTTCTGCCTTTTGTTTTTGTTCCTGCTTCACCTGCTGATAGCGCCTTAAAAAATACAGTGCGAGATACAGAAAGTTGATGAAGATGGCCCAGATCAGGAAGATGAAGATGGCTTGCGTATAAAACTTCAGCGGAAGCGGCTTATCGGTGGCGATAAAGTTTACCAGCTCGGTTTGGATAACCAGCACTGCAATGATTACTACGCTTACCAGTGGAATTTGCAGGGCCAGTCTTTTCGAGAGGTGGTTCTCCCAGGGTAGCGATTTATCGAACTGAAGAATAACCCAGCGGCCGGCATACCAGGCTACGTACCCTTCCAGAATATCCAGAAAAAAGGTGATAAAGAAATAGGAGCCAAACCGGATGTTGGAGTAGGTTAGATAATAGTTGAGTGCGTTGATGAAAGGCACAGCCACCAAAATAAGCGTATGGTCTCGGTAGCGAACAGGCACTGCATTCATGACCTAAATGTAAGGAGGCTTTTGGGTTTTGCCTCCTTACCAACCCACCCAACTGAACGCCTACTCGCTACGTAATGATTTAACCGGGTCGCTGGTGGCTGCTTTGAAAGACTGATAGCTGATAGTGAGCCACGCTACGGCAAACGCGGCTAACCCGGCCGACAAATACACCAGCCACCCGATTTCAACTTTATAGGTATAATCGTTTAGCCACCACGTAATGGCATACCACGCAAGCGGTACCGCCAGCAAAAATGAAATACCGATGAGTTTGCTGAACTCGCGAGAGAGCAGCAAAACAATACTGCTTACCGAAGCGCCCAACACTTTGCGTATGCCGATTTCTTTGGTGCGTTGTTCGCCTGTGAAGGCCGTAAGCCCAAAGAGGCCCAGACAAGCTATGATGATGGCCAGCCCGGCAAAAATGCCAAACGTTTTGCCCAGGCGTTGTTCTGTGTTGTAAAGGTTGGAAAAGTCTTCGTCCAGAAACGAATAGGTAAACGGCTGACCCGGTGCCAGCGTCTTCCATGTTTTTTCCAGGGCGGCAATCACTTCCCGGGTGTTTCCTGCTTCGAACCGAAACGCTACGCTGCCGTTGCTGCTGCGGAGGAAGAACGCGAGAGGCGAGATGTTCTCCTTCAGCGATTCGAAATGGAAGTCTTCGACCACGCCAATCACCGTCCACGACTGCACCGAGTTGAGGTCGGGCGATCCATCGGGGTTATTGTCGCTGAAGGTAGAAATCTTTTTGCCCAGGGGCTCATCGCCCAGGTTAAACTGGTGCACGGCAGATTCATTTACCACTACAGCAGATGAGTCTGATGGAAAATCTTGCGAGAAGAAGCGACCCATCTTCATCTTCATGCCGAAGGTGCTCAGGTAATCGTGGTCTACCTCCCAGGTTTGTGTTCCCACCATGTTTTCTTCGGTGGGCTGGCTGCCTTCGGGCCAGAAGGTATTGTCGCTGCGCCAGCCGTTTACCGGCAGGTAGCCACTAATGGTTCCGTTTTGTACAAAACTGTTTTTCAGTGCCTCCGTTTTGAATGACTGCAGGTTTTTGCCCAGGGCGTACGCATCGTGCACAATCAATACCTGGTCTTTTTCGAAACCTATTTTTTTGTTTTGAATGTAACTGAGCTGCCGGTTGACGGTGATGGTGCCAATGATCAGAAAGATGGACACAACGAATTGCGAAACCACGAGTGCACTTCGTATGAAACCGCTTTTCATGCCCAGGGCCACGTGGCCCTTCAATACGTTTACGGGTTTAAATGCCGACAGGAAAAACGAAGGATACGTGCCTGCCAGCACGCCCACCAGCAGCGCGCCCAAAAGCACCAGAGCATAGAAGGTCACATCGGTTAACGGAAGGCTGAGTGTTTTCTGCGAAAGCGAGTTGAAAGTTGGCAGACACAGATAGGCCAGCGCAATGGCCAGCACAAACGAAAATGTGCTGAGCAAAACCGATTCGGTAAGAAACTGGCGCACCAGGTGCGAACGCAACGAGCCCATTACTTTGCGCACGCCCACTTCTTTGGCACGGTTAGACGAACGAGCCGTAGAAAGATTCATGAAGTTGATGCAGGCGATGAGCAAAATGAAAAGCGCAATGGCCGAGAAGAGATACACATAGGTAATGTCGGAGTTGGGCCTGAGCTCTGCCGTGAGATCTGAATGCAGGTGGATGTCTCTTAAGGGCATCAGCGTAAAGGCAATTTTATTGCCGCCCTCTTCAAATTTGGTCATGTCGAAATCGGTGCCCAATATCTGTGCAGCCTGCGGGCCAATGTACTTTGCCACAAAGGCAGGAAATTTGGCTTCCAGCGCCTGCGGGTCTGCACCTTCGCGCAGCAGCAGGTAGGTGTTGAAGTTGTTGCTCAGAAATACAGTGCCTTTGGCTTCATCCAGGCCGCTCATCGAAATCAGAATGTCGTACTTAAAGTGGCCCGACTCGGGCATGTCTTCAAACACGGCTGTTACTTTCATGGGCCACCGGTTGTCGAGTATCAACGTCTGGTCGAGCGCATTGCCATCGGGAAAGTATTTTAAGGCGGTGCGTTGGCTGATGGCTACGGTGTTAGGCTCTTTCAGCGCCAGCCCGGCATTGCCCTGCAATACGGGTACTGTAAAAATCCTGAAGAAGGAACTGTCGGCCCAGATCACAAAATCTTCTTTGATGTTTTCGGCCGTTTCGCTGGGCTTTACCAGGTACGAGCCGCGCTGGCGGAAGCGCACGGCTGTTTCTACCTCCGGAAAATCCTTTACGAAGGTTTCTGCCAGCGGGGCAGGCGCAACGGCCAGCTTCCAGTGGTTGCCACCAAATTTGATTTCGCCATTGACGCGGTAAATGCGATCTGCTTTTTCATGATGCGTGTCGTACTGCAATTCGTTGAGCACAAACAATACGATGAGCAGGCACGCGGCCATGCCCACGGCCAACCCTGCAATGTTGATGAACGTGTAGAAGGGGTGCCTGGCCAGGTTGCGCAAGGCGATGGTGAGGTAATTGCGTAGCATAAGTTTGGTACGATGATTTTCTGTTTGAATGGTTTCTTTTTGGGTGGCCCGCAGGCCAGCGGTATGACCGAATGATTTTAAAACCCGATGGTAGGCATCGATGAAGCGCACACCTTTGTTCATTTCAGCCTCTACGGCAGCGCACACATGGTCTATCAACTCATCCTGAATGTTTTCGGCCACAATGCCGCGGTAATTCAGGTCTTTGATGATGTAGCTAATGTGATCGTCTGTGAGCATAAGGCTAGCCAAGTTCTACCTGCAACACGTTGCCCATGGTGCGAATAAAATCCACAAATTCGTTTACGCGTTCTTTCACCACGCTACGCCCTTCGGGTGTAAGCGCGTAGTATTTGCGCACGCGCCTGCCCACCATTACGGTTTCAGTTTTCAGTATGCCTTCTGCTTCCAGCTTGTGCAACGTGGGGTACAGAGCCCCTTCCGTTAGCAGAATCCGGTCGCCAGAAAGTTCTTTCACGCGTTGGGTGATCTCGTAGCCGTACATTTTGCCATTGTCCTTCAGCACTTTCAATACAATAGTTTGTAAGGTGCCTTTCAATAGTTCGGGTGAATGCATACTTAATACCTAAGAGTATTAGGTATAAGACTCCAATGGTGCCATTCGGGTTGCACCCATGCCCGATTTTTTTAGCACTTTTGTTGAAAAGCGTTAAATTCCCTTCTTTTTACATAAAAAGGCACTCATGAAGAAACCCTACTGGCTCGTTTTTGTCTTCCTGCTTTGGTTGATTGGCGCCTCTGTGTGGTACATTTTAGGTGTAAAAGGCCTATCTACCGATCCAAAATACTTTCAGCCGCAGCCCGCTTTAGTGGCGGTAATCGAAATAGTGGTGATGCTGTCGGGAGCCTTTATCATTGGCTTTGGCCTGGCCTGGTGGCTGCGCGATGAAGATGTGCAAAGGCTGGTTGCAGACCGCCACGAGGCAGAATATGCGCTGCAGAATCAACGGGGGGCCTTAGATGCCACCCGGAAGGATTTTGAGCAGACCCATCAAAAACTATTGCATGCTGAGGAGCGCATTGGATTATTGATTGGCGAAAAAGAGCACCTGATGCGACAGGTGGAATCGGGCAATCAGCAGGTGCAAAAAGACATTCAGCAGGCCCGCGAAAACGAGGCCCGGGCCAAGCAGCAAGAGGCAGAGATTACCTCGCTCAGGTTCAGAGTCAGAATTTTGGAGAACGAAGTGGATGAAAAAACCAAGCAATTGGAAACGTGGCGGCAAGACGCGGCCAAAACGGCCGCAGCACCGCGCGAAAAGCCGGTGGCTACACCTAAGCCGGCCATGAAACCCACACCACAAGAGAAAGACGACCTTACGCAGATCAAAGGCATCGGCCCGCGTTTTCAGCAGAAACTCAACTCGCTCGATATCTACTCCTTTAAGCAGATCAGTGAAATGAGTGGTGAAGAAGTAGAGCGACTGGCCGAAGTGATAGAAGTGTTTCCCGATCGCATTCACCGCGACAACTGGATTGGGCAGGCCACCAAGTTGTATATGAAAAAAATGAGCAAAGAATAACGTATGCGTCTACGCAGAGAAACAGATCGGTTCAGTTGGAAAACCTGGTTGAAAGTGTTCCTGCTCCTGCTGGTGATAGTCAATGCCCTCGTGGCGGGCGTGTTGTTATGCTTTTCGCTAACAACATTTAGTTTTATCAACGGCTTGCTTATGCCCCTGTTTCTGTCTGTTTCTACTGAGCAGAGCATGCGCACAGGGCGGCTTTACGTAAACGATGTTACAGACAAAGCCACTTTAAAGGCATTGCTACATCGGAAACTGGAAACAGAAAAATACCAAGTGGCGGTAAGTGGAGAGACGTGGACGTGCCTTCCCCTGGGCTGGTTTTTAAAAATGAGTCACCGCCTTTTTAAGGGTGAACAAATCATCCTGCAGTGGGGCGATGAACTAATGATAGAAGGTAACATGCGCGCCATCGGTTTGTTGGATGACTACCTTACTTGGAATAAAGACGTGAAGGCACTGCCTACTTCACTTTCGCACGGTTGATCATCAGGAACTCGGCAATGTTATCCGTGTCTACCACACCTGCCAGTTGACCGCCATCGGTTACCAACGCCAGTTTTTTGTTCTTCAACACAAATTCGCGCCAGGCCGCTTCAATCGACAGGTTGATGTCGAGTTGTAGCAACTCCTTGTCCATGGCCTGGTGTACGGTGGCCGTTTCGCCCAATTCTGCAATGGCCCTGATAATTTGTTCTCTGCCAATGGTGCCGGCTGGTTGGTTGTTTTCAATCACCAGAAAATCTTTGTTCTGCCCGGCCAGCAATTGCTGGGCGGCTTCGCGTATGGTCAGCGCACCGGCCATCAATGGTGGCTGCTTAATCAGTATGTTGCGCAGCGTGGCATTTTTAAGTATCGATTGGGTTTCTGTGTATTTGGCCTCGCTTTGGGCGCTGAAGAAAATAAAAATACCAATGAAGATCAGAAAGGGGTCGCCATAGAAGCCCAGGATCATAAAACCCACGGCCAGCAATTGCCCTACCGTGGCGGCAATACGGGTGGCTTTGGCGCGCTCGAACCGGAAAGCCAGCAGTGCCCGGAAAATTCTGCCCCCATCCATGGGAAATGCGGGAATAAGGTTGAACACCACCAACGAAACATTGACGGCAGCCAGCATTAGCAAAAAGTTGCTTTTGCCGATGTTGCTCACCGAAAGCGGTGCATCGAATGAGCCAAACAGAAGCAACAAAGGTATCAGCACCAACACAATGGCCACGTTTACCAACGGTCCGGCAATGGCTACCACCAGTTCTTCCTTCGGCTTTTCAGGGATGGATTCAAGCTTGGCGAGCCCACCAATTGGCAGCAGGGTAATGTCTTTGGTTTGAATGCCATACCTGCGGGCTGCCAGCGCATGGCCATATTCGTGCAGGGTAACACAAAGAAAGACGGCCAGTACAAACACCACCGACCAGACCATATCCACAATGCCCAGCCCCGCACGCACATCGTTATAAATCGTCCAGGCAATTAAGATGAGAAAGCTCCAGTGAATGAAAACCTGGATGCCGGCAATTTTTCCCAGCGAAAGCGAATACTTGTTATTCATACTCTTAGAAGAACATCAATCCCACCCTAAACAATTCGAAATGTTCATTAAAAATCTTTTGTGTCATCGATGAGGCTAGTTTTTAACAGCCGGTTTCGAGCGGGGCGGAGGCACTACCTCTACCTCGCCCTGTTGTTCCAGCAATTGCAACGCTTCTTTCACGGCCCGCTCTAATTGCGGGTCGTTGCCTTTGGCCAGTGCCGCAGCATCCTGGCGCACTTCAATATCGGGGGCAATGCCTTCGTTTTCGCCTATCCACTTTTTGTTAATGGGATCGAACACGGCATTATCAGGAGCAGTCAGTGCACCTCCGTCTACCAGCGCATAGTGAACAGAAGATTTCACGAGTCCGCCCCACGTGCGCATGCCAATCAGGGGTCCTGTTTTCTGCTGGCGGAATACCCACGGAAAGAAATCGCCACCCGACCCGGCCAGCTCGTTGATCAGCAAAACTTTGGGCCCCAATATGCCCGCAGGCAAACGGAACGGAACGCCATTGGGAACTTCGTTGGTAATGGCGGCCCGCAATTTCCGGTTCATCAGGTCTACCATATAATCGTCCAGCAAACCGCCACCGTTGAAACGTTCGTCAATCACCACTCCTTTCTTATCCTGCTGGGCAAAGAAATAGCGGTTGAAGGAAACAAAACCGCCACCCCCTGTATTGGGCACCCACACATAAGCCAGCTTTCCCCCCGACAGTTTGTCTACCATGCGCCTGTTGTCTTCTACCCACGCGCGTTGACGCAAGTTGTCTTCGCTGCCAACGGGCTTCACCACTTCCTGCCACGAGCCGGCAAAGTCGGGTGTTTTGTTGATGTGCAACGTGGTCTGCACATCGAGTGTGCCATCCAACATTTGGTATGGATCGTTGGCAGCGGTTAGCTCTTTGCCGTTGACGCCCACCAGATAGTAACCTTCCTGAATTTTTATGCCGGGTCTATCCAGCGGGCTGGACAATTCGGGGTTCCAGCTTTCGGTGGTATAAATACGCTGAATCTTCCAACGCCCGTTTTCTGCCACCAGGTCGGCACCCAACAATCCAACGGAAGGCTTGTCTACCTCAGGAAAATCGCCACCGAAAACAAAACTGTGGCCCACAGAAAGTTCGCCATTCACCTGGTCGAGTATGTAGGTAAGGTCGGTGCGGTGTTTTACATAAGGAATCAGGGGCGCGTATCGGTCGTACACTTCTTTCCAGTTGCGGCCGTGCATGTTCGGATCGTAAAAATAATCGCGCTCATAGCGCCAGGCTTCTTCAAACATTTGCTTCCACTCGTCCGCACGATTGAGAAACATTTTCAGATTAACCTTAACAGACGCTGCATCGTTGGCGTTGGCACCCGATGTGTTGGCCACTTTCCAGCCACCGTTCACTTGTGCCAGCAGTTTGTTGCCATCGCTCGAGACAGATACCTGCGAAGCCCCCGACAGAAACTCTTTTGCTTCGCGCTTGTCGAGTGTGTACTTGTGCACCACCTGGCCGCTGGCGCCCTGCTTCTGTTCGGTAATGAAGACGGTGCCAGCCGGGCCACTGATGGCAGCGCGGTAATTTCCTTTGGGCAACGATAGTGCCATGGTTCTTCGGTCTATTCCCTCAAAATCGATAACCACTGGCTCTGCTGCCTTCGCCTTGGTGTCTGCTTCCGTTTCTTTTTTATCGTTCACCTTCTTATCAGCCGGCTTTTTGGAGTCGGCCTCTGGCTTCTTTTCTTCGGCTACGGTTTCCTCATCGCTTTTCGGTTTGAAGGGGGAGGGATCTTCTTTTCTGAGGTTGACAACGTAAACGCTATAGGCAGGGTCGGCACTCATAGAGCTGGTGTTGGCCCAGCCGCTGGCCAGCGCCAGGTCGGTGCTTGCCAAAAAGTAAAGGTGTTTGTTGTCACGATCCCAGGCCGGAGCGAAAGAATCAGCAAAAGAATTCGTCAGCGGCCGCACCGAATTGTCTTTGGCGGACCAAACCATAATTTGTTTGAAGTGGTTGCTGCCCGTTTTGGCGTAGGCCAGCCACTGCGAATCGGGCGACCATGCCAAGCCCATGTCTCCCCGTTCAATGTTGGTTCCTGCAACGTCAATTGTTTTGATGGCGCCCGTTGCCAGGTCTACCACGCGCACGCGCACATCGTCATCGTTAAAGGCAATCATTTTTCCATCGGGCGACCATGCCGGCTCCCATGCCATTTTGGATTCGCCAATGGAAATGGTGCGGGGTTGCGAAAGCCCGTCTTGCGCGGCAATCACCAACTTGTAAACACCACCGGCATCAGAAAACCAGGCAATGTCATTGCCTTTGGGCGACCAGATGGGCGCGCGGTCGGCCACACCCGATGAAGCGGTGAGGTTGCGCGCGTCCCCATTTTCTACCGGAACGGTGAACACTTCTCCACGCGATTCCATTACCAGCCGCTTGCCAGTGGGCGAAAGTGACACTGCGCGGGCGCTGCGGGTTACATCTTCCCATTTACTGTCGGCCCAGGGGAAATCGGCACGGATGGTAATGTCGAGCAGGTGGGTTTGGTTGCTGGTAAGGTCGTGCAGGTGCAATGAACCATCGCGTTCAAAAACCAAGGTATTGCCGTGGCCGCCCAGCCATTTGATGTCGGAGCCTGTAAAGGTGGTGATGGCTTTCAGGGCACCGGTGGCCACCTCGTACTGCCAGATGTTAGAGGTCCAGTCGCGATCGGACAAAAAATAAATTTTGTCTCCCAGCCACAGCGGCTGTATATCGAACGTTGATTCATTGGGCAACAGCTTTTCAGACTGATCGGCCAGGTTGAGAATAACCAATGGCGTATTTTGGCCACCGCGGTAATTGCGCCACTCCACATCCCAACGGTCCATGCGGTCGATAACCAACTGTTTGCCATCTGGCGAATAGGAGCCATCGGTACTCCATTGGTGCGTGATCATTGCAGAGGGTCCTCCCGCTGAGGGCACCGTCCAGAGGCGGTCGTAGCCGGTAGGTGCACTGTTGCGTGAGGAGGCATATAAAATGGTTTTGCCATCGGGCGACCAACCGCGCACGTAAGAGGGGGCGGGGTGCCACGTTAGTTGTTTAGGTGAACCGCCCTCCAGTGGAGCCACATACACCGCATGCGTACCCGACCGGTTGGAAGTAAATGCAATCCACTTTCCATCGGGCGAAAGATGCGGATTGCTTTCGATAGCTGGCGTGCTGGTAATACGTGTGGTCTTTTGCGTGGCCAGCTCAGTGGCCCAGACATCGCCACCGTAACAATATACCACGTGGGTGGAGCTGAGTGAAGGTTGGCGGAGCAGGCGGGTGGCTTGTACAGAAAGCGATAACCCTAAGAACAAGCAACAACCAAATAAAATCTTGGTAATCATTTGGGCTAAATTCATCGGTGTGTAAGACATAGACAGTTGACTTTCTAAAGGTAAAGTATTTGAAACGGTGGGGAAAAAATTTTTCACATTTGGTATGCGCGCATACTAAATTTTTCCTATCTTCGTCACCGCTGTTATGAAGAAAGAAGAAACCGTTGACTACCACATTCGTGCTGCCTGGCACGCTATTGCGCGCATGTACAACCAGCAGGCCATAAAGTATGGGGGCAGCATGTCGATCGGTTTTGCCCTATTAAATATAAGTACGGAAGAGGGCACTCCGGCTACCAAAATTGCTCCTTTAATGGGCCTGGAAGCCCGCAGCCTTACGCGATTGTTGAAATCGATGGAAGAAAAGGGTCTGATCTACCGCGAAACCGACAAAACCGATAAACGCTCGGTGCGCATCCGCCTCACAAAAGAAGGTAAGAAGCAAAAAGAAAAAGCACGCGAAACCGTATTGCGGTTTAATGAAGTGGTGCGGGAGGAAATACCTCAGCAAAAGCTGAACGTGTTTTTTGAGGTGGTGGAGGACATTAACCGGATTATAGAGAAGAATAATATTTATGATGCCGTTGTTCGTTGATTGTTATGCGTTGTTCGAGCGAATCGGACAGCGAAAGCGAGCAACCAACAACGAATAACCAACAACGATTTTCGAACGTATGAAAAGAAACATCAGAAAAGTTGCTGTACTGGGCTCGGGTGTGATGGGCTCTTCCATCGCCTGCCACTTTGCCAACATTGGCTGCGAAGTGTTGCTGCTGGACATTGCCCCGAAAGAATTAACCGAAGAAGAGCAAAAGAAAGGGCTAACGCTGGAGAGCAAGCCGGTGAAGAACCGCATCGTACAGTCTTCATTCGACAAGTGTATCAAGTCGAGCCCGGGGCCGATCTACAGCAAAAAGTTTATTTCGAGAATCAGCCTCGGTAACTTCGATGACGACCTGGCGAAGATCAAACACTTCGACTGGATTATTGAAGTGGTGGTAGAAAACCTCGACATCAAAAAGAAAGTGTACGAGCAGGTGGAGAAGCACCGAACACCGGGCACGCTCATCACATCCAACACTTCCGGTATTCCCATTCACCTGATGGCTGAAGGGCGTAGCGATGATTTCAAAAAACATTTCGCAGGCACACACTTCTTCAACCCTCCGCGTTACTTAAAGTTGTTTGAAGTCATACCAACGCCCCATACCGATCCGGAAGTCACGAAGTTTTTGCTGCACTATGGCGATTTATACCTCGGCAAAACTTCGGTGTTGTGTAAAGACACGCCTGCCTTTATTGGCAACCGCGTAGGCGTGTGGGGCTTGTTGAAAGTAATCGACTCCATGCGCAAGTTCGATTTGAATGTAGATGAGATAGACAAACTCACTGGCCCGGTCATTGGTAGACCGAAATCGGCTACGTTCAGAACATCGGATGTGGTGGGCTTGGATACGCTGGTGAAAGTGGCAAACAACTTGTACGCAGGCTTGCCGAATGACGAAGGCCGCGAGATGTTTAAGTTGCCCGAAGTGGTAACGAAGTTGGAGCAAAACAAATGGCTGGGCGACAAAACCGGACAAGGATTTTATAAGAAAGTAAAAACACCCGATGGCAAGTCGGAAATCCACACGCTGGATTTGAAGACCTTAGAGTACAAGCCAAAGGCCAAAGCAAAATTTGCCACACTCGAAACCACCAAGACGATCGACAATCTGAAAGATCGCTTCAAAGTACTGTTGGCGGGCAAAGACAAAGCCGGTGATTTCTACCGCGATTGTTTTTATGGGTTGTTTCAATACGCCTCGAACCGCATTCCGGAAATCAGCGATGAACTCTTTCGCATAGACGATGCCGTTTGTGCAGGCTTTGGCTGGGAACTTGGCCCCTTTGAAACATGGGATGCCGTAGGTGTGGAGAAAACCACGCAAGCCATGGAAGCAGCGGGCTACAAACCAGCGCAATGGGTGTACGATATGATCGCTGCCGGAAACAAATCCTTCTACAAAGTGGAAGGCGGCCAGCGCAAGTATTACGACATTCCTTCGAAGTCGTACAAAGTTATTACCAGTAAAGAAGCGTTCATCATCCTCGAAAACCTCAGCGACAAAGTAGTTTGGAAGAATGCGGAATCAAAAATTACAGACCTCGGTGATGGCATCATCAACTTCTCGTGGAGCAGCAAGAGCTACACGCTCGGCAGTTCGGTGATTGAAGGATTAAATAAATCTATCGACCTCGCAGAAAAAAATTACCGCGGGCTGGTGGTAGGCCATCAAGGTCCGGATTTTTCGTTGGGCGCCAACCTGGGTATGGTGTTTATGTATGCTATCGAGCAGGAATACGATGAGTTGGATTTCATGATTCGCGCATTCCAGAATTCGGTGATGCGGTTGCGTTACTCGTCCATTCCGGTGATTGTGTGTCCGCAAGGGCGCACGTTGGGTGGCGGTTGCGAAATGACCATGCATGCCGACCTGGTGCAAGCAGCCGCTGAAACGTATATCGGTTTGGTGGAAGTAGGTGTGGGTTTAATTCCCGGTGGAGGCGGTACCAAAGAATTCACGAAAAGGGTCAGCGATTCATTGGAAGAAGGTGATGTGGAATTGAATGCCTTGCAGAATGCCTTCATGCACATCGCGACAGCGAAAGTGGCGTTGAGTGCAGAGGAGGCACGCGAGATGGGCATCATCCGGGCAAAAGACAGAATCTCGGTTAACAAAGACCGCCAGATATTGGATGCAAAAGCAGCCGCGATAGAGTTGGCGGAAGCAGGTTACACCATGGCACCACAAGCAAAGAATATTAAAGTGCAAGGTCGCACCGGTATGGCGTTGTTTGCCGCGGGAGTAAACGGCATGAAGATGGGCCGCTACATCAGCGATCACGACATGAAGATAGCCATGAAGATCGCCAACGTAATGTGTGGTGGCGACTTGAGCTATCCGCAAGAGGTAAGCGAACAATATTTGCTCGACCTCGAACGCGAAGCGTTCTTATCGCTGTGTGCGGAGAAGAAAACATTGGAAAGAATTCAGAGCATATTGACGGGAGGGAAACCTTTGAGAAACTAAAAGTTGTTAGTTGGTGGTTGTTAGTTGTTAGGCTAACACCCGCTCTCACTAACAACTAAGAACTAACAACTAAGAACCAACAATTAAAGACATGGACTCATATATAGTAGCAGGATTTAGAACAGGCGTGGGCAAGGCCAAGAAAGGTGGCTTTCGTTTTACACGTCCTGATGATTTGGCCGCAGACGTGATCAAGCACCTGGTGAAGTCGGTGCCCGGTTTGGAGAATAAAATGGTAGACGATCTCATCGTGGGCAACGCAGTTCCTGAAGCGGAACAAGGCATGCAGATGGGCCGCATGATTTCACTGCTGGCGTTGGGTATCGATACGCCCGGCATGGTGGTGAACCGTTATTGCGGATCGGGCGTGGAAACTATTGCGATTGCGAGTCAACGCATACAAGCCGGTCAGGCTGATATTATCATCGCAGGCGGAACTGAGTCGATGTCGCTGGTGCCGGTGATGGGCTTTAAGACTGCATTGAATTATAAGATTGCCACGGAGAACCCTACCTATTATACCAGCATGGGTTTAACAGCCGAGGAGGTTTCGAAGCAATTCAACATTTCGCGCGAGGAGCAGGATCAGTTCTCGTACGAATCGCACATGAAGGCAGCCGCAGCGTGGAGGGAGGGAAAATTCAAAGACGAAGTGGTGCCGATTACCGTGAAGGAAGTGTACGTGGATGAAAACATGAAGAAGAAAACGCGCGAGTTTGTGGTGGCAACGGACGAAGGAATTCGTCCGGATACAACGATAGAGGGACTTTCGAAATTGAAACCAGTGTTTGCGGCAGGCGGAACAGTAACGGCCGGCAACTCATCGCAGACTTCGGATGGTGCCGCTTTTGTTTTAGTGATGAGCGAGCGCATGGTGAAACAACTGAATGTGAAACCCATTGCACGTATGGTGAGCTATGCAGTTGCCGGTGTAGAGCCACGCATCATGGGCATTGGGCCGGTGGTGGCTATTCCAAAAGCCTTGAAGAATGCCGGATTGAAGTTGGATGACGTTGATTTGATTGAACTGAATGAAGCTTTTGCCGCCCAATCCCTGGCTGTGGTGAAAGAGCTGGGCATCGATCGCAAGAAGCTGAATGTAAATGGAGGCGCAATTGCCGTAGGCCACCCGCTTGGCTCTTCGGGCGCGCGTTTATCAGTGCAATTATTTAACGAACTACGCAGACAAAAGAAAAAGTATGGCATGGTAACGGCCTGCGTGGGCGGAGGACAAGGCGTGGCGGGGATTTATGAACTTTTGAATTAGGTGGTGGTTGTTAGTTCTTAATTGTTAGGTGGGAAAAGTGGAGTCATATCAGGAATTAGAAGTTTGGAAACAGACGAAAGATCTGGTAAAACACATTTACGAGTTGACCAAAAGCTTTCCCAAGGAAGAACAATTCGGACTAACCAATCAATTGCGAAGAGCAGCCGTTTCGATACCCTCCAATATTGCAGAGGGGTGTGGCCGCAATCATTTTAAGGATTCCATTCAACTATTCTTTATTGCGCGAGGAAGTTTGTACGAAGTAGAAACACAATTAGTCATTGCCTTTGATTTAAAGTATGTTTCTCCTACAGCTCTCGAAGCATACATGGTCTTAATAAAGTCTTGCAAACGACTACTGAATGGATTCATCAACTATTTCCAAAAGCAGGCAGACAACTCAAAATCATCAACAATAAATGAGGCAATTGTTGAATACAAAACAAATATTGAACCTATTACGAACTAACAACTAACAACTAAGAACTAACAACTTATCAATATGGAAACGGTAACAATAAAACCAATAAAAGGAGGAGAATTCCTGATCCGAGAGACAGCCGCACAAGAAATCTTCATACCCGAAGAATTTAATGAAGAGCAAAAAATGATCATGCAGCAGTGCAAAGACTTTTTGGCGAAGGAAGTCTATCCGCGGCTGGATGAAATTGATTCGATGAAAGACCCGAAACTCATGCCTATGCTGATGGACAAGGCAGGTGAGTTGGGATTGTTGGGAACATCCGTGCCCGTTGACCTGGGTGGTTTTGGTATGGACTTCAACACCTCGATGCTGGTGGCGGAAGTGATAGGTGGAGGACACTCGTTCGCTGTGGCGTTGTCCGCACACACCGGTATTGGCACACTGCCGATTTTATATTATGGGAATGACGAGCAGAAGAAAAAGTATATTCCCAAGTTGGCGACCGGTGAATGGAAGGCCGCATATTGTTTGACCGAGCCAGACTCTGGCTCCGATGCTAACTCCGGAAAAACCAAAGCGGTGCTATCGCCAGATGGCAAGCACTATATCATCAACGGCCAGAAGATGTGGATCACCAACGGTGGCTTTGCCGATGTGTTTGTGGTGTTCGCCAAAATCGACAATGACAAAAACCTTAGCGCATTCATCGTAGAAAAATCGTTTGGTGGCATCACCATGAATGAAGAAGAGAAGAAGATGGGTATCAAAGGTTCTTCTACCCGACAAATCTTCTTTAACGACTGCAAAGTGCCGGTGGAGAATATGCTGAGCGAACGCGAGAATGGTTTCAAAATCGCAGTGAACATTCTGAATATCGGTCGGATTAAGCTGGGTGTGGCGGCAGTGGGCGGCAGTAAGATGGCGATATCGAAGGCCATTAAATATTCCACCGAAAGAAAACAGTTTGGGGTAGCGATTAACACATTTGGTGCCATCAAACACAAAATCGCGGAAGCGGTTACCAGAATTTTTGCGTCTGAGTCTGCACATTATCGTGCCTCACAAAATATTGATGACGCATACCATGCCTTTGTGGCGGGCGGTATGGATAGCGGCAAAGCAAGGCTGAAGGCACTGGAAGAATTCGCCATCGAATGCGCGATTTTGAAAGTACATGGTTCGGAAGTGTTGGACTTTGTAGTAGACGAGGGTGTACAGATTTATGGGGGTATGGGCTTCTCAGCCGAAGGGCCGATGGATCGCGCCTACCGCGATGCGCGCATCAACCGGATTTTTGAAGGCACAAACGAGATCAATCGACTGTTGACTGTCGATATGATTTTGAAACGCGCCATGAAAGGATCGCTCGACTTGATGAACCCTGCAATGGCGGTACAGAAAGAGTTGATGAGCATTCCTGACTTTGGCGCCAGCGAGGAGGAGGGAATTTTTGTGAAAGAGAAGAAAGCATTGGCCAACCTGAAGAAGGCAGGCCTGATGGTAGCCGGTGCGGCCGTTCAGAAGTTCATGATGACGTTGAGCGATGAGCAAGAAGTGCTGATGAACCTGGCCGACATGATGATTGAAGGCTACGTAGCGGAATCGACCATTTTGCGTGTGGAGAAACTGATTTCTCAGCGTGGTGAAAAAGCGTGTGAAATTCAAAAAGAGATGGCGCTGATCTATTTACACGGGGCCATCGAGAGAGCAGCGGCAGCAGGAAAGGCAGCCATCACCTCATTTGCCGAAGGCGATGAATTGCGCCTGATGCTGATGGGCCTGAAGCGCTTCACCAAAATTGATCCCTACAATTTGAAAGAAGCCAGAAGAAAAGTAGCGAACTATGCTATTGAGAAGGGGGAGTATCCTTTTTAATTTGTTTTTAACATGAGAAGGGCCGCAC
>JBMOLS010000002.1:0-22500 GCA_049324055.1 Bacteroidota bacterium | reverse complement strand
TAGAAGATTTTCTCGGAAGTCTGATTACATACTCTATCACTTCGGCCGAAGCCTCTGTGTACTGTTGGGTTTCAGCAAACCTGGCGGATTTTCCTACCAAGTCTATACCTACGCCTTTCAACGATCTATTCCGTCAGATCGCGGTATTGTCACTCCTCCTTCTCTCCATCGCTCATCAAGCTAGTACTGGATTATTAACCAGTTGGCCATCAACTACGCCTTTCGGCTTCGCCTTAGGTCCCGACTTACCCGCGGTTGATTAACATTGCCGCGGAACCCTTAGTCTATCGGTGGGCATGTTTCTCACATGCCTTATCGTTACTTATGCCTACATTTGCTTTTCTAACCTCTCCACCTCAGGTGACCCTTCGGCTTCTCCGATGTTAGAATGCTCCCCTACCACTTGCATTGCTGCAAATCCTGAGCTTCGGTACTACATTTTATGCCCGATTATTATCGATGCTCTGTCGCTCGACCAGTGAGCTGTTACGCACTCTTTAAAGGAATAGCTGCTTCCAAGCTAACCTCCTGGCTGTCTCAGCAACTGAACCGCCTTAGTTCAACTTAATGTAGATTTGGGGACCTTAGCTGCAGGTCTGGGTTCTTTCCCTCTCGGACACGGACCTTAGCACCCATGCCCTCATTGCAAGGTATATTTGACACCATTCGGAGTTCATCTGGATTTGGTAGGATGTGACTCCCCCTAGTCCAATTGGTAGCTCTACCTGTGCCAAACTCAACCCTCACACTGCTCCTAAAAGCATTTCGGGGAGTACGAGCTATTTCTCAGTTTGATTAGCCTTTCACCCCTACCCTCAGTTCATCCAAAAACTTTTCAACGTTTACTAGTTCGGACCTCCATCCCGTGTTACCGGAACTTCATCCTGACCAAGGGTAGATCACAAAGTTTCGCGTCTACTCCCACTGACTATGCGCCCTATTCAGACTCGCTTTCGCTCCGGCTGCGTGGCTCTATACCACTTAACCTCGCCAGTGACAGTAACTCGTAGGCTCATTATGCAAAAGGCACGCCATCACCCCATTACGGGGCTCTGACCGCTTGTAAGCGTGCGGTTTCAGGTTCTTCTTTCACCCTTCTGTTCGAAGTGCTTTTCACCTTTCCTTCACAGTACTGGTTCACTATCGGTCTCTCAGGAGTGTTTAGCCTTTCCAGATGGTGCTGGATAATTCAAACGGGGCGTCTCCGACCCCGCCCTACTCAGGATACTACCTCTCCCCTCTGCTTTCTCTTACGGGGCTCTCACCCTCTTTGGCCCGGTTTCCCACCCGGTTCAAATCTGCTTCGGTTTCGATTATGTAGTCCTATTACCCCCAATTAGCCGTAACTAACTGGGTTTGGGCTCTTGCGCTTTCGCTCGCCACTACTGGCGCAATCACTGTTGTTTTCTCTTCCTCCAGGTACTTAGATGTTTCAGTTCCCTGGGTTTGCTTTGCGTATTGCTACGCAATGATATACCTTCAGTATACCGGGTTGCCCCATTCGGACATGTGCGGATCAATTCCTGTTTGCGGATCCCCGCACCTTTTCGCAGCTTACCACGTCCTTCTTCGCCTCTGAGAGCCTAGGCATCCCCCACACGCTCTTATCTACTTCTTTTAACGATGTCTTGATGTATCGCTACACCATAACTCACCTATGTGCTCGTCTCGATTTCTTTTACTCTTTTACTACTCTTTCACCATTATGTCAATGAACTCTTTGCCAGTCTATAGCCCTAACTCGATTTGAGAACGGCTATCCTCTCCTCTCTTAGAACATCTGACAACGTGATAATCAGTCGATTTGAAAACTTGAAAATCATTTCAAACTCTCTCTTCGCTATTACCTGTTTCAATCTTTCAATTTTATCTAACCTCGCTTGGCTAGATTCCTTTCTATCTTTTCTATCTACTAACCCTCCATAAACGCTTCGGAGGCAATTCCACCTTCGACAACGCTTCGGCCGGTCGGATGGTAAAATCACCTTCGCTAACGCTTCGGTGAGTGAAGTGGAGAATATCGGAGTCGAACCGATGACCTCCTGCTTGCAAAGCAGGCGCTCTAGCCAGCTGAGCTAATCCCCCTTGTCGGCCGTGGCTTCAGCAAAGGCTGACTTTGGGTCTGTCCTTCTCTTTGGCTCTGCCTTTTATTAGACCTCCTTCGCCAAGGCTTCGGAGGCCAAGTGGGCCTGCGTGGACTCGAACCACGGACCTCTACATTATCAGTGTAGCGCTCTAACCACCTGAGCTACAAGCCCGGTTTATCAGTTGGCAGTATGCAGTTGGCAAGTTCTCTTGCTTCTCTGCCTGCTTTATCTACTCGTTCCGGCTCTAATGCTTCAGGCTGCTGACTCCAGGCTGCTTACTACTCGGCTTGCAGCTTGTAGCTTGAAGCCTGTAGCTTCTTTTCAATATCTCGAATAAATGTTTGATAGCGGACCAAACCAAGGTTTGTCTAAGTCCCAGGTATTTAATGTTACCATTAACCCCTTCGCTTAGTCTCCAGAAAGGAGGTGTTCCAGCCGCACCTTCCGGTACGGCTACCTTGTTACGACTTAGCCCCAGTCATCGGTTTTACCCTAAACAGCGCCTCACAGCAACTGCCTTCAGGTCCTCCCGACTTCCATGGCTTGACGGGCGGTGTGTACAAGGTCCGGGAACGTATTCACCGCGCCATTGCTGATGCGCGATTACTAGCGATTCCAACTTCATGCAGGCGAGTTGCAGCCTGCAATCCGAACTGAGACGTCCTTTTTGTGATTGGCTCACCATCGCTGGCTTGCAACACTTTGTAGACGCCATTGTAGCACGTGTGTAGCCCTGGGCGTAAGGGCCATGATGACTTGACGTCATCCCCTCCTTCCTCTCTGCTTGCGCAGGCAGTCTCTCTAGAGTCCCCACCATTACGTGCTGGCAACTAAAGATAAGGGTTGCGCTCGTTGCGGGACTTAACCCAACACCTCACGGCACGAGCTGACGACAGCCATGCAGCACCTTGCTCCTTGTTCTTGCGAAAAGACACATCTCTGCATCGGTCAAGGGCATTCTAGCCCAGGTAAGGTTCCTCGCGTATCATCGAATTAAACCACATGCTCCACCGCTTGTGCGGACCCCCGTCAATTCCTTTGAGTTTCACCGTTGCCGGCGTACTCCCCAGGTGGATCACTTATCGCTTTCGCTAAGACGCTGGCCGTGTATCGCCAACATCGAGTGATCAACGTTTACAGTGTGGACTACCAGGGTATCTAATCCTGTTTGATCCCCACACTTTCGTGCATCAGCGTCAGTTACTCCTTAGTAAGCTGCCTTCGCTATCGGTGTTCTGGACGATATCTAAGCATTTCACCGCTACACCGTCCATTCCGCCTACCTCATCAGTACTCAAGTCCGCCAGTATCAATGGCACCTCTCCAGTTGAGCTGAAGTATTTCACCACTGACTTAACAGACCGCCTACGCACCCTTTAAACCC
Organism: Bacteroidota bacterium; assembly: GCA_049324055.1. Classification (GTDB taxonomy): domain Bacteria; phylum Bacteroidota; class Bacteroidia; order Cytophagales; family Cyclobacteriaceae; genus ELB16-189. The sequence goes on along the minus strand of JBMOLS010000002.1, from coordinate 19,029 downwards.
AATAAATCCGGACAACGCTTGCCACCTACGTATTACCGCGGCTGCTGGCACGTAGTTAGCCGTGGCTTATTCATCTGGTACCTTCAATTTGGAGCGCACTCCCTTTTTATCCCCAGATAAAAGCAGTTTACAACCCAGAAGGCCGTCTTCCTGCACGCGGCATGGCTGGATCAGGCTCGCACCCATTGTCCAATATTCCCTACTGCTGCCTCCCGTAGGAGTCTGGCCCGTATCTCAGTGCCAGTGTGGGGGATCAACCTCTCAGTTCCCCTAATGATCATCGCCTTGGTGGGCCGTTACCCCGCCAACTAGCTAATCATGCGCATGCTCATCCTCAACCACCTCAGTTTTAATGATAACCTGATGCCAGTTCATCATCTTATGGAGTGTTAATTCCCCTTTCGGGGAGCTATCCTCCTGTTGAGGGCAGATTGCATACGTGTTACGCACCCTTACGACACTCTAGTCCCGCATTGCTGCGGAATTACCGTTCGTCTTGCATGTATTAGGCCTGCCGCTAGCGTTCATCCTGAGCCAGGATCAAACTCTCCATAGTATTATTCTTCAAATACCCGCCAGTTGACTGACCGATATCCGGTGAGCTTCAAGATACTCGTCTCTCAACAAGTCATCTCTCGCACTACCTATGCGTTTAATCCTCGGCTTTCATCGACTTATGTTTCTCCTCTCAAAAGTATCACTACTCCTTCGAGGTCTTTAGAATCGACTCGAAATAACCCTCTACCGAGTTATCTCGGGTCCGCTATCAAGTACATTCATTCAATGAACGTTTCCGGAAACCGAAGTTTCCGAACCGAAGTTTTTCAACTTATCTGCCCAAATCCTACTAACCTGGGCCTCTTTCTCAAAAACGGACTGCAAAGGTATTGGAAGACTCGGCTTAATACAAGTGCCGATGCGAAAAAAATTAAAGATTTTTTCTTTCGCGGAAGATGGTTTGCGACCTGTCTGGGCCCGTAGAAATTAAGGTAATGGGCACCTTCAACGCTTCTTCCAGAAAATCAATGTATTGCACTAGTTCTGCGGGCAGGTTGTTGCTGGTGCTTTCTTCTAAAGAGCAGTTCCAGCCCTTTAATTCTCTGTAAACGGGCGTGATTTTTTCATTCACAATTTCGTAGGGAATGGTTTCTGTAACGGTTCCATTCGCCAACTGGTAATGTGTGCACACCTTAATGGTGGGGAAAATATTCAACACATCTGCTTTCATCATCAACAACTGCGTTACCCCGTTTATCATGATGGAGTATTTAAGCGAGGGTATGTCTATCCAACCACATCTGCGCGGCCGGCCGGTGGTGGAGCCAAACTCATTGCCTTGCTTCCGCATCTTTTCTCCTTGCTCATCTAACAACTCGGTGGGAAAAGGCCCACTGCCCACGCGGGTGCTGTAAGCCTTAAATATGCCATACACCTCGCCAATGTGGCGCGGGGCTACGCCCAAACCGGTACAGGCCCCGGCCGTAACTGTGTTAGAACTGGTAACAAAGGGGTAGCTTCCAAAATCGATATCGAGCAGGGAGCCCTGCGCGCCCTCGGCCAAAATGGTGGCACCTTTCTTAATTTCTTCGTTGATCAGATACTCGCTATCGATCAATTGAAACTGGCGAAGAAACGCTACGGCATCCATAAACTGTGACTCTAACTCTGCCCAGTTATAGGTGATGTCGTGGTTTTTTAGGATGGCAAAATGAATTTCTACCAGCTTATTGAATTTTTCTTTGAAGCCGGGCGAGAGAATATCGCCCACGCGCAAACCCTGGCGCCCGATTTTATCCTGATAAGAAGGACCGATTCCCTTTAAGGTCGATCCAATTTTGTTCTCGCCTTTTGCTTTTTCGTAGGCCTGATCGAGCAGGCGGTGAGTGGGTATGATAAGCGTTGCCTTCTTCGAAATAAACAGGTTCGACTGAATGTTAAGATTGAACTTGCCAAGCTTCTCTATTTCGGTTTTGAAAACAACAGGATCGAGCACTACGCCATTACCAATAATGTTGCGTGTTGTTTTTCTAAAAATGCCAGAGGGAATCTGGTGCAGCACGTGCTTGATGCCATCGAACTCAAGCGTATGGCCTGCATTGGGCCCCCCCTGGAAGCGCGCCACCACATCGTATCGGGGTGCAAGCACATCTACAATTTTTCCTTTCCCTTCATCGCCCCATTGGAGACCCAAAAGCACATCAACTTTCATTACCGAAGCTGGTTCTGTTTATTTAATAAAACTGCGTAAAGCGTAAAGTATTCTGATTTATTTCTTTAGGGAGGCCAGGGCCTCTTCTTCGGATTGCACGATATTGAAGATGGCATTCAGCTTGGTGATAACCAGTAGCTTCTTCACATTCTCCGAGGGTTTCATCAAAAAGACTTCACCGCCCTTGTTACGGAATTTGGTAAGTATGGTTATAAGCACACCAATGCCCGAGCTGTTGATGTAGCGCAAGTCGGAAATATCGATGATGCACGTAAGCAGTTGGTGGGAAACTGCCTCGTTTACGGCCTCCACCAACCGACCTCCGTTGTCTTCACCAATCAGATCGCCCGACACGTGGAGAATGAGCACTTTACCTTTTATTTCCTGAGAGAAGTTCATGACTTACGGTTTTCGCAATTTGATTTTGTGCAACTGGCGTACAAAATTAAGGAATGGTGCACTACATTAAAATGTAAAAGTTCACCCACTGTGTTTTGTATATTCTGAATGCGGGGGTCGCAAAACTCAACCACTTTGTGGCACTCGGTGCAGATCAGGTGATCGTGCTGCTTATAGCCATACGACTTTTCGTACTGGGCCTGGTTTTTGCCAAACTGATGCTTACTTACCAAATCGCACTCTACCAAAAGATCGAGGGTGTTGTATACGGTGGCCCTGCTTACCCGGTAATTTTTGTTTTTCATGTTGATGTAGAGCGACTCTACATCGAAGTGGCCGGCCAACGAATAAATTTCTTCCAGAATGGCATAGCGCTCTGGTGTTTTACGCAACTCCTTATTTTCCAGGTAGGCGGTAAAAATTTTGCGTACTTCTTCGTAAACCTTGGTATTAAGGGCCATAATTGTTCTGGCGCAAAAGTGCAGATTATTTTGATTATAAAGGGCAAAAATATGAGGAGTTTGCCATTAGCCGGTGCGGGAATCGAACCGCGCCACCGTAACCACGCCCTCCACCTTCTCCAGCTTGCTAATGAGCACCTCCAGGTGACGGGTATCGTTTACATACAGCATAATTTCGCCCTTGAAAATGCCCTGGTCGGTGCTGAAGGAAATAGAGCTCATATTCACCTTCAACTCTTCGGAGATAATTTTAGACACATCGTTGATGAGGCCCACCCGGTCGGTGCCTATAACCTTTAAACCTGTTAAGAACGACACCTCGTGTTGTGAAGTCCATTTGGCTTTGATAACCCGGTTGCCATGATTGGCCAGCAGTTCGGGTGAATTGGGGCAATTGGTGCGGTGTATTTTGATGCCTTCGTTCACCGTAACAAATCCAAACACCTCATCGCCAGGAATGGGCGTGCAACATTTGGCGAGCTTGTATTCCACCACGTCCATGTCTTCTCCTATCAACAGAATATCATCGTATCTGCCCTTTGCTTTCAGCAGTTCTTGTTCTACTACATTGGCATCGGCCACGGCCACATTGGGCTTTGTTTTAAGAGGCGAGGAGGGCTTATAGTCTTTAAAAGCTTTCAGATCGTTTACTGAAATAAGGCCAGCACCAACCTTAAAGTGCAGATCGAATTTCGAGGGCACGTGAAAGTAAGACATCAGTTGCTCATAGGTCTGGCCGTTGGCGTCAATCTTTAACTGCCCCAGTTTGCGCAGCAGGGTTTCTTTGCCCAATTCTGCCACGTTCTTTTTGTCTTCCTTCAGTACTTCTTTGATTTTGCTTTTGGCTTTGGGGCTTACCACAAAGCGCAGCCAATCATCGTTCGGCTTTTGCTTAGCCGAAGTAAGTATTTCTATCTGGTCGCCATTTTTCAGCACGTGGTTAATGGGCACCAGTTTCTGATTCACTTTGGCGCCAATGCATTTGGCCCCCACATCGGTATGGATATCGAATGCAAAGTCGAGTGCTGTGGCACCTTTGGGGAGCGTTTTCAATTCGCCTTTGGGTGTAAAGACAAAAACCTCTTCGTTGAAAAGATTACCCCGGAAGTCGTCTACAAATTCAAGCGCGGTGAGGTCTTGCCGCTCCAGCAACTCGCGCACGCGCACCAGCCACTTTTCCAGGTTCGATTCGTGCGTGGCATTGCTATCTTTGTATTTCCAGTGGGCCGCATAGCCCTTCTCCGCAATTTCGTCCATTCTGCGGGTGCGTATCTGCACCTCTACCCACTGCCCGTTTTTGGCCATTACGGTTGTATGCAGCGATTCGTAACCGTTGGCCTTTGGTGTGCTTATCCAGTCGCGCAGGCGGTCGGGGTTGGGCATGTAATAATCTGTAACGATAGAATACACCTGCCAACAATAAGATTTTTCCTGCTCCAGCGGAGTCTCGATAATGATTCTTACGGCAAACAAATCGTACACCTCTTCGAAAGGAATGCTCTGTTTGCGCATTTTGTTGTAGATAGAGAAGATGGACTTTGGCCTGCTCTTGATATCGTACGCCACGTTCAGTTTGTCCAACTCGTCTTTTATTGGCTGCACAAACTGTTTAATGAATTTGTTGCGGGCGGCACGGGTGGCATCGATTTTCGATGCGATGTCGTTGTAAACAGAAAAATCGGTGAAGCGTAAGTACAGGTCTTCCAGTTCTGATTTGATGGCATTGAGGCCCAACCGGTGGGCCAGCGGGGCGTAGAGATAGATGGTTTCGTTGGCAATTTTCAGTTGCTTGTTGCGCGGCATGCTATCGAGCGTGCGCATGTTGTGCAGGCGATCGGCCAGTTTAATCAGTATCACACGCACGTCTTCCGAGAGGGTGAAGAGCATTTTTCGGAAGTTTTCGGCCTGGGCCGAAGTACCATACTCGAATGCTCCGCGTATTTTGGTAAGCCCGTCTACAATTTTGGCTATCTTCTTACCGAACATCCGCTCGATATCGGCCAGTTCTATGTCGGTGTCTTCCACCACATCGTGAATCAGGGCTGCAATGATGGAGGTGGGCCCCAACCCAATTTCTTCTGTGCAGATTTCGGCTACAGCCAGCGGATGAAAAATAAAGGGCTCACCCGATTTTCTGCGCATGTCTTTGTGCGCATCGAGCGCCAGCGTAAACGCTTTCTTAATGCGTTTGGCATCGCCATCTTTCAACACGGGTTTTGCCTTGCGCAGCAACCTGCGATACCGGGCAATGATCTCCTTCTTTTCTTCGGCTACGTCTGCTACCACTTGCAATTTATTTCTCTAACACCAAACACCTACCTCATCCAATATTCGAGGAAATTTCGATCTCCCCTTCAATCGTAATGAATAATATCTAAATTTGCACTCCGTTTTTGGAAAATAGGCCAAAAACAGGGGTTTTGCAAGTTTTCTTTTTTGTGAAAATCAGCAACACCTTGAATTTGCGGATGTGGCGTAATTGGTAGCCGTGCCAGACTTAGGATCTGGTGCCGAAAGGCGTGGGGGTTCGAGTCCCTCCATCCGCACCAAATCTGTTCTTACCCAAACCGGGAAACCCAAAGGGTAGTGTTTTAATACGTTCCCGCAGTTAAGGAATCAATACAAGCAATCATGGCATTGAATATCACTCTCGAAAAACAAAGTGTAACAGACGGCCTCATTAAGGTAAAGCTCCAGGAAACCGACTATCTGCCCAAGGTAGACGAGAAAGTGCGCGATTATGCGCGCAAGGCCACCATTAAAGGCTTTCGCCAAGGCAAGGTGCCGGCAGGTGTTATCAAGAAAATGTTTGGAAAATCTATTCTGGTGGAAGAAGTAAACCACCTGGTATCGCACGGCATTAGCGAGTATATTAAAGAACAAAAGCTGCGCATTCTGGGCGACCCGCTACCCAACCAGGAAAAAGCCAGGCAAATAGATTGGGATTCCCAGAAAGAATTTGAATTCGAATTTCAGATTGGGATGGTAGAAGACTTTACTGTGGAACTGTCACCGAAAGTGAAGGTAAAGTCGCACCCGATTGAGGTGACCGACCAGGCGATAGAGGACACCGTTACCGACCTGAGGAGAAGGTTCGGAAAGGTTAGCTACCCCGAAGTAAGCGAAGCCACGGATGCACTTTCGGGCGAAGTAACAGGCCAAGACGGCATGGCCAAAACGGCTTATCTACAGATTGAAAAGGCAGAGAAAAAAGAGCAGAAAAAATTCATTGGCCTGAAAAAAGACGATGAAGTTGAGTTTGACGTAGAGAAAGTTTCGGGTGATGAACAGGTAATAGCGCAACTGATAGGCGTTACTGCCGAAGCGGCCAAAAACGCCAAAGGCAAATACAAGTTGAAAGTTGCCTCCATTACACGCGTTGAACCGGCCGAGATAAACCAGGAATTGTTCGACCGCACTTTTGGCAAAAATGTGGTAACTTCTGAAGAGGCTTTCCGCACCAAGATAAAGGAAACCATTTCGGAAAATTACCAGCGCGAAACCAACCACTTGCTGGATCATGAAATTCAGCACTATTTGGTTGACCATACCGAAATAAAAATGCCTGAAAACTTTTTGAAGCTGTGGCTAAAGAACACCAGCGATGGGCAGGTGAACGATGAAGTGTTGCATAAAGAATTTGGCGCCTACCAGGAAGGTTTAAAGTGGGATTTGATTAAAAACAAAATTGCCGAAGAGCATAACCTTAACGTTGAAACGGCCGAGGTACGCCAACGGGCTAAAGAAATAATAGCCGAACAATTTGGGGGCCAGGCAATTATTGAACAATTGGGCGACAAGATGGATGCCATTGCTGACAATTACCTCTCAGGCCAGGATGGTAAAGGCGAAAACTTTATGCGCATTTACAACCAGCTGCGCCATGAAAAAATCATGAAGCTGGTGCGCGAGAAAATTACCATTACCGAGAAAAAGGTAACGCTGGATGAGTTCAGAAAAATTGCAGAAGAACACCGCCACTGAGAACTGAATAACATCAGAATTTGTTGAGAAAGGGGCTTGCGCGGGGCCCCTTTTTTATTTGCAAAATCTTATTCATCTTGACCGTTCAACGTACAATAACCATTTGGCCTTCCTCGTCTTTACATTGAATCAACCATAAAAAGTAAAACACAAGTATTATGAACCATAACAATGAATTCAGAAAGTATGCCGTGCACCACCTGGGCATGAGTGGTACCCTGGTGGACAGCTATGCGCAAAAAATCGAAAACATGACCCAGTACGTTATTGAAGAACGGCCCGGTAATTTTCGCGCCATAGACGTATTTACGCGTTTAATTTCGGACCGCATTATTTTTCTGGGCATGGGTGTGGACGATCAGATTGCCAACCTGCTGATCGCCCAGTTGTTGTTCCTCGAATCGGCCGACCCGAAGAAAGACATCATTATGTACATCAACAGCCCGGGCGGCTCGGTATATGCCGGCTTGGGTATTTACGATACCATGCAATACATCAATCCCGATGTAGCCACTATTTGCACGGGCCTGGCTGCTTCCATGTCGGCCGTGTTACTGGCCGCAGGAGCGAACAAAAAGCGCTCGGCACTACCCCATAGCCGCATTATGATTCACCAGCCCTCTTCGGGCATGCAGGGAACCTCCAAAGACATGGAGATTTCGTTGCGCCAAACGGTAGAAGTGCGGGCCGATTTATACAAAATTTTGGCTAAGCATACAGGCAAAACCTTTGAGGACATAGACCGCGACAGCGACCGCGACTATTGGATGCGCGCCATAGAGGCAAAAGAATACGGCATGATTGACGAGGTGCTGGAGCGTAAGAAGTAATCTGGCCCTTTTTGCATTTTTTTAGGAGTGCCAATGTACCATTAATTGAATACCTTTGTGGATTCGTTGGCACCCCTTCAAAATCATCTAACTGATATATTATGGCAGAGGTTACCTGTTCTTTTTGCGGCCGAAACAAAAAAGATGTAGACCTGATGATTTCGGGCATACATGCGCACATTTGCGACAAATGTGTGACGCAGGCCAGCCAAATTCTGCAAGAGGAAAAAAAGAACAAGGTAGAAGCGGGGGCTCTGCCCAATTTCAAGCTGATTAAACCGCGCGAAATCAAGAAATTTTTGGATGAGTACGTAATTGGGCAAGATGAAGCCAAAAAGGTTATATCTGTTGCCGTTTACAACCACTACAAGCGGCTGATGCAGCGCAAAACCGACAATGACGTAACGATAGAAAAATCGAACATTATAATGGTAGGCGAAACCGGTACCGGAAAAACCTACCTGGCACGTACGCTGGCAAAGATTCTGCAGGTGCCCTTTTGCATTGCCGATGCCACCGTGCTGACAGAAGCCGGCTATGTAGGCGAAGATGTGGAAAGCATTTTAACGCGCTTGCTACAGGCTGCCGATTATAATGTAGAGGCAGCAGAGAGAGGCATTGTATATATTGATGAAATAGACAAGATAGCCCGCAAGTCGGATAACCCTTCTATTACCCGCGATGTGAGTGGGGAGGGTGTGCAGCAGGCGTTGCTCAAGTTGCTGGAAGGCACCTCGGTAAACGTGCCCCCGCAAGGAGGGCGCAAGCATCCGGATCAGAAAATGATAACCGTAAACACCGAAAATATTCTATTTGTTTGCGGTGGTGCCTTCGAAGGCCTGTCGCGGTTCATTGCACGCAGGCTGAACACACGCCCGCTAGGTTTTGCTGCCACTGCCGACAGCCTACACCCCTCCGATATCGACACGAACAACCTGCTTCAATTTGTTTCTGCACAAGACCTGAAGAGTTTCGGTTTGATACCCGAATTGATTGGCCGATTGCCCGTAGTTTCATTCCTCAATCCGTTAGACCATGCTGCCCTGCGCAAAATTTTAACAGAGCCCAAAAATGCATTGGTGAAGCAGTATAAAAAACTGTTTGAGATGGAGGACATTGAAATCGAGTTTAAAGAAGGTGCATTAGACTTCATTGTAGAAAAGGCGGTGGAGTTTAAATTAGGTGCCCGCGGTCTGCGCTCTATCTGCGAGGCCATCATCAACGATGCCATGTTCGACTTACCATCAGAAAAAACGGTGAAAAAGCTGGTGATCAATCGCGCTTACGCGGAAGAAAAATTCAGTCGCTCGCACTACAGCAAACTGAAGGTGGCCTAACGGCCCCCTATCTGCTTCTACAACTTTCCCGCGGGGAGCCACACGGTAAATGTAGAGCCCTTACCCGGATGGCTCTGAATTTCTATTTCTCCCTGGTTCTTCTCCACAAATTCCCTGCTTACCATCAACCCAAGGCCCGTGCCTTTTTCGTTAGCCGTTCCGCGGGTTTGAGGCCTGCCCGAAAAGGAAAAGAGTCTACTCATTTTCAAGGTATCCATGCCCACACCGGTATCGGCTATGCATATGCCCACCCGGGGGCCACGGGTTTTGTACGATACGCTTACCCTGCCACCTTGTTGCGTAAACTTAATGCCATTGCCAATAATGTTGCGAAGCACCGTGCTCATCTGGTCCACATCGGCATTTGCCACCAAGCCACCACGTGTGTGTTCCAACTGAATATGCTTTCGTTCAGCCGCCAATCGGCAAAAAGAAAGCTGGCTCTCCACCACGTCATCTACCAGAAAAGGTCGTGGGTTGGTATGCAAAACGTCCAATTGTTCGCCTGCCCATGCCAGCAGGTTGTCCATCGTGTCGGCCACACCACCAATGGCGTGTTGAAGTTTGTTCAACAATTCATTGCGTTCTTCGCTGGTAATGGCTTGTTGATTGGCCAGTTGCAGAACGCCTGCAATATTTCGAATGGGGCCCCGCATATCATGCCCCACAATAGATAGCACCTGGCTTTTGGCTTCATTCAACTTATTGAGTTCCCGGTTTTGCAGTTCAATCTGCTTCTTGCTTCTTATCAGCTGTAAATTCTGCTCCACCAACATTTCATTCAGCCTGCGTTTTTGACGGTTATTTCGGTACAGCAGAAAAGCTACCGACAGCAGTAAGCAGGCCGCCAACGAGGCCACCACAATCCAGGCGTTGCGCTGGCGGATTTCAGCTTCCTTCAACTCATTTTCTTTCAGCAGGCGTGTTTTCTCTAATTCATTTTGCTTAAGGTACAACCGGTTGATCTCCTTGTCTTTTCTGATGTTGAATACACTGTCGCTATAACTTTTGAAGAGCACGTGCATGGTATAGGCCTCGGCATACTTGCCCATGGCTGAGTAGGCTTTGGCCAATACCTCAGACACCTGCATGGCTTCCCATGCTGCCTTCATCTCCTTTGCCAAGGAAAGACTTTGCGTTCCGGCATGTACGCTCTCCTGGTAGCGATTTGTGGCCAAAAAAACTTTGGCAAGCCCAGCGTACGCAAAACATTTCTCCCACTTCGAATGATACTCCCGGTAGTTGAGGGCCTTGGTATAAAATTCCTCTGCCATCCTGAAATTTTTCATGCCCATGGCAATCTCGCCTATTCGGTTAAACGCCATCGCAATAATTCGATGATCGGAATTTTTCTGCGCTAACGCCAGCGCTTTGTTTACGAAGAAATAGGCACTATCGTAAAGCCCCTTTCTCCCATAGGGTATGCTGAGATTAAAGTAACTTGAAGTAAGCCGCTCGGCATCGTTCGCCTTAGACGCATACTGCACCGCCAATAGAAGTTGCCTGATGGATTCATCAAAGCGCTGCTGCGACTCGTAGATGAGGCCAATACTGGCGTGACTTCGGGATAGTCCACCAGCGTTCCCAATCGACTGATGAATTTTCAGTGCAGAAAGAAAGTACGGCAATGACTGATCATACTCACCCAGCATATAGTAGGTGTATCCAAGTTTGTTCAGCACATCGCCATACTGTTTTGGATAGTTGGCTGTATCAAGCAGGGCAAGTGCACTGGCAAAAAGCACAGCCGCTGAATCGGGATGATCGAAGTTGAGACGGTCGGCCACCTGCACCAACGAATCTACTTCCCTAAGGGTGTGTGGCGCCTGCCGTGGTGATGCCCACACACACGTGGCCCACGGGCCCGCGTACACGCAGAAAAAGGCTGCAAGCAACAGAAGGCGCAGTTTCACTAATTCATTTAATGTTTGTTGCTAAATTAGGTTTTAAAAAACAAACGCCAGCAGTTCACCTTCCCAACAAATCGTTCACCATCAGTTCTGCGGCATTCTCAGAAGCTGACCCGATATCGAGTTTATTGTACACTTCCTGGTATCCTTCCATCACTTCCTTACGGTGGGTGCCCTCTGCCACCAACTGCTGAAGCTCTGCATCGATGTTTTCAACCGTCATATCGTGCTGAACAAATTCTTTGATTACCTCGCGGTTGGCCACCAAATTTACCAGCGAAATAAATTTCACCTTGATAAAGCGACTGCCGATTGCATACTCGATGGCTGCTGCCCGGTAAATCACCACCTGCGGAACCCTAAACAGGGCTGCCTCCAACGTTGCAGTGCCTGATGTAACAAGGGCAGCTCGCGCCACGGACAGCAAATCATACGTGTTGTCGTACACAAATTGTACGGAGTCGATATCCCGCAAAGGCTTGTATAGGTATTCGGGCAACGATCTGACAGCCGCTACCACAAACTGGTAGCGTGGATTTTTTCTTACCACCTCCGCCATTACAGGAAGCATTCGCTCCAATTCAATCTTGCGGCTACCCGGCAACAGGGCCACAATAGGTTTTGTATTTGCGAGCTGCTGCCGTTCAAAAAAATCGGGAGCAGCCCGAAACGACTTCACGGCATCCAAAACGGGGTTGCCCACGTAATGCACTTCCCAACCGAACGACTTGAAAAATTCTTTTTCGAATGGCAAGATGCAGAACATCCGGTCTACGTTGGCTTTTAACTTCCACGCGCGTTGGGTATTCCAGGCCCACACTTTAGGCGAAATGTAGTAGAATACGCGCAGCTGCTGTTGTTTTGCAAACCGGGCTATGCGCATGTTGAAGCCTGCATAGTCGATAAGAATGATGACATCAGGCTTAAAACGGAGAATATCCTTTTTGCAGAAGTCGAGGTTTTTTGAAATGGTGCGAATATTGGCAAGCACGGCTACAAAGCCCATGAAGGCCAGCTTTTCGTAATGAACCGAAAGCTGCATGCCGGCCCCCTTCATGTAATCGCCACCAAAGCCCCTGAACTCGCCCTGATCATCGCGCTTGCGGATTGCCCTAATCAAATTACTCCCATGGAGGTCGCCCGAACGTTCGCCAGCAATGAGGTAATAGCGCATTAGAAGTTTGGAATTAATAGTAACGAACGAAGAATGCGCTGCCTACTCGCCATAATACTCAACGTAGTTGCGTGGTGTTTCATACAAACGAAGACAATGCAGAGAGCCATACTTACTGATACCCGATATACGTGGAGCCAGTATTTTCCAGATTTCGATAACCAGTGTTTCGCAACTGGCCAGTTTATCTTTCATAAAGGGCACATCGAGGTTCAGGTTTTTGTGATCAAGCTGTTCAATTACCTCCACCCGGATGAGTGTACTGAGCTTTTTCAGGTCTATCACAAAACCGGTATCGGGGTCGGGGCGACCTTTCACCGTTACAATCAACTCAAAATTGTGGCCATGCCAATTTTCATTGGCACAGGGGCCAAAAATTTCGGCATTTTTTTCCGGGCTCCATGCCGGGTTGTACAGCTTATGCGCTGCATTAAAATGTTCTTTTCTGCTTACGTAAACCATGGCAAAAACTGCACAAATATACATTAACTTGGCCCAAAAATTTCCCTATGATCGTTGTAACCGGGGCCGCGGGTTTTATAGGCAGTTGCCTGATCAGAAAGCTGAACGAGGAAAATTTCAATGCCATTGTAGCGGTAGATGTATTTCAGAACCCGGCCAAACTTAAAAACCTGACGCGCGCGCGGCTAAAGGAAAGAGTAAACCGGCACGACCTACCCACGTGGCTGGACAAGAACCACGAGTTGGTTGAGTTCATCTTCCACATAGGAGCGCGCACCGACACCACAGAATTCAATAAGTCTGTTTTTGATGAGCTGAACGTGAACTACTCCAAAACTATTTGGCAAAAATGTGTGCAATACCAGCTACCGTTGGTCTATGCCTCCTCGGCCGCCACGTACGGTTTAGGCGAACAGGGGTATACGGACGATGAGGAGAAAATAAAATTACTGAAGCCCTTAAACCCCTACGGCTGGTCTAAACAAGAATTTGATGTTTGGGCACTGGCGCAAAAAGATAAACCGTTTTTTTGGGCAGGACTGAAATTCTTCAACGTATATGGACCCAACGAATACCACAAAGGCCGCATGGCATCTGTTATCTGGCATGCCTTCCACCAAATCAACAGTACGGGTAAAATGAAACTGTTCCGATCGCACAACCCTGCCTATGCAGACGGGGGCCAGATGCGCGATTTTGTGTATGTAAAAGACGTGGTGAATGTATGCAGTTTTTTAATGCACCATCGCAAAAACAGCGGTATCTACAACCTTGGCTCGGGTAAAGCCAGAACATTTTCAGATTTGGTGCGGGCTGTGTTCAGTGCCCTGAACAAAAAAGAAGACATTGAATTCATTGACACGCCCATCGACATACGCGATAAGTATCAATATTTCACCGAGGCTAACATGCAAAAGCTTGGCGCTATTGGTTACCGAAAACCGTTTACCTCGCTGGAAGATGGCACCACAGACTATATAACTCATTACCTGTTAAAAGGCGAATACTTCTGATCAGCGTACCACCACCAGCGGTTGGATGTACGTATGATGCTGCACATGGTATTTCACCCAATACAAGCCGGCCGGAAGAGAACGAACATCTACCTGCTGTGTCCCGGTTTTCAAAATCTCCCTGCCCAACTGATCCAACACCTGCACTGCTTCAACCTCATGCCCGGCTATTGAAAAATAATCAGACGCGGGGTTGGGATAGACTTTTCCGGGTTTTGGTTTTTCTACCGAAGTAATCACAAATTCTTTCGAGATGCGACTACACTCCTCGTTGTAAGTAATCACGAAATAGCTGCCTTCCTGCCCATCGAACGAAAATGTACGGCCTATAGCATTGGCTACGATTTGGTTGTTGTAGTACCATTGATAACGCTCCGCCTGCTGTAGGCTGAACAGTTGCTCCCCATTTTGCAGTACCTCATTTTCGGCAAGTGAATTAGGCCGCGGGTTTATTGTACGAATTACTCGGTCTGTTTGATCGCCCCTTTGTATTTCCAACTGCACTTCTACGGGCGCTTGTTCCGATAACCTGAAGGCCATCTGAGGTAGTGAAGCGACTGCAGAGTTTGTACCACTTGTAACCTGCCAACGCCATTGGTTAGGGTTACCTGAACTGTGGTCGTACAACACTGCCATACCACCTACACAAGTGAAGTCGGTTTTGAAATCAGCAAACAGCACTTCCTCGCAAGGCAGTTGTTTCCAACCAGGCGCATTTGTCAACTGACTATTGGTTCCAGCATTTACCACCGCAGAACCGGTAACACCTATGCTATTTACGTTTAGGTAGTCAAAGCAGATTTTATTGCGCTCGACAAATTGAATAGCAGACTGTTCACCGCCCAGTAGCGAAATAGGATGCTCTGCCGTAGCCGGGAGTTGCAACAAGCCCACCTGTAGGGTGCGGTTGTTCGCAAGGGTTAGTGCTTGTCCGGGCAGTACTGTTAATTCATTCATTTCAAAATCTCCATTGATTTGCAAAGCGTCCCTGGCCTCCCACTTATTCCAGCGGCCTGAGCCTTGCAATTCTGTAGCGCCCACGCTCACCACCGAACCATCCCAGTTCATTTGATGGGTTACCAACAGGGGCGCTGTTCCCTCTGTCTTTAACAGGGTATTGTCGGTAACAAGGGTCAAGTTTTCACCGTCTATTTCTAGTCGTTCCGCTACCGACACATGGGAGCCGGTCAGATCCAGCTCCCGTTGTTCGCCCGAGACGGATTGCATCGTCTTCAACTTAATATCTACTCCCCTCAAGGTCAGCGCACCACCATCTAACGCCAGGGTTTTTGCATCCAGGTTACCATGCCAACGCCAGTGGCCTCCGGCAAACACCAGTACAGCATCCTGGGTTGCCGATGTAGAGAAATTCACTTCCCCTTCTGTTTGCGATTGAAAAACAATACGACTATTCTGAAAAACCGTATGTGGCGAAGAAAATGACCACTCACCATGAACCGTCAAGCTCCCCCCGGGCATTTCTATTTGAGCTGGTTGGGAGCAAATCCATCTGAACGACTTCACCTCCACATTGCTGTTGACGGTAATCAACGTTTGCCCATCCACGTCTACAGCATTTTCATCGAAAATTACGCGGTCGTTGGCACCGGGTATTGAACCAGCCGGCTCCCCTCCGGTCGAGAGCGACCAATGACTTTCATCTGTCCAATTGCCGCTTCCGCCTACCCAGTAATAGTTCTTCTCACCGTCAACTGCCAGGTAAGAAAGCACGAGGCCAAAGGTTTGCGCATCGCCCACCAACTGGCCTTTATGCGAAACAACCAAACGGTAGGTCTTTGTATCTGTTGCTAACCATTCAATCTTCTCCACATTGTCGCGAAAATTATCGCCCCGAACGGCCTGACGCGATGGATTGATCGGTTCTAAAACCCAAGGCCTTTGCTCGCCACCGGCCGCATCTATCAATCGAATGTCGAGATCGTTTACCAGCATGGGCGTCAGTGGATCCAAAGAAGGTTTAACGGGATTACCGGGAGGGTCTGTCCATGCCATGGTGACTACCACCTTTCCGGGGGCAGCAGTAAACACAAACTCTTTCGTCTGCCCGTTTTGCAGCGCATGCTCTTGTACCCGATGCGAAGTGCCATTTTCTTTCAGGAGGAATGATGCGGCTGCCGCAGCATCTGCCAAGCCCCACCCATAACTGTAGTCTGGGCCCGGGAACGGGCCTACCTCTTTGGCTGTATGAATAGCCAAAGCTTTCAAAGTGGCGGACTTCATTCTGCGGCCTCCATGAAGTCTACCATACAACTCCTGTACTAAAAGCAGCGACCCTGCCACATTAGGTGTGGCCATGGAAGTGCCACCCAACGTGGTGTACGTATTTTCGCCCGTTGCGCTAAGCGAAAAAAGGTCGGTACCAGCGCCCACCAGGTCGGGTTTGATGCGGCCGTCATCGGTAGGCCCCCAACTGCTGTAGCTGCTCATTACTACGCTGCCGGGCGCCACGTAATCACTTACCTTGTTTACCGCCCCTATGGTGAAAATATTCTTCGCCACAGCATCGGGCAAAATGCAATCGTAGCCCGTTCCGGCATTGCAATCGCGTGGGCGGGTTCCATCGCCCGTATCGGCACGATCGTTGCCCACAGCCCAAAACATGGCGTAATAAGGAGCCAGGAAAGCAATCTCATCTAACGTTTTGGCTTGTTCTCCATAGAAACCAAACCGGTAATCTTCTTCGCTGCTAATGGTGAGGTCGCCTTGCCAATCCCAGCCTCCTGCCACGCGTTGCCAGCCCGTTGCAGTTCCGTAAGAATGGTTGGAGAAAAGTAAAGACGATTCATCAGATTGAGCCAGTGCAGCCATCACCGCTTCGTCATTACCGAAGTGGTAGGTGAACGCTTTGGCCGCGGGTGCCATTCCTTTCGCTTGCGCATTTATTCCGCTGGCGATGAGCGTACCCGTTACATGTGTGGCGTGGTCTTTTAGTATGCTGCCCTGGCGCGAGAGCAGGCGTTCTCCCAATTCAACATGATTGGCCACCAGGCCATCGTCCCAAACACCTATTACCATCCCTTCGCCCAACAGTTGAAGTCCGGATATTTCGGGCGCGTGCAGTTGAGCCGCCCCTGTGGCGATGGCTGCCCCGACATTTAAGGGCACACGGTAAAGCGGCTTGCCATTGGGCTGGATGTCTATGATCCAGAGGGAATCTTCCTGGGTTCTTCCCCGATCGTGCGCGCGGAACAACTTGACCCGCTCTTGCGCGGCCTCATATCTGATTTCCAGTTCTTTCCTCAGTTCCTGAAGTCGCGGTGGCGCTTGCTGCGCCCAGCTGAAGCTTGAGGCAAGAAGAAGTGTAACTAAGGCTAAGGAGAGACGTAACATTTGTTTGGCCTGAAAAACAAAGTTACGGGTGGTAGGGGTATAAAAAAACAGGCTGCCGAAGCAGCCTGTTTTAGAAACTACTTTATCAAATAGCCTAGCTATTAGGGGTCATGAGCTTATTTGCATTAAGCTCGTTGATTGGAATAGGCCAAACATAGACCTCTGCATCCGGAGTAACAGGTCCGACCGTTCCCTTTCCGGGAATTGTTTGAAGAAGTCTTACAAAATCATGAGATCTGAAACCCTCTCCAAGCAATTCTATATTACGCTCAGTCATAATCGCATTTACCAAAGCTGCGTTATCAGCAGGCGCCCAAGTAAAGGAAGCATCAGAGCGTTGTCTTACTGCGTTGAGCAGGGCCAGTGCACGTGCATCAACACCGGTAGTTGTTCTTGCTATTGCTTCAGCGAGATTCAGTAGCACCTCGGAATAGCGAATGATTGGCGTATTGTCAAGGTGCTGCGGGCCTAAGGGAAACTTTCTAAGGTACGGCTTGCCACTTGCCAATGACGTCATATCACGTCTTTCATCGGTAGCAGGCCAATTAACCAGATCACCATAGATTCCCGTTGGGTTAAGCGAGTAGTCACCAATACCTGCAGGACCTGGGTTATAATAGCTTCCCAATCCATTTTGAGTACCAGGTAAATCATTAACCGTATAGGGCATTGAGAAAATGCTTTCTCTTGTTGTATATGGTGTTGTAAAGACACCTACAACGGAAGATTGCAGGGCATGTGGTACACCAGATGGTGCTACAAAAGGAGCATTCGTTGGGACAATTTTATTAGCCTCTGCAATCACGTCACTGTACCTTCCCATAGTGAGGTAAACACGCACTTTCAATGCGATGGCGGCATTAACATGTGCTCGGGTAACATTGAGATAGTCTGCACTTGATCCACTGTAACTTGCAGGCAAGTTTTGCTCAGCAAAATTCAAATCATCCAAGATTTGCGTATAAACTTCTGCTACCGTGCTTCGGGCCAGATCATTGTTTGCCGAACTGGTCTCAGCTTGTAGCCTAAGCGGTACTCCTGGACGAGAACCCGCACCATCGGCAAATGGTCGAGCATAAAACTGCAACAAAGTGAAATAGGTAAGTGCACGGCAAAATCTAGCTTCAGCTTTGTACTGAGGAACCGTTACAGAAGCAAAGTTTGCAGGAAACAATGGAACCACATATTTGGAAGCATTTGCATCAATTCCGGCAAGAAACAGATTTGCCCGATTGATCACTGAGCAAGCAGCAGTCCACAAATTGTTTACTTCATTTGTTGAAGATACCACTGTGTGTCTCCATGTTTCAAGACCTGTTACACCGTTGGTGGTTTCGTTAAGAAAATTATCTGCTCTAACGTCTCCATAAACTAATGCCCGGCCTCCAAATAGTTGACCATTTTTAAGTCCATCATAAATGCCGTTAATCTGCTGAGCAATTCTTGATGGGTCATCAAACACAACCAGATCAGAAAAAGATGCCTGTGGTACAGGGTCTAGAAGATCGGTGCTACAAGAAAATACACCCATTACTAAAGTAGCAAGGAATGTACTCCGGATTATTATTGAATTAATTCTATTTTTCATTTCTAAATGAGGTTAAAATTTATAGACCTAAATTCAAACCGAAGGTGAAGGTTCTAGCTTGACCTACAGAGTTACGATCTATACCAATACCGGTGGTCGAGTTACCGTTGGTTGAGACTTCAGGATCATATCCCTCGTATTTAGTCAAAAGGAACGCGTTCTGCACCTGGGCATATACTCTAAGATGTAATAGCTAAGACTTGATCTGACAGTCGGGCTGGCATTGCTTCCTCACAGGCAAAGGTAGCCACCGCTCCAAATAAGTCAAGGGCTTCGCGAGTGGCCGCGCAAAATCCTTCGCACAGCCAAAG
>JBMOLS010000001.1:24727-25634 GCA_049324055.1 Bacteroidota bacterium | reverse complement strand
TCGCCCCTGTGGCGATAGTGTTTAGTTGATTCAAATAACCGGCAAGGGGTTTTAGGCTTTCTGGCATTCGATTTGGGCTCATAAAAAACAAGCCTTGAAGAAAAACTGACCGAACGTGAATCTCTTTGCCGTTCTTTTTTGCTTTCATCATCAACTGGCCCCGTTGATTACGATTATCCAGCACGTTGAAGGGTATCTGAATGACGTCAACGTGCGTGAGTGAAATAGCTTCTTCAAACTGATCATTTCCGTAAACCGAAATTCCAATTTTTTGAATTTTGCCCGAGTGCTTAAGTTCAATTAGCGAATTGCGTATATCCTGGTCAAAACAATCGTTAAACCTATGGTACATTAGACAGTGAATGCTTTCAATATTAAGCTGTTGAAATGATTGCTCCACCTCTTTTGTCAGGATAAAAGGCTGGTTGACTGCAAATTTTGTAATAACCTCAAAACCAGGGTACTCGCTGTGGTAAGCTCCGATCACACGTTGTGACTCTCCATAACCTGGGGCGGTGTCGAGAAATAGGATGCCGTTGTCTTGGGCCAGTTTAAGTATCTCGAATGCTTCAGCGCGCGATGGTTTCCCGTTATGGTTGTTGATACCGTAAGACATACCCAACTGCGCAGTACCCAAGATCAACTTTTCAGTAAGGCGCATAGATATCTTTCTTCAATAAACTAAGACCAAGATTATTGGCATAGTCACTGCCCGCGTATCTTGCCATCGTATCAGCGTAGACGCGTGAACTTTTGTCTAACAACTGGTACATGCCTGTTCCAAGAAAAACCTGCTCGTAATTTTGTTTATAGGAGTACGCGTCAAAATTAGTGATGTGTTCGTACTTGTTCCGCATCATTCGGTGCGCATTAAAGTCCAGGATGATCAGGTAACCATGATTTAAGA
>JBMOLS010000001.1:0-24717 GCA_049324055.1 Bacteroidota bacterium | reverse complement strand
AATTTCTGCACACATCTTCAACAAGCGGTCACGGTCAATCACATAAAAAACGAACCCCACTACAAGCGTATCAAAGCTTCCTGCCGCAAACATAGACAAGTCATCCGCGCCAGTCTGCGTCAATTTTATCTGGGGAAATTGCTTTTTCCCGTAAGCAACAGCTTCGGCCGAGGCGTCCACCCCCTGAACCTCCGCCCTGGGAAAAAATTGTTTGATGCCGTTAACGCGATAACCAAATGAACACCCTAATTCAAGAAATGAACTTGGCTGAATTCGGTAGTCCCGAATCAATGAGATGATAGGGTCGTTGGCTGCCTGATAGTTTTGTTTTACCGCCAGATTACGCCTAAACCATTCATCACCTTCGTAAGTCTCAAAAGCCTCTCGCTGATCCATTGGTTTTCTATTCTACAAAAGTTAAAACTTTATCAATGACAAAATCTTGCTCATCATTGGTAAGCGTTGGATAAAGGGGCAAACTCAGACATCTTTCATAGTACCTTTCTGCAACTGGAAAATCACCAGGACGAAAGCCCCGTTTCTGGTAATAGGGCATATAGTGCACTGGAATGTAATGCACCTGCGCAAAAATGCCGTGCGAGCGCAAGAAACCATAGAGCCCCTTTCTATCATCAACCTCAACAACAAAAAGGTGGTAGGCATGGTATTGATCTGAAGGCACATATTGCAATCCTATTTTGGTGCCATCGAATGCTACCCGATAACGTTGCGCGAGCTCATTTCTTCTGGTCAAGTTCGCTGAAGCTCTTTTTAATTGGCTGATTCCAAGCGCACACTGAATATCAGTTATGCGATAGTTGTATCCAAGGTCCTGCATTTCATAATACCAAGCGCCCTGCTGAGTTGCATCCGGTATTTTATTTATAAATCCTTCGCGCACAATACCGTGGGTGCGAAGCATCGCTATTTTTTTGTAAAGCGTCTCGTTGTTGGTAGTAATCATCCCTCCCTCGCCAGTAGCAATGTGCTTTACCGGGTGAAATGAAAAAACCGAAAGATCACTATATACGGCACCACCCGCGGCCTGGCGAACCCCTTTAGAGTCCTTGAACCACGCTCCTGGTGCATGGCAGGCATCCTCCATAATCCACAGACCGAATTCATCGGCAAGGTCTCTAAATGCTTCAAGATTAACAGGTAAACCAGCGAAGGCTACGGGTATAATTCCACGATAGGTGCCCGGGGCAGCAGCCTTCAATAACTGCCTTACCTTTTCAACATCCAGAACGTAGGTAGTCGGCTCAATATCAGAAAATACGACCTCTCCCCCACAATAAGTCACACAATTGGCCGAGGCAGCAAATGTAATTGGCGTGGTGATCACCTTATCGCCCGGTCTCACTCCCAACGCTATCGCGCCCAGGTGAAGAGCAACAGTGCCATTGGCAACAGCCAGTGCGTAACGGCTGCCTATATAAGCAGCAAAATCCTTTTCAAATTGTTCAACCGTAGGCCCTTGAGTCAGGTAATCCGACCTAAGGGCCGCAACTACCGCCTGAATATCCTCATCGGTGATCGATTGTCGACCGTAAGGTATCACCTTGTTTTTCATAACGGCTCGAAAGTTGCATCCACATGAATTCGTATCAACTGGCGAATTTGCTCAATGCTAAGCCAATCTTTGTTTGTGCCGGAATTGTATCTGAAACCCTTAGGTACCTCTCGGCAACCTGTTACCTTGAAATACTCCTCCTTCGACCAAACAGTTGTCTGTGGCAATATTGTGTAATGTTTACCATGATCAACCGTAGTAAAAGAGTCGGCTTCAGTGATCATCTCCTCATGGACCTTTTCACCAGATCGGATACCTACCACCTCATGACGACAACTGGGAGCAATGGCCGTTGCAACATCGGTAATGCGATAGGATGGAATTTTAGGAACAAAAATTTCGCCCCCCCAACCCTTCTCAAGCGCCAGTAAAACCATCTCAACTCCCTCGGTCAGCGATATATTAAATCGCGTCATCTCCAGATCGGTAATTGGCAAAGTTCCGTCTAACCGCTTTTTCAGAAAAAATGGTATCACCGATCCGTTGGAACCCATCACGTTGCCATATCTAACCACTGAGAACTTAATAGGGCTCCAGCCCCTGATATTGTTGGCTGCCACAAAAAGTTTATCAGATGCCAGCTTAGTGGCACCGTACAAATTTATTGGCGCTGCTGCCTTATCTGTTGACAGTGCAACCACATGTTGTACCCCGGCTTCCAGTGAGGCGTTGATGATATTTTCGGCCCCCAGAATATTTGTCTTCACACATTCCATTGGGTTATACTCTGCAATGGGAACGTGCTTCATAGCAGCTGCATGGATAACAAAATCGATGCCTTTCAACGCCCTTTTTAAACGATCGTAATCCCGAACGTCTCCAATAAAATAACGGATGGACGGATATAAGGCCTCGGGAAAGAGATGCGACATTTGGTACTGCTTCTGTTCATCCCTGGAAAAAATTACCAAGCGCTTAACACCCGCTGACGAAAACAATAATTGTTTCACCAAGGCTTGTCCTAAAGATCCTGTACCCCCAGTTATCAGTACAGATTTATCTTTCAAAAAGTCATACGTCATGAGAGTCGAAATAAAAAAACCCGCGCAAATTAACCATTTATGCGGAATTTATGACCTCCCTCAAAAAGCGATCAATTGCTTGAATAGCCGTGAGAGAGGAAGCTCCTTCAACCTCGGTTGCAAAGCCTGCATGATATCTCTGTATGACAGGAAAAAAGTGCTCGACCTCTTCTGGTCTATAGCCCTCAAAGTAAGCAAGAATTTGTCCAGCATCCGAGAATTCCTTTACAAGGCCCGTTTGAAGATAACCATACAAATCATAAGTAGATTGGGATTCACTGAGATTATAATAAATACTGTCCACATTGAGTAGCCTTGCCTCCAAATGGATGGAGGAATCTCCAGCAATAATCAGGTCGCAGCGTAATATAAAATCGGCTGGCGATTCGCTCTTGGAGTCAGAATAGGAGAAAAATGATGAAGTAGGCAATGGCAGCGGACGATAATCTTTCGGATGTGGTCTAATAACAAATTTCAGCCTTGCAGAACCCTTATGTAAGAAGTCTATCAATGTTCTTATCTTTTCGTGGGAATCTACTGTATTGAAGGCGATCCCTACGGTACGAATGAACGGGGCGGGAATAGTCCTCTTTCTTTGTATAAAATGATCCATTTTTGGCACACCTATCAGCAAAACCCTGCCATCGATGCCCTTAGCCCTATATTTTTCCAGTGCATCATTTCCTTCTAGCAGGCTCAGATCGAATTCCAGTGGCGGCATGTAGGGCGAAATTGAAGCGTGTTGAACGTATATGGTAGGAATACCTGCGCTTTTGGCGGCATAAAACAAGGCGCGGGGTACCATGCTATGGTCATTCGAAAAAACAATGGCTTCGGGCCTGAAGGTTTTCACAATGCGTTGAAATGCCTCCAGCCACCCCTGCGCTGCAAATACCGCATCAAAAACCTGGGGTGCGCGCGGCTCGTGTTTTCGCAGATACAGGTAAGTAGGAATGAAGCGAAAAAAATCTGTGAGCCTCCTTCGCACGGGTAGAAGAAATATTTCGTGATCGTGTTTAAAACTGCGGGGAGACTCGGTGACAAAAACAAACCCGGCATCGGCCAAGAAACGAGTGGCCTCATAGTTGTTCTTGCCAAATATAAAAACCCACCGTTTCCCTTTAATCTGCTTTTCCAATGCAGGGTAGGTCCTTGCCCTTCTGCGAGAAAGCAAAAGTGCGAGCAGCATATGCCTCACCTTTGCCCAAAAATGGGTTCCAATAAACTTCTCCCGCTCCGCCTGAGGAATGCGGAAGATGTACTCCTGAAAGTAGAAGTACAGAATTTTGTGATATAGCTGATTACGGTTCAACTTCACCAGGCTGTCCATCCTCCATCTACCACCAGGTTGGCACCCGTCATATAACGCGAGGCATCCGACATCAAAAACAGTATAGCCCCCTGGTAGTCTTCGGCAGTGGCCATGCGTTTAAGCGGTGTCAATGCGGTGTAATTTTTCACAAATTCGTCCGACTGATTATTGTACACGCCACCAGGGCTCAGTACGTTGGCCCGTATATTCTGATCTGCCAAATGCGTGGCAATATAGCGCGTGAGGTTGATGATGGCTGCTTTCGAGGTAGCGTAAGCTACAGGAGAATTGATGCCTGACGATCCGTAGATGGATTTGTTGGCACTAACTATTCCGTAGGTAGAAGAAACATTAGCGATTACCCCTCCCCCGTTTTCCCTGAAATACGGAATTGCCTGCTGGCTCATCAGGAAAGTCCCCCTCAGGTTGATATCGTGTACCTTGTCCCACGCCTCTAAAGGATACTGCTCAAAACCAGCGAAGAAATTGGACTGTGTATCCAGCATTCGGGAATTGCCTTTAAAATGGAAACTGTTCACCAGCCCATAAAGTTTGCCGTGCCGATGACGTACCTCCTTTAAAAAAGACAGAACAGAGTCGGCCGAACTTACATCCAGCCGCTCCACAAAAATGCGTTTCGTGATTGCTGCATCTGCGATGGACTCAACTTTCTGCTGCCCCATTTCCGTGTCCAGATCGCCCATTACCACGGTGGCACCCGCCTCGGCCAGAATCATGCAAAACTCGAATCCAATTTGCCCAGCACCGCCTGCCACCACTATTACCCTGTTGTGAAGATCGAACAACTCTTTAACAGTAGCCATATTCATTAATCATTATTTGTTCTTGTTGCCAAGTGGACCGCGCACTGAGCGGTAACGGCTTGGTGCATGGCCAGCAGGAGACGGGTATTTTCGATGGCATGTTTTGC
Organism: Bacteroidota bacterium; assembly: GCA_049324055.1. Taxonomy (GTDB): domain Bacteria; phylum Bacteroidota; class Bacteroidia; order Cytophagales; family Cyclobacteriaceae; genus ELB16-189. The sequence goes on along the minus strand of JBMOLS010000001.1, from coordinate 19,879 downwards.
ATTTAGCGAATGCCCCCGATCAGATTGCTCAACCACTGAAATAAAATCTTTCAACTCCTCTATGTACAACTGGTTTACCTCAAAATCGGCTCCCAAATGTTCTTCTACCGTTTGTGACTTGTGAATGGCAATGTTGATTTTTTGCTCATGCCAATTCCAGGTGGCACACCCATTTTCACCCAGAACCCTGATGGCACGCTTATAATCCTTTTGCAAGTAGTCGAGGTGCAGCGTTACCAACCGCTGCGGGTAACCAAAAACAGCTTCCGCTATCTCCTCCACTTCAATATCCAGCTTGCCAAAATTGCGTGCTACGCAAACCACCGAATCAGGTGACCCAAAAAAATATTGGATAAGATCCAACTCGTGGCAGATGGTATTGATGACACCTCCACCCAATTCTTTTTTTGATGCATAGCTAATGCGGTGGTCTTCCCAAGGATGCCAGTAAGGCAGGTAACTGCCAAACTCAAAGTGTGCACTGTAAACCGGACCGAGTATTCCTGCATCAAGGATTTCTTTCATCTTTTTCACGAGTGGGTGATAGCGAAGCATGAAGCCAATGAAAAAGGGCTTGCGAAGTTGTGCCAGGTGCCGTTCTGCCTCTTCGAGCCCCGATCCTGAGTGCGTAAGGGGCTTTTCCATGAACACGGCACAATTTAACTGTCTGGCGGTTTCCAGCGCCTGCACGTGCATTGAGGTGGGTGTGCAGACAAAGACCGCGTCAATCGCATCCGTCAATTGATTGATGTGCGTAATAACTTTTGCACCGTGCTTGTCTTCAAATGCCGGGTCGTACTTTCGCTTCAGGCAAAATATCCGGTGCCCACCCAACTTGTTGATGTTATCGATGTGCCGCCTTCCAATAGAACCACCCCCGATTACAAGAAAATTCATGTGCTCAGGCTGTCAGTATGTTTCTTGATTACAACCGCGAGATTACCGGTCTGCTGAAGGTAAAGTTCCACAAACTCGCGAAACACGCCTTCACCACCCCTTGATTTGAGGGTATATTGGGCGATAGACGCAACGTAAGCGGGCGCCTGGGCGGGCACTGCGCTAAAGCCCACTTCTTTCAGTAGGGGGATATCGGCAAGGTCATCGCCCACGTAGGCCACCTCCTGCAACGATATCCTTAACCTGGCGCACAACTCGGTGGCTACCTTCAATTTGTTGGTGACACCCTGAAATAGATAGTCGATCCGCAATTTATCAGCCCTACGTTTTACAATTTGCGTATCCTCGCCCGTAATAATGGCGACCGGAATATTGAGTAGCCTTAAAAAGAGCACCCCGGCACTATCGCTGGTGTTAAACTTCTTCCATTCGTTACCGGTTTGGTCATAGTACATGCCTCCGTCCGTCCAGACACCATCAATGTCAGTTATAAACAGGCGAATTGGCTTCATGCAACGTCTTGTTCAAAAATAGTGACATCACCGGGGAGGTCGCGGCCTGCCTTCTTACCCACAATCCGGTTTCGTTCTTTCCACTTCAGACCCGTGCCGGGGCTCTTCAAACAGAGCATGTCCTCGGTGATAACGGTGCCTTTCTGAATGGGTACTCGCGTGGTAAGGCTGCGGGCTAACTTTTCTTTGGCGGCCTGGGTGGCCGGGTTGATGGATTTTATACCATCACCCTTGGCTATTTCGATGGCCCGTATGTATTCTATCAGTTTCTTCAAGCCAGCTTCTTCCAGCGAGCCGGGTTGATCCGTGCCTTTCAGCGTGCGATCCAGGGTAATATGCTTTTCGATCATCACCGCTCCCATAACAGATGCGGCAGAGGATACGATCACCCCAGAGGTGTGATCTGAAAGCCCCACCAGATAGCCAAACTCACTCCGAAGGGTGGCCATTGCATTTAGGTTAACGTTTTCCAGCTTGCACGGATACTCTGACGTGCATTGCATGATCACCACCTTGTCCGGGCGGGCCTGTAACGCCACAAGCGCATCCCTGATGTCGGCTAAATCAGCCATACCCGTAGAGATGATGACCGGCTTACCCGTCAGGGCTATCCGCTCCAGTAAGGGGGTGTTAGTGAGGTCGCGCGAGGCTACCTTATAAAACGGACACCCGATTCTCTCTAGCACCTCAACAGAGGGCACATCACAAGGCGTACAGAAGTAGGTCATACCAGCCGCATTGGCATACTCTTTTAATTCCTGATGTTGACTTTCATTCAACTCCAGAAACTGACGGTGCTCACCATAAGTCTTTCCAAAAGAGTTGGGGTTATCGTAAGGTTTATTAAAAGCCTCCGCGGTTAACTCACTTGCAATATCTCTTTTCTGAAATTTTACGGCATTAGCGCCACAACGCACGGCCATATCAATCAGCTTCTTGGCCATGTTCATGTCGCCATTGTGGTTTTGCCCAATTTCGGCAATGACGTAAGTGGGATAAATATCACCTACCGGTGTGCCGGCAAAATTAACAGTCAGCGCGTTGTTTTTATGGGCAGAATTGTCAACGCGCAACAGGTTTTTGTCTAACCACGCGTAGACCTGGTCAAAGGCACCTCCGGGGGTTTCGTCCAACCGGAGGTCGCGTATCATCGTCTCCGCGCGAACAAGGTCATCATGATTGTCGATGGTCAGGTATTTGTCGAGGTCGTGCCGGAGGCCTCCAAAATCTGCTGGCAGCGTGAGTACTTTGAACTCATTACGGTGCTTTCGAAAATAGGGTGTCACGTGCTCCTCATCGAAGGAATCTACCCTTCGGTTTTGCTGCACATCGCGCAACGCGCGCACGTTGATAAATTCCGCTACGATATGCGACAATCCATCGATATGCGTATAATCGTTGGATGATTGACGATGCAACTCAAAAACCTGCTGCGTGAGCTTAAAATTATTGAAAGGATTGTCGGCTGTAAAACGCACAATGCAATCATCCTCCGCCAGCCCCTCGCTGGCCCCCACAAATCGGTTCAAGACATTCAAAGCCGACCCCTGATAAATGCCTATACCCAGGCTTTTCACCACCGATACAATCGGCTCGTCTTCCGGCAGCGTGGTGGTGGCCACCACAATCTCGTCAATAAAAGACAGTCCCCTTACGGTATTTATGACGCGCTGCAATAAGGGTATTCCGGCAACAGGCATCAGCGACTTGCCTCGTAAACGAGAGCTGCCCATACGGGCCTGTATGATGGCCCTTACTTTCATCTTTTGCACACCATCACTCCTCATAGTATCCATTTCCATTCTTCCGGGAGCCATAGCCATACCCATACCCATAACCATAATGGTAAGCATAGCCCTGACCATAGCCGTAACCTAAACCGGATTTATAAATGTCATTCAGCAAAATGCTGATGTTCTTGATTTTGCCCGAAACGTAGTACTCATCAATGCTTCGGATGAATTCCTTGGGTGAGTAATTTTGGCGTAAAACAAAAACAGTATGATCCACAAATTTTGAAATCACGAACGCATCGGTAACCAACGCAAGGGGCGGAGTGTCAATAATAATGTAATCAAATGTCTCCAGTGCACTCTTTACAAACATCTCAAAACGATCCGTCAGCAACAACTCCGAAGGGTTGGGCGGCACAGGGCCGCCACTCACAAAGTACAGGTTCTCAATTTCGGTATCTTGCACGATTTCATTGAACGTAGACATGCCCGACAAATAAGTACTCAAACCCAGGTTGTTGTTGCGCTTAAAATCTTCAAAGATTTTGGGCCTTCGCATGTCTGCCCCGACAATCAACGTACGCTTACGCGAAAGCGCAAAAACGGTGGCTAGGTTAATGGTGGTAAACGTTTTTCCCTCTCCGCTGATTGAACTGCTCACCATAAATATTTGGCCCGTTTTGCTGCCGGTAAAATAATTTAAGTTAGAGCGCAGCGCCCTGAACGATTCGGCAACGCCCGATTTGGGCTTATCGCGAACAATAAGGTTGGAAGAGAATGTATTGTGCCCCACTCCGCCAACAAACGGAATGGAGGTCATCTTGTCGATGTCTTCCTTCGACTGAACCTTGTTGTTGATCAATTCAAACAAAACAAAAATGGCAAAGGGGATCAAAATGCCAAACAACAGGGCAATGGAATAATTCTGGAGAGGTTTGGGGGAAATAGCACCACCCCGTAAGGGAGGATCTACCGGAATAACATCAGAGGTATTAGAGGCTTTGGAAATACCCGCCTCTGATAGCTTTTGCATCAAGAAAACATACAAGTTCTCCAACAAAGAATAGTTGCGCTGAATGGCGATCAGTTGGCGCTCTGTAAGCGGCAAGTTGGCTACCTGCGCTTCCAGCACCGATAACTGTCTATTCAGAAAATCTAACTTAATACCATCTGTAGACCTCAACGTGTTGATGGCTTCACTTACGTCCTTCTTCAAGGCCTCAATACGCTGCATCTTTGAAACAACCAGCGGATTGGTAACGCGCTCTGTGTCAGTATACATCTTCATTTCTAACTGTAAGTCCACCATCTTCGAAATCATCGAATTTAATACCTGATCAGCGATACCCATGGAAGAAGGAAGAATGATCTGATCAAGAAGGGCATCCTGCCTGGCCAGGTATTGATCGGTGTAAGCGTAATAGTTTCTTCTCACTAGCAGCTCCGCCTTTTGCGACTCATACAATTCGGCCTTTTCAAGCAGGCGCTGCGACTCCGCACTGAGGTCTTGTACCCTGCCGTTGTTGCCAAACTTTCCCAGTTGGGCCTCCACTGTTTTTAATGAATCTTTGATAATGCCCAACTGCTCCTGAATAAACTCAATAGTTCGGTCCGCGGCCTCGTTTTTCTTTTCAAGATCTAACTGCTGGTAGGCTGCCACCAGCCCATTCAGGAAATCAATCTCCTTGTCTGGATTGGTACCCGTGAGACTCAGGTACATTACCCCTGCTCCCTGTTCTGCCCAATCCACCTTCAAACGGTTGGCGTAAGAACGAGCCAGTACATCGGGGTCATTAATTACCAACAAAAACGGAACTCCTATGTAGGCCTTTAAACTGCGGTCAGAAATTTTGGTGATGCACAAGGGGTACTCTCCAAACCGTATGGTATCCCCCAGTGTAAACGTCTGACTGGCCTCCGCTTCATTTTTAGCGAACGTGGCAAGTGAGAACGTCTTTTCGCCTGTTACGGTAAAAATAAATTTCCCTGGAACGATGTCGCCACCACACCAATCCGCCCGAACAGGGACGTAAGAGTATGCCTCTGTCGTAAGAAAATAACCCTCACGGTAAAAAGAAATATGGAAGTTTAAATCCAAGACTACCTTTTTCATCAGCGGAAAGGATTTGAGGATATAAGGCTCATTCAGGTAGTTTCGATAAGGGTTGGCCAAGGCATTGTTAAAGACAAACTCTGCGCCACTTATCTCCTGCATCTCCCTTATAATGATAGAGGAAGATACCGGGTACACACGCTGGCTGTACCGGGTTTGGTAAAAAGCAATTAACAGGCTACCGCCCAGAAAGAAAACAACTACATACCAGAAACGTATGGCTCGTGACAATACCCGCTTGAAATCGAGTGTAAATCCGCGCGGTGTCTGAACATCCTCTTGATTGGCAAAAACTTCAGCCACAGTAACTATCGGTTATCACTATTATTCAACAATATCAAATTGGCAGTAAGCAGCAACAAAGAAAGTGTTGAGATGACCAGGGAGAGGTTTGGTCCAAAATACTTACGAAATGGCCGCTGTCTGAGTGCCGGAACAATCAAAACATCATTTTGATGTAAAAAAAGGTAGGGAGATTGCAGAAAGTCTTCTTGTAGCAGGTTAATATACTGGACCTCCGCCTTGCCATCCTTTTGTCGGATTAACTTGATGTGCGATCTATCTGCCAGATCGGTCATTCCACCGGCCAAGCCCAAAGCCTCCAGCACGGAAACACGATTATTGGTAAGCGAAATGGTGCCCTCCCTGTTTACCTCACCCAAAATAGTTACACGGAAATTAATCAACCGAACCTTTACCACGGGCTGTTCTAAATAAGGGTCTACAATTTTCTGAATTTTAGCCTCCGCTTCATATACACTCAACCCAGCCACCTTTATTTTGCCAATAAAAGGAAAAGGTATCTCACCATTTGTGTCGACCAGTTCGCCAATAAGCAGCGCGTTGCCCTGAGCAATATTCACGTTGCCACCCTGCGCCAGTTGATCTTGGTCCAGAAAGTCGAAATCTTTAGGTGTGAGACTCTCAAAGCGAACTGAAAGAATATCCTCTGGCTGTATCTTGTACTTAAAGCCAACTTGGGTGTAGTCTCTAACCACCGTATCGAGAGGTAATTGCCTGGCATGCAAGTCGTTCCGCTGCAGGAGGGTATATTTTTTATTAGTGACACAGGATGCCAATCCAATCAGAAAAAAAAGAGCAACAAATAATGAGAGTCCTGAACTGTCTATTTTCACATTTACACACTTATACGCTCAAATATACTTCAAAAACTGAATTCCATGCTAAATGGCCAGATGGCAGCAAAATTCTCTCGAGGTACCGAGGGGCCTGCAACCGACCAGGCACAACCAACCCCCTCTGCACAAATTTGACTACTGCGAGCCTACGCACCGCCCCACCCGGTCAAATGCCGACCCGCTTCGCGCAGAAGGGCACACTGCTGGCGGGGGTGGTGCCGTACCACTCAGCAAATGAGCTACCCTTCTGGGCAGGGGTGGCTTTTACCTCCTGGACCATGGAACCCAAAACCTGAAACCACCCGGAAACTGTAACCTGAAGCCTGTAACTTGTAACCTGAAGCCTGTAACTTGTAACCTGCAACACACAACATCACCTCTCTTTCACCACACTTTGAATCTGCTGTTCAACGGAGCCTTATTTACGCACAACGGTTGGATTTTGTATCCTGTCGGGGACCTATGTGCTGCAATGGCTGCTGGTACTCCATCTCACCAATGTGCGCGTACGGGTGCGTGAGTAAGTTTGTATCTTTAAATAAGTCTGACAATCGTCAGCCTCACGTGCACAATAGCCTTGCAGCCCGTAGCCTGCAACATAACCTAAAGCCTGAAATCGCTGCCCTTCCACCTTTCAGCCCCTCCAACCCTCCACGCCACCCAATCTCAAATCTCATGTCTCACTCAAATCTCCCTTTTCAATTTTTTATCTCTCACTCCCCCCTCTCCGAAGGGAGAGGGGCCGGGGTATGCCCCGCGAAATGCGGGGGTGAGGGGGTCTCCCCCAACCTCACCCGCGGCACAATCGCATCCATCAGCACCCGCACGCACTCATCCACGGTCTGCTCATGGGTACGCACGGTTACATCAGGGCGCAACGGCCGCTCATAGGGTGAACTGATCCCCGTAAAGTGCTTCACATCACCGGCACGGGCACGCTTATACAATCCCTTCACATCACGGGCTTCACACACCTCCAACGGGCAGTCTACAAATACCTCAATAAAGTTATTGGCACCCACCGTGCCGCGCACCTGGTTTCGGTCTTCCTCAAAAGGTGAAATAAAAGCCGCCAATACAATCAGCCCGGCATCCATGAACAAATTCGACACCTCACCGATCCTGCGGATGTTTTCTTTGCGCGCATGGTCGGAGAAATCCAGATCTTTGTTCAGACCCGTGCGCACATTGTCGCCATCCAGCAGGTAAGTCTTAAACTGATGGCGATGCAGTTGGAACTCCAGTTGGGTGGCCAGAGTCGACTTACCCGAACAGGACAGGCCGGTAAACCAGATCACCTGGGGTCGCTGGTTCAGCAACCGGCAGCGGGCATCGTAGGCAATTTTGCTGGCGAAAGGAAAAAGATTGTTCAAGGCATTGGACGATTGGACGGATTCAGTAACAGACGAACAGCAAGATAGGGAACGAAACGCATAACCCTCAAGCGTACGCTGAAAACCAACCCAAACCCCGCGAGGGCCCATTCAGAGCCTGCACGCCACACAGCCATGCGCATGAACTGGAAGGATAGCCCGGTCACCTAAACCGTGCCATACCACCGATAGACCTTTTCCAGTCCCTCGGCAAAAAGAACGGTAGGCTGGTAGCCCAGCAACGATTGTATTTTGGAGATGTCTGCCCTGGAGTGACGCACGTCCCCCTCGCGGGCCGGCACATGCACGGCTTCCAGGTTTTTACCCGACAGTTGCCGCAGGTGCGCCAGCATGTCGAGCAGGGTGGTTTGCTCCCCACAGGCTACATTATAAACCTGGTTCAACGCCTCCGGGCGTTCGGTAAACAAAGCAAGTACGTTGGCTTGCACCGCATTGTCCACATACGTAAAGTCACGGCTTTGCAGGCCGTCTCCATGAACGGTGGGCGATGTACCCGAGAGAAAGGCCTTGCAGAAAAGGGGAATCACCGCTGCATAGGGGTTGTCTGAGTACTGACGGGGGCCAAAAACATTAAAGTAACGCAGGCCAACAAAGTCGAGCCCATACGATTTATGAAATACCTCGGCATACAGTTCGTTGGCCAACTTGGTTACTGCATAGGGACTCAAAGGCTTCCCGATCTGGGCCTCTTTCTTGGGCAGCGCGGTACTGTCGCCATAGGTGCTGGAGGAGCAAGCCAGTACCACCCGCTGAACTTTGTTGCGCACAGCTGCATATAAGATGTTCACAGTACCATCAATATTTACCGCATTCGTTCGCAAAGGATTTTTCAACGACCGCGGCACCGAACCCAACGCGGCCTGGTGAGAGATGAGATCAAATCCCGCTGTGAGTTCCACCATGCGATCAAAGTCGCAGATGTCGGTTTCCACAAACTCATATTTGGGGTTACCCTCGAACAAGGTTACGTTCGACCGGTATCCGTTCGATAAATCATCCACCACGCGAACGTGGGCCACGCGCGCATCGCGCAACAACGCATCCACCAAATGAGAACCAATAAAACCGGCACCACCGGTTACAACAATTCTTTTTCCAGACATGAAGAAATAAAAAAATCGGCACGAGCCGCGAAGATAGGAAAATGACCACGCAAAGCGACATGTAGGAAGATCAAACCTGAACGGTAATCGCCTGGCAGCGCCTTACTCAGTGCGCTTTAAGAGTCACCACCCCCTCCCTCAGAAATCCATACGGCTTAAAGTAAAGGTCGCTGATCAACAAGGACGGAGCCTGGCTTGTCATCGCGCCTGCTTGCCGCAGGCAGGCGGCCCAGGGGCCGGGGAGTGAGCGTATTGTAGGTGCCTGCATACCCTGAAGTGTCGAACAGAAAGCTCCCCAATTTAAAAATACCTGCGGCCTGTGGTTGGTTGCTTGTGGGGTCGCAGTCCTGAAACCTCAACCCATTTAAAACCTTCCAACCTCCCAACTTTACAACGATGACAAGTTCACAACCCCGAACAACCCAATCAATCCATCGGCATGCCAGCAGCCCTCCAAGCGGCCAGGCCACCCTCCAGGGCATAAACGTGTTTGAAACCCTCCTCCTTCATCTGCTCCAGGGCCTTGCCACTTCGAATGCCACTGGCGCAGTAGAGCAGGTAGGTCTTGTCTTTGTCGAGCAGTCGGATGTTATCCAGAAAGGCCTCGTTTTTAAAATCAATGTTCAGGCTGTTGGGTAAACTGCCGCTCTCAAATTCCTCCGGGGTGCGCACATCAATCAGCACCACCTCGGGCCGAAACTGATCCTGAAACGCCTGGGGCGACAAAAGAGACGCCTCTTCCTTACCGGGAGAGCAGGCCACCAGCACCGCAAACACTCCAACCACCAGCAGTCTTTTCATAGTCTGTTTCTTTTCAACAAAGTTCTGCTATTTCATCACATGAATCCAACTTTTGCACGAAGTTTCCCCGCCAATCTCCAACTCATAGTAATACACTCCGTTCTCCAGCCCCTCGGCATCCCAGTTGTTTTGGTAGTCTGAGTCCTCATACACCAACTGCCCCCACCGGTTATACACACGCAACCACAGCGCCAGGTCGGTATCGGGTTGGGGCGGACTGCCAAAGGTGATGCGCAAGGCATCGTTGAGTTGGTTCTGATCGGCCGGGGTGATCACATTCGGCACCGACAGCGTGTACACCGGAACTTCGGCTGATTTTTCATACACACAAAATTCCTTGCGGCCCACCAGCTTCACGGTATAGGTGCCGTCCGCAGCGTAGGCATGCGTCACCTCCAAATCCTCACTTGTGGTGCCATCTCCAAAATCAAAAGAGAAGGTCTCATCGTCCTGGGCTTCGGTGAGGTTGCGCAACTGCAACAATGGGCGCCCCACGCAGTCGTACTCCTTCGCATATTCAAAGGCCAGGCCGATGGAAGGCACCACGTCCACCACCACCGTGTCGCGGACGGTGCAGCCCAGCGCATCCGTCACCCGCACGTAATACCAAGTAGTATCTGCCGGACTCACCTGCAGCGAAGAACGGTTGGCCAAAACTCCTTCATCTGTCCGCCACTCGTAGGCAACGCCTCCCGTGGCGCTGAGGGTTGTGTTGCTGCCAAAACAAATGGCCACATCGGGCGATACTTCGGATTTCACCTCGCTCACATCCAACGTAACCAACGTGGAATCTGCACCCACGCACGTGCCCTGGTCGATGGCCTTCAGGCGGATGGTGTAACGCCCCGGCCCGGGGTACAGATGCCGCACCAGGCTCGTATCAGGTTTAGATAGAAAAGTACCATCTCCCAGTTGCCACTCATACACACGCCCGCCCGTGCTCAGGTTTTGAAAAACCACCTCATCGGGAAGGCAGACCACCTGCAGCCCCGGCTGGTTCAAAGCCAACGAGTTGGTTTGGATGCGCGCACGCAACGAAGACAGATCGAACTTGAAAGCGGCATTGTTACAATTCAGGCTGTTGTTGGTATTCGACCAGGCGTTGGCGGTGGTGGGGAAATCGCTGGTGGGGCCGCCCGCAGGGTTGCCACCGCGGCAGCCGGCACACACGGCATGATACACGATGCCACTCTTGTCAAAACGGCTGGTGCCCCCGTCTACATGAGTGGCCGACTGATTGCCACCTAAGTAGGTGCCGTACAAAAATTCGCTGGCATCATCCGTCAGCACCATGAAGTAAAAATCCGAACCGTTGGAGGTAGCCTGAACCGCATCGGGCGTTACCGGCATGCCACGCGTATCGCTGGCCCACAAGAAAGAACTGTTGAGGATACCACCCCACCCCGACATGTAAATGTTGTTGCAGTCATTCACCAGGAAGGCCGTGGGCGAAATATCCGGCTCGCCCCTCCCCGAACCGAACACCGTGGAGAACACCAGCGTGGAAAGATCGCTGGAAAACTTCTGCAAAAACTGGCCACTGTTTGGATTGGTATACACACCGGCCGTAACGGGAAAGCTTCCGCCTGTCTGGCCATACACAAATACTTCATCGCGGTCGTTCAGGTCCACAAAATAAACCTGGTCGAATTGCGGAGTGCCCGTGAAGGTGGCCTGCAGCAACTGCGAGCCGTCCGCGGAAACCTGAGCGATCCACCCATCGGCATTTCCCCGATGTTGGGTCTGATAGCTGCCCGCGGTAACCGGAAAGTCGGTGCTGGTGGTGCCGCCCGCCATATACACATTTCCTTCGCTATCCAACTGGATGGTGTGGCTGGCATCGATGGCCTGGCCACCCAGGAAGTTGCCCCAGATGACCTCGGAGAGATCGCGGTTCATCTTGATCACCACCGCATCAGTGGCGCCTCCCACATAAGTGGTCGAAAACCCATTGGGCAGCACCCAGTTCACAGAGCTGGTCACGGTCGACAGGTAAATGTGGCCATCGGCATCGGTAATCACATCGCCACGCAGTTCATCGCCATAGTTGGCCACGAGCCCCGGCCCGCGGGGGTTCACACCGTCATTTCCCGCCTGCCCCAGGTACGTGCTGCCCAGCAGCGCGCTGCCATCGCCACGGATGCGTGCCACAAACAGGTCGGTGCCGAAAGTGTATTCAACTACATTCTCAACTTTCGTACCCCCGGTAAATATTTGGTCGTAAGCATTCGATGTTACGGGAAAGTTCATCGAACTGGTAGTGCCCAACACCACCAACTCGTTGTCGGCATTCACCACCAGACTGTGGGGCGACTCCGACTGGCTGCCGCCCAGGTAGGTGGCATACAACAAATCCCGGCCGGTGGAGTCGTACTTCAGGATGCCGATGTCGAAAAGGCCGCCATAAGAAGTTTGAAAAGATCCCGCAGTAGCTGGAAAGGTGCCGCTGAACAAATTCAGGGGACCGGGCACGATAACAAAATGATTGGTAACGCCCGAAGAATAGAGCGTGCCGCGTTCGCCCGGTGTGGCGGTGCTGCCCCAGTTATCGGCCTCCGAGCCCGAATAGGTAGAGAAAATCAAGAGCGGGTCAATCACCAACGGCAGGCAACGGTCATAACCGTTGGGAAAGCAAAACGACACGGTGCCATCGTTCAGTTCGTAATACACCTCGACCGCCACCCGCTCCTCGCCCACCATCTGGTAGGCCAGCGGCTGGCCCTCCTGCCACGAGGCAAACGAAGCCTGCACCTGCAACGCGCCCGCTGCCAGTTCGAGGCGGTCGGCACCGCGGTAGTTCCACCGAATGGCGGAAGGGTCGGCAAACGGTGCCACGATCCAATCATACTTCAACGCCTGACCTTGTGCGTATAACTTCAGGTCGATACCGGGATACAAATCGGGGTATACCAGGCCTTCGAAGGAGCGGGCTTTGCCGGCCCAGTGGCTGGGGTCGTTGCCCTGGAAGAAATTGTAGTAGGTGGGCAACACGCCAAAAGGTACGGCCTTGCTGGCAGTAGAAGCACCCACAAATTGAAGGGTCGCGTTGACGCCATCAACCCACGGGCACGCTTCCGCGGAAGCGAACGCCTCGCCATGGTCTTGCAAATGACGTTGCTGAAGTTGCTGTTCGTCCAGAAACTGAAAATGGAAGGCACCCGAGCTTACCAGCAGGTGGCCACCCGGCAGACGCGCACCAGCATCGATGGTGGAAGGCCATTGATTTTTGTTCTCAATGAAAGGAATACCCCGAGGGGGCGATGCCACCGCGTGAAGCCAACTGCCCACAATACCGAACCAAACAAGCCAGCGCATGATGCAAGGTACAAAATAGACACACGCGCTGCCCACAACGTTGGAGACAGCCTCAGCTCTCCTTGCGCAGCACCTGCAACGGAGGGGTGCCGATCACCTCGCGCGAGTTCCACCAGCCAATCGCCATCGACAAAGCGGTTACCGCCCCGCCAATGAGCAGCAGCCCCGCTACATCGAAGGAAAAACCGGTTTGGAAAAAGAACCGCGTGAGCAGGTAGCCCGATAGCAGCGACAGCAGGATGCCGGTCAGGGCCGAGAACAAGCCCAGGTAGGCATACTCAATCAGCGTGATCTTAACAATCTGCCGCGTGCGGGCGCCCACGGTGCGCAACAGCACATGCTCGCGGATGCGCGCGAACTTGCTGTTCAACACCGCACCGGCCAGCACCACCAGCCCCGTAACAATGCTGAACAGCGCGAGGAAGCGTATCACCAGAGAGATCTTATCGAACAACTCGTTCACGGTGCTCAGGATCAGGCGCAAGTCGATCAGCGACACGTTGCCATAGTTCATCACCAATTCCTGCTGAAAGCGGTTCGCCTGCGTAGGGTCGTCCACGCGCGTGGTCGTCACCCAAATCTGGGGGGCGGGCTCCAGCACCCCGTTCGGAAAGACGAAAATAAAATTGGGTGGATCCTTCGGCCAGTCTACCTTACGGATACCGCTGATACGCGCCTGGATGGGCACGCCTTGCACATCAAACACCAGCGAGTCGCCTATGTCTACGGCCAGGGTCTCCTGCATGCCCTCCGAAATGGTAACCCACACGGAATCCCGCTGCCCGGGCCGCAACGCGTGCAGTTCCCCTTTCAACAGTTCTTCTGAGTGGTGCAGGCTGTCGCGGTAGGTTACGCGGTACTCACGCGTAAGCGCCCAGTTGGGTATGTTGTCGGACGTATCGCGCTGCAGCGAGTCGATGGACTTCCCTTTCAGCGAAGCCAGCCGGCAGGTAACAATGGGCACCACCTGCTTGGGCGGAAGGCCGTGGCGGTCCATCAACGCCACCACCCCATCGCGCTGCCCGGGCTGGATGTCGAACAGAATGGTGTTGGATTCATTCTCGCGGTCGGTGTACGCCACCTCACTCAACAAGCTGCTTTGGATGATGTTTAACGTGGCGATGATGAAGGCACCCAGGCCGATCGTCACCATCAGCGTCTGCGTCTGGTTGTTGGGGCGGAAGAGGTTGGCGAGTGCATGCCGGAAGGTGAAGCTGGCGTTGGCAGGAAAATACCTGCGCACCACAAACAGAAGCCCTGCCGCCACCACCGCCAGGCACAACAGTGCGCCACCGATACCGGCAGAAAAGAAAACCCCTGCCAGCCAGTCGCGTGTCTGATAGGCACCCGCCAGCAGCGGAAACAGCACGATGAGCACCACCACGGTGAGCCTGGTTTTAGAGAAAACGCGCAGCGGTGCCGAGTCGGCACGCAACACCGACAAGGGGGGAACAAACCGCACCGACACCAACGGCAGAATGGTGAACAACACCGACACCACCACGCCCAGCAGCAACCCTTCCACCACCGCGCGCCATGAGATGCCGAACTGAAGCTCCACGGGAACAAAATCTTTGAACACAAGAGGCACGGCCTGTTGTATGCCCACCCCTGCCAGCGCCCCCGCCAGGCTGCCAACCAAACCCAGCACAAAAACCTGGATGAAATAAATATTAAACGCCTGCCAGCCCGTGGAGCCCACGCAGCGCAACACGGCCACCTCATCGCGCTTCTCGCGCGCATAAATGTGTACTGAACTGGCCACACCAATGCTGCCCAGAATCAACGCCACAAAGGCCAGCAATGAGAAGAAACGATACACCGCCTGAAAATCTTCGCCCAGGTCTTCCTTCTGCCCCTCTACGGTCTCCAGCCGATGACCATACTTGCGCAGCATGGGCCGCAGCTCCTTCTCCATCGCCTCTGCTTGTCCTTCACTGTCGGTTTTGAAAAACCTGCGGTACGTTACGCGGCTGCCATATTGAATCAAGCCGGTAGAGTCCAGTTCGCTTTGCGCGATATAAACGGAGGGTGTGAACGTAGTGAGGATGCCCGAGCTGCCGGGAAACTTCTGCACCACCCCCGACACCACAAAAAAGCTGTTGCCGATCTTCACCGAATCGCCCGAGCTGACCTCATACTGCGTAGCCAGCGTTTCATCGAGCATGGCATAACGGCCGGACTTGATCTTCTCGTAGGCATCGGCAGGCTGCGTCACAATCTGCCCGTAGAAAGGAAAAGGGCCGGTGAGGGCCATCACCCGCACCAACCTCGACTCGCGGGTGCGCATAAACATCACCATAGAAGCCATCTCCGACTCGGCCGCCTGCTGCAACCCCGTAGAATCGAAAGCGGCCACAACGGCAGGCTCGAACTTCTTACCCGAACTGGCCACCAGGTCGGCACCCAACAGCTCCTTCGAATTGCGGTCGAGGTCGTTTTGCAGCGAATAGTTTAAAGAGCCAATGGCCACCACCGCGGCAATGCCGGTGATCAAAGACGCTGTAAACAAAAATAACCGCGACAAATTATGGCGTGCATCGCGCCAGGCCATGCGCCACACCCAGCCATCCTGCAGCAGGTTGCGCGAACGCCTCTTTACCTTGATAATGTACTCAATCATACCTCCACCGTTACCGACTCCTTCACCAACTTGCCACCCTTCATCTGCAAAATACGCTGCGTGCGTTGGGCCAGCTCCAGGTTGTGCGTTACCAGTACCAGCGTAGTCTTTTCTTCTCTGTTCATACCGAAGAGCAGCTCGGTAATGTGGGTAGCATTCTCCTCGTCCAGGTTGCCGGTGGGCTCATCGGCAAAAAGTATCTTCGGAGACGTGATGAATGCACGGGCCATGGCCACGCGCTGCTGCTCGCCACCGGATAGCTGTGTGGGGTAGTGATCCATCCGCTCGGCCAGCCCCACCCGGGCCAGCAGCTCTTTCGCTTTGGGCGCAATGTTCTTCTCGCCACGCAACTCCAGCGGCACCATCACGTTTTCGAGCGCAGTTAGGGTGGGCAACAACTGAAAGTTTTGAAACACAAAACCAACAAACTGGTTACGCACGTAGGCACGGTCGTCCTCGTCCATGGCATTCAGCTTAAAGCCCATGAGCGAAATGGTGCCCGAGGTGGGCACGTCCAGGCCGGCACAAAGCCCCAGAAGCGTTGTTTTGCCACTTCCCGAAGGACCAATAATGGACAGGCTGGTGCCCTGCTCCGCCTGAAACGAAACCTGGTCCAGCACGGTCAATTTCCGGTCGCCCGAGGTATAAACTTTAGTAAGATTTTCTGCTTGAAGTACAGTTTCCGGCATGGTTTTCGTCTTAGATATGTTATGGTAAATCGTAGGAAGACTAAAAATGTTTCAGCTTGTGCCAACTATCGTTTACATTGAATGGCGTTTACGCAAAATAGAACAATTTAACCAAGGGGTAGCACCCCATTCATCAAATACTAACACCCGGTAACATGGTCGTTAACAACTTTCTAATTATTGTATCGCTTTTGTTCTTTCAGACTAAATCAACCAAGACCATCTTGTTCTTTGGCGACAGCCTTACCGCGGGCTACGGCCTGTCGGTTGAGGAGGCTTTCCCGGCACTGGTAGAAAAACAACTGATAAAAAAAGGGTTGGCGGTGAAGGTGGTGAATGCGGGCCTGAGCGGGGAAACGTCTGCCGGTGGCCTCAACCGCATCGACTGGATTTTAAGACAACCCATCGATGTGTTTGTGCTGGAACTGGGCGCCAATGATGGCCTGCGTGGCCTGCCGCTGGACCAAACCATCAGCAACCTGCAGGGCATCATCAACAAAGTAAAGGGCAAGTACCCGCAATGCAAAGTAGTGTTGGCAGGCATGATGGTGCCCCCCAACCTAGGCAAGGAATACACCGAGCAATTCAGAAAAATCTACCCCGACCTGGCAAGGAAGAACAAAGCCACCTTGATACCCTTTTTGCTGGAAGGCGTGGCGGGCGATGAAAAGCTTAACCTTACCGATGGCATTCATCCCAATGTAGAGGGGCACCAGAAAGTGGCCACCAACGTCACCACAATTCTAGAGCCTTTGCTAAGATGAGTGGGCATGGATCAGTGCTTATCTTCTTCCCTCACAAAATAACCAAACCCAATACCGGTGTTCGAGACTGACCAAACATAGTGCGTTGCATTTGGCACTTCATCAATGCAAAATGCAAATCAGCTAACTATAATTACAACCTGTCAAAATTCCCAGCCACTTTCAGTGAAACATAAACTTTAATTTAACACCACCCCCCACATTGCATAAACATTTTGTTGTGCATAGTGCCACGCATCCACCGTACATTAACCACACGGACGCCACTGCTTTGGTTGAGTGTCGGATTGTGCGGCAGTGGCATTGGTGGGGTTTTTCGAAGCACTATTCCTCTTGTCCATTTACTTTTTCACCGCAATAAGGACACGTAATCCATAGTTTATTCAATTCACTGAAACACTTTTTGCAAGTGATTACTTTGTCCACCATTGACTTGAGTGGAATACTTGTCCGTACCGTAAACGTCTCAGGGATTTCTTTTAAAAAACTCGACTCATTTCCTTTTTCTGTAATTAGGAAGAGTTTCTCTTTCGCTCTTGTCATTGCCACATAAAAGAGTCGTCTTTCTTCTTCAAGCAATAAGTCGTGGTTGGCCTTTTTAATTGTTTGAAAGATTCTGTCCTCAAGCCAAATATCAGGAAAACCACCGTCCCCTTCTGTAAGTCCAATTATGAAAACCACCTTAGCCTCAAGTCCCTTTGCCGCATGAATGGTTTTTCCTTGAACTTTTAACCCTTCATCTCTTAACCTATGATAGTAGGACTTGTCTTGATTAAATGAATTACTAAACATTTTACTTCTTCTATAAAGAAACAGAATGTCCTCACTTGTTAATCCTTCCTCTTGGAATTTCCGAACCTCTTCAATAGCAAACTGAATATTTTCTTCCTCACTATTTCCGGCAAATACAACAATTTTATGCTCTGATCTTTTTGAAGAGTGAATGTCCTTCTCAACCTTAAACTTGTTACGTTTTATGACTTCGTTGCTTGCTCCGACAATATGTTGAGTGCTCCTATAATTTAGATTTAATTTAATGACACGAGCGTTTTTAAAGTGATTTTCAAATTCTATAATATAACTCACATTCGAACCTCTAAACCCGTAAATGCTTTGCCAATCGTCACCAACGCAAAAAAGTTGCGTATCGTCAGTGAGCATTAGTTTTATTAATTCAACCTGTAGATTGTTAACGTCTTGAAACTCATCAACTAAAATGTATTGAAACTTGCTTTTGTACTTGTTGGCAATGTCGGGATGGTTCTTGAAGAGAGAAGTAGTTCTTGATATAAGGTCATTGAAGTCAAGATAAGATTTATCAGTGCAGTAGGTTACATACTTCTCAACGATAGGTATTGCTAAATCATAAAAACTTCTTACTCTTTCGTGCTGGTCTTTTTGTGCATTAGCTAAAACAGTTTTAGTTCTAATGTTCTCAACTTTAATCATGTCGGTTATCCTAATGACTTGAGTAAGAAACTTTTTCACGTCTTCATGATAACCATGAAACTCCTCTTTGTAAGTGAGTGCTGCATTAACATGATAATTAGCTGGAAGGCGGTTTTTAATGACTTTATCTAAAGTATGATTAAAAAGCGCAGAGTCTTTTGTCATGCTCTCATAAGTCTTGACTAATAGGAGATTACCTTTCTTGAATTGTTCTTCCTTGTCCTTTGTTGAGTAACTTTTTTCACTGACATGCTCTAAATAAAGGTTAGCTTCTGGAATATAAAAGTCTGGATGAAATGAAAAGTCTTTAACATTTAGTAATGGCTCATACTCATACTTTATACTATGTCGGTATAGCCAATCAGCTATAAATTGCTCAGATTTTGACCTTACTTTAGTTCCATCCAATGCGGTAAAATATTTTCCGTCTTTGGGAATGAACTTGCCTTGATTTTTATCAAGATGGATTTTGTCAATTATGTAGTCTAAGATGTACCGCTTTAGACGGAGTAAAAACTCGGTTTTTTCACATTCCTCAATTAGTATTTTGTGAAAAACTTCAAAAACAGTTTCAGGAGCAACGTGCTTTGATAACTCGTCTTCCTCATCTCTTTTCTCTTCTCCAATTATTCTGAATTTGTTATCAAATTCATTCACGCCATGATTTCTTAAAACACTATAACAGAAGCTATGGAATGTTCTAATTGTAAGCGCGTCTATCCATTTAAACTTTCTTTGGTAGTTAAAACGCTCATTGTCCTTGTCAGCCTTACTTTTGAATTTGTCAAAAAGGATTTTTTCATATTCTCCCGTATTGTCCGCTGAAACGATTAATCGGTCAATCATTTCATTTGTGGCATTCTTAGTAAATGTGATTGCAAGTATGCTTGAAGGACTTACATTTTTTTCTTCTATCAAATAAACAAGTTTTTGAAGAAGAGTCTTCGTTTTTCCCGAACCCGCACCCGCTAATACAAGTAAGCGTTTCTCGTCACTAACAACTGCCTCTTTTTGTCTATCATTTAAGGCGCTTAGATTAGTCTTAGTTTCTCCAAGCATGTTAAAGTCTCAATATTACACATGCCAATTTAAGACTTTGAATTGATTATTTATGGCTGAAAAATCAATTATCAGATGGAGTTTAGGAGTGCAATAATGTCCTCTCCTTACTTTGCTACCTTTTGTCCCCCAAAGCCTTTTATATTAAAAAAATCGTCTAAATGAAAGCTCCCCTAAAAGTTGTCACGATTAAAAATAGAGATTAATCGTTAAACTTGAAGGAGAAATGAAAAAGACAAAATTCACCGAGAGCCAGATTATTGGCATCCTCAAAGAGCAAGAGCAAGG